>CAZTXP010000001.1:0-26513 GCA_964617355.1 uncultured Enterobacteriaceae bacterium
GCTCGGCCTGGGGCTTCGCCTACCAGCTGTCCTGCCACTGCATGTCGGCGGTCGGCGCCCCGACCCACCCGGACCCGGGCCAGCAGCGCCCGGACTTCTGCCTCGGCAACGTCAACGGCAAGACCTCGACCGGCGAGTTCATCGAGTTCGTGAAGGCGACGATCGAGTCGCTCGGCTACAGCTGCCGCATCAACTTCCCCTACACCGGCGGCGAGCTGAACTCGCGCTTCGGCGACGCCACCGGGCGCACCGAGAGCATCATGGTGGAGATCAACAAGAAGCTCTTCATGGATACCGCGACCTTCCGCCGCAAGCCCGAGTTCCCGAAGGTCAAGGCCGACGTGAGCAAGGTCCTCGCCGCGGTGGTGAACCGCGCGCGCGAACGGATGCCGAAGCCGTGAGGCCGCTCGCCGCGGTCCTGCTCGCGGCGCTCGCCGGCGCGGCGCAGGCGCAGGGCGCCTGGCCCGCGAAGCCGGTGCGCGTGATCGTGCCGTTCCCGGCGGGCGGCGCCACCGACCTCGTCGCGCGCATGGTGACGCAGAAGCTGTCCGATTCCATGGGCAAGCAGTTCTTCGTCGAGAACCGCGGCGGCGCGGGCGGCGCCATCGGCTCCGAGGTCGCCGCACGCGCGCCCGGCGACGGCTATACGCTGATCATGGGCACCAGCGGCACGCACGCGATCAACTTCAGCCTCTACGACAAGCCGCAGTACGACCCGGTGAAGGACTTCGCGCCGATCACGCGCGTCGCGGTGCTGCCGAACCTGCTGCTGGTGCACCCGTCGGTCCCGGCGACCAACGTGCGCGAGTTCGTCGCGCACGCCAAGGCCAACCCCGGCAAGCTGGCCTACGCCTCGGCGGGGAACCTGCTGTACCTGACGGGCGCGTTGTTCACCAGCATGGCGGGCATCGACATGCTTCACGTGCCGTTCCGCGGCGCGGGGCCGCAGATCAGCGCGATCGCGAACAACGATGTGCAGATGGCGGTGACGCCGGTGTTCAGCGCGCTGCCGGCGCTGAAGTCGAACAAGGTGCGCGCGATCGCGGTGACCAGCGCCCAGCGCTCGTCGGCCGCGCCCGGGTACCCGACGGTCGCGGAGTCCGGCTTCCCCGGCTACGAGGCCGTGTCGTGGTACGCGATGTTCGCCACCGCGGGCACGCCGAAGGACATCGTCGACCGCCTGAACGCGGAGATCCGGCGCATCGTCGCCACGCCCGAGGTGAACGAGGCGCTGCTCAACCAGGGCGCGGAGCCCGCCTCCGACACGCCCGAGGCCTTCGGCGCGATCGTGCGCGCCGACGTCGCCAAGTGGGCCGCCATCGTCAGGCAGACCGGCGCGAAGCCGGATTGAAGGGAACACGGATGCGTCGACTTCTCCTGCTGTGCTGCGCGCTCCTCGCCATTCCGGCATTCGCACAGGCACCGCTGCCGCCGTCGCAGGGGCAGGTGCTTTACCTGCCGATCTATTCGCACATCCTGTACGGCGACATCACCAGCGCCGGCAAGCCCATGGAACTGCTGTTGTCCGTGCAGATCAGCGTGCGCAACTCGGATCCGTCCTCGCCGATCCGCGTCACCTCGGTGCAGTACTTCGACGGCACCGGCAAGCGGCTGAAGGAATTCGCGGCGAAGCCCGTGATGGTGCCGCCGCTCGGCGCGCACGAGTTCTACGTGCCCAAGAGCGATTCCTCCGGCGGCACCGGCGCAAGCATGGTGGTGCGCTGGCAATCCGACAAGCCGGTGAATCCGCCGGTGGTCGAGGCCGTGCACGCCGAGGTCGCGGGCACGCGCGGCCTGTCGTTCGTCACCACGGCGCGCCCGATCGCCGACGGCAAGTAAGGAGACCCTCATGAAGGCGATTCGTCTCGTCGCGGTGCTGCTCGCCGCGCTGTCGTTGGACGCAACTGCGCAAGCGTGGCCGAACAAGGCCATGCGCCTGGTGGTGCCGTACCCGCCGGGCGGCGCCTCCGACCTGCACGCGCGCCAGCTGGTGGCGAAGTTCGACCTGCCGTTCCCGGTGGTGGTCGAGAACCGCGCCGGCGCCGGCGGCAACGTCGCCTTCGAGCACGTCGCCAAGTCGGCGTCCGACGGGTACACGTTCCTCTGGGGCGCGGGCTCGATGACGGTGTCGCCGAGCCTCTACAACAAGCTGCCGTTCGACGTCATCAACGACTTCGCGCCGGTGTCGCTGGTGGTCGAGATCCAGAACATGCTGATGGTGCCGGCCGCCGCGCCCTGGAAGGACGTGAAGGAACTGATCGCCGCGGCGAAGGCCCAGCCCGGCAAGCTCAACTATGCGTCCTCCGGCTCCGGCGCGACGCCGCACCTGTCGATGGAACTCCTCAAGAGCATGGCGGGCGTGGACATCGCGCACATCCCGTACAAGGGCGACACGCCGGCGCTCACCGACCTGCTCGCGGGCCGCGTGGACATGTACTTCGCCACCGTCGCCGGCGGCATCCAGCACTACAAGTCCGGGAAGCTGCGCGTACTTGGCGTCAGCGCGAAGAAGCGCGCCGCCGTGCTGCCCGAGGTGCCGACGCTCGACGAAGCCGGCGTGCCCGGCTACGAGATCGTGTCGTGGTTCGGCATCATGGCGCCCGCCAACACGCCGCGCGAGATCGTGAACGGCATGCACGCGCAGATCGTCAAGGCCGTGGCGCAGCCGGACCTGCGCGAGAAGTACGTCGGCATGGGCTCCGACCCCACGACCAATTCGCCGCAGGAGTTCCACGCCCTGATCAAGGAGAGCGTGGCGAAGTTCCAGCGCATCGTGAAGAGCGCCGGCATCAAGCCGGAGTAAGCCCTCAGGGCTTCGCGAACCAGACCAGCGTGCCGTCGGCCTGGCGCTCGCGCCCGGCGCGGCCGCGCGCGACGAGGCAGTTGAGGTGCGCGATCGCCTCGCCGGTGGCCATGCCCAGCAGGTCCTTGCCGATCTCGCGCGCGAACAGCGCGCCGAAGGTGTCGATCGCTCGCCGCGGCTTGGCCTGGAGCCGCTTGGCGAGTCGCTCCAGGGACCGCTCGTGGCTGTCGATCAGGTTCTGCAGCCGCGCGTGCAATCCGCGGAAGGGCTCGTTGTGCGCCGGCAGCACCAGCACGTTGTCGGCGACGACCTTCTTCAGCTTCGCGCAGGACTCGATCCAGTCCGACAGCGGATCGGCGTCCGGCTCGGTCGGGAACACAGAAACGTTCGACGAGATGCGCGGCAGCACCTGGTCGCCGGAGATGAAGAGCTTGAGGTCCGGCTGCCACAGGCAGGCGTGCTCCGGCGAATGGCCGTGGCCGGTGACCACGCGCCACGCGCGGCCGCCGATGTCGACGGTGTCGCCGTCCTTGATGCGCCGGAAGCTGTCCGGCAGCCGCGACACCGCCTTGCCGAAGGCGCCGAAGCGCACGCGGTACGAATCGAGCGCGTCCTCGTCCCAGCCCGCGGCGCGGTAGAAGTCCTCGCCGTCCTTCGGCGCCTCGCGCCCGGTGTCGGCGATCAGCATGCGGCCGGTGACGTATTCCAGGCGCGTGATCCACAGTTCGGCCGAGAACTTGCGCCCGATCCAGCCGGCGAGGCCGAGGTGGTCCGGGTGCATGTGCGTGATGATCACGCGCTTGATCGGCCGCCCGCCGAGGTCGCGCTCGAAGATCTGGCGCCACAGCTCGCGCGTCTTCTCCCAGCCGAGGCCCGTGTCGACCACCGTCCACGCGTCGCCGTCCTCCAGCAGCCACAGGTTGATGTGGTTCAGCGTGAAGGGCAGCGGCATGCGGATCCACCGCACGCCCGGCGCGACCTCGCGCGACTCGCCTTCCGGCGGCGGGTCGCCCATCGGGTACTCGAGCTTCGGCTTGCCCGGTGAGGGCGGGCCGTCGTCGGCGAGGCTGGCGTCGGGAGAGGCCACGGCGCTACTTCTTCATCGCGTCGAGGAACGCGGCCACCGCGGTCGCGTGCTCGGGCGTGCGGTGCGCCAGCGCCTGCAGCGCGGCCGAGAGCTGAAGCGTCTCGTCGAGCCGCGCGACCTGCGCCTGCCGCAGCAGGCGCTTGGTCATGCGCAGCGCGGGTCCCGGGTTCGCGGCAATGCGCGCCGCGAGTTCCTTCGCCGCGGGCAGCAACTGCTCGGGCGGGACGACCTTCGTGACTACGCCCAGCGCCAGCGCGTCGGCGGCAGAGATCATGTCGCCGGTGAAGCTGAGTTCGGCGGCGCGCTGGTAGCCGACCGCGCGTTGCAGCAGCCACGCGCCGCCGTCGCCGGGAATGATGCCGAGCTTGACGAAGCTCTCGGCGAAGCGCGCCTTCTCGCTCGCGATGCGGATGTCGCACATCAGCGCGAGGTCGAAGCCGGCGCCGATCGCCGGGCCGTTCACCGCCGCGATGGTCGGCACTTCCAGCCCGTGGATCGCGAGCGGGATGCGCTGGATGCCGTGCACGTAGTGGCGCGAGATGTCGTAGGGCGTGCCGCCGGCGATGCCCTTCTGGTCGCGCATGTCCTTGACGTTGCCGCCGGCCGAGAACGCGGTGCCGGCGCCGGTGAGGATCACCGCCTTCACCGATTCGTCCGCGGTGACGCGCGCGCACGCGTTGACGATGTCGTCCCACTGCTCCTGCGTGGTGAGCGCGTTGCGCTCGGCGGGGGCGTTCAAGGTCAGCGTGGCGACGCCGCCATCCTGCTCGTACAGCACGAAGTTGCCCATCATCGCTCCCCTAGTAGAGGCCGTCCTGGCCTTTGACGTCCTCGGGCTTCAATCCGCCCACGCGTGCGCCGATGCGGCCGCGATTCGCCATGCAGAGGATGAGCGCGATCTCGTCGGCCATCGGCGCGTCGTGCAGCGTGATCGTCATGCCGTCGTAGAACGAGCGCACGTACAGCGCGTCCTTGTGGTTCATCGGGATGTCGATCGTCGTGCCGGGGCCGGCGCGCTTGGTCATCGACGAGATCCACGCCTTGCCGCCGCCGGTGGCCTTGCGCACCGGCTCGGCGAACACGTTCGTGAGCAGCGCATTCACGTGCTCCTGTTCCCCGGCGAGCCCGGCGACGCCTCCCTTGCCCATGCCGGCGCAAAGGTAGGGCGCCATCAAGGCGACGCCGCGCGCGGCCATCTCGGCGCCGACCTCGGCGCTGGCGTCGATCAGCGGCTTCAGGTCCTCGACGTGGCGGCCGGCGAAGGGGTTGGCGAGCACGGCGACGACCGCGATCTTCTTCATCGGCGGCTCTCCCGGGGGCGCGGGGGACTCCTCGGCGTAGGACAGCCAGCGGCGGATCTCGAGCTTCATGGGAGGCCTTCAGGGTGGCGAAACAGGGCGATTATCTCAAAGCGCGCTCGTACAATCGTCCCATGAGCAAGATTCTCCTGATCCTCGCCACCGTGTTCGCGCTGGGCCCCCTGGGGGCGGCCCGCGCGCAGGACGCCACCCCCGTGCGCATGGTGGTGCCTTACCCGCCGGGCGGCCCGACCGACATCATTGCCCGCGCGGTCACCAATGCCTTCGCCGAGGAGCTGGGGCGTCCGGTGGTGATCGAGAACCGCGCCGGCGCGAGCGGCATGATCGGCGCGGCCGCGGTGTCGAAGGCTGCGCCCGACGGCAATACCTTGCTGATCAACCCGTCGATCCACGTCATCCTGCCCAGCCTCGTGCCGAAGATGGCCTACGACGCGATCCGCGACTTCACGCACGTCGGCGTGCTGGTGAGCGTGCCGCTGGTGCTCGCGGTGACGCCGTCGCTGCCGGTGCAGAACGTGGATGAACTCGTGGCCTACCTGAAGCGCAACCCGGGGCGCGTGAACTTCGCCTCGTCGAGCGCGGGCTCGTCCTCGCAGCTGGGCGGCGAGCAGTTCAAGCTGCTGGCGGGCATCGACATGCAGCACGTGCCGTACAAGGGCAGCGCGCCGGCGATCACCGACCTGATGGGCGGGCGGGTGCAGCTGATGTTCGACTCCGCGCCGTCGATCATGCCGTTCGTGAAGAGCGGCAAGGTGCGCGGCCTCGCCGTGACCAGCGCGCAGCGCTCGCGCGCCGCGCCCGAGCTGCGGCCGATGGCGGAGCTCGGCTTCCCGACCTTCAACCACAGCAACTGGTACGGCGTCTGGGGTCCGCCCGGGATGTCGCCCGAGCTGACCGAGCGCCTTGTCGGCGTCTTCCGCCGCACGATGCAGCGCCCGGCGCTGCGCGAGCGGCTGGTGGAGCTGGGCGCCGACCCGGTGGACGACATCTTCGGCACGCAGTTCGAGGCCTTTGCGCGCAGCGAACTCGCGCGCTTCGCGAAGATCGTGAAGGATGCACAGGTAAAGCTGGATTGAGGGGGGCTGGATGAACCACCGCAAGGGAACCCGCAAGGAGCCGGCGTCGATCTCGTGGCGCCCCACCGTCGTCGGCAGCCACTACGCGGTGGCCTGCGGCCACAATCTCGCGGCGACCGCGGCTTCGCGCTGCCTCGCGCAGGGCGGCAACGCGGTCGACGCCGCGACCACCGCGGCGATGGCGCTCGCGGTGCTGCAGCCCGACGTGGTGTCGTTCGCGGGGGTGGCGCCCACGCTGGTCTACCTCGCGGCGGAGAAGCGCGTGCTCAGCCTCGCCGGCCTTGGCTGCTGGCCGATGGCGACCGACGTCGCGCGCCTCGCGGCGGAAGGCGACGGGCGCATCCCCGAAGGGATACTCAGGCAGGTCGTGCCCGCCGCGCCGGCCACGCACCTGAAGGCGCTGGAACTCTTCGGCACTCTGTCGTTCGAGCAGGCCGCGACGCCGGCGCTGGAACTCGCGCGCGACGGCTTCGCGATGTACCCCGAGCTGCGCGACGGCATCGAGCAGCACGCGGCGCAGATCGACCGCTACCGCGAGAACCGCACCGTCTACCGGCCGGGCGGCCGCACGCCGGACCTCGGCGCGCGCCTCGTGCAGGCCAACCTCGCGCGCACCATCGGCCGCATGATCGAGGCCGAGCGCCGCGCGGCGGGCGATCGCAAGGCGAAGCTGCGCGCGGTGCACGATTTCTTCTATCGCGGCGAGATCGCCGCCGAGATCGAGGCCTTCCACAAGCGCGAGGGCGGCTTCATGCGCGCTTCCGACCTCGCCGCATTCGAGGTGCCGGTGGAGCCCGGCCTGTCGGTCGACTGGAACGGCTACCGGCTGCACACCTGCGACGCGTGGTGCCAGGGCATCGCGATCCTCGAGGCGATGAAGATCCTCGAGGGAATCGACCTCGCCGCGCTGGGGCACAACACACCGGCGTACCTGCACACGATCGCCGAGGCGCTGAACCTCGCCTTCGCCGATCGTGAGGCCTGGGTCGGCGATCCGCGCTTCGTGAAGGTGCCGGCGGACGTGCTTCTTTCCAGCGCCTACGCGGCGGCGCAACGCAAGCGCATCGATGCGACGAAGGCCTTCGGCCGCATGCCGGACCCGGGGCCGATCCCCGGCCGCATCGCGCCGCCGATGGACGCGCTGCTCGGCGGGCCCGAGCGCGTCGCCGTGCCACACGACACGATCTACTGCAGCGTGGTGGATCGCGACGGCAATGCGGTGTCGATCACGCCGTCGGACACCATGTACGACGCGCCGATGGTCGACGGCCTCGGCATCGCGATCTCGACGCGCGGCATGCAGGGGCGACTGCATCCGGAGCATCCCTGCTACGTCGAGCCCGGCAAGCGCCCGCGCCTCACGCCGTCGCCGGCGATGGCGCTGCGCGACGGCGAATTCTCGATGGGCTGGGGTACGCCCGGCGGCGACGTGCAGGGCGCGTCCATCATCCAGGTCTTCCTCAACGTCACGCTGTTCGGCATGACGATGCAGCAGGCGATCGAAGCGCCGCGCATCGCGCCGTTCAGCTTCCCGAACTCGTTCTCGCCGAACGTCTACCTGCCGGGGCGGCTGTGCATGGAGGAGAGCATTCCGGCGGCCACTGCCGACGCGCTCGCGCGCCTCGGCCACGACGTCGAGACCTGGCCGGAGCGCTCGTGGAGCATGGGCGCGATCTGCGCGGTGCGCCGCGACCCCGCCACCGGCATGCTGCACGCCGGCGCGGATCCGCGGCGGGCGGCCTACGCGATCGCGTGGTGACGAGCTAGAGCAGGCCCGCCTCGCGCAACACGACGAGGCACTCTTCCAGTTCGGCGGGATCGGGTTCCGCGAGCGGCGCGCGCAGCCCGTGTGTCTCGAGGCCCATGCGGCCGGCGAGGCGCTTGAAGAGCGCGACATGGTGGAAGCCCTTGGCGAAGTAGCGCGTTTGCAGCTTCTGCGCGATCGCCGAGATCGCCTTCTGGTGCGCCTCGGCTTCGTCCAGCCGGCCGGCGAGCAGCGCGTCCATGAAGTGACCGCAGTGCGGCTGCGCGGCACTCTGGCAGAAGAGCGGGCGCGAGGATCCGAGCGTGAACGCGGGCGCGCGCGCCGGGTGCCGACGATGCAGGGTGAGCAGCGATTCCTCGAGCGAGGTCGTGACCGCGAGCCGGTGCCCGCAGCGCGCCACCATGACGTCGAAGAGCGCCGCGTCAGTGGTCGTCACCTGCACGCCCGAGAGGTGCGGGATCGCGAGCAGCCGTTCGACCTGCGGCGCGTCGAGGTGGTAGCCGAGCTCCGACAGCGTGGTGCTGTAGCAGAGGAAGGGCAGGTCGATGCCGGCGGCGACTTCTTCGTAGTACGCGCGCACGCCGTCCGGGGTACGCGGGCCGTAGGTCGGCGGCCACAGCATCGCCGCGGTCGCGCCGGCTGCCTTTGCGTGGCGGCCCAGTGCGATGGCGTTGCGCGCGGCGTTGTCGGAAATGCCGACGACCACGGGCGCCTTGCCGGCGACCTCGGCGAGCACCGAGTCGGTCACGCGTCGGCGCTCGTCCAGCGTCAGCGTCCAGAATTCCTGGTGGATGGCGTGCAGCGACAGCCCGCCGACGCCGGGCTTGGCGAGCGTGGCGTGCACGTTGCGGCGCAGCGCCGCCTCGTCGATCTCGCCGTCGGGATGGAACGGCGTGTAGCAGGCGACGAAGTAGCCGCGCAGGTTCACGCGCTGGCGTGCCGCGCGAGGAAGGACAGCAGGTCCGCGACGCAGCGCTCGTGCAGGTACTCGCAGACGCTGTGGCGCTCGCCATCGTAGACGAGGTACTCGCACTGCGGGATGTTGTCGCGCAGGGGGCGGTACGCATCGCCCGCACCGATGCGGCCTGCGCCCGGCACCACGGCGAGCACCGGGCACTGGATGCGGTGCAGTTCGGCGCTCCATTCCTGCGTCGCCATGTACCCCACGAAGCGGGCGATCCACGGGATGTCGTTGTTGCCGAGCGCGTCGAGGAAGGCCTCGGCCTGCGGCGTGCCGACCAAGTGCGGCGGGAAGCGGTCGTCGATGGTCGAGGCGAGGAAGGGCCGCAATCCCATCGCGGCCACCTTCGGCAACCAGCTCGCGGCCTGGCTGTTCTTCAGGCCCGGCGCCGAGCCGAAGAGCGCGAGCGTGCGCACGCGCTCCGGATGCAGCATCGCGAGGTGCTGGCCGACGTAGCCGCCCGCCGAGTTGCCGACCACGTGCGCGCGCTCGACGCCGAGGTGGTCGAGCAGCGCGACCATGTCGCCGGCGAGCTTCGCCAGCGTGAGCTCGTTGTCCGGGCCGGGGACCTGCGTGCGGCCGTGGCCGCGCAGGTCGGGGCGGATTACGCGGTAGTGGCGGCACAGCGACGGCACCCACGGATTCCAGCGCGTCGCATTGCCCATCGCTGCGTGGATCATCAGCAGCGCGGGCGCGTTCGCCCACGGGTCGGTAAAGTCGTCGACGAAGTAATCGAACTGGAGGTCGTCGTGGGAGAAGGTGTGTTGCATGGTGCGAGGCTATCGGCTCAGGATTCGAACAGGCCCTGAGTTTCGCAAATCGCCCTCAGTCGGTCGAACTGCGCGACGCGCACGCCGCGGTAGGCGAGTTCCACGAGCCCTTCGTCCTGCAGGCGCCGCAACTCGCGGTTCACGCTCGGCCGCGCGGCGCCGAGCATCTCGGCGAGCTGCGACTGCGTGAACGCGAGCCGCTCGCCGCCGCCGGCGACCGCGAGGGTGCAGAGCTGCCGCGCGAGGCGCTGGCGCAGCGGCGCGAGCGCGAACTCGTCGACCGCGCTGTAGGCCTTGCGCAGCCGGTAGCAGAGCAGTTGCGCGAAGTGCCGCCACAGCACCGGGTGTTCGTCGAGCACCGCGAGGAAGGCGGCGCGCGGCACCATCAGCACCTCGGTGCGGCCCTGCGCGCGCGTGTCGTGCACCGCGCCCGCGCCATCGATCGCGGCCACCGCGCCCCAGATGCTGCCGCGCTGGACCAGCGAGAACACGATCTCGCGGCCGTCCGCCGCGAGCGTGGCGCTGCGGATCGCGCCCTTCAGCACGATCGCGATGCCCTCCGGCGCAGTGCCGCGCGCGGCCACCAGTTCGCCGGCGGCGTAGCGCTTGAGGCGGGCGACGCGGGCGAACGCCGCCTGGGCGTCCGCGGGCAGGTCCTTGAACCAGCGGTTCGCGCTCAGCGCGGCGATGCGGGCGGCGAGGTCCGGCTGCGCGATCGACATCGCTGGATTGTAACCAGCGTGACAATTCCCCCGGGTATCGGCCTCTAGGATTTGACGCCAGATAACTCCGCGAAGGGAATCGAGATGACCGCGATGCCTGCCGCCGTGCGCGAACCCTGCGCGTGGCTTGCCGCCGACCTGCAAGCGGATCGCTCGTGGGTCGTGCAGGTCTCCGAGGCCCAGGCCGCGGAATTGTCGGCCGCGGTCGCCGCGGTGCGCGCGCGCGGCCTGCGCGCCGCCGACTTCGGCAAGGCGGACTTCCCGCTGCCGGGCTTCGGCGCTGTGCTCGCCAAGGCGCAGCAGGACCTGGAGCACGGCCGCGGCTGCGTGCTGCTGCGCGGCCTGCCGGTCACGGGCGACGCCGAGGATGCGGCGCGGCTGATGTGGGGCCTCGGCCTGCACCTCGGGCGCGCGCTGCGCCAGCACGAGCGGGTCAACGTCGGCCGCTTCCGCGACGAGCTGCTCGCGCACATCGTCGACCAGGGGCTCGACTACAACGCGCCGAACGTGCACGGCTCGGCCACCAGCGCCGAACAGATGCCGCACACCGACCCGGCCGACGTGGTCGGGCTGCTCTGCGTGCGCAAGGCCGAGTCGGGCGGCGTGTCGCGCATCGCGAGCGCGATGGCGGTCTACAACGAGCTGCGCGCCACGCGCCCGGACCTCGTGCGCGTGCTGCTCGAGGGCTACGCGCACGACCTGCGCCGGCTCGAGTCCGCGCCGGGCGAGGGGCCGCTGACGCCGAAGCGCATCCCGGTCTACAGCGAGCACGAGGGGCGCCTCGCCTGCGTGTACAACTCGAAGACCGTGCTCGCCGCCGAGAAGAAGACCGGCGTGCCGCTCACGGCACTGGAGCGCGAGGCGCTCGACGCGGTCAACGCGCTCGCCCTCGACCCGCGCTTCCAGCTCGAGATGCACCTCGAGCCGGGCGACGCGCAGTTCCTCAACAACTACACGCTCCTGCACAGTCGCACGGCATGGAAGGATCGCGATCCGGCCAAGGGGCGGCTGATGCTGCGCCTGTGGCTCAAGGTGCCGAACGCGAGGGCGCTGTCGCCGGTGATGGCTGCGGGGTACTCCTACGGTGCACACTATGATGTCCAGCAACAGGCGGCCGCATGATCGAGATCCTTCGCAAGCCCGTCACCGACCGCTCCGCGTGGCGCGGCCCGCAGATGCGCGCGGACCATTCGTGGATCGTGGAGCTGACGCCCGCGCAGGCCGCGGACCTGGAGCGTGAATCGATCGCGGGCACCGAGGTCGCCGAGGTGATCGACGCTGCGCGCGAGGAAGTGCTGCGCGGCCGCGGCTTCGTGCTGCTGCGCGGCCTGCCGGTGCAGGGCCGGTCGATGGAGGCGATCCGGGCGATGTACTGGCGGCTCGGCGAGCGCCTCGGCACGGCGGTGGTGCAGAACCTCGACGGCGACCTGATCGCCGAGATCCGCGATCGCGGGCAGGACGTGAACGCGCTGAACGTGAAGCCGTCGAACACCAACGCCGAGCAGCGCCCGCACACCGATCCGGGCGACGTCGTCACGCTGCTCTGCGTGCAGAAGGCCCGGTCGGGCGGGCTGTCGAGGATCGCCAGCACGATGGCGATCTACAACGAGGTGCTCGACAAGCACCCCGAGTACCTGGAGTGGCTCTATCGCGGCTACTTCCACGACCTGCGCGGCGACGCGTCCCCGGAGGCGCCGTATGGCTGCACGCCGCGGCCGATCCCGGTGTATCGCTGGTTCAACGGGCAGCTGTCGTGCGTGTTCAACGCCAGCACCATCAAGGACGCGCAGCGGCGCATGGGCTCGCTCGTGCCCGATGCCGAGATGGAGGCGATCGATTACATGGTCGCACTCGCGCGCTCGGACGAGTTCCGCCTCGACATGGACTTCCGCCCCGGCGACCTGCAGCTGGTGAACAACTACACGGTGATGCACTGGCGCACCGAGTTCCAGGACGCGGCCGAGCCGGAGAAGAAGCGGCTGCTGCTGCGGCTGTGGGTCACGGCGCCGGATGCGCGCTCGCTGGATCCTGAAATGGGTGCCGGCTACATCACCGGTGCAAGAACTGGAGCGCAGAAGGGCACGGCGGCCCATGCCTGAGGCGCTCGGCGCGAGGCTCGCCGAGTGGGCCTCGGCGCTGCGCTACGAGGACCTGCCCGCGCCGGTCGTCGAGGGTGCGAAGCGGCTGCTGCTCGACACGCTGTCGGTCGGCTGGGCCGGCTCGGCCTGCCCCGGCATCGCCGAGCTGCACGCGCACGCGGCGGCGAAGGGCGGCGCGGCGGAAGCGGGCGCATGGGCCTTCGGTGGGCGGTTGCCCGCGACGCAGGCAGCGTTCGTCAACGGCGCGATGGCGGCGGCGCTCGATTTCGATACCGTGCACGACCTCGCCGGCTCGCATTCGGACATCGTGGTGCTGCCCGCGGTACTCGCGCTCGCCGAGCGCGAACGACTCAGCGGCCGGGAATTCCTCGCTGCGTACGCGGCGGGCAGCGAAGTACTGGTGCGACTGTCGCTCGCGCTGTCGGCGCGGCCGGGCTGGTTCTATTCCTCGGTGCTCGGCGTGTTCGGCGCCGCGGCCGCGTCGGCGCGAGCGCTGCGGCTGGACGCGACGCGCACGCGCCACGCGATGGGCACGGCGCTCAGTCGCGCCGCCGGCACGCAGCTGACGCTCGTCGAGCGCAGCCTCACCAAGCGCCTGCAGTCCGCGTTCGCGGCGCGCGACGGCGTCGAGGCGGCGGAACTGGCGGCGATCGGCGTCACCGCGCCGGCGATGATGTTCGAGGGCGCCGGCGGCTTCTCGGCGCTCTATGGCGAACTCGACGCGACGAAGGTGCTGCAGGGGCTCGGCCGCGACTGGAACTTCACCGCGCTGACCTTCAAGCGGCACGCGAGCTGCTACTGCAACCACGCGGCAATCGAGGCGGCGCTGCAACTGGTCGAGCGCGACGGCGTGCGCGCCGCCGACGTCACGGAGGCGACGGTACGGCTCACTCCGTTCATGGCGCGCCTCGTCGGCGGCGACTACGCGCCGGGCGACAACCCGCAGGTCGCGGCGCAGTTCAGCGCGCGCTATTCGGTGGCGAGCGTCCTGTCGCGCGGCCGCTTCGCGGTGGACGACATCCTGCCGGCGGCCGCGACGGATCCGGCGATCTGCGCGCTCGCCGCGACGGTCCGGATCGAGATCGACGATTCGCAGCCGGGCAAGTTCCTCCCGGCGACCGTGCGCGTGCGGACCACGGCGGGGAAGGATCTGTCGGCCACCGTGACCGAGCTCGCCGGCACGCCCGCGAAGCCCTTCAGCGAGGCGGACCTGCGCGCCAAGGCGCTGGCCTGTTTCGCGGGCGGCGTGCGGCCTCTTCCACGCGAGGCGGCCGAGCGGTTCGCGGCGCGAATCGCGTCCGTGGAGGCCGTGGACGACATGCGAGAATGGTTCGCAACCGCTTGAGGAGCCAGACGATGATCATCGCACGCACGCTCGCGGGCCTCGCGCTCGCCGCCTGCGCGGGCCTTGCCGCCGCGCAGGTCTTCCCCGACCGCACGGTGAAGATCGTCATCCCGTACGCGCCCGGCGGCGGCACCGACAACCTCGTGCGCACCATCCTGCCGAGCCTGAACAGCGCGCTCGGCCAGCCGGTGGTGATCGAGAACCGCCCCGGCGGCAACACCTTCATCGGCACCGAGATGGTGGTGAAGTCCCCGGCCGACGGCTACACGATCATGGCCACGGACACCGCGGTGGTGGTGAATCCGGGCCTCTTCAAGTCGAAGATGCCGTTCGACACGCTGAAGGGCCTCACCGGCCTCACCATGATGGCGCACGCGCCGGTGCTGCTGGTGATCCACCCGTCGGTGCCGGCGAACAACCTGAAGGAACTGCTGGACCTCGCGCGCGCGAAGCCCGGCTCGCTCAACTACGCCTCCGGCGGCTCGGGCACCTCCACGCACCTGACCGGCGAGATGATGAAGCAGGCCGCCAAGGTGTTCATCGTGCACATCCCGTACAAGGGCACGGCGCCGGGCATGACCGACCTCGTCGCGGGGCAGGTGCACATGTCGTTCTCGGGCATCAGCAGCTCGCGCCAGCTGGTCGAGGCGGGCAAGCTGCGCGCGCTCGCGCTCACCGGCTCGCAGCGCAATCCCGCGATGCCGAGCGTGCCGACCTTCGAGGAGAGCGGCCTGAAGGGCCTCGACGCCGACAGCTACTGGGGCGTCTATGCGCCGGCCGGCACGCCGCCGGCGGTGCTGAACACGCTGCAGAAGGCCTTCGCCAGCGCGCTGCGCGGCCCGGCGCACGCCGAGCGGCTCGCGGCGCTGGGCTACCAGATCATCGCCAACACGCCGGAAGAGCATACGAAGCAGATGCACGCCATGGTTGCGCGCTGGGCCGAGGTGATCGACAAGGCCGGGATCAAGACGGAATGAACGCCGAAGGATCGCGCGAGCGCGATGCACGGCTGGTCGCCGTCGTCACCGGCGGCTCGAACGGCATCGGCGAGGGCATCTGCCGGCACCTGCAGGCGGCGGGCGCGACGGTGATCAACATCGACAAGGTCGCGCCTGCGAAGCCCTTGGGCGGCGATTACCACTTCTTTCAGGCCGACCTCACCGACGCGGCCGCGACGCGAGCGGTGGGCGCCCAGGTCGCGAAGCGCTTCGAGGTGAACGCGCTGGTCAACAACGCCGGCTTCCCGACGCCGGGCACGCTGGAAGAGATCACCGATGCGGACTTCGACCACGGCGCCAACCTGCACCTGCGGGCCGCGATCCTGCTGTCGCAGGCCTTCCTGCCCGGCATGAAGGCGCGGCGCTTCGGGCGCATCGTCAACATGTCCTCGCGCTCGATCCTCGGCAAGAAGGCGCGCACGGTGTACGCCGGCACCAAGGCGGCGCTGGTGGCCTACACGCGCAGCTGGGCGATCGAGTTGGGCGAGTTCGGCATCACGGTGAACGCGATCTCGCCGGGGCCGGTGCTGACCGAGCTGTTCCTCAAGTACCAGAAGCCGGAAGTGATCGAGAAGCTGGTCGGCCTCACCGTCGTGGGCCGCGCCGGCAACCCGGACGACATCGCGCGCGCCGCGATGTTCTTCCTTTCCCCCGACAACTCGTACGTCACCGGCCAGGTGCTGCACGTGTGCGGCGGGTCGAGCCTTGGAGGTGCCCCATGGTGAAGAAGCTATTGCTCGCGCTGGCCGCGTGCGCACTCTCCGCGTCCGCGCAGGCCCAGTACCCGGAGAAGACCGTGCGCGTCGTCGTGCCGTTCCCGCCTGGCGGACAGACCGACATCGTCGGCCGCATCATGGCGGACCAGTTCACCAAGCTTTGGGGCCGTACCGCGATCGTGGAGAACAAGATCGGCGCCAGCGGGACCGTCGGCTCCGAGGCGGTGGCGAAGTCGCCGCCGGACGGCTACACGCTGCAGATCGCAGCGATCAACACGCACGGCGCGAACCCGGCGCTGTTCGGTCCGAAGCTGCAGTACGACCCCGTGAAGGACTTCACGCCGATCGCGTGGCTGGTGTCGACGCAGAACATCCTGGTGATCAACAAGGACCTGCCGTACCGCAACCTGCGCGAAATCCTCGACTTCGCGCGCGCGAACCCGGGCAAGCTCACCTTCGGCACCGCCGGCAGTGGTTCGTCGATGCACCTCTTCATGGAGGTGCTGAAGATGATGGCCAAGGTGGACATCACGCACGTGCCCTACAAGGGCAGTGGCCCCGCGGTGCAGGACCTGATGGGCGGGCAGATCACGATGGTGTTCGACTCCATGCCGGGCTCGTGGCCCTTCGCCGCCGCCGGCAAGGTGAAGCCGATCGCGATCTCGAGCGCGAAGCGCTCGACCACCGCGCCCGACGTGCCGACGGTGGCCGAGTCGGGCGTGCCGGGATACGACTACGTGTCGTGGCTCGGGCTCGTCGGTCCCGCCGGCATGCCGAAGGACCTCGTCGCGCGGCTGAACGCCGATACCAACAAGATCCTGCAGTTGCCGGACGTGAAGGAGCGCTTCGCGCAACTGGGCACGCTGCCGGTGGGCGGCACGCCGGAGGAGTTCGGCGCCTACATGAAGCAGCAGGTCGAGACCTGGCATCGCGTGGTGAAGGCGGCCGGCTCGAAGGTGGAGTGAAGCGATGACGAAGACCGTAGCGATCCTCGGCGCCGGGCGCATGGGCGCGGACATGGCGCTCGCCTTCGCGCGCGGCGGCTGGGCCGTCGAGATCGTCGAGACCGGCGCGGCGCAGCGCATGGCTGCCGGGAAGACGTGGACGCAGGAGTGCAAGCGCCTGCGGATCCCGCGCAAGTCGATCCGGCTGCACGACTCGAACGACGGCGTCGACTGGAAGCGCGTCGACCTGCTGATCGAGGCGGTCACCGAGGACCTGAAGCTGAAGCACCGGCTGTTGCGTGAGCTGGAACCCAGGCTGCGCAAGGACGCCTACGTCGCCACCAACACCTCGGGCCTGCGCATCGGCGACATCACGCGCGTGCTGAAGCGCCCCGAGCGGAGCGGCGGCATCCATTTCATGGTGCCGGCGCACGTCATGCTGCCGGTCGAGGTCACCAAGGGCCCGAAGACCTCGGAGGCGACCTTGAAGAAGTTCATCGGCTGGGTCGAGGCGCTCGGCAAGGTGCCGGTGGTGCTGCGCAAGGACGTGCCCGGCATGCTGATCAACCGCATCCAGCACGCCATGTACCGCGAGATCTACCACCTCATGGACACCGGCGTGGTGAAGGCCGAGGACGTCGATCGCGCGGTGCGCTTCGGCTTCGGCTTCCGATACCAGATCCTCGGGCCCGTGGTGTCGCGCGACATCCAGGGCGTGCCGGTGCACCTCGCCACGGCGAAGAACCTCTACCCGACGCTGCACAACGGCAAGCGCGCGCCGCGGATCCTCGAGCGGCTGGTGAAGCAGGGCAAGATCGGCGTGCGCGCGGGCGAGGGCTTCTACAAGTGGGATCCGAAGACGGTCGACCGCCGCATGCTGAAGTACACGCAGATGCTCGAGGACGCGCTGAAGCGCGTGAAGCGCGTCGGCCAGCCGACGGAGTTCTGAGATGCGCCTGCCCAAGGGAGACGAAACGAAGGATCCGGCGCTCGCCGCCGCGTACGCCGAGATCAAGGCGACGCGCGGCTTCGTCTCCAACGCGATGCAGGGCCTCGCGAACGCGCCCGAGGGGCTGCGCCGCTACGCCGCGGTCGGGAAGTACGTGAAGTACGAGACGGACTTGCCCGAACGCCTGAGGGAGCTGTCCATCCTCTGCGCCGCGCGCGGCGTCGAGTACGCATGGACGCACCACGCGGCGCTCGCGGTGCAGGCGGGCATCCCGCAGGCGGCGGTGGACGACATCGGCGCCGGCCGCGATCCGCAGGCGCTTCCCGCGCCCGAGCGCGCCATCGCGCGCTTCATCGCCGAGATGTTCCGCCCCGAATCGGTGAGCGACGCGACCTTCGCGGAGCTGGCGCGCCACTTCTCGCCGCGGCAGGTGACCGACGTGGCGATGTCCGCCGCGTACTACCGCGCCTTCGGCGCGATGGCAATGGCGATGGGCGTCAAGATCGAGTCGCCCGAAGTGCTGGCGGTCGAGCGCGAGTGGCAGAAGGGCCGCACGTGAGGCTCGCGCGCCGGCTCGCGGTCGCGGCGATCCTCGCCTTCGCGATCCTGCCGGCGCTCGCGCAGGCGCCGCGCGAGTTGCGCGTGTCGGACGTGCGCGCGTCCATCGTGCTGGTCGACCTGCCCGGGCGCGCGCCGACGCGCACCGGCGTGATCGTCTCCGCCGAGGGGCACGTCGCCACGGCATCGGACGCCATCGTGCCCGGCACCGTGCTGAACGTGCGCCTGCAGGGCGACAAGGCCTTCGCCGCGAAGCTGGTATCCGTGAACGAGGGCGCGCGCACCGCGATCCTGAAGATCGAGGCGAGCGGGCTTCCAGTGGCGCGCATCGGCGCGGCCGGCAAGCTCGCCAAGGGTGACGCGCTCGTCAGCCTCGGCTACCAGGGGCCGCCGCAGCGCGGCGCGGTGCTCGGCACCGGCCGCAAGGAAGAGGGCTTCGCGCGCGTGGAACTGATCGAGGCGGCGCTGCCGAACAACGACCACCCGGCCTACGACCTCGACGGCGCGCTGGTGGGTTTCACGCGACTCTACTCGACGCGCGAGAACCGCGCGCTGGTGGTGCCGGTCGAGGCGGCGCTCGCGGACCTGCCGAAGTAGCTCGTCAGAAGTGCCGCGCGGCCGCGGCGGGCTTCACCGAGGGATCGAGCTTCAGGTCGATGAGCGTGCGGCGCGACGTGGACTTGGTGGCCGCTTCCAGCGAGGCTTCCGAATCCACCGCGACGTAGGCGTAGCCATAGAGCTTCGCGAGCCCGGAGAAATCCAGCACCGGCGGCTCGAGGCTGTAGAGCCCGAGCTCGGGCTTGCCGACGACGCGCGCGGCGCCTTCGTTCAGCGTCGCGTAGCGCCGGTTCGAGAACACGACGAGCGTGTGGCGCGCGTCGTGGTGGCCCGCGGTCCACAGGGCCTCGCTGTTGTAGAGCGAGGAGCCGTCGCCGATGAGCGCCACGACTTCGCGATCGGGCCGCGCGAGCGCGATGCCGACCGAGGCCGCGAGCCCCCAGCCGATGCCGCCGCTGCCGTTGATGAAGTAGTCGCCCGAGCGCGCCGACAGCCATTGCTTGACGTCCGACGTCGACAGGCCGGATTCGTCGACGATCGTGGCTTCGCGGTAGCGTTCCATCAGTACCGCCACCGCGCGCGTCGGGTGCAGGCGCGCGGGATCGGGCGCGGGCAGCGGCATCGGCGCGCGGCGCACCGTGCTGCCCGAGCGGCCATTGCCCAGCGCCGCCGCGACGCGCGCGAGGCTCGGCGCGAGCGCTGCGATGCGGGCCGGCGCGTACTCGCCGCTCTCGCCGGGGAAATCGGGATCCGCGCCCAGCCAGGCCTTCGCCTGCGGCAGCGAGATCGCGTTGAAGAGCGTAGTGCGCAGCGCCTTCGTGCCGACGAAGAGCAGGGCGTCGTGCGCGGCGAGCCGCTCGCCGATCGACTTGAAGCTCGGCGGCAGGTAGCCCGCGTAGCAGGGCTTCGACGCATCCACCGGCAGCATGCCGGTGTAGGGCGCGGCGTAGACGGGTGCGTCGAGCGCGGCGGCGAGCGCGGCGAGCGCATCCGCGGCGCCGGCCCAGTGCACGCCTTCGCCGGCGACGATCGCGGGCGTCTTCGACGCGGAGAGGAACTTCACGTAGTCGGCGGCGTCCTCGTCGCCGAGCGCCGCGAGCGTCGGCGCGGCGACCGCACAGGGCGCGTCGGCGATGTCGAGTTCCAGCACGTCCGGCGGGCAGACGAGCGCGACCGGGCCGGCGGGCGCGGTCAAGGCGAGGCGGATCGCGCGCCGGATGTTCGCCGCGGCATCGTGCGCCGTGGCGAGCCGCACCACGGCCTTGCAGACGCTCGCCGCCATCGCCTCGACGGGGCCGTGCAGGATCGGATCGGTGTGCAGCAGGCGCGAGTCCTGCGCGCCGACCAGCACGAGCAGCGGCGTGCCCGCGACCGAAGCGGTGTACAGGTTGCCCATGCCGTTGCCGAGGCCGGGTGCGACGTGCAGGTTGACCACGCCGAGCCCGCGCGTCGCGCGCGCGTGGCCGTCGGCCATCGGCACCGAGGCGACTTCCGACAGGCCGACGACGTAGGCGGGCCCCTGCTTCCGCTCCTCACAGGCTCGCACCAGCGGAATCTCGGTGGTGCCGGGATTGCCGTACAGGCGCGGCACGCCGCAGAGCGCGAGCGTGTCGAGCAGGAAGTCGACGACCTTCATGCGGGCGCGCCCCGTCGCGCGCGTCGAGGCCTCACTCGACCTTCAGCCCCGCGTCCTTCACCACCTTGGTGAACTTCGCGACGTCGGCCTTGATGCGTGCGGCGAATTCGTCCGGCGTGCTCGATTGCGGCTCCGAGCCGCCGTCGAGCATGGTCTTCTGCACGTCGGGCATGGCGACGATCTTCACGATCGCGGCGTTCAGCTGGTCGACGATCGGGCGCGGCGTGCCGCCGGGGGCGAGGATGCCGTACCACGAAGACAGTTCGTAGCCCGCGACGCCCGCCTCCTCGATGGTGGGCACGTTCGGCATCGCGGTGGCGCGCTTCCGCGACGTGACGCCGAGGCCGCGCAGCTTGCCCGAGTCGTGGAACGGCTTCAGGCCGACGATGGTCGAGCAGTACATGTCGATCTGCCCGCCCATCAGGTCGGCCACCGCCGGCGCGTCGCCCTTGTACGGCACGTGCAGGATGTCGAGGCCGGCGAGGCTCTTGAGGAGCTCGGCGCACAGCAGCGGCGTGCCCGGCCCGCCCGAGGACGCGTACGACAGCTTGCCCGGGTTCGCCTTGGCGATCGCGATCAGCTCCTTCACGCTGTTCGCCCCCAGCGAGGGCCGCACGACGAGGAAGTTCTGCGACGACACGATCTGCGAGATCGGCGCGAAGTCGGTGAGCACGTTGAATGGCAGCTTCGAGGAGAACGCCGCCGAGATCGTCATGTTCGCCGTGCCGGTGAGGATCGTGTAGCCGTCGGGCGGGCTCTTCGCCACGTAGTCGAAGCCGATGTTGCCGGCGGCGCCGACCTTGTTCTCGACCACCACCTGGCCGTTGACCAGCGGCGCGAGCTTGGCGCTGATCAGGCGGCCGAGGATGTCGGTCGCGCCGCCGGGCGGGTAGGGGATGATCATGCGGATCGGCTTCGCGGGCCAGGCTTGCGCGAGGACGGAGGCCGAGAACGCGAGGCCGGCGGCGAACAGCGCGAGGGTGCGGACGGGTTTCATCGGGACGCTCCTTTGAACTCGAGCTCGCGCAACGCGCGGCGCTGGATCTTGCCGGACACGGTGCGCGGAAGGCTCTGGGTGAATTCGATTTTGCGCGGGTACTTGTAGGGCGCGATGGCCTGTTTCACATGGGCCTGCAATTCTGCCGCGAGCGCGTCGCCAGCGCGAAGGCCCTCGCGCACCACGACGTAGGCCTTTACCACCTCTCCCCGCACCGCGTCGGGGCTCGCCACCACCGCGCACTCGGCCACCGCCGGATGCAGCGTCAGCGCGTTCTCGACTTCCGTGGGGCCTATGCGGTAGCCCGCCGAGCTGATGATGTCGTCCTCGCGGCCGACGAAGTACAGCTCGCCGTCGGAGTCGCGCATCCCGCAGTCGCCCGTCAGGTGCCATTGGCCGGCGAGGAGGTCCAGCACCGGGCGGCCGTCGTTCCAGTAGCCGAGCATCAGGCCGGCGTCGTCGCGATGGAACGCGAGGTGGCCCTCGACGCCGGGCTCGCATTCCCGGCCTTCATCGTCCACCACGGCGACGCGGTTGTTGGCCATGGGCTTGCCGATCATGCCGTTCTTCGCCGGCACCGACGGATCGGTAAGCGTGGCGGTCGGCGTCTCCGATTGCCCGTAGCCGACGTAGAGCGGCGAGCCGGCGAAGGCCTGCCAGCGCTCGGCGAGCTCGGCGGTCATCGCCTCGCCGGCCGAGAGGGTCCAGCGCAGCTTCGGGAGGCTTCGCTTGCGCGCGCCGGCGATGATGAGGCGCAGTTCCGTCGACACCGCTCCGAAGCAGGTGACGCCGTGGGCCTCGACAAGGTCGAGCCGCGCGGCCGGCTCGGGCGGATCCTCGACCATCAGCGGCACCGCGCCGTGCATCCATGCCCCGAAAAGGAGCACGCTGCCGGCGCGCGTCCAGCCGGTGTCGCTGGTGGTCCAGATCACGTCGCCGGCACCGAGGCCGAGCTGGTGCCACGGCTGCCACGAGCGCACGCGCACGCCACGCGCCGCATGCATCACGGCCTTCGGCGGTCCCGAGGAGCCGGAGGTGAAGTACATCAGCGCCGGCGCGTCGGCCGGCATGTCCGCGGTGGGCGGGACGGCGGCTTCGGTGGCGACGAGCGCCTCGAATTCGCGCCAGCCCGCGATCGGGCCGAGGCGGCAGACGCGCGCAGAAAGGTCGACGCCGTCGAAGCGTGGCACGAATTCCGCGTCGGCGATCGCGCCGCGGGCGCCGCACTTCTCCGCGCGGTAGGCGATCTCGTCGCGGCTCGCCTGCGTCACGCAGGGCACGGGCACCAGGCCGAGGTGCAGGCAGGCGGTCATCGCCACCTGCCAGCGCGGCACGCGCGCCATCATCACCAGCACGCGGTCGCCGCGCGCGAGGCCGGCGGCCTGCAAGCCGGCCGCAAGGCGCCGCGCCTCGGTGGCGACGCGCTCGAAGGTCCAGGCCTCGACGCGGCCTTCGCGGTCGAGGGCCAGCACCGCCGAGGCGCGCGGTGTTTCACTCGCGCGGCGGTACGCGACGTCGGCTGCGAAATTGAAGCTTGCGGGGTGCATCTTCCGGTTGCCTGTGGGGGAGGTCGGCGGCAAGCTTACCGCCATGGACGCCGTCGAAGACCTGCTCACGTTCGGAATGGGCGTGCGTTTCGAAGACCTGCCGCCGGCGGTCGTCGAGCGCACGCGCCTCGCCCTGCTCGACACCCTGGGCGCATCGGTCGCGGGCATCCGCGGCGAGGGCGTGCAGCCGCTGGCGGGGCTGGTCGGCGACTGGGGCGGCAAGCCCGAGGCCACCGCGCTGCCGCTCGGGCGCAAGGTGCCGATGCCGCAGGCCGCGTTCCTCAACGGCCTCGCCGGCCGCGCGTGGGACCTCGACGACGTGCACGAGCAGAACACCTGCCACGTGAACGTCAACATCGTGCCGGTAGTGCTCGCGGTCGCGGAGGCGCGCGGCGGCGTCACCGGGCGCGAACTGATCGCCGCCACCACGGTGGGCGCCGAGATGGTGTGCCGCCTCTCCAGCGCGCCGCGCATCAGCTTCTCGGAGACCGGCAGCTCGATGAGCTACCAGTGCGGCTTCTACGGCGCGGCGCTCGCGGCAGCGCGCCTGCTGAAGCTCACGCGCGACCAGGCACGGCACGCGCTCGGCATCGCGCACGCGCGCGTCGCCGGCAACCAGCAGGGCTACGTCGCCGGCGCGATGACGGTGCGGCTGATGCAGGGCGTGGCGGCGGAGGGCGGGCTGCTGTCGGCGCTGATGGCCGAGCGCGGCATCACCGGCTCGTCGGAAATCCTGGAAGGCAAGTTCGGCTACTACCCGGTCTACCACCGCGGCCAGTACGAGCGCTCGGCGCTGGTCGACGGCCTCGGCAAGGATCGCTGGCTGATGCTCGAGCCGTCGATCAAGCCGCCGTACCCCTGCTGCAAGTACACGCACGGGCCGATCGAGGCGAGCGCGGCGGCGATCCAGGAATTGCGCATCGGCCCGGAGGACATCGAGCAGATCCGCGTCAAGGTGACCAACCGCGAGGTGCATGACCTCGTGTGCCTGTCGCGGGAGCGCAAGTGGAACCCGCAGTCGCTGACCGATGCGCAGTTCAGCCTGCCGTTCACCGTGGCCTACGCGGCGGTGCACGGCGGCGCGGGCATCGAGACCTTCCAGCCCGCGGGCCTTGCCGACAAGGCGGCGCGCGCGCTGCTGCCGAGGATCGAGGTGGACCTCGAACTCGACGCGCAGGGCACGGGACGCGGCACCTTCCCGATGCCGGGCATCGTCACGGTGAAGGCGAAGGACGGCCGCAGCGTGACCAAGGAAGTGGTCTACGTGAAAGGCCATCCGAAGAACCCGATGGATTTCGACGAGGTTGCGGCGAAGTTCCGTGCCTGCGTCGCGCTCGGCCGCCCCGGCTGGGCCGGCGCCGAGCGCGCGATCGAGATGCTGCGCGCCCTCGAGAAACTGGACGACACCGGCGCCCTTGCATGTCTCGCCTAGCGACGCTCGAGCGCCTCGACTGACCTGACCGCGCGCAAGCGCACCGACTGGAGAACCTCCGTGAAGATCGCCCTCATCGGCGCTGGCAACATCGGCCGCGCCCTCGTGCGTGACGTGCTGGACGTCGAGCAGGACGCCACGATCCACGCCGTCGACTTCGACCCCAGGGCGCTCGCCGCCGTGCAGGCGCTCGGCTACGGCAAGAAGGTGACGACGCAGCAGGCCGGCGCCGACAGCGTCGACGCGCTCGCCGCCATCATCCGCGGCCACGACGTCGTGGTGAACACCACCTACGGTGCGAAATGCATGGAGATCCTCGACGCGGCGATCGCGGCGAAGGTGCCGTACATCGACGTGCACGGCACGCTGCTGATGGAGGAGCGCTTCTCGCGCCACGAGGTCGCCAAGGCCGCCGGCGTGACCATCCTCATCGGCACCGGCGTCAGCCCCGGCCTCACCAACATGATGGCGGCGTGGGGCGCGCGGCAGTTCAAGGGAGAGGTGTCGATCGAGTGCGAGTATGCGACCTTCCGGCCGATCAATCCGACCGAGGGCCTGCTCGAGACCGCGCTGCGCCAGTTCAGGAACGGCGTGCAGGCGCCGATCTTCGAGGACGGCAAGGTGTCGTACCTGCCGCCGTTCAGCGGCGCGAAAAAGGTGCGCTTCAAGGGCGTGGAGGACGAGGTGGAACTCGTCTACACGCCGCACTCCGAGCCGCAGACGATTCCCCGTTTCGTGAAGAACGCGAAGCGCGTCACGGTGCGCGGCGCGTACCAGGAGCCGATCATGACGCTCCTCAAGTCCCTCTACGCCTTCGGCCTGATGGACCCGGCGCGCAAGGTCACGGTGGAGGGCAAACAAGTGGACTTCGCGCCGCTGCTGCGCGAGGCGCTGAATGGCGATGGCTCGCCCAAGCCCGCGAACGTGCGCACCAACTACGTGATGCGCGTGCGCGTCACGGGCGAGGGCGGCGCGCACGAGATCACGCTCGGCCACCCGCCGGGCTGGGATCCGCTGCCGCAGGGGCGCATGACCTCGCTGCAGCCGTCCTACGCCGCGCGGCTGATCGCCAAGGGCGAGTTCAAGCACGCCGGCGTAGTCGGCGCGGAACTCTTCACCGACGCGCAGGTGGAAGGGTGCCTGGAGCACCTGCAGAAGCGCGGGCTGTGGGTGGAGCGCAAGCGGCCCTGATGAGGATAGGAACCGACATCGGCGGCACGTTCACCGACTTCGTCGCCATCGACGACGCGACGGGCGCGCTGCGGCTGGAGAAGACGCTCACCACGCCGAAGGATCCTTCGCAGGGCATCTTCAACGGCCTCGACCAGCTCGCGAAGGACGTCGGCGCGGGGCTGGACGCGTGCCGCACGCTGGTGCACGGCACCACGCTCGTCATCAACGCGCTGATCGAGGGCAAGGGTGCGGTCACGGCACTCATCGCGACGCAGGGCTTCCGCGACGTGCTCGAGATGAGGAACGAGCTTCGCTACGACGTCTACGACCTGCAGATCGAGTACCCGAAGCCGATCGTGCCGCGCGCGCGGCGCTTCGAGGTCGCGGAACGCGTGGACTCGGCGGGCCGCGTGTTGCAGGCGCCGTCGCGCGAGGACGTCGTGCGGTTGGCCGGGGCGATCCGCGCCTGTGGTGCGACCTCGATCGCGGTGTGCCTGCTGAATGCCTACGCGAACCCGGAGAACGAGCGCGCCATCGGGCGCATGCTCGCCGAGCTCGCGCCGGGGCTCGCGATTTCCCTGTCCAGCGACGTGCTGCCGCAGATCAAGGAGTACGAGCGCACCAGCACCACGGCGGCGAACGCCTACGTGAAGCCGCTGGTGGACGCGTACCTCGAGCGCATCGGCCACGGCCTCGGCGAGCGCGGCTTCCACGGCGACCTCTTCGTCATGCAGTCGGGCGGCGGCGTGCTGGCGGCGGACGTGGCACGCGAATTCCCGATCCGCGTGCTCGAATCCGGCCCGGCCGGCGGCGTGGCCGCGGCGCGCTGGTGGGGCGCGCTCGCGGGCGAGTCGAACGTGCTGTGCTTCGACATGGGCGGCACTACCGCGAAGCTTTGCACGATTGCGCGCGGCGAAGCGCTCGTCACCGACGAGTACGAGGCGGCGCGCGTCTACCGCTTCAAGCGCGGCTCGGGCTACGCGGTCAACGTGCCGGTGTTCGACCTGCTCGAGATCGGCACCGGCGGCGGCAGCATCGCGCGCATCGACCACCTCGGC
>CAZTXP010000002.1:0-33179 GCA_964617355.1 uncultured Enterobacteriaceae bacterium
CGCGGGGATCAGAGCTGCGAGAGCTTCTGCAGCATCTGGTCGGAGACCTGGATCGCGCGCGAGTTGATCTCGTAGGCGCGCTGGGTCTGGATCATGTTCACCAGTTCCTCGACGACGTTGACGTTGCTGGTCTCGACGTAGCCCTGGTTGAGCGTGCCGGCGCCGTTGGTGCCGGGGGTGTTCGCGGTCGGCGCGCCGGAGGACGCGGTCTCGACGTAGAGGTTCTGGCCGTTGGCCTGCAGGCCGGCCGGGTTGGCGAAGGTGGCGAGCTGGAGCTGGCCGACCTGCGTCGGCGCCGCCTGGCCGGGCACGTTCACCGTGACGATGCCGTCCTGGCCGATGTTGATCTTGGTGGCGTTCGACGGGATGGTGATCGCCGGCGACACCGGGAATCCGTTCGAGGTCACGATCTGGCCCTGCGCGTCCAGGTGCAGCGAGCCGTCGCGCGTGTAGGACGTCGTGCCGTCGGGCATCGACACCTGCAGGAAGCCCTGGCCGTTGATCGCGACGTCGAGCGAGTTCGAGGTCTGCTGCAGGTTGCCCTGCGAGAAGTTGCGCGCCGTGGCGACCGGGCGCACGCCCGTGCCGACCTGCAGGCCCGAGGGAATCATCGTGGTCTGCGAGGACTGCGCGCCGGGCTGGCGCAGCGTCTGGTACAGCAGGTCCTCGAACACCGCGCGCGAGCGCTTGAAGCCGTTGGTGGCGACGTTGGCGAGGTTGTTCGAGATGACGTCGAGCTGGGTCTGCTGCGCGTCCAGGCCGGTCTTCGAAATCCACAGCGAGCGAATCATGTCGGTCTTCCTTTGCGGGCTGCTTTACTGACCCATGCCGAGGAGGCTCGCGGACTTGCGGGCGTTGTCCTCGGCGGTCGTGAGCATCTTCATCTGGGCCTCGAACTGGCGCGCGAGGCCGATCATGGTCACCATCGCCTCCGCGGCGTTGACGTTGCTGCCTTCCAGCGCGCGGCTCGCGACCGCGACGTTCGGGTCGGCTTCCGCGGGCGCGCGATTCTTCGTGCGGAACAGCGCGTCGTCGCCGCGCACCAGGCTGCCCTCGGGCGGGTTGACGAGCTTCAGGCGGCCGAGCTGCACCGCGTTCGTGAGCGGCTGGCCGATCGGCACCGCCGAGATGGTGCCGTCGCGCGCGATCGTCACGCCGTGGTCCGGCGGCACCGAGATCGGCCCGCCCTCGCCCATCACCGCGAAGCCGCGCGGCGTCTCGAGCACGCCCTGCGCGCCCACCTGCATCGCGCCGGCGCGCGTGTAGGCCTCGCGCCCGTCCGGCCCCATCACCGCGAGCCAGCCGGGACCCTGCACCGCGACGTCGAGGTCGCGGCCGGTGTTCATCACCGGGCCGGGGGTGAGGTCGGCGCCGGTGGTGGTCTCGACGGCGAAGTGCCGGGTCGGCTGGCCGGGGCCGGCCACCGCCTGCGAGCGGAAGGCGCTCGTCTCCGCGCGGAACCCCGGCGTGGACGCGTTCGCGAGGTTGTTCGCGACCACGTCCTGCCTGTACATCAGGTTCTTCGCGCCCGAGAGCGCCGTCCAGACGAGGCGGTCCATGGCGCGATTACCTCAGGTTGACCATCGTCTGCAGGACGGCGTCCTGCGTCTTGATGGTCTGCGCGTTGGCCTGGTAGACGCGCTGCGCGGTGATCATCTTGACGAGCTCCGCCGTCAGGTCGACGCCCGATTCCTCGACCGCGCCCGACTGGATCACGCCGAGGTTGCCCGAGCTCGCCTTGCCGATCAGCGGCGCGCCCGAGGCCGGCGTCTCGCCGTAGCTGTTCTGGCCGAGGGCGGCGAGGCCTTCCTGGTTGTTGAACGAGGCGAGGACGACCTGCCCCTGCGTGCGCGTCTGGCCGTTCGAGTAGCGGCCGACCACCATGCCGTCGGCGCCGACCGAGTAGCCGGTCAGCTTGCCCGAGGCGTAGCCGTCGGTGGAGAGGGTATTCACGCCGAACGCGCTGCCGTACTGCGTCGAGCCCGAGAGGTCGATCGCGAGCGCCTGCGGCGTCGGCGCGCCGCTGGTGAGCGGGATCGAGATGTTGAACGGCAGCGTCGTCGCGGCGGTGTTCATGCTGCCGTCGGTGTTGAAGCTCAGCGTGCCGATCGAGCCGGCGCCGACCTGCGTGCCGTCGTTGGCGGCGAACACGTCCCAGGTGTTGGCGGCGGTCTTCACGTAGTACGTCGACAGCGTGTGCTGGTTGCCCAGGCCGTCGTAGTAGTCGACCGAGGTGGTGCTGTTGAAGGTCGCGCTGTTGGACATGTTGAAGGCGGCCGAGGACTTGGTGCCCGAGCTCGAGTCGAGGTTCAGCAGCACGGTCGCCGTGGCGCTCGCCTTGGGCGCGAGGTCGGCGCGCGAGAGCTGCAGGTTCACGAGGTTCGACGTGTCGATGTTGCCGGTCGAGTCGGCGGCGTAGCCCGTGAGGTTGCGGCCCTGCGGGTTGACGATGTAGCCGTTCTTGTCGAGCGAGAACTGGCCGTTCCTCGTGTAGCTGATCGAGCCGTTGTCCGAGATGCGGAAGAAGCCGGCCCCGTTGATCGCCATGTCGAGCGGGTTCTGCGTCACGGTGATGTTGCCCTGCGAGAACACGGGCAGCACCGAGGACACCGCGGTGCCGATGCCGACCTGCAGGTTGCCCGAGCCGCCGGAGTTCACCGACGCGGCGAACACGTCGCCGAACTGCGCCGAGGATTCCTTGAAGCCCACGGTGTTCGCGTTCGCGACGTTGTTGCCGATGATGTCGAGGTTCTTGGCCGCGGCCGCGAGGCCGGAAAGTCCTTGCTGGAAGCTCATGCTGGTGACTCCTGGTGAAGAAGGGGATGGATTCGAAGGGCTAGAGGATCTGCTTGACGCTGGTGTAGGCGCGCGAGCCGACGCCGGCGAGCTCGAGCTGCGTGCCGTCCGCGCCGCGCGACACGGCGAGCACGCGCGCGCCCGCGAGCGGGTCGACGCTCACCGCCTGGCCGCCGCGCATCGCGACGACGGAGAAGGTGTAGGCACCGGCGGCCATCGCGCCGCCGGCGTCGTTCACGCCGTCCCACTGGAAGCTGTGCACGCCGGCCTTCTGCGCGCCGAGGTCGGCGCTGTGCACGAGGTGGCCCGCGGCGTCGCGGATCTCGAGCTTCACGTTGTCGGCCGCCTCGGCGAGCTCGAAGCCGCCGTTCGCGTTGCCGGCCTCGAGCGTGAGCGCGTTGCCGGCGATCAGCACGTCGCGGCCGATCAGCGAGGTCGCCTGCAGCGCCTGCGTGTCGGTGAAGCCGTTCATCAGCGACTGGATGGTCGCGTTCAGCTTGTCGATGCCGCTCACGGTGCTGATCTGCGCCATTTGCGATGTGACCTGCGAGTTGTCGAGCGGGCTGAGCGGGTCCTGGTGCTTGATCTGCGCGACCAGCAGCTTCAGGAACCGGTCCTCCATGTTCTCCGGCGAGTTGGCGTTCGCGGCGCTGCTCGCGGCGGCGGTCGTGGTGGCGTTCGAGACGGACGAGACGGTGGTCATGGGGCTCCTCAGGATCCGAGCGTGAGCGTCTTCAGCATCAGGCTCTTGGCGGTGTTCATCACTTCGACGTTGTTCTGGTAGGCGCGCGCGGACGAGACCATGTTCACCATCTCGTCGACCACGTTCACGTTGGAGAGCGTCACGTAGCCCTGGCCGTCCGCGAGCGGGTGCTTGGGGTCGTAGTGCCGGCGCGCAGGCGACGTATCCTCCTGCACGCGCGAGACGCGCACCGAGGCGCCGCCGTCCTTCGCCGGCACGGCCTCGAACACGACCTGGCGCGCGCGATAGGGCTGCGCGCCCGGCGCGGCGGCGCTGTCGGCGTTGGCGAGGTTGCTGGCGACGGTGTTCAGGCGCTGGCCCTGCGCGCTGACGGCGCTGGAGGCGATGTCGAACATGCGGGAGAGGGACATGGCGTCAGCCCCTGATCGCGTCGAGCATGGTCTTCACCTGCGCGTTCAGCACGCGCAGCGCGGCCTCGTAGCGCACGGCGTTGTCGGCGAACTTGGCGCGCTCGGCGTCCATGTCCACGGTATTGCCGTCGGCCGCCGGCTGGCTCGAGGCCGTCTGCACGAGGCGCTGCGGCGCCATCGGCGAACCGGCCGCGCCGGCACGCTTGCCCGCGTCCTCGAGCGCGCGCGTGAAGTCGAAGTCGACCGCGCGGTAGCCCGGGGTGTCGGCGTTGGCGATGTTGCCGGCGAGCACTTCCTGCCGGCGCGCGCGCAGCTGGAGCGCGTCGCTCTGGGCGCGCAGGGCATCGTTCAGCTTCGGGATCATGGCGTCGCTCGGTTGTCCTCAAGGAAGGAACGGTCCCTTCCGATGCGGCCATTATTCGGTTCCCTTGAGGCCGGCCATCCGCCGATAAGACGGGCCTTCGGCGCCCTTTTCCCGCGCTCGCCCCGGCGCCCTCGCGCGTAGGCTGCCGATCCATGAACCCGATCCTGCAAAAGTGCACCGTGGCGCTGGCCGCGCTGCTCGTCGCGGTGCCCGCCGCCCTCGCGCAAGTGGTGCGCACCAGCGCGCCGGTCGCGCCCTCCCCCTCCGCGACGCCGGCCGAGACGCTGAAGCTCTACCTCGAGCGCGAAGCGACCGGCCTGCCGGGCCGCGTCGAGGTGACCCTCGGCACGCTCGACCCGCGCATCAGCTTCGGCGACTGCCAGCGCATCGAACCCTTCATGCCGGTGGGCGCTCGGCTCTGGGGCCGCGGCTACATCGGCGTGCGCTGTGCCGAGGGCGGAACGTTTACGGCGTTCCTGCCCGTCACGGTCAAGGTCACCGGCCCGGCGCTGGTGGTCACGCGCCCGCTGCCGGCCGGCAGCGCGCTCACCCCGGCCGACGTGCGGCTGGAAGAAATGGAACTCACGCGCGAGCCCCCCGGGGCGCTCGCGGATTTCGCCCTGGTCGGAGAACGGGTGCTGACGCGCCCGCTGTCCCCGGGCCAGATGCTGCGCGCCGACTTCCTGCGCGTGCCGCCGGCGGTGCTCGCGGGCGATACCGTGAAGGTGCTGCTGACGGGCACGGGGTTCAATGTCGCGACCGAAGGCCGCGCGATGACCGCCGCGGCCGAAGGCCAGTCGGTGCGGGTGCAGACGTCCCTGGGCAAGACCCTTACGGGGGTCGCCCGGGCCGGCAAGGTCGTGCAGGTGGGCCTGTAGCCGGCGCCGCGGACGAATTCGGGCTCAAGGAATGGCGCTTTGCGGCCGTTAGAGGGACTGTACGCCCCACGGGGGCCGATGTCTTCAGGAGATAGACCATGAAAATCAATGGCTTGAATCAGAACACCCCGATCGAGCGCGCCGGCACCGGCAAGGCCTCGGGCCCGGCGGCCGCCGGATCCGCGAAGGCTTCGTCCTCGAATGTGAGCATCTCGGACCTCGCGTCCCAGCTGCACAGCATCGAGGCCGAGCTCTCGACCAGCGAGCCCTTCGACGCCGGCAAGGTCGAGCAGATCAAGCAGGCGATGCGCGACGGCCAGTTCAAGGTCGACACGGGCGTGGTCGCCGACCGGCTCATCGAAAGCATGAAGGAACTGCTCGCCAAGCCGGCCCAGTAATGACGCAAGACCGCTCCCTGCCCGGCGCCCTGCGCGCCTCGCTCGCCACCTTCGAGGCGGACCTGCGCGTCGAATCGGCCGAGCTCGACCGGCTAGAGGAGGCGATCGCGCGCGAGCGCGAGGCGCTGTCCGCCGGCCTGTCGGAGGACATCGCGGCGATCGCGGCCGAGAAGGAGCGCCATGCGCGCGCCCTCGCGCAGCTCGCCGAGCGCCGCCTCGCGACGCTGGAGCACGAGGGCACGCGTCTGCGGATGGAAACCTGGCTCGAGCGCTTCGGCGCCGGCGAGCCGCTGCGCGCCATCTGGCGCGACGTGCGCGTCAAGGCCGAGCGCATCGACGCCGCGAACCGCGCCAACGGGCGCCTGATCGGCGCCCACCTGCGCGCGGTGCAGGGACGCCTCGCGGCGCTGGCCTCCGCCGCCGACCCCGGACGCACCTACGGCCCCGCCGCGCAAGCCGCGACCGGCCTCGCGCACTCCGGCCGCGCGCTCGGCGCGGCCTGACCTTCCCTTACGGTTGATTGCCTTGGGCCGTCGCAGGACGCGACCGCCCGGACGTCCTCAGCCGCCGACCGGCGGCTGATTGAGTGTCATCCAGTAGTTCGCCGCCGCCTCGACGGAGTTGACGTACTCCGCGAAGCCCACGGGCTTGACCAGGTAGCTGTTGACGCCGAGGCGATAGCTCTCCTCGATGTCGCGCTCTTCCTTGGAGGACGTCAGCACGACGACGGGAATCTGCCGGGTGCGCTCGTCGCCCTTCAGGCGGCGCAGCACTTCCAGCCCGTCCACCTTGGGCAGCTTCAGGTCGAGCAGGATCATGCGCGGCAGGCGTACCTTGGGCCGCGCCAGCAGCCCCTCGGGGCCGAAGACCAGGTCGATCGCCTTGACGCCGTCGTCGACGTGCGCAAGGCGCTCGCGCGCGACCGCCTTGCGCAGCGCGCGCATGGTCAGCTCTGCGTCGTTAGGGTTGTCCTCGACGAGGATCACGTCGGTTTCTTCTCGCACGGCGTCCATTGGATGAAGCCCAGTCCTCGGTTAACGGCCGACGCGGGCGTCGGCTGTACGGGAAGTTCGCAAGAAATGGTGCGGAAACGCACCAAACAGCCCCTCCGGTTCATTGTAGCCGCGTTCCCGGCTCCATCTGTCCGCTACCAGTCCTTGAGCTTGCTGCGCAGCCGCGAAATCGCCTGGCTGTGGATCTGGCAGATGCGCGACTCGGTCACGCCCAGCACCTCGGCGATCTCGCGCAGGTTCAGCTCCTGCTCGTAGTACATGCCCATCACCTGGCGCTCGCGCTCGGGCAGCTTGTCGATCGCCGCCACCAGCGCCTCGCGGAACCTCTTGTCGGCCAGGCGCTCCAGCGGATCGGAGGGCTTGTCGTCCTCGCGGTCGTCGGGCAGGTCGTGCGGCTCGTCGCGCTCGCCGGCATCCTCGTAGTAGAGGAGTTGCGCGCCGCGGGCGTCCTGCAGGAAGTGGCGGTAGTCCTCCAGGTTGAGCTGCAGCTCGGCGGCGATCTCCTTCTCGCCGGGCGCGCGGCCGAGACGCTGCTCGAGCGTGCGCATGGCCTCGTCGAGCTTCCTCTGCGCGCGGCGCACGCCGCGCGGCAGCCAGTCGTGCTCGCGCAGGCCGTCGAGCATCGCGCCGCGGATGCGCTGCGTGGCGTAGGTCTCGAACTGCGCGCCGTGCGTGTCCTCGTAGCGGTTGAGCGCGTCCATCAGGCCGATCATCCCGGCCTGCACGATGTCGTCGAGCATCACGCTCGCGGGCAGGCGCGCGAGCAGGTGATGCGCCATGCGGCGGACCATCGGCGCGTACTTGCGGATCAGCGCCTCGCGATCGGCGGCGCTGGCGGCTTGGTACATGCGGGCGGCGGGATTCGCCGCGGTGCGTTGGAGGGTTGTCATGAGAACTCCGCTAGGGGCCATTGGTCGAGCAGGGAAAGGAACGGGCGCGCATCGAGCGCGCCGGCAGGAATTGCGCCGGCGTAGGCCACGTCGGCGTCGAGGAAGCGCCGCGCGACCTCCGCGACCTTGGCGTGCAGGCCTTCGGCCGTGCGCGCGTCGGCGCGGTTGACGAGCAGGCGGAAGCGCCGCCGGCCGTGCCTGCGCACCATGTCCTTGATGCGCGCGTACGTGGCGGTGATGGAGGGCGGCGTGGGCCGCGCGACGAGCAGGACCTCGGACTCGGCCGGCACCAGCGTGCAGCCCGATCCGTCCTTGGTCGGCAGGTTGAGCAGCACGAGGTGCGGCGGCTCGGAGAGGTGCGCGAAGCCGCCGAAGAGGCGCGTGCCGTCCTCGCCCTCCTCGATCAGCCGCGACAGGCCGCGTGCGGCGGGGATCACGGTCGTGCCGCCGGGCGCGGCGAGCGCCACGTCGGCGTACTCGTGCGTGCCCTCGAGCAGGTCGGCCAGTTCGCGCCGCCAGGTCAGCGACAGCGCGGTGGCGACCTCGCCGCGCGTGTGGTCGAGGATCACGACGCGGCGGCCGGCCTCGGTCGCCGCGCGCGCGAGCTCGAGCACGATCGAGGTCTTGCCGGTGCCGCGCATGCCGGCCGCGACCGGCAGCACGCGCACGCGCGTCGGGCGCAGCAGATTCCGCAGCCCGGACGCCTGGTCGCGAGCTTCAACCATGCGCCACCTGCGCGGCCTTCGACGCGGCGGATCCGCCCTGCACGACCTGCGAGACCGCGCGCAGCGCGCGCTCGATCAGCACTGGACCGTTCGCCGGGTGCAGGTCCTCGGGCACGCGCTGGCCGGTGGCCACCGCGAAGAGCGGCAAGCGGTGCCGGATCAGCGTGCCGAGCGCGCCGCCGACCTTCACCGCCTCGTCGAGCTTGGTGATGACGGCGCCGGCAAGACCGCGGCCACGGAACGCACCCGCGGCTTCGTCCAGCACTTCGGGCTGGCTGGAGGCCGAGAGCACCAGCACCTGCTGCACGCCGGGGCGCGCGAGGCTGGCGAGGTGGCCGCGCATGCGCGCGTCGCGCTGGCCGATGCCGACGGTGTCGATGAGCACCAGGCGCCGGCCCTTGAGGGATTCGAGCGCGGCGCCGAGTTCGGCTTCGTCGCTCGCGGCGTGCACCGGCACGCCGAGGATGCGGCCGTAGATGCGCAGCTGGTCGAAGGCGCCGATCCTGTAGCTGTCGGTAGTGACCAGGCCGAGCGACTGCGGGCCGTGCTTCACCACGCAGCGCGCGGCGAGCTTGGCCACGGTGGTGGTCTTGCCGACGCCGGTCGGACCGACGAGTGCGTAGATGCCGCCGCGCTCGATCATGCCCTGCGCGGCGCAGGCGAGGTTCTTCCCGAGCACGGTGCGCAGCCACGCCTGCGATTCGCGCGGGCCGTAGTCGTCCGGAAGGCCGCCGGCGACCTTGCCAGCGAGCGCCTCGCCGAATCCAGCGCGCTCGAGCTGCGCGCGCATCGCGGCGCGCGCGGGGCGCTCGACCGGGTCGGCGGCCGGGCGCGCGCCGAGCTGGCCGATCTGCGAGGACAGGCGATCCGACAACGCGCGCAATTCACCGAGCACTTCAGGGGCCGACGGCGCCTGCGGGGTGTACGACGCCTGCGGGGTCAACGACGCCTGCGGCGTAGGCGACGCGAACGCGCGGCCGGTGGCCGCCGCCTCGAGGGCGTGGGGCGACATCGCGAACACCTCGACGCCGGCCGCGGTGCGGCGGGTCGACAGCACCAGCGCGTCCGCGCCGAGCGCGGCGCGCACCTTGCGCAGCGCCTCGCGCGTATTGGCTTCGCAGACGCGCACCGAGTTTGGGGTTCCGTTCATGCTTTGGCTCCGAGGGTGAAGGCGACGCGGACGTTCCAGTCATCGGGCACTTCCGCGTGCGAAAGGACGCGCAGCCGCGGCGCGGCGCGCTTCAGGAGGCGCGCGAGCGGCCGGCGCAGGCGATCGGGCACCAGCAGCGCCGGCGCGAGGCCGAGGCCTTCCTGGCGCTGCGCGGCGGCGCTGGCGCTGCGCATCAGCGCATCCGCGAGCGCGGGCTCCAGCGCATCGGCGGGACCTTGCACGCCCTGCGCGAGCAGGCGCTCGAGGTCGGGCTCGAGCGCGACCACCTGCAGTTCGCGCGAGGCGCCGAAGAGCTGCTGCGCGATCGAGGCGCCGAGCGCGACGCGCACGGCCGAGGTGAGTTCGCCCGGATCGACGGTGCGGGGCGCGTGCTCGGCGATCGTCTCGACGATGGTGCGCAGGTCGCGCACGTGCACGCCCTCCTCGAGCAGGTTCTGCAGCACGCGCTGCAGCGTCGAGAACGGCACCAGCTTGGGCACCACGTCCTCGACCAGCTTCGCGGCGTGCTTGGCGAGGTGCTCGACCAGCTGCTGCGTCTCGGCGCGGCCGAGCAGCGACGCGGCGTGCGTGGCGAGGAGGTGCGAGACGTGCGTCGCGACCACCGAGCCGGGATCGACCACCGTGTAGCCCGAGGCCTGCGCGAGTTCGCGGTGCTGCGCCTCGATCCAGGTCGCGGGCAGGCCGAACGCGGGGTCCTTGCCGGGCGTGCCAGGCAGCTTGCCGCGCGCGCCACCCGGGTCGATGGCGAGCAGCATGCCGCCCACCACCTCGCCTTCGCCGACCACCACGCCCTTCAGCAGCACGCGGTAGCCGCCGGGACGCAGCTCCAGGTTGTCGCGGATGTGCACCGGCGGCGGCAGGAAGCCGACTTCCTGCGCGAACTTGCGGCGGATCGCCCGGATCCTCTTCAGCAGGTCGCCGCCCTGCGCCTTGTCGACCAGCGGCACGAGGCGATAGCCGACCTCGAGCCCGAGCGTGTCCACCGGCTGCAGGTCGTCCCAGCTGACCTCCTCGGACGCCACCGGCGCGGGCGCTTCTTCCTTCGGCTTCGCGGCGGCTTCGCGGCGCTTCTGCGCCAGCCACCACGCGCCGTAGCCGAGCGCCGCCGCGAGCGCGAGGAAGGGCACGTGCGGCATGCCGGGGATGATCCCCATCACGCCGAGCAGGCCCGCGGTGATCGCGATCGCCTGCGGCGAGCGCAGGAGTTGCGTGGAGAGCTGCTTGCCGATGTCGTCGCCCTCGGCGCCGCTGCCGGCGACGCGCGTGACGAGCAGGCCGGCCGCGGTCGAGATCACCAGCGCGGGCACCTGCGCGACCAGGCCGTCGCCGATCGCCAGCAGCACGTAGTTGTTGAGCGCGGTGGCGAACGCGAGGTTGTGCTGCAGCATGCCGATGGCGAGGCCGCCGACGATGTTGATCACCAGCACCAGGATCCCGGCGACCGCGTCGCCGCGCACGAACTTCGAGGCACCGTCCATGGAGCCGTAGAACTCGGCCTCCTGCGCCACCTCGGCGCGGCGGCGGCGCGCCTCGGCCTCGCCGATCAGGCCGGCGTTGAGATCCGCGTCGATCGCCATCTGCTTGCCGGGCATCGCGTCCAGCGTGAACCTCGCGCTGACCTCGGCGATGCGCCCGGCGCCCTTGGTGATGACCACGAAGTTGATCACCACGAGGATCGCGAACACCACGATGCCGACGGCGAAGTTGCCGCCGACGAGGAAGTGGCCGAAGGACTCGATCACCTTGCCCGCCGCGTCCGGCCCGGTGTGGCCGTGCAGCAGCACGACGCGCGTCGAGGCGACGTTCAGCGACAGGCGCAGGAGCGTCGTCAGCAGCAGCACCATCGGGAACGCCGCGAAGTCGAGCGCGCGCACGGTGTAGACCGCGGCGAGCAGCACGATCAGCGCCATCGCGATGTTGAAGGTGAAGAGCAGGTCGAGCAGGAACGGCGGCAGCGGCAGGATCATCATCGCGAGGATGAGGATGATCACGAGCGGCATCGCGAGGCCGGCGAGGCCCAGGCGCTTCACCGTGGCGAGGAAGGCGTTCATCAGGCGGTCTCCAGTACGTCAGCGCCGGGACCGGGATCCATCCCGTCCGGCACTTCGAGCAGTTGCGGCGCGGGCGGCTCGGCGGCGCGGCCGCGGGCGGCGCGCAGCTGGTACACCCAGGCGAGGACCTGCGCGACGGCGGAATACAGCTGGTGCGGCACGTCGGCATCGAGGTCGACGTGGCGGTGCAGCGCGCGCGCGAGCGGCGGGGCTTCGAGCAGCGGCACGCCGTGCTCGCGCGCCAGCTCGCGGATCTTCAGCGCGACCACGCCCTGCCCCTTGGCGACCACGCGCGGCGCGCGCATCTCGCCTTCGCGGTAGGCGAGCGCCACCGAGTAGTGCGTCGGGTTGGTGACGACGACGTCGGCCTTCGGCACCTCCTGCATCATGCGGCGGCGCGCGGTCTCGCGCTGCAGGCCCTTGACGCGCGCCTTCACGTGCGGGTCGCCCTCGGTCTCCTTGTACTCGCGCTTCATCTCGTCGGGCGTCATGCGCAGCTCGCGGTGGTGGCGCCAGATCGAGAGCGGCACGTCGGCGGCGGCGATCGCGCCCAGCGCGAGCGCGAACCACAGCGCGTCGGTGCCCAGCAGCGCGATCGCGCCCAGCACCGCCGGGCCGAAGGGCTGGGTGACGAGCGCGGCGAATTCGGCACGCTGCGTCCACGCGAGCCACGCGGCGAGCACCGTGATCGCGCCGGCCTTGGCGATCGCCTTGCCCAGTTCGGCGAGGCTGTTGATCGAGAACAGGCGCCCGAAGCCCGAGATCGGGTCGAGGCGCGAGAGGTCCGGCGCGAGCGGCTTGCCGGTGAAGGTCCAGCCGCCGATCGCGAGCGAGGTGCCCACGGCGAGCGCGAGCGCCGCCAGCAGCAGCGGCGCTGCGAGCAGCAGCCCCTCGAGCGACAGCGCGGCCAACCGGTCGATCATGCGGCCCTTGTCGAAGGCCTCGGCCGCGCCGAGCGTGAGACCGCGGCGCAGCAGCGCGCCGAAGCGCTCGATCGCCAGCGGCCCGCCGAAGGCGATCGCCGCCGCGCCGAGCAGCGCGAGCGCCGCCGCGGGCAGCTCCCGCGAGCGCCCGACGTTGCCTTCCTCGCGCGCCTGCTCGAGGCGGCGCTGCGAAGGCGGTAGCGTTCGGTCTTCCTTGTCGGTGTCGGCCATGTGAGTCCAGTTGACCGAGCCATTATTCGCGGGGGGGGTCGCGGACCTTAGGGCGAGGAAGCGCCGATTCGCCGCGCAATTCCACGCATCGCCGCCGCGGGCGCCTGCCTACACTGGGACTGTCAAGAACAGAACAAGAGGGAAACCGCCATGAAACGCCGCATCGAGGACTTCATCGCCGACGAGGATCCGTCGGATCTCTTCGACGACGCCCTGGACCACGCCGAACTGGAGGACGACTGCCTGCACGCCGACGACGGCGCCGACGACGTCGACTTCGAGCGCGACCTGCACCTGCTCGCCGCGGCCCGCCGCGCCGCCAGGGCGCACCGCCGGTTGGGTCGCTAGGCCCGCCCGGTCACGTCGCGCACGCTCCAGAGGCGGCCCGTCACGCGGCCGTCCTGGAGGATCGGCTCGATGTGGCGCTCCAGCCGCCGGCCGTCGTTCATCTCGAGGACGGCGGTGCTGCGATGCCGCGGATCGCCGAGTACCTCGGCGCTGCGCCGGCGGAACCCTTCCGGGTCCGCCACCTGCCCGAGCAGGTACTGGTAGAGCGGCTCGATGCGGCCCTCCGCCAGCAGGGCCTCCGAATAGCCCAGCATGTCCACGATGCGCCGGTTCCAGCGCACCAGTCGCCCGTGCTCGTCGGCGATCATGAAACCGTTGTCGGTGGCCTCGAGGGTCGCCTCGAGGAACGCCAGCGCCTCCGAGCGCTCGCGCTCCGAATGGCGTTGCCCGGTCACGTCCTCGACCACCGCGATGCGGTACCTGAACCCGCCTGCGGCGTCCTTCACGACGGCCGTCATCAGGCGCGCGTGCACCACGCCGCCGCCGCGGTGCACGTAGCGCTTCTCGAGCTGGTAGCTGCCCGGGATCGTGCCGTCTACTTGAGCACGCGCGCGCTCGAGGTTCGAGGTGCGGTCGTCCGGATGCGTGACCTCGACGAACGCGCGCCCGACGAGTTCGTCCCGGCGGTAGCCGAGCATGCGCGCGAAGGCCTCGTTCACGCTCAGGAAGCGCCCGTCGCCGTCGACCGTGATGATGCCCAGCGGCGCGGACTCGACGATCACGCGCAGGCGCTCCTCGGCATCGCGCCGCTCGGTGATGTCGACCGCCGCGCTCAGCATGGACCTGGTGCCGTCCAGTTCCAGGATCCGCGACGACCACGACATCACGCGCACGCCGCCCGTCCGGGACCGCAGGCGGACCTCGTGGTCGTGCACCCGTCCGGTCGCCTTCAGTTCGGCCACCAGGGTCGCGCGTTCCTGCGGATCGACCCAGATGCCGAGGTCGCGCGTCGAACGGCCGACGATCTGCTCGCGCGCATAGCCCAGCACCGAGAAGAATCCCTCGCTCGCCTCGCGCACCACGCCGGTGTCGATCTCGGTCACCGCCAGGACCAGCGGATTGCCGCGGAACAGCGCCTCGAAGCGCGCGCGGCCCTGCTGCGCGACCCGCTCGGCCTCGTGCAGCAGCGTGACGTCGTGGAAGGTGCCGAGGATGCGCGCCGGCTGCCCGGCGGCGTCGCGCACGACGTGCCCGCGCACCTGGATCCAGCGCGACTCGCCCGAGGGATGGGCGTAGCGGAAGGTGACGTCGTACGCGTCGCTGCGGCCTTCGCGGATCGCGGCGATCGCCGCGGCGTCGTCCGCGCGGCCGACGTCGTCCATCATGGCGGCGCGCCAGCCCTGGTTGTCGCCCGGCAGCCCGCCCTTCGCCAGGCCCAGCAGCCGCGCCGCCGCGTCGTCCACCTCCAGCCGGCCGCTGGCCATGTCGTGGTCCCAGACGCCCACGCCCGCCGCGGCCGTGGCGAGCGCGTAGCGCGAGTCGGCCGAGCGCAGCGCCTCCTGCACCGCGCTGCGGCGAGAGCGTTCCGCCACCAACCGGCGCGCGAGCACGTCGCGCGCCTCGGCGACCGCGGCCTCTCGCTCGCCCAGTTCGCTGATGTCGTAGGCGATGCCGGCGATGCCGATGACCGCGCCCTTCGCGTCGCGCACGGCGAACTTGCGGATGCGCTCGCGGTGCGCCACCGAGCCGATCTCGAAGGTCTCGTCGTACTCGATGACGCCCGGCGCCACCGCCGCTTCCTCGTCGCGCCGCGTCTTGGCGAGCGCGGTGTGCGGATCGAACAGGTCGAGGTCGCTGCGGCCGGCGATGTCGGCCTGCGAGCGGCCGAAGCGCCCGGCGAAGGCGCGATTGCAGAACACGTAGCGCCCGTCGCGGTCCTTCAGCCACGCCGGCTCCGGCCCCTGGTCGATCAGCGCCTGCGTGCCGCGGCGCAGCCGCGCGCTGTCGTCGCGATGCTTGCGCTCGGCCTCCAGCAGGCGCCGTTCCTGCGCGACGACGCGGACCTGCAACACGCAGAGGCCCGCGGTGAGCACGATCCCGACGAGGAAGACCGCCCACGGCGCGTGGATCGGTTCGCCGCCGGCACCCCGGCCTTCGGAGGCCAGGTGCATCGCGCCCAGCGACACGGCGACCCCCACCACGGCGATCGCGATCGCGATGCCGTGCCGGCGCCATGGGGAATCGGCGTGCCCGCCGTTCGTCTCGTGAATCATCGATCGATCCATCGGCGCATGCTGCCCGCCGATCCGCCGGCAAACTTGACCGCCATCAACTCCCCGCCAGTTATTGCGCCGGCGGCTTGCGCGGCGCGAGCGCCTCGCCGACGTCCTCGGCGTCCTTGGCCTCGACCTGCGCCGGGTCGCGCAACGCGGACTCGGCCGCCTCGCGGTTCAGCACCACGATGGCGATGCGCCGGTTGACCGGGTTCACCGGATCCGAGCGATCGAGCGGGATCGACGAGGCGAGGCCGACGACGCGCACGATCTTGCGGTCGTCGATGCCGCCCGCGACCAGTTCGCGGCGCGACGCATTGGCGCGGTCGGCCGAGAGTTCCCAGTTGCTGTAGCCGCGCTCTCCCGAGGAATACGGCGCGGAGTCGGTGTGCCCCGAGAGCGCGATGCGGTTGTCGACCTCGTTCAGCACCGGCGCGATGCCGCGCAGGATGTCGCGCGTGTAGTCCTTCAGGCGCGCGCTGCCGGAGTCGAACATGGCGCGGTTCTGCTCGTCGACGATCGTGATGCGCAGGCCCTCGCTGGTGATCTCGAGGCGGATCTGGTTGCGGAACGGCTTCAGCGACGGGTTGCTGGCGAGCACGCCCTCGACCTTCTGCATCAGTTCCGTGAGCTTCGCCTTCTCGGCGCGCTGCGCGTCGAGCTTGGCCTGGCGCAGGTTGATGGTCTTCCTCGCCTTTTCGTTCTCGCCCTCGCGCACCTGCCCGGTCGAGCGCGTCAGGTCCTTGCCGCCGCCCTTGATCACGCTGGACGAATCGCCCGAGCCCGAGCCGCCCGTCAGCGCCACCTTCAGCGGCGTGTTGAAGTACTCCGCGATGCCCTGCAGGTCGCCCTTGGCGGTCGAGCCCAGCAGCCACATCAGCAGGAAGAACGCCATCATCGCGGTGACGAAGTCGGCGTAGGCGATCTTCCACGCGCCGCCGTGGTGGCCGGCGGCGGTCTTCTTGATGCGCTTGATGACGATCGGGCGCGCGTCCCCGCCCTTCGCGTTGCCGCCCTTGGCCATGGCTTACTTGCCCTTGCGGCTCTTCACGTGCTCCTCGAGCTCGGAGAAGCTCGGGCGCTCCGTGGAGTAGAGGATCTTGCGGCCGAACTCGACCGCGAGCGCCGGCGCGTAGCCGTTCAGGCTCGCGAGCAGCGTCACCTTCACGCACTGCAGCTGCTTGGTGGACTCGGCCACCTTCTGCTCGAGCAGCCCGGGGAGCGGCCCGACGAAGCCGTAGGCCATCAGGATGCCGAGGAAGGTGCCGACCAGCGCGTGGCCGATCAGGAGGCCCAGTTCCGAGGGTGGGAGGCCCACCGAGCCCATCGTGTGCACCACGCCCATCACCGCGGCGACGATGCCGAACGCGGGCAGGCCGTCGGCGACCTTCTGGATCGCGTGCGCCGGCACCTCGGCTTCGTGGTGGTGGGTGTCGATCTCGTTGTCCATCAGCGTCTCGATCTCGAGCGGGTTCAGGTTGCCGCTCACCATCAGGCGCAGGTAGTCGGTGAGGAATTCCAGCAGGTGGTGGTCGGCCAGCAGCTGCGGGTAGTTGGCGAACAGCGGGCTCTCGGCCGGCGCCTCGATGTCCTTCTCGATCGACATCAGGCCTTCCTTGCGCACCTTGGTGAGCACCTCGAACAGCATGCCCATCAGTTCCATGTAGAGCGCCTTGGTGTACTTCGAGCCCTTGAAGAGCGCCGGAATCGCCTGGAACGTCGCCTTGATCACCTTGGCCGAGTTGCCGACCACGAAGGCGCCGGCGGCCGAGCCGCCGATGATCAGCAGCTCCAGCGGCTGCCACAGCGCGTGCAGGTGGCCGCCGGCGAGCGCATAGCCGCCGAGGCAGGACGCCACCACGACGATGTATCCGATGATCACGAACATGGTTGCGACGCTCTCCAGGGCCGGCTTCCACGGGCGGAGCCCCGGGACCACCGGCTATGCAGGATTTCGGCCTTTTGCGCGATTCCTTGAGAAGCAAGCACGACCGGAACGCCACAAAAAGCAAACACCCACGGCCGCGAACGACGCGTGGGTGTGGCAGTAGACCTTTCTTGCAGGGGGCGCACGAGGGGGAGCGCAGCGCCCCCTCGTACCTCAGTGTGCCTTGGTCTTGCCTGCGCGGGAGGGCATGTGGCAGAGCCCGCACACGTAATGGTCGGTCAGCTCGTACTTGTGCACCACGAAGTGCCCGCCGCACTTCTTGCACGGCGTCATCGTCAGCATGCCGCACTCGAAGAACTTCAGGAGGCGCCAGGCCCGCGTCACCGACAGCACCGGCTCGGCGCCGAGGATGTCGACCTGGTCGAGGTACAGGCGGTAGGCGCCGATCAGCGCGTCCACCGGGTCGAGCTCGGTCGACTGGATCAGCGTCTGGTAGACGTTCATGAACAGCGACGAATGGATGTTCGGCTGCCAGGTCATGAACCAGTCGGTCGAGAAGGGCAGCATGCCCTTGGACGGCGACCGGCCGGCGAGTTCCTTGTAGAGGCGCAGCAGCCGCTCGCGCGACAGCGTGGTCTCGGACTCGAGGACCTGCAGGCGGGCGCCCAGGCGCACCAGATCGCTGGCGACGCGGATCTGCCGGGCTTCGTCGACGAGGCTCTTGGCGCGCATGATCAGGCCGCCTGCGCGAGGGGTTGGCGGGCCATCAGGATCGAGGCGTGGATGCCGGCCGGGACGCCGCCGTCCTTCGTGTGGCTGGTCAGCAGGCCCCAGAGCATCTCGTCGTCGAAGCGGAAGCGGCACATCAGCATCGACGAGGCGGCGAGCTTCAGGACTTGCGCGGTGGACAGCTGCTCGAGGATCGAGGCGGTCTCTTCCGACAGGCCGAGGCGGACCATCGCGACCGCGCGGTCTTCGCGCAGCAGGCGCTGGGCCAGCATCAGGTAGGCCAGGTTGGTTTCGCGGATTTCTTCGCGGATCTGTTCCGTTTTCATGGTGTCGTTCCCCCGAACTTGGTTGGCTTGCGGTTGGTTTCTGTCTTGATTCAACGTGGCGCCATACTCGCCCGCGCCCGGGGAAACTTGAATCCCATTTGTGCCCGCGATTGCGTACGACCTCCGCCCGCCGGCGTGTAGGAAGAATTCCTAGGGTCGCGGGAACAGCCGCGGGTTCGCCCCCCTGTTCGGGCGCTGCCGGGCGGGGCCCCGCCTATAGAGTGGCAACCGTACTTGACGGAGTGGTCCCTGGAAGCGCCAGGCACGGGTCCCGCTAAGGTTTCCCGCGCCGGGGTCCGATAAGGATCTCAACGGCGGCGTGGCAATGGATGCCAAGCCGAAGTTAGCGGCCCGAAGCTAGCGCCGCCAGTGAACCCAACTCAGTCAAGGAGACGACCATGCCGACCACCATCAACACCAACATGCTTTCCCTCAACGCCCAGCGCAACCTGAGCGCCTCGCAGAACGTGCTGTCGAGCGCCATGCAGCGCCTGTCCTCGGGCCTGCGCGTGAACAGCGCGAAGGACGACGCCGCGGGCATCGCCATCGCCTCCCGCATGGACGCGCAAGCGCGCGGCATGTCGGTCGCGATCCGCAACGCCAACGACGCCACCTCGATGGTGCAGACGGCCGAAGGCGCGCTCGCCACGATGAGCGACATCTTCCAGCGCATGCGCGAACTCGCGGTGCAGGCCGCCAACCCGTCGAACGGCACGGGCGACCTGACCAACCTCGACGCGGAATACCAGGAACTCGGCGCGGAAGTCACCCGCATCGCGACGACCACCAAGTTCAACGGCCAGGCCGTCATCGAAGCCGACGCCGCGACCTTCTCGTTCCAGGTCGGCGCGAACTCCGGCGACACGCTCGACGTCACCACCACCGACGCGTCGGCCTACCTGACGCTCGGCGACCTGACCTCGAACGCGAACGCGGACACCGAGATCGGCGCGCTCGACACCGCCATGGACAGCCTGAACACCGACCGTGCGACCTACGGCGCGGCGCTCAACCGGCTGAACTTCACGGTGACGAACCTGCAGAACTCGTACGAGAACCAGGCTTCGGCCCGCGGCCGGATCGTCGACGCGGACTACGCGGTCGAGACCTCGAACCTGACCCGCGCGCAGGTGCTGCAGCAGGCCGGCACGGCGATGCTCGCCCAGGCCAACGCGGCCCCGAACACGGTGCTCTCCCTGCTGAAGTAATCCAACGGAGGTCGACGGCGCGGGCGGCGAAAGCCGCCCGCTCCTCGAACACTAAATGTCAGACCTTTCGATCCACCCCCTCCCCCCGCAGGTGCCTGCGGCAGAGGCGGTACGCCCGGCAGCGCTGCGGGCGCGGAAGTCCGCCGACGCCCCCGCCCCGCAATCGCAACCCCAGTCCGGCGCAGAGGCCGGCACGCTCGAAGACGCCGTGCAGCACCTCGCGACGCATGCGTCCTCGCTGCAGTTCAGCGTCAACCAGGACAACGGCCGCACCATCGTGCGCGTCGTCGACCGCGAGACGCAGAAGCTGATCCGCCAGATGCCCTCGGAAGAGGCGATCGCGATCTCGAAGTCGATCGACCGCATGCAGGGGTTCCTGCTGAAGATGAAGGCCTGATCCCGTGGCCGCGTCGTCCGTCAGCTCGTCGCTCGCGTCGCTCTCGTCGAATTTCGACGTGAACACGCTCGTCTCGCAGCTGATGTCCGCCGAGCAGAAGCCGCTCAGCCTGCTGTCGCAGAAGCGCAGCGCGGCGAACGCGGAGATCTCGGCGTGGGGCAAGCTGAAGAGCGCGCTCGGCGCCCTCCAGACCGGCATGCGGGCCGTCAACGGCCTCGAGGACTTCAACCCCGTCACCGCCTCGGTCGCCGACGCCACGGTCGGCACCGCGACGGCCACTTCCGCCGCCACGGCCGGCAGCTACGCCCTAGAGGTGAGCGCGCTGGCGCAGCGGCACACGCTCGCCACGGCGGCGCTCCCGTCGAGCAGCAGCCCCCTGGGCACCGGCACGCTGACGATCCAGTTCGGCACGTATTCGTCCGGCTCCAACACCTTCGCGACGAACGCCGCGCGTTCGACGCTCACCGTCGCCATCGGCGCCGGCCAGAACACGCTCGCCGGCGTGCGCGACGCGATCAACGCCGCGGGCGGCGACGTCAGCGCGAGCATCGTCACCGACGCGAACGGCGCGCGCCTCGTGCTTGCCTCGGACAACGCGGGCGCCGCCGACAGCCTGCGCATCACGGTCGCCGACGACGACGGCACCGCCACCGACGCAAGCGGCCTGTCGCGCCTGGCCTACGACCCGACTGCCGCGGTCGGCGCCGGCCGCAACCTGACGCAGGCGGCGGCCGCGCAGGACGCCAGCTTCAAGCTGAACGGCCTCTCGCTCACCAGCGCCTCGAACACCGTCACCGGCGCGCTCGAAGGCGTGTCGCTGACGCTCTCGCGCACCAACGCCGGTGCACCCACCACGGTCAACGTGGTGCGGGACGCGACCGCCGCGACCGCGAGCGTGCAGAAGTTCGTCACGGCGTGGAACGACGCCACCAACACGCTGCGCAACCTCACCGCCTACGACCCGAGCGGCCGCTCCACCGGCCAGCTGCAGGGCGACAACGCCGCCACCGGCGTGCTCGCCCAGCTGCGCGCCGTGCTCGGCAAGTCGCTCACGGCGCTGACCGGCAGCACCACCACGCTGGCGCAGGTCGGCGTGTCCTTCCAGCGCGACGGCACGCTCGCGCTCGACCAGGCCAAGCTGCGCGCCGCGGTGAATGCCGCGGGTGGCGACATCGGCGCGCTCTTCGCCCCCAGCGGCAAGGGCAGCGCCTCGACGCTCTCCTACGTGGGCAAGACCACGGCAACCACGCCGGGCACCTACGCCGTGTCGGTATCGCAGGTCGCGACGCGCGGCACGCTCGACGGATCGGACCCGGCCGGCCTCGTCATCGACGCCGGCGTGAACGACACCCTGACCATCGACGTCGACGGCACCAGCGCCACCGTGACGCTCGGCGCCGGCACCTACGCCAGCGCCGATGCGCTCGCCGCCGAGGTGCAGACGCGCCTGAATGGCGCGGCCGCGCTGTCGGGCGCGGGCATCTCGGTGGCCGTCACTGCCTCCGGCGGCGTGCTCAGCGTCGCCTCGAACCGCTGGGGCTCCACCTCCAGCGTCGCCAGCGCCAGCGGCAACGCGGCCGACACGCTGTTCGGCAGCACGCCCGCCGAAACCGCGGGGCAGGACGTCGCCGGCACCATCGGCGGCGTGGCCGCGACCGGCAAGGGCCGCATCCTCACCGGCGGCAGCGGCAACGGCGCCGAGGGCCTGCGCATCGACGTCGCCGCCACCGCGACCGGCGCGGCCGGCACGATGAGCTTCTCGCGCGGCTACGCCGACCAGCTCGCCACCGCGCTCGACGCGATCCTCGGCGCCAAGGGCTCGATCCAGGGCCGCGTCGACTCGCTGAACGCGCAGGTGAAGAAGATCGACGATCGCACCGCCGCCGAGCAGGACCGCCTGGCGGCGACCGAGAAGCGCTACCGCACGCAGTTCACGGCGCTCGCGTCGATGCTCTCGCGCATGAGCTCCACCAGCAGCTTCCTCACCTCGCAGCTCGCCAACCTGCCGGGCTCGACCAACAACTCGAACTGAACCGCCGATGCTCGCTCGCACCCCCGGATACGCCGCCTACGCCGCCGTCAAGGCCGAGACCGACGTCGCCTGCGCCGACCCGCACCAGCTCGTGCTGATGCTCTACGACGCCGCGATCGTGGCCGTGAACCGCGCCGCCGAGCGCATGCGCGCGCGCGACCTCGCCACCAAGGGCACCGCGGTGTCGAAGGCCATCCAGATCATCGACGAGGGCCTGCTCGCCAGCCTCGACCTGAAGGCCGGCGGCCCGCTGGCGACGAACCTGCGCGACCTGTACCACTACATGACGCATCGCCTGCTGATGGCGAGCGTGAAGAACGACCCGGCGGGGCTGGACGAAGTCGCCCGCCTGCTCGCCGACCTGAAAGACGCCTGGGCCGCCATCGAGCCCAAAGTCCGGAGCTGACCCGCCATGCACGCCACGATCTCCATCTACGAAGACATCGCCGCGGCGACCGCGCGCATGCGCGAGGCCGCGCAGCGCGCCGACTGGGACAGCCTGCTCGAGGCGGAGACCGCCTGCGCCGAGCACATCCGCCGCGCCCGCGAGGCCGTGGTGCCCGTCGAATCGCTCGACGCCGAGTCGCGCAACGCGAAGGCGCGCCTCATCCGCCGCATGCTCGCCGACGACGCCGAAGTGCGCGCCTGCGTGCAGCCCTGGATGGCGCAGCTCGAGACGCTGCTCTCGGGCGCCGCCACGCGCGATCGCGCGACGCGCGCCTACCGCGACGCGCAGGATCCGCCGGGCACGCCGTGATCCACGCCGCGGAGCCGCCGGCCACGCTGCCGCCGCAGCCGGTGCGGCCGCCGCCGCCGCTCGCGCCGATCGACCGCCACCCCGAGGGCGGCGGCCGGCGACCGCCGCGCCAGCGCCGCGCGCCCGAAGCCGATCCCGAGAAGCCGCGCGACGACGAAGTGCGCGACGGCCACGTCGACGTCTACGCCCGCGCGCTCGTGCAATGACCCCCGCCGGCCTCTACGCGCTCACCACGGTGCTCGAGCAACTCACGCCCGGCACGGTGGCGCCGCGTGCGCCCGCGCAAGGCGCCAGCGGCACGCCCGGCGTCGCCGGCAAGGGTGACGCCTCGAAGGGCGCCGCCACCGCCCGTGCCAGGACCGCGGCCCCGATCGGCAATCCCGCCAGCGCCCTGCCGCTGCCGGCCGCCGAGCTGCCTTCCACGCTGCCGATGCTCTCCGGGCTCGCGCAGCTGGTCACGCGCATTTCCGCCGGCGGCGACGGTGCCGCGGCGCTCGCGCCGGTCGCGCTGCCCACGCCCGCGGCCGACACGGCCGAACTGCCGGCCGCGATCCGCGAGGCCGTGCAGCAGAGCGGCCTGTTCTACGAATCGCACCTCGAGGACTGGGTCGCCGGCCGCCGCTCGCTCGAAGACGTGCTGAACGAACCGCAGGCGCGCTACACGCAGCGCCATCTCGGCGAACTGCCCTCGCACGAAGCGCTGCCGCTGCCGAAGACACCCGACGCCGCGACGCTCCCGGGCGCGGACGCGCGGGCGCGCGACGCCGCGTCGAGCAGCTTTTCGAACTCCGGCAACACGGACGCAACAAGCAACGCGAAGGCCCCGGACGCCTGGCAACCGCCGCGCGCGCTCGAGCCCATCGTGCGCGAACAGCTAGCCGTGCTCGCGCAGGGCGCGGCCAGCGTTCCGCTGGTGCCCTGGCCCGGGCAGGGCGCGACGCTCGAGATCCGCGACGAGGCGCGCGCGCCCGGCGCGCCGGAGGACGCCGCGCCGGCGTTCCGGGTCTCGCTGAAGATGACGCTGCCGGAACTCGGCCGCGTGGAATTCGTGCTTTCGGCGCAGGGCGACGCGATCCGCGTCGCCGCGGCCGCCGACGAGGCTTCGAGCCGCGACGCGCTCGCCTCTCGCAGCCGCGAACTGCGCGACGCGCTCGCCGCGCGCGCGCTGTCGCTCGACGCGATGGAGATCGGCGTCCATGCCGACTGACGCGCGCCCCGACCTCGGCGAAGCGGTCGCGCTCGCCTACGAGCAAGGCGCGATGGCGCCGCGCGTGGTGGCGAAGGGCCGCGGCCTTGTCGCCGCCGAGATCATCCGGCGCGCCGGCGAGGCCGGCGTCTACGTGCACGAATCCCCCGACCTGGTGCGCCTGCTGATGCAGGTGGACCTCGACCGCCACATCCCGCCGCAGCTCTACGTCGCCGTCGCGGAACTGCTGGCCTGGATCTACCGCCTCGAGCGCGAGGCCTCCGGAGCGAAGCGATGAACGCCCCCCACCGACTGCCGGGCGTCGCGCCCGACGAACTCGAGTCCTTCCGCATCTACTCGCACGTCGAGGTGGTGACGCTGCTGCGCTCGCTGGTGCGCGCGCGCAGCCGCTGCAGCGTGCAGTTCGGCGAAGGCGCGCAGGATTTCCTCGCCACCACGCTGCTCGCCGTCAACCCGGAATTCGAGGAGCTGGTGTTCGACTGCGGCTCCGACCCGGTGGCCAACGGCCGCCTGCAGCGCGCCGCCGCGCTGGAGTTCTTCACCTCGCTCGACCAGATCCGCATCCAGTTCTCGACCCACGCCGCCGAGCCGACGATCCACGAGCGCCTGCCGGCGCTGCGCGTGCGCCTGCCCGAGTCGGTGGTGCGCCTGCAGCGGCGCGAGTACTTCCGCGTCGCCACGCCGGTCGTCAAGCCGCTGCTCGCCGCCGTGCCCGACCCGAAGGACCCGCGCCGGACGCTGCAGCTGCGCCTGCTCGACCTCTCGGTCGGCGGCTTCGCGATGTTCCTGCCCGAGGGCGAGGCACCGCCCGCGCTCGGCAGCGAACTCGAAGGCTGCAGCCTCGAGCTGCCCGAGGCCGGCCGCGTGATCTTCAACGCCAGCGTGCGCAGCGTCGCGATCCACTCGCGCCCGCCCGGCACGCGCATCGGCTGCGCCTTCCTGCGCCTGCCGGGACAGGCGCACAAGTCGATCCAGCGGCAGATCCTGGCGATGGAACGCGAGCGAGGCGCTCGCGCGTAATGGCCGAGCGAGGCGCTCGCGCGTGACTGGATCGACTTCCTGACGGGCGACGAGCCCGCCATCAAACGGCGAACCTTGCGACGGCTTTCTCGTTCCATTCGATGCCGTGCCCGGGTTTGTCCGGAACGATGAGATGTCCGTCCTTGACCTGGAAGGGCTCGGCCAGTATCGGGTCGGCCCAGTCCTGCCACTCGAGCCAGTGCGCGGTATCGGTGACTCGCATGAGATGCGCAGAGACTTCCGGATAGAGGTGAGTCGACATCGGGATGCCCGCGGCGCCCGTGATCGCGGCCGAACGCAACCACCCGGTCACGCCGCCGATCCGCATGAGGTCGGGCATGACATAGTCGCCGGCACCCGCGAGCAGCGCTTGATAGAGCTGGCGCGGGCCGTAGAAGTTCTCGCCGAGCTGGACAGGGGTCTTCAGTTCACGCGCCAGTTGCGCGTAGCCCGGGATGTTGTCGTAGGTGGTCGGCTCCTCGAACCAGTAGAGACCCTGGTCGTCCAGCGCGTGGCAGCGCACGAGCGCATCCCCCAGCGACAAGCCCTGGTTGAAGTCGCACATGAGCTTCACCGTTGCGCCCGCCGCATCCCGCACGGCGGCGATCGCCGCCAGGTCATCGGCCAGCTTTTCCCGTCCCAGCCTGAGCTTCAAGCCCGTGAAACCGCCCTCCGCGACGAGTTCCGCCGTTTCGGCCGGGAGCCTGTCCAGCGGCGTCAACCACAAGCCATTGCTGTTGTAGGCCGGGACGGGACCGACCGTCCCGCCCAGGAACACCGCCAGCGGCATGTCGGCGGCCTTGGCAAGGGCATCCCATGCCGCCATGTCCAATCCCGACGTGGCGATCAGGGAGATGCCTTCTCGGCCGACGAGGTGCAGCGAACCGATGGCGCGGCGATAGCTGTCGAACGGCGCCAGCGGCTGGTTCTTCGCCGCCTCGGCCAGGTCTTCGAGCGCCGGAACGATGTAGCGCACGGATTGCCTCAGGTAAGGCTCCAGGTAGCTGTGGCCGACGATGCCTTCGTTGGTGTAGAGATCGACCAGGATGAGCGGCCAGTCCTTGAACAGACCCACTTTCGACACCACGGGCCGCTTCAAGGGAACGACGACCGGGCGCACCCGGATGCTCTTCAGAGTCAGTTTCGCTTGCGTCATGGATAATCCTTTCCCGCACTACGCGGCATCAAAGACATCGACGATTCGCGGCAGAAATCGGTCGCGCACCACTTGCCTCGGCGAGACAACGTCCTTCGCGGTCATGGTCCCGGTCATCGGTCCGTGCCCCAGTTCGAGAAACGCACCGCGATCACCGAGGCGATTCCGTAGGCCGCCATCCCGAACGCGACCAGCGCGAAAATCGTCCACGAGGGTGCTCTGGCGACAGCGAGAGCCCAACCTCCCAGCGCAATGACGACGAGCCGCAGGGTGCCGGCGAGGACCGGGCCACCGACCTTGCCGGCGCCGAGCGCCGAGAAGTACAGGCAAAGTCCCAGGCCGAACAGCCCGTAGCAAGGACCCGCCCAGTGGAAGTAGACCGCGGCCGAGGCGAGCACCTCCGGGTCTTGCGTGAACTGGCGGGTCCACGCTTCGGGGGCGATGGCCACCGCAAGCCCCAGCGCGCCGAGCAGGGCGGTCGCGAGCGCCGCCGCGATCCAGGTCGCTCGACGGGCGCGGGCGATCATGCCGGCGCCCATGGCCATGCCCACGAGGGGGACGGACGCCACGCCGATGGCGAACCCGATCGGGATCAGCAGGAACTCGAGCCGGGTACCGATGCCGTAGCCGGCGAGCGCGGTGGTGCCGAATTGCGCGACCAGCCAGGTCAGGATCAGTATCGTCAGCACCGTCTGCAATGGCGATATGCAGGCGAGCGCGCCTACTTTAAGGATGTCGCGAAGCAAGGTCCATCGCAGCGGCGTCGCGCACACGGACAGCCGGACCCGCGAACGGCCCGAGGTCAGGTAGGCATACAGGTAGATCGTGCCGATCGCGTAGGCGACCACCTGTCCGGCCGCGACGCCGGCCATGCCCAGCCGGGGAAACGGTCCCCAGCCAAGCCCGAGCGCGCCACCAACCAGCACCTGCAGCACGGAGACCGCAAGGAAGGTCGCCGAGGGCACCGGCATGTTTCCCGAGCCGCGGATCACCGACGCGAAGGTGTTCATGAGCCAAACCCCGATCGACCCGGTGAACGCGATGTTCGAGTAGGCGATCGCCTGCGCCAGCGCCTCGTCGCGGCCGCCGAGCGCGGCATACATGGAGGGGCCCAGCGCGAGCATGAGCGTGGTGTAGAGCGCGCCCGCCGACAACCCGATCCACAGCGCGTGCACGGCGAGCGCGTTCGCGCGCGCCATGTCCCCGGCGCCGAGCGCGCGGCTCACGGCGGACGACACGCCGCCGCCCATCGCGCCGCCCGACAGCATCATCTGCAGCATGACCATCGGAAACACGAGCGCCATCCCGGCCAGCGAGGCCACGCCGAGCTGGCCGACGTAGGCGGTCTCGGCGATCGCCGCCAGCGCCGTCGCCAGCATCGCGCCCATGTTCGGCAACGCGAACCGGACGAGGGTCGGCAGGATCGGCACCGTCAGCAGCGGATCCTTCATCGGATCTTGACCACGACCTTGCCCTTCACGCGGCCTGCCTCGACATGGGCCATGGCTTCGTTGGTGGCTTCGAACGGGAAGACCTTGTCGATCACCACCCGGATCGCCCCCGCGTCGACGAGGCGGGCGATCCGGCGCAGTTGATCCCCGTTCGCCTTCATGAAGAGGAACGAGTAGCCCACGCCCAAGCCTCGCGCCCGTCGCCTCACGCCCGAACTCAGCAGCCGCATGACCAGCCTTACGAACCCGGGGGCCGCGATCTCCTCGCCGAATGCCGGGTCCGGCGGCCCGGAAATCGAGATGAGCTTTCCTCCGGCCTTGAGCACGCGAAGGGATTTGTCGAGCGTCCTCGCATCCTGGCTGTTCAGGACCACGTCGTAGTCGCGCAAGACCCGTTCGAAGTCCTGCGTCTTGTAGTCGATGACGACCTCCGCGCCCAGGCTCTTCACGAGCGCGACATTGGCCGTGCTCGTCGTCGTGGCGACGGTGGCGCCCAGGTGCCTCGCCAGCTGGATGGCGAAGGTGCCGACCCCGCCGGACCCGGCCTGGATGAAGACCTTCTGGCCGTTCGCCAACCCGGCCCTCTCGACCAGCGCCTGCCATGCCGTCAGGCCCACCAGTGGAAGGGACGCGGCCTCTTCCATCGTGAGGCTTGCGGGCTTGGGCGCCAGCGAGGCTTCCTTGACCGACACGAATTCGGCGAACGTGCCGATCCCGAAGTCGTCGGGCCGCGCAAAGACCTCGTCGCCCGGCTTGAACTGCCGCACCCGCGCGCCGACCTTGGCCACCACCCCGGCCACGTCGTGACCCAGGATGAACGGCGGCCGATAGGGCAGCAGGAGCTTGAACTCGCCGTCCCGGATCTTCGCGTCCAGCGGGTTCACGCTGGCGGCATGCACCTCCACCAGGACCTCGTCGTCGCGCGGGTCCGGCGCCGGCACGTCCACCAGTTGCAACGCGCGCCCCTTTCCATAGCGATCGACGACGAAGGCCTTCATCATTCCTCGGCCGGCGCGTCGAGGCGCAGGTCCTTCCGGATGCCGGCGTCCAGCAGGCTGGCCGGCGCGAACCGGCGCAACAGCCGCAGGCGGTTCGCAAGCCCGCCGGCGGCATAGCGAAGCCTGGGGTGCTTCGCACCGGCCGCGTTCAGCACGACGTCGGCGACGACCTCGGGCGCGTCGGCAGCGGCCATCAATTTCTTCAGCGTCCTGTCCAGGGATGCGCGTACGTCGCGATACTCGTCCATCTTCGCATCGGGTTCCAGCAAGTTCGCGTCGAACTGGGTCTTCGTATAGGCCGGTTCGACGACCGAGACCCGGATGCCCCTGGTGCGCAATTCATGGTCGAGGGACTCCGAATAGCCCGCCACCGCGTGCTTGGTCGCGGCGTAGAGCGCCCCGAAGGGCATCGGCAGGAAGCCGAGCACGGAGCCGATGTTGATGATGCGGCCGCTTTCCTGTCGCCGCATGTGGGGTACCACTGCTCGCGTCACCCGGAGGATGCCGAAGAAGTTGGTATCGAAGATCGCGCGCGCCTGCTCCAGCGAACTTTCTTCCGCACCTGCGGGAGCGACACCGAAGCCGGCGTTGTTCACGAGCACGTCGATGCGACCCTCGAGTCGGATCAGCTCGCCCACGGCGGCCTGCACCGATGCATCGCTGGTCACGTCGAGGCCCAGCATCTCGAACGATCCCCGTCCCGCCCTGGCTCCCCGCCTGCTGGTGCCATAGACCTTGTATCCCGCCCGCGCGAGCCGCGCCGCGATCGCTTCGCCGATCCCTGACGAGGCGCCCGTCACGAGCACCACGGATTTCCCGATTGTCATCAACGCTCCTTTGCGAGGTTCCATTCATCGCGGCGACGGCAAGCGGAACCCGCCTTCGCGCAATATGATGTCCGTCATATTCATGGGCAAAAAAATCAGGCCACCGCGCTGTGGATGAACTCGCGCGCCGCCTCGAGCATGGCCTTGGAAAGCTGCGGGTCGTCCACCGCGCGCGCCAGCATCAACGTCCCGACCATGCAGGGCACGATCGCCATCGCCTTCTGGTGGGCCACGTGCCTTTCACCACCTGGAAACTGGCGCTCGACCAGTGCGATGAACTTCCGGATGTGGCCGGTGACCGCACGCCGCACTTCCTCGTGCTGGCGCGGCACGTCGGTCCCTGCCGCGGCCAAGGCACAACCCAGCCCCTGCTCGGCCGCTCCGACATGCGGATCGGCGAGGTAGGAATCCACCAGCGCCATCAGTTCTTCTCCCGGCTTCGCTCGCGCGAGGGCGCCCAGGAGGTTCTCCGCCGAATCGACGCTCGCCTGCTCCGCGGCCTGCGCCAGCAGCGCATCGCGCGAGTCGAAGTGCGCATAGAAGCCGCCGTGCGTAAGGCCGGCTTCCTTCATCACGTCGGCGACGCCCAGGCCCTCATAGCCGTGCTTGCGGATCGACCGTGCCGCGGCGCGCAGGATACGGTCGCGGGTCTGCGCCTTCTTGGAGCTTGCGTTGGTGCTGCCTTTCATATGACGGTCATCATATTTCAGCCGGGAGGTCGTGTCAATGGCGCCCGAACGCAGGCCGCGAAGGGTGGCTACTTCGTCGACAGCGTGTCCACGCCGTCCCATCCGTCCGGGATCGGCTGGCCCTGCAGCGCCTGGATGCGCTGCACGAAGAGGCGCGAGGGCGCGTCCCCGGGTTGCAGGCCGAGGCAATCCTGGAACGCCGCGAGCGCCTCGTCCATCTGGCGCGCGCGAAAGCGCGCGAGCCCCGCCTCGTAGCGCTCGCGCAGGGCCGCCTGCTTCGGATCGAGGCCGCCGCCGCGCTCGAGCAGCTCGAAGATGCGCGTCGCCTCGACCTTGCCGACCACGCGGATCGCGTCGATCTCGCGCACCTCGATCGCGTCGCCGGCCTGCTCGCGCGTCGCCTGGTCGACGAGGATCTGCGTGCCGTAGCGCTTGTTCGCCCCCTCCAGCCGCGAGGCGAGGTTGACCGTGTCGCCGATCACCGTGAAGCTGCGGGCGTCGTCGGAGCCGATGCTGCCCATCGTCACGTCGCCGCTCGCGATGCCCATGCGCACCCGCATCACGGGGATGTTGCGGCGGATGCCGAGGAGTTCCGGCAGGGCGGCGTTGAAGCGCTCCATGCGCGCGCGCTGGTCGAGCGCCGCGAGGCAGGCCATCGTGGCCTGCGACCCCGACGGGCAGAACGGCGTCGCCCAGAACGCCATCACCGAGTCGCCGATGTACTTGTCGATCACGCCCTGCTGCCCGCGGATCGCCTCGGCCATCAGGCTGAAGTACGCGTTCAGCAGGCGCACCACGGCGGTCGGCGTGAGGCCCTCGCAGGTCGAGGTGAAGCCCTCGAGGTCCGAGAAGAACACGCTGGCATTGCGCCGATCGCCCGCCTCGGTGCCCGCGCGCGCGCCGCTCAGCAGGTCCTGCACGATGCGCGGATCGACGTACTTGCCGAACACCAGCTTGATCGTCTCCTTCTGCTTGAGCTCCTCGACCATGTGGTTGAACGAATCGGCGAGCACGCCGATCTCGTCGCCCGAGCGCACGTCGATGCGCACGTCGAGGTCGCCCTCGCGTACCGAGGTCGTGACGCCGACCAGTTCGCGCACCGGGCGCACGAGGTTGCGCGTGATGAACCAGGCGAACAGCAGCCCGATTGCGCCCGCGACCAGCGTCACCAGCCAGACGAGCAGGCCGGTGCGCTGCTCGAGCGCGCGCGCGCGATGCGCTGCGTCGAGCGTGCCGCGCTGCACGAGCAGCGAGACCTCGCGGATGCGCCGGTTGACGTCCCCGCGCGCCACGTCGATGCGGTCTTCGGTGACCGCCGAGGCCCGGCCGTCGCCGGCCGCGGGCGCGGCGAGCAACCCGACGAAGCCCTCGTGCAGCCGGCGCCTGAGGTCGACCGCCCCCGCAAGGCCGTTGCGGACGGTCGTCAGGCGCGCGATCTCTCCGGGCTCGTCGCGCACCTGTGGCAGGGCGAGCGCGGCGTCGACCAGCGCGAGCGCGCGCGCCAGGCGCCGGTCGGTGCAGATGCGGGTCACCCGGTAGCCCATCAGGCGACGCGCGGCGCGATCGGGCATCGCCTCGCGGAGCACCTTCTGGTAGGCATTGCGCGCGGCGAGGTCGGCGTCGGTCGCGCCTTCCGGGATGCAGGCCCCGGGGTCCTTCGCCAGTTCCGTCGCCTTCGCCTCGTCGCCCGGGTCGACCGCCGGCCGGGCGGCGATCGCGCGCTCGATCTGGATCACCTCGCGCAGCGTCTCGCTGCGCACGGTGCCGACGACCTGGTCGATCTCGATGTAGGTCTCGGACAGCAACTGGATCTGCTGCCCGACGAGCCGGAAGTTGACGGTCGTCAACACCGACACGACGAGCATCAGCACGATCAGCGACAGCGCGACCCCGAAGATCTTGAGACTGATCGGCCAACGGACCGAGCCGGACTGCGCCGCTTGCGGCATGCCTTGCCTCCCGGGCCTACGCTAGCACGGGCGCGGGCGAGCCTCAAACCTGCATGTTCATGATGTCCGTATACGCCTGCACCAGCCGGTTGCGCGTCTGCACGAGGCCCTGGAAGGACACGTTCGCGTTGTTGAGCGAGATCATTACCTGCTCCAGGCTCATGGTGGGGTCGGCGGCCTGGAAGCGCTTGGCGGCGTCGGCCGCCTGCAACTGCAGCTTGTCGGAATTCACCACGGCCGACTTCAGCGCCTGCGTGAACTTCTCCGCCGCTGGCCCTGCCGCGGCCTGCGCGCCGCCCTGCGCCTGCGCGCCCATGGCGCGTGCGAGGGTCGAGAGCTTCACGGGATCGATGCCGTTCATGGTGGTCGCCTGAGGCTTCTGTGGATGGTGCAAAAGTAGCACCCGCCCCCGCCCGCCCGACCCCCGAATTGGGCACCGAACCCCCCCCTGTTTGCCGGATCGGCCGACCCCCGTCCTTTCGATAATTCCTCCCACAGGAAACGAACGGGGCAGGAACCATGGCGGATGCAGGCAGCGAAGGCGGAGTTCTCGACGGCGTGGTGCGGCTGACGCCGCGCGCGCGCCTCGGGCTCGGGGTCGCGATCGCCGCGCTGGCGGCGATCGTGGTGGCGAGCTGGCTCTGGAGCCGCACGCACGAGTGGCGCGTGCTGTACTCCAACCTCAATGACCGCGACGGCGGCGCGATCGTCGCGCAGCTCTCGCAGATGAACGTGCCGTACAAGATCGCCGACGGCGGCGGCGCGATCATGGTGCCCTCGCAGCAGGTGCACGACACGCGCCTGCGCCTTGCGTCGCAGGGCCTGCCCAAGGGCTCGATCGTCGGCTTCGAGCTGCTCGAGACGCAGAAGCTCGGCGCGACGCAGTTCCAGGAGCAGGTGAACTTCCAGCGCGGGCTGGAGGGCGAACTCGCGCGCACCATCCAGTCGCTGTCCGCGGTGCAGGGCGCGCGCGTGCACCTCGCGCTGCCCAAGCCCACCGTGTTCATGCGCGACCGCCAGAAGCCCAGCGCCTCGGTGCTGCTCGCGCTGCACCCGGGCCGCGCACTGGATCGCGCGCAGATCGCCGGCATCGTCAACCTGGTGTCCTCCAGCGTGCCCGACCTGCCGGTAAAGAACGTCACCGTGGTCGACCAGACCGGCGCGATGCTGTCGCAGCCGGCCGAGTCGCAGGGAGGGCTGGATGCCGCGCAGCTCGCCTACGTCGGCGAGCTCGAGTCGAACTACACGCGCCGCATCCAGGAAATCCTCGAGCCGGTGCTCGGCCGCCAGAACGTGCGCGCGCAGGTCACGGTGGAAGTCGACTTCGCGCAGGCGGAGACCTCGGCCGAGACCTTCAAGCCGAACGGCGACCCGAAGGACGCCGCGGTGCGCAGCCAGGTCACCAGCGAGGCCGGCGACGGCAGCGCGCGC
>CAZTXP010000003.1:0-6451 GCA_964617355.1 uncultured Enterobacteriaceae bacterium
GGTGGTGACGCTGCTCGGCCGCAACGGCGCCGGGCGCACCACGACGCTGAAGTCCATCCTCGGCCTGGTCGGCGAGAGGAAGGGCTCGATCAAGGTCAACGGCACCGAGGCGATCGGCCTCGCCACGCACCGCATCCCGCACCTCGGCATCGGCTACTGCCCCGAGGAGCGCGGCATCTTCTCCAGCCTCTCCACCGAGGAAAACCTGCTGCTGCCGCCGGCGGTGCAGAAGGGCGGCATGGGCGTGGACGAGATCTACGCCATGTTCCCGAACCTCGCCGAGCGCCGCTCGAGCCAGGGCACGCGCCTCTCGGGCGGCGAGCAGCAGATGCTCGCGATGGCGCGCATCCTGCGCACGGGAGCCCGGCTGCTGCTGCTCGACGAGATCACAGAGGGCCTCGCGCCGGTGATCGTGCAGACGCTGGGCAAGGTGATCCGGCAGCTGAAGGACAAGGGCTTCACGATCGTGCTGGTGGAGCAGAACTTCCGCTTCGCCGCGCCGCTCGCCGACCGCCACTACGTCATGGAGCACGGCCGCATCGCGCAGGGCTTCGCGGCCGCCGAACTCGACTCGAAGATGGACATGCTGCACGAGTACCTCGGCGTCTAGGCGCCGCCACGCAACCCGCAATGGAGGAACGCACATGAAACGCACACTCATCAGCGCAATGGTGGCCGGGGCCCTTGGCCTCGCCCCGATGGCGATCGCGCAGCAGAAGGGCGCGCCGGCCGGCAAGATCTCGGACGGCGTGGTCAAGATCGGCGTGCTGTCCGACATGTCCGGCCTGTACTCCGACCTCGGCGGCGGCGGCTCGGTGATCGCCGCCCAGATGGCGGTCGAGGACTTCGGCAAGACCGTGCTCGGCGCGAAGATCGAGGTGGTCTCGGCCGACCACCAGAACAACGCCGAGACCGGCGCCAACCGCGCGCGCGAGTGGTTCGACCGCCAGCAGGTGGACATGATCACCGACCTGCTCAACTCGGCCGTCGGCATCGCCACCGCCAAGGTCGCCAACGAGAAGAAGCGCCTCGCGATCAACGTCGGCGCGGCGTCGACCCGCCTCACCAACGAGGACTGCAACCCGTACACGATCCACTACGCCTACGACACGTATGCGCTCGCCAACGGCACCGGCAAGGCGATCGTGAAGACCGGCGGCGACACCTGGTTCTTCCTCACCGCCGACTACGCGTTCGGGCACTCGCTCGAGAAGGACACCTCCGACGTGGTGAAGGCGAACGGCGGCAAGGTGCTCGGCCAGGTGCGCCACCCGCTGAACGCCGCGGACTTCTCGTCCTTCCTGCTGCAGGCGCAGACCTCGAAGGCCAAGATCGTCGGCCTCGCCAACGCCGGTGGCGACACGATCAACTCGATCAAGGCGGCCAACGAGTTCGGCATCACCAAGAACCAGAGCCTCGCGGGCCTGCTCGTCTTCATCACCGACATCCACAGCCTCGGCCTGAACACCGCGCAGGGCATGCTGCTGACCGACGGCTTCTACTGGGACATGGACGACCAGAACCGCAAGTTCGCCAAGCGCTTCTTCGAGAAGGCGAAGAAGATGCCGAGCATGATCCACGCCGGCGTCTACTCGGCGACCATGAACTACCTGAAGGCGGTGAAGGAAGCCGGCACCGACGACGCCGCGGCGGTGGTCGCGACGATGAAGAAGATGAAGGTCGACGACTTCTTCCTCAGGAACGGCAAGCTGCGCGACGACAACCGCATGATCCACGACATGTACCTCATGCAGGTGAAGAAGCAGTCCGAGTCGAAGTATCCGTGGGACTACTACACCCTGAAGGCCACGATCCCGGCGGCGGAAGCGTTCCAGCCGCTGTCGGCGTCGAAGTGCTCGATGGTCAAGAAATAAGGCGCTGACGGCTCGCGGTCCCGGCCCTGCCGGGACCGCCTCCTCGCCATGACCGAGATCTTCGGGATCCCCTTGCAGGCCTTCCTGTCCCAGCTGCTGCTGGGGCTGGTGAACGGCTCGTTCTACGCCATGCTGTCGCTCGGCCTGGCGGTGATCTTCGGGCTGCTGAACATCGTCAACTTCGCGCACGGCACGTTCTACATGCTGGGCGCGTTCGGCGCATGGATGCTGCTGCATTACCTCGGCCTCAACTACTGGTTCGCGCTGGTCCTCTCGCCGCTGGCGGTGGGCATCGTCGGCATCGTGATCGAGAAGACCATGCTGCGCTGGCTGTACAAGCTCGACCACCTGTACGGCCTCCTGCTCACCTTCGGCCTCGCGCTGATCCTCGAGGGCCTCTTCCGCCAGCAGTTCGGCGTCTCCGGGCAGCCGTTCCAGGTGCCCGACGCGCTGCGCGGCGCGACCAACCTCGGCTTCATGATCCTGCCGAACTACCGCGCCTGGGTCGTCGTGGCCTCGCTCGTGGTGTGCTTCGGCACCTGGTACGTGATCGAGCGCACCAAGCTCGGCGCCTACCTGCGCGCCGGCACCGAGAACCCGGCGCTGACGCAGGCCTTTGGCGTCAACGTGCCGCGCATGATCACCCTCACCTACGCGTTCGGCGTCGCGCTCGCGGGCTTCGCCGGCGTGCTCGCCTCGCCGATCATCCAGATCAACCCGCTCATGGGCTCGAACATCATCATCGTGGTGTTCGCCGTGGTGGTGATCGGCGGCATGGGCTCGATCCTCGGCTCGATCGTCACGGGCCTGGGCCTCGGCGTAATCGAGGGGCTCACCAAGGTCTTCTACCCCGAGGCCTCGTCCACGGTGGTGTTCGTCATCATGGCGCTGGTGCTGCTGGTGCGCCCGGCCGGCCTCTTCGGCAAGGAGAAGTAGCCGATGAGCCGCGGACAGAAGATCCTCTACGCCGTGCTCGCCGCGTTCTTCCTCGCGGCGCCGGCGGCGATCTACCCGATCTTCCTGATGAAGGCGCTGTGCTTCGCGCTCTTCGCCAGCGCGTTCAACCTGCTGATCGGCTACACGGGCCTCCTGTCCTTCGGCCACGCGATGTTCCTCGGCACCGCGGGCTACGTCTGCGGCCACGCGGTCAAGGTCTGGGGCCTGCCCACCGAGGTCGGCATCCTCGCCGGCGTCGCGGTGTCGGCGCTGGTGGGCTACCTCGTCGGCGCGCTGGCCATCCGCCGGCAGGGCATCTACTTCGCGATGATCACGCTCGCGTTCTCGCAGATGCTCTACTTCATCTACCTGCAGGCGCCGTTCACCGGCGGCGAGGACGGCCTGCAGGGCATCCCGCGCCGGCCGCTGCTCGGCCTCGTGAACCTCGACGACGACCTCGTCATGTACTACTTCGTGCTGGCGGTCGCGGTGGCCGGGTTCTGCGTCATCTACCGCACCATCCACTCGCCGTTCGGCCAGATCCTGAAGGCGATCCGCGAGAACGAGGCGCGCGCGCTGTCCCTCGGCTACGACGTCGACAAGTACAAGCTGCTCGCGTTCGTGCTGTCCGCGGCGCTGTCGGGCCTTGCCGGCGCGACCAAGGCGCTGGTGTTCAAGTTCGAGACGCTCACGGACGTGCACTGGCACATGTCCGGCGAGGTCGTGCTGATGACGCTGCTCGGCGGCCTCGGCACCATCCTCGGGCCGACGGCCGGCGCGTTCATCGTCGTCACGCTGCAGAACTACCTCGCCTCGCTCGAGGGCTGGGTGACGGTCATCACCGGCACGATCTTCGTGCTCTGCGTGCTCGCCTTCCGCCGCGGCGTGGTGGGCGAGATCGCCGCCCGGATCAAGCGCTGAAGATGCGGCGGCGCCTGTTCGCAGGCCTGCTGGCCGCGCTCGCCTGCGTCGCGCAAGCGGCCGACGCCCCGGGACCCGACCCTCGCCTCGCCGGCCGCTGGGAGGGGCTCGACTCGATCGGCCGCTGCAGCGGGCTGGTCCTCGAGAAAGGCGGCGTCGTGGCGGCCTTCGTCTCGCGCGGCGAGGTCGTGATCCCCGACGCGAAGAAAGCGGCGCGCATGCACTACGCCACCGACGAGGTGTCGGGCCTCGCGCGCATGGACCTGATCCTCGCCGACGCCGCCGGCCGCGAGCTGCAGCGCCTGTTCGCGATCTACCGCTTCCCGAGCGCGAACCAGCTCGAGATCCGCACCTACTTCAACGAGAACCGGCCCACCGACTGGGAGCCGGACCCCGACGCCCGCAGCATGGTGCTCACGCGCCTGACGATGGCCAACCAGGCGCTGGTCTGCCGCGTGGCCGAGCGAAAGCCCAGGCCCGCGCCCTGAGTCCGCCCAACCGCTAGGTCGGGCGAATGCGCGCGACCCACGGGTCGCGCGCTGCGGACGGCATCGAGTCGCCATCCCCGAAGATCCACGCATCGAGCGTGGACGGATCGACCGCGACCAGGGTCTCGCCAGCAGCCGCCACGATCGATGTTGCGTGTTCGCGGCGCAGCGCGGCGGCGAACACTCCCCGCCGCGCGATCACGTTCAGCACGCGCACCGGTCCGCCGATCAGGTGGCAGTGCGTCGTCCAGTCGCCGCGAAAGGCATGCGGCGCCGCTCCCGCGGGCAAGCTCGCTTCGTGATTCGTGCCGTGCTCATCCATGCTCTCCAGCACGACGCCCGCGCCCTCGATCACCACGAACAGCCGGTCCAGCCCCGGCAGCGCCGAGAAGGGGCAATCACCCGCGATCTCGGTCGCGCTCACCTGCCAGCGCAGCGCGTCGAACCCGGCGCCCGCGGGATCGTCGGCGATCACCCGCGACACGCCGAGGCCGTTCTTCCACGGCTGCAGGCGATGCGCCGCCGCGGCAACGAAGCGCACGCTCAGGCTTGCGTGTACGCGAGCAGCTCGGTGCGCTCCGAGTTCAGCACGCGCCCCGGGCCGCCGCGGCGGTACACGGTGCGTCGCTGCTCCGAGGCGATCGCGCGCCGCACGCGGTCCGGCGCCACCCAGGCCACGCTGGACACCACGACCTGCCCGCCGTCGTTGGAGAAGCCGCCGCCCGATCCCTCGATCTTGTAGCACTCGAAGGTCCCTGCGCCGACCGTGATGCGCTCGCGCGTGGTCACCCGCATCGTGACCTCGTTCTGCGAGATCGAGCCGTTCGGCAGCTGCACCTCGAAGCGCGACAGCCACTTGCGGCCGACCGCGTATTCGAGGGGCTGGTCCTGCCGGCCGACGAAGCGGCGGCCATCGGGCAACCGCAGGATGTTGCCGAGGGGGTCGAAGACCAGGCGGCCGCCATTGAACTCGACCTGCGTGTCGCGCACGGCGCTGACGCGCTGCTCGCCGACGCGAATCTCGCGACCGGTATAGAGGTCCGTGACGCGATAGGTGTAGGTGTCGCCGACCTTGTAGCCGACGTCTGCGCGCGCCGTACCCTTGCTGAACGGGTTGGCCGGCGCGTTGACCACCTCGACGCGCTTCTCCCCCTCGCGCGCAAGCAGCTGGTCGAGCCGCAGCTGCGCCAGCTCCGTGAAGCTCCCGGTCGGGTAGCGATAGAGGAACGCCGCGAACGCGGCCGCATCGCTCGACTCGACGATCTTCTCCCACTCCGCGAGTTCGGCCTCGTAGCGCCGCTTCCTCTCCGCCTCGTCGCGCTCCTTCGCGGCGCGCGCCTCCTCCAGCGCGCGGCGCCGCGATGCCTCCGCCTGCTGGCGCGCCAGTGCCGCCTCGGCTTCTTTCTGCTGGCGTGCAGCCTCCGCCGCCGCCTGTGCGCGCCGCTCTTCCTCTGCCCGCCGGATCGCCTCGGCCTCGGCCTTCGCGCGCGCGTCCTCCGCCTCCTTCAGCTGCCTCTGGCGCTCGGCCTCGGCCTGCGCGCGGGCGGCCTCCGCCTCCTTCAATCGCCGCTGCCGCTCGGCCTCGGCCAATTGCGACTTGCGCAACTCCTCCTCGAGGCGCCGGCGCTCCTCCGCTTCCTGTCGAAGGCGCGCCTGGCGTTCCTCCTCCAGCTGGCGCTTGCGCTCGGCCTCGGCCTTATCGCGTGCCAGCCGCGCCTCCTCCTCCTTCCGACGCCGCTCTTCCTCCTGCCGCCTCGCCGCCTGCTCCGCCTCCGCCCGCTTCTGCCGTTCGGCCTCCGCCGCCCTCCTCAACTCCTCCGGCGGCTGGAAGTAGAAGTCCTCCTCCAGCGACGTGCTCTCCCACGGGATCTGGAAGCCCTTCGACTGGCGCCTCACCGCGAGGCGCACGCGCTTGAAGATGTCCTCCACCTTCGCGTCCTGCACCCTCATTTCCTTCAGCAGGTACTCGGTGTAGAGGCCGTTCGTACCCTCGCCGTCGATCGCGACGTTGCCGGGCGCTGTCGCGTACGCGAGCAGCGTGCCCACCGGCGCGTCCACCTGCGACAACCCTTTCTGGTCGATGCGGAAGTCGCGCCCGAACGGGTTGTTGCGGCAGGCGTCGAGGATCACGATGTTCGCCGGGTTGCCCGCCTTGCCCATCGTGTCGAGCAGCTGCGCGAGGTCGACCGCCTTCTGCGGCACTTCCTCGGTGTTCGCGATCTGCGTGTCCAC
>CAZTXP010000004.1:5000-18195 GCA_964617355.1 uncultured Enterobacteriaceae bacterium
GGGTCTGGATGTCGAGCGCCGAGAACGGCTCGTCCATCAGCAGGATCTGCGGGTCGAGGATCAGCGTCTGCGCGAGGGCCACGCGCTTGCGCATGCCGCCCGACAGCTGGTGCGGATAGCGGTCCCCGTGGCCTCGCAACCCGACGCGGCGCAGCCAATCCTGCGCCTCGCGCGCGGCTTCCGCCCGGTCGCGACCGCGGAACTCCAGGCCGGCCGTGACGTTCTCGAGCGCGGTGCGCCACGGCATCAACGCCTCGGACTGGAACAGGTAGCCCGCCTTGCGATTCAGGCCCTGCAGCGGCTCCCCGGCGACCGTCACGGACCCCGCCGACGGCGCAAGGAGGCCGGCCGCGACGTTCAGGAGCGTCGACTTTCCGCAACCGGTCGGCCCGACCACCGACACGAACTCGCCCGCCCGGACGCGCAGCGTGGCGCCTTGGACCGCGACGTAGCGTTCGTCCCCCGCCGAACGGAAGGCGACCGAGACGTCCTCCAGCGCCAGCGCTGGCGCGGAACCCTCCATGCCTACTTCTTCGCCCCGTACTTCGCGAACGCCTTCTTGGCGAATTCGTTGGTGTACGTGTCGGCCAGGTTGATCGCCTCCGGCTTCACCGCGGGATTGAATGATGCGATCGCCTTCAGGGTGGTCGCCGGCCCCGCCTCCGGGAACAAGCCGTCCTTCGAATAGGCGGAGCGCACGTTCTGGTAAGCGAACAGGTACATCGCCTTGTTGCCGAGCAGGTACTCCTCCGGCACGGCGGCGAGGACCTGTTGCGGCGACGCCTCCTGCATCCAGACGAGCGTGCGCACCATCGCGTTGGCGAGCGCCTGCACGGTGTTCGGGTTCTTGCGGATGAACTCGATGGGCGCGTAGAGGCTCGCCGCCGGCATCGGGCCGCCGAAGATCTTCTCGGTGCCCTCGGGCGTGCGCGTCTCGGCGATGACCTTCACCTTGCCGTCCTTCTCGAGGATGGTGACCGCGGGATCGGTCTGCGAGATCACGTCCACGCGCCCCTGGTCGACGGCCGCGACCACCGTCGCGCCCGCGCCGATGCCGATGACGGCGAAGTCGCCCGGCTTCAGGCCGCCCTTCGCGGCGAGGAAGTTGACCACCATGTTGGTGCTCGAGCCCGGCGCGCTGACGCCGACCTTCAGCCCCTTGAGGTCCTTCGGGCCCTTGTACATCGCCGCCTTCGACGATGCGATCGCCACCGAGATCTGCGGCGCCGCCCCCGCCAGCACGAACGCCTGGAAGCGGATCTTCATCGCCTGCATGTTGATCGTGTGCTCGTACGAACCCGAGACCACGTCGGCGCTACCGCCCACCACGGCCTCCAGCGAGCGCGTGCCGCCGGGGAAGTCGCTGATGCGGACGTTCAGCCCCTCGTCCTTGAAATACCCGAGGCGCTCGGCGACGGTGAGCGGCAGGTAGTACAAGGCCGACTTGCCGCCGACCGCGATGTGAACGTCGCGCTTCTCGGGCTGCGCGTGTGCCGATGCGGCGAGCGCCATCGCAGCCAGCAAGGCGGCGCGGATGATTCGCTTCATGGACATCCCTCCTCCGTGAGAGTGCGCGGCGATGTTACTCGATCCCGCGGCGATCCAGCAGCGCCTGCGAAACCGTCCCGATATCCACGTACTCCAGTTCTCCGCCCAGCGGGACGCCGCGCGCGATGCGGCTCGCCTTGATGCCGCGACTGCGCAGCATCTCGGCGATGGTGTGTGCCGTCGCCTCGCCTTCGTTGGTGAGGTTGGTAGCGAGGATTACTTCCTGCACCTTGCCGTCGGATACGCGTGACAGCAGCCGGTCGAGGCCGATGTCCCTGGGGCCGACGCCATCGAGCGGCGAGAGCCGCCCCATCAGCACGAAATAGAGCCCCTGGTAGCTCAGGGTCTGCTCGACCACGGCAAGGTCGGACGGCGTCTCGACCACGCAGAGCAGCGACGCGTCGCGTCGCGGCGAACGGCACAGCGCGCAGGTCTCGTCGTCGGAGAAGTTGTTGCACTGGCCGCAGCGGCGCACGTTCGCCAGCGCCGACTGCAACGCGAGGCCGAGTTCCCCGGCGCCTGTCCGGTCGTGCTGCAGCAGGTGGTAGGCCATGCGCTGCGCGGCCTTCGGGCCGACGCCGGGCAACGCGCGCAGCGCCTCGACGAGGCGATCGAGGCCCTTCGCGCCCGGGAGCGACTCGCCCTTCAAAACGGCAGCTTCATCCCGGGCGGCAAGCCCATGCCGGCGGTGAGTCCGCCCATCTTCTCGCTTACGGTGGCGTCCACCTTGTGCGCGGCATCGTTGAACGCTGCACAGAGCAGGTCCTCGAGCATCTCGCGGTCGTCGCCGACGAGGGACGGGTCGATGCTCACGCGGCGCACCTCGTGCTTGCAGGTCATCGTCACCTTCACCATGCCGGCGCCCGACTGGCCCTCGACCTCCATCGAGCCGAGCTGCTCCTGCAGGCGGCGCATGTTGTCCTGCATCGCCTGCGCCTGCTTCATGAGTTGACCGATGTTGCCGCGCATGCGCGCCTCCTGCTATGGATTGCCGTTGGTGGACTTGATCGTCGATTCGATCACCGTGCCGTCGAGCAGGTTGACGAGGTCCTTCACGAACGCGTCGTCCTGCACGGCCTTCGTCATCTCCGCCTTCTTCGCGCTGGCGCGTGCCGCCTCGACGCCGGCCGCGCTCTCGCCGCTAGATACGGCGGCGGTGTCGCCCGCCGTGACCGCCACCTTCACCGGCCGCCCGAGGTGCTGCTCGAGCGCGGCGCGCAGCTTGTCCTGGTAGCTCGTGAGATGCGACAGCGCCTTCGGCACGACGAGGTCGTAGTGATCGCCCTCCTGCCCGCGCAGGATCGAATGCCGGGCGAGCTCGCGCGCTGCCCCGCCCAGCGCAAGCTGCGCGGCGAGTTCCGGCCAACCGCCTGCCGGGGACCCACCGCCGACCGGTCGCAAAGGGGCCGCGGCAGCAGGCCGCGACACGGCTGTCGCCGGCGCCGCCGCACGGGGACCCGCCAGTCGCGCCGCGGGCGTGCCGGCAGGACGCGCAGGCGCTCCTTCGAGCGCACGCGCCGGTTCCGCGCCCGGACGGAACGCCAGCATCCGCAGCAGCGTCATCACGAATCCCGCGTGCTCGTCCGGCGCGAGTTCGAGGTCGCTCCGGCCCTGCAGGGCGATCTGGTAGTCGAGTTGCACCGTCTCGGCATCCAGCGCATGCGCCAATCCGAGGATGCGCTCGCGCTCCGGCACGTCGTCGCCAAGCGCACCCGGCACCGCCTGCGCCAGCGCTACGCTGAGGAGCAGCGAGGCCATGTCCTGCAGCGCCGAGTCGAACGACAGGCTGCGCTGCTGCATCTCGTCGGCGATCGCCAGCACGCCCGGCCCGTCGCCCGCGGCCACTGCCTCGAGCAGGCGGAACAGGTAGCTCTCGTCGATGGCACCGAGCATGTCGCGCACGTTCTGCGCCGTGACGTTGCCCGCGCCGTGCGCGATCGCCTGGTCGAGCAGCGACAACGCGTCGCGCATGCTGCCCGCAGCCGCGCGCGCGATCAGTGGCAGCGCCTCCGCCTCGTGCTCCACCTTTTCCTCGCCGAGGATGCGCGCGAGGTGCCCGGCGATCGACGCGCGCGGCATCTGCTTCAGGTTGAACTGCAGGCAGCGCGACAGCACCGTCACCGGGATCTTCTGCGGGTCGGTGGTCGCGAGCACGAACTTCAGGTGCTCCGGCGGCTCCTCGAGCGTCTTCAGCATCGCGTTGAACGCCGAATTCGACAGCATGTGCACTTCGTCGATCACGTAGACCTTGTAGCGGCCCCGCGTCGGTGAATACTGCGCGGTCTCGAGCAGCTGGCGCATCTCCTCGACCTTGGTGTTCGTCGCCGCGTCGACTTCCAGCAGGTCGACGAAGCGCCCGCCGTCGATCTCGGTGCAGGCGCCGCACTTGCCGCAGGGCTCCGGCGTGATGCCGGTCTCGCAGTTCAGGCACTTGGCGAGGATGCGCGCGAGCGTCGTCTTGCCGACGCCGCGCGTGCCCGTGAAGAGGTAGGCGTGGTGCAGCCGCTGGTGCTCGAGCGCGTGCCGCAGCGCCTTCACCACGTGCTCCTGCCCGACCAGCGTCGCGAAGCTGCGCGGGCGCCACTTGCGGGCGAGGACCTGGTAGCTCATCGGCGGCTCGGATTGGACGAGGACGGCGTGCAGCGGGAAAAGGGAAGGCGAGCCTGACCCCGGCACTTGCAGGATCCAGCTGTGGCTGCTTCCTTCCGGACCTGACCAGGTTCACCGGGCTGCAATGCGGGGGGGCCCGCCGCCTGCATTATGCCCTACCCCGCCCCCGCGCCGCGACCTTCAGTCGGCGCGCAAGTCCGCCGGCCAGTAGGCGGACGGCGAGAGGATGACGTTGAAGCTGATGCTGATGCGCCGCTCGTCGGAGAGGTTCGGGTGCACGTAGTGCTGCACCGGGGAAGGCCACAACAGCAGCGTGCCCGCCGCCGGGCGCACGACGTGGGACGGCTTCGCGTCGTACTCCGTTCCCGCGGCGACCATGTTCGCTCCGGTCCGCGGGTCGTAGAAGGAAATGCATGCCGGTTGCGCGCGCGGGTCGTCGAGCACCGCGGGCGGCGCAGGTACCTGCACGTAGTACGTCCCGCTCAGGTAGGACCGCGGATGCGTGTGCGGCGCGTGGTGGTCGCCGCGCCGGTTGATGTTGTACCAGCTGAAGAGCGTCCAGCCGGCCTTGCGCCCCGCCCCGGATTGCTCCAGGAACGCGGCTACGGTGTCGTCGATCTGCGCCTTCAGCCAGCGGACCGAGGAGTGGTCCCCGCCGAAGAATCGCTGCTCATGGTAGCGCGCGGTGAAATCGGCCTCGCGCGCCTCCTGCGCGTCGATGTACGCGACCAGCCCCGCGGTGTGCCCTCCGAAGCCCGGCAGCTGGCGACGCACGAGGTAGGTCGGCCACAGGCCGTTGAAGGCCATGCGCGGCGCGGCGCTCATCGCGCGCCTCCGGCCGCGCTGTCGTCGAGCTCGATGCGCAGCACCACGCGCACCCATGGCGCGCGCGCGAGGTGCACGCGGCTGCAATGGCGAAGGTAGCCCGGCCACAGCATCAGCCTTCCCGCCACCGGCACCAGCGTGCGCGTCTCGTCGAAGTTCGGGTCGCCCTCGAGCGCGAGCGCGTTGAAGCCTACGCGCGGATCGTAGAGCGTGAGGTGGCTCGGCCGGCCATCGCTGCGCAGGCCTTCGAGCTCGGGCGCCGCCGGCGCATTCACGAAATACATTCCCGACAGGTACGCCCCCGCCTCGTTGGCGAGCTCGCGGTACTGGCTGAATCCGAGCGCGTCGAGCCTTCCGCGCAGCGTGCAGCGCGGCGCGGTGCGCACACGCAGGCGCTCGAACCACTGTGCCAGCGCGACCTCGACCCAGCCGCGCAGCCAGCGCGCCTCGGGCGCCTCCGGGGCGAACACGTCGCCCCCCGCATCCGGCCCGGCCGCGAGGGCCGAGAAGTATCGGTTCGCTCCCTCGGCGCCGGGAAGATCCAGCTGGCCGACCCAGGTCGGCCAAAGCGGAATGATCTCGTCTCGGGCGGCTTCGCTCATGACGGGCCCGATGATAGCAACCGTGCACGGGCCGGCCGATTCCCGGCAGAATCGCGCCGGGAGGAGACCCTGTGATCACACGTGCCCCGCGTATTCGCCGCCTGATGCTGCTCGCCGTGCTTGCCGCCGGCGCGGCGTCGACCCTGCCCGCCGCCGCGCAGGACGCGTTCCCGGCCAAGCCGGTGCAGCTCGTGATCCCGTTCGCCGCGGGCGGCTCGTTCGACCCGATCTTCCGCACGCTCGGCGAAGCCGCCTCGAAGGACCTCGGGCAGCCGGTGGTCATGATCCACAAGCCCGGCGCCGGCGGCGTGATGGGCACCTCGGGCCTCGCGCTGATGAACGAGGCCGACGGCTACACGCTCGCCGTGATGCACAACTCGGTGATCCGCGCGCCGCTGCTGCAGAAGGTCAACTGGGACCCGCTGCGCGACTTCACCTACGTGATCGGCCTCGCGGGCCTCGTCACCGGCATCGTCGTGAACGCCGACGCGCCGTGGAAGACACTCGGCGACCTGCTCGCCGACGGCAAGAAGCGGCCGGGCGCGATCAGCTGGGGCAACGTCGGCGCGATCAGCGTCAACCGCATCTTCGGCGAGCGCCTCGCCGGCATGGCCGGCGCGAAGTTCAACATGATCCCGTTCAAGGGCGGCGGCGAGAGCTTCGTCGCGCTCTACGGCAGGCACCTCGACGTCTACGGCGACCCGAACTTCGGCCCGCAGGTGAAGAGCGGCAAGGCGCGCCTGCTCGCCACCTTCACCACGCAGCGCCTGAAGCGCTTCCCAGACACACCGACCGTGCGCGAGCTGGGCTACGACCTCGTGATCGAGTCGCCGATCGGCATCGTCGCGCCCAAGGGCCTCGACGCGCGCATCGTCGCCCGGCTGCACTCGGCATTCCGCAAGGCCGCGGCCGACCCGGCCTACCAGAACCAGATCGAGCAGTTCGACCTGCAGCCGAACGTGATCACGGGCGAGCAGTACCTCGCCTACGCGCGCGCGCAGTACGAGCGCGAAGCGAAGATGCTGTCGGAACTGGGGTTCAAGCCCGACTGAGGCCGGGCGACTGGCGGAGAGAGTGTCTTAGCTTAAGTGTCCAGCACGGTCTAGCACGGTCCCATATTTGCCCCTCACCCGAGCCGGTGGCACAACGCCGGCGCGGACGCGGGCCAGTGGCGGCCTGATACGTCCCGTGCAATCCACAACCAAAGGATGGGCACAAACATGGGTACAAGACAACTCTACCGGCTTTCGGCGCGCACCGTCGCCGCCGTAACCACGCCGGGGCTGCACTGCGACGGCGGCGGGCTCTACCTGCAGGTCGCTGCGAGAGGCACCAAGGCCTGGATATTCCGATTCCGTTCGCCCGCCACCGGCCGCACCCGGGACATGGGACTCGGCCCCCTGCACGCGGTGAGCTTGGCCGAGGCGCGCGACAAGGCGGCGGCCTTGCGATCGTCGGTCGCGGACGGGACCGACCCCATCGAGGCAAAGATCACCGCACGGCGTCAACGCGAAGCCGAGGCGGCGAACGCCGCGACTTTCGCCGACTGCGCCCGCCAGTACATCGACTCCCATCGCGCCGCATGGACCAATCCCAAGCACGCCGAACAGTGGACGAGCACGCTCGAAACGTACGCGAGCCCGGTGTTCGGCTCTCTCCCCGCGCAGGCAGTAGACACCGCGCTCGTCCTCCGAGTGCTGTCGCCTATCTGGACCACGAAGCACGAGACGGCAACGCGCCTCCGCGCCAGGATCGAGAACGTCCTTGATTGGGCCAAGGTGCGCGGCTACCGCACCGGCGACAACCCGGCGCGATGGAAGGGGCACCTGAATCAGCTTCTCCCGACGATCGCGAAGCGTCAGCGCGTCCAGCATTTCGCCGCAATGCCGTTCGGCGAGCTCGCGACCTTCATGGCGCGGCTGCGCGAACAGTCGGGCGCCGCCGCCCGCTGCATGGAATTCGCGATCCTGACCGCCGCCCGAACGTGCGAGGCAATCGGCGCGTGCCGCGACGAGTTCGACCTCGACAACGCGACTTGGACGATTCCCGCCGGACGCATGAAGGCGAAGCGCGAGCACCGCGTACCGCTTTCCCCGCGCGCCGTCGCTATCATCCGCGGACAATGGTCCGACGACTCGGCGCACCTGTTCCGCACGCCGGGCAGCGCGAAGCCCCTCAGCAATGGCGCAATGCTCGCGCTGCTCGAGCGAATGGGGCTCGACGTAACGGTGCACGGCTTCCGTTCGTCGTTCCGCGATTGGGCCGCCGAGCGCACCGCGTTCGCCCACGAGGTTTGCGAAATGGCGCTCGCCCACACCATCCCGAACGCCGCCGAGGCAGCCTATCGACGCGGCGACCTGTTCGACAAACGCCGCCAGTTGATGCAGGCGTGGGCCGACTTCTGCGACCACCCCGCGGAGGCGAACCCGGGGGCGGGTGCCATCCTTCTCCCCTTCCAACGCATCGCCGCCTAGACGCGCACACCGTACCGCAGCTCCATCGCCAGCCCCTGGCCGAGAGAGGACACGCCCCATGTCCGCACCGACTGATTTGCTGTCGCGTCTCGTCGCAAACCGCGCCGAATTCTTCCGCCTGATCGAGCAGATCGAGCGAGACGCACAATGCGAGATTGATCCTCAACGTGCCGCGACCGTGTTTGACAGTGATTTCGCTGAGCTCGAGAAGGTTTCATCCGCAGAGGCTGCCACGCTGCTCCCACGGATCTGCGTGACTCACCTGCGGCTCATGGCTACTAGCGCAAGCAACGACACCAAATCGCGATAGCCGGATTGCATCGCCAAATAGGCTCCCATTGACATACCCAAAAGGACACGCGACACTGGATCAACCTGCATGATCGTGGGCGACATGGGTCGCAACGAAATGGCAGGGGCGGCGTAGGCCGCGCCAGCTTAGCTATACCGCGAGGTCTTCTCGCGGCTTGGAAGGTGCGTCGGGGTCCGCCCCGATTGGTGCGTCACGTAGCGACACGGGTCGCTGACGGTTGTAGCGGCATATCCACGACCAATCGGAGAACGACCATGGCCCCCCGCAGCCCTCGTGGCCGGCGCAATGCTGGCGCACGCGTAGTACGAACCCAACTCACCCCAAGCGTCCCGGCCGAGGGATTCATCCGGCTGCCGCAAGTCCTGACGCTCGTGCCAATCGGCCGAAGCACGCTCTGGCTGCTCGTGAAGCGCGGACAGTTCCCATCCCCTCGGAAGCTGTGCCCTCGAGTTACCGCATGGTCCATCGACGACGTGCGCGAATGGATTCGAGGCCAGAACAAGCAACCTGACCGCAAGGCCGCGTAGTGCCGCCGGCCAACGGCAACGGCTGCGCTGAAATTCCGCGTCTGCCTGCAGATGGCCGAACTGCTCCCGCTAGCTGCCGAGCTGCGCTTCTCGCGCCTTGACCTCCACTGCCCCCAAAAGACGAAGGCCGCGCCCCCTGCCAGGAGATACGCGGCCTCCGATGAGCCAACAATGCCTAAGCGAAGTGTAACGCGATCGATTGCGCTGCAGAAGGGACGCCGCGGAACGGGCACGTTCTCGGCCCTACCGCACGCGATTACCAATAGCCACGAGTACGCGACCCTTTCGCCTCGCGCGGTAAAGCTACTCGTCGACATGCTCGCCCAGTTTCGCGGCAACAACAACGGCGACCTCGCCGCGTGTCCTGCTCTGCTAAAGCCCCGAGGCTGGCGGTCGAATAGCGGCCTACAGCGCGCGACGCAGGAACTGCTCGCCAAGGGTTTCCTACTGCAAACGCGCCTCGGGTCTCGGAATCGCGCTGCCCTGTACGCAATCACGTGGCTTGCAGTCGACGAGTGCCGAGGAAAACTCGAAGTTCGGGCAGGCGGCCCGACAAACCTTTGGCGAAGCGAAAACGAGTTACGACGCGAGCAATTCTTGCTCGTATCCGCCCGCAAGAAATCATCCCCGCCCACGGGGAACACTTCCCCGCGGGCGGGTCAGTCCGCCGTCGACTGCGACGCCGCGTTCCCCGCCGGCGGGTAAGTCATGGCCAAGTGCCGCGAATTACCTTCCCCGCCGGCGGTGACCTTCTTAGATATCTACCATGGGGGTTAGCAAATGAAAGCGCCAGAAGATGAAAGCAGGAGCCTTGCACGCGGGTGGGTCGGCCATGGTCTCGCACTTCGAGTTGGCCTTCACCGTGGCCGCCTCAGCGGGCAGCTAGTCAGCGTTCGCGTCACGTCCTACGACGGTTGCACGTTTGCCGGCGCTCAAACAATCGCGTTTCCTGCCGAGTCGATCGACAAAGCGATCACCATTCTGTGTGTGGCTCGCGCGAAGCTCACGCACGATGAGGCCGCGCGCGGCACCTTAGCGGAGCTAACCGGTCCCAGTGACGGGCGATTGCCCGGCATCTGACCGACATATGCCGGTCATCGCTGCTAACGAAAGCTAACCGACGCTAACGCGTGCTAACGGCTCCGAGCGCGCGCTATAGCTGCTTCTGCCGCGGCGCGCGCGACAAGCACCCTTGCGAAGTGCACCGGGCAAACTCCAGGAATTGGGCCATCGGAAGCCAAGTAGCGTTCACCATTCCGCCACTTGGCGAGTTCTACAGCCCGCATCACCGCGCTAGGGCTGCGGCGCGGACTCGGCATCGACGACGACCGGCGGACGCGGAATCCTCGCGCCGAGGGCCGCCGCGAGCTTTGCGAGAATTCCAGTCTCGCCCGCGCCTCCCTCGGACTCGGATGCCTTGCTCACGAGGTGCCCGCGTCCCTTCAAGATTTCGAGGCAGACCTGCGCGCGGACGTGCGGCGGCACCTTGGCTGCACCGGCAGCGATTCGATGGAGGTGCGCAGCGGCGACCGGCTCCGCGGCCGTCAGAATCGCCCCGGCATCACCCGCAACCCCTTGAATCGAGACTGCCTGATCGGCGGTCGCACCATCGGGGCTTCGCCCGATTTCGGCGGCCGACTTGTTGGCGTACTGGCGAAGATTCTTGAGGCTCTGCGGGTTGAAGGGCAATTCGAGCTCCGCGATATTGGATATCTGTTGCGCAAACTTGCTAGCAGTATCGTACGGGAACACCGGGCGCACAGTCCCCTTCCTGATAGTCATAGCTTCCGAGAATGCCAAGCAATCCACCGGCAAGGGACCCGAAGAAAACCAGGAATGCAGCGTCGAGGAGAAGATGACCAAATCTGTCCAGAAGCCATTGCCCCGAAACTTTGGACGAAAACTCACCAAGGTAGTTTCGCCACCGCGGTAGGCACATTCTCGCTATCCAAATTGACGCGACCACGAAGCCAATCGAAAAACGGATTGGTGCCTGCTGAGGAATTCGTAACCAGAAATAGATCGCGTACAGAATCGCAACCATCGTCCCAAGGATGACGGCCATCTGCCCGATGCCCTCAAACGAGCCGCGCCAATTTCGCACGCAAAAATGATCCGCTTGATCACCATGTAACGCAACGGGGGACCCAGTTGATGCGCCCCGAATTCCCTAGCTGCCGATTTCCCCGCGCGAGGATTCTTTCCGAGGGCCCCGGGTATTCGCCGGCTCGACGCGTTCGGGGGTGGCGGGGTGGGGATCGACCCAGGGCGAGCCGCGGCCGGCCGCCACGCCACGCGCCGCGCCGGGTGGCTACCCGAGGGTCAGCCGGCCCGCAGCGTGCAGCCTGCGAGGTTCTTGGCCAATGAGCACGGTGGGCACACTGTGGGACCACCGTGGGGCAGCCACGAAATCACACGCGCCCTGCAGATACGCTTGGGACTTCTCGATCGAATGGAAGGCCGCATGGCCGATAGCTGTGGCGATCCTAGGCCGCCCGAGGATCATCGCTGGCCCTTGAATGGGTACGAAGATGGGTTGGCGGCGCGAAGCCCTACCCGGCCTCAACGACTTCAAACACTTAGGGGCTTGACGTGGCGGAGAGAGTGGGATTCGAACCCACGGTACGGGTTAGCGTACACACGCTTTCCAAGCGTGCGCCTTAAGCCACTCGGCCATCTCTCCGCGGCAGGGCGAATTCTAGCAGCGCGCGGGAAATGCGCCGCCCGCCCCCGCTTCAGCGGACGTGCTTCAGTTGCTCCAGGATCCCGGGGTTCTCGAGGGTGGAGACGTCCTGCGTGATCTCCTCTCCCTTGGCGATCGAGCGCAGGAGGCGCCGCATGATCTTGCCGGAGCGCGTCTTCGGCAGGTTCTCGCCGAAGCGGATGTCCTTCGGCTTCGCGATCGGCCCGATCTCGTGCGCCACCCAGTCGCGCAGTTCCTTGGCGATCTTCTGCGCGGCCTCTCCGGTGGGCATCGGGCCCTTCAGCACGACGAACGCGACCACGGCTTCGCCGGTGAGGTCGTCCGGGCGCCCCACCACCGCGGCTTCCGCCACCAGCTTGGTGTTCGCGACCAGCGCGGACTCGATCTCCATGGTGCCGAGCCGGTGCCCCGAGACGTTCAGCACGTCGTCGATGCGGCCCATGATGCGGATGTAGCCTTCCTCGTCCGTGCTCGCGCCATCGCCCGCGAGGTAGTACTTGCCCTTGAAGTCCTCGGGGTAGTAGCTCTTCTTGAAGCGATCCGGATCGCCCCAGATGGTGCGGATCATCGACGGCCACGGGCGCTTGATGACGAGGATGCCGCCCTTGCCCCTGCCCACCGAGTGCCCCGTCTCGTCGACGATGTCGGCGACGATGCCCGGCAGCGCGAAGGTCGCGGAGCCCGGCTTGGTCGGAGTCGCGCCGGGCAGCGGCGTGATCATGTGGCCGCCCGTCTCGGTCTGCCACCACGTGTCGACGATCGGGCAGCGGCCGCCGCCGACCGTCTCGTGGTACCAGATCCAAGCTTCCGGGTTGATCGGCTCGCCCACGGTGCCGAGGATGCGCAGCGAGGACAGGTCGTACTTCTTCGGCAGGTCGCCGCCCGCCTTGATCAGCGAACGGATCGCCGTCGGCGCGGTGTAGAACACGTTCACCTTGTGGTCCTGGATCATCTTCCAGAAGCGGCCCGCGTCCGGATACGTCGGCACGCCTTCGAACACCACCTCGGTCGCGCCCACCGCGAGCGGACCGTAGGTGATGTAGCTGTGCCCGGTCACCCAGCCCACGTCGGCCGTGCACCAGAAGACGTCGGTCGGCTTGTAGTCGAAGACCCACTTCATGGTCAGCATCGTCCACAGCAGGTAGCCCGCGGTGGAGTGCTGCACGCCCTTCGGCTTGCCCGTCGAGCCCGAGGTGTAGAGGATGAAGAGCGGATGCTCGGCATCGACCCACGTCGGCTCGCAGGTGTCCGACTGCCCCTTCACCACGTCGTCCCACCAGCGGTCGCGTCCCGCGACCATCGGCACGCTGCTGCCCGAGCGCTTGTAGACCACCACGCTCTTGATGCCCTCGCAGCCACCGAGCGTGAACGCCTCGTCCACCACGGGCTTCAGCGGGATCTCCTTGCCGCCGCGGAACTGGCCATCGGCGGTGATCACCGCCACCGCGCCGGCGTCGACGATGCGCTCCTGCAGCGACTTCGCCGAGAAGCCGCCGAACACCACCGAGTGCGTCGCGCCGATGCGCGCGCAGGCCTGCATCGCCGCCACCGCCTGGATCGACATCGGCATGTAGATCAGCACGCGGTCGCCG
>CAZTXP010000005.1:0-93242 GCA_964617355.1 uncultured Enterobacteriaceae bacterium
CCACTTCGCGATTGCTCATGCCCGTCTCCCGTAGAGGTCGTGCTCGTCCGATTTCTCGATCACCACGTCGACGAACTCGCCGACGCGAAGCCTGCCGCCCTTCACCTTCACCACGCCGTCGATCTCCGGGGCGTCCGCCGCCGAGCGCGCCGTGGTCGTCGAATCGGCCAGCACGGTGAAGCGCCGGCCGATCTTGTCCTTCAGCTTGGCCGCGCTGATGCCGGCCTGCAGCTGCATCAGGCGCGCGCGGCGCTCCTCGCGCACTTCCTCGGGCAATGCGCCCGGCAGCGCATTCGCGGCCGCACCCTCGACCGGCGAGTAGGCGAAGCATCCCACGCGATCCAGCCTGGCCTCCTTGAGGAAGCTCAACAGCGACTCGAACTCGGCCTCGGTCTCGCCGGGGAAGCCGGCGATGAAGGTACTGCGGATCGTGATGTCGGGGCAGATCCGGCGCCAGGCGCGAATGCGCTCGAGCGTGTCCTCGGCGTTCGCCGGGCGCTTCATCAGCTTCAGGATCCGCGGGCTCGCGTGCTGGAACGGCACGTCGAGGTAGGGCAGCACCCTGCCCTCGGCCATCAGCGGGATGACCTCGTCGACGTGCGGATACGGGTAGACGTAGTGCAGGCGCACCCACACGCCCAGGGATCCGAGCGCTTCGCAGAGCGCGGTCATCTTCGTCTTCAGCGGGCGCCCGTTCCAGAAGCCGGTGCGGTACTTCACGTCCACGCCGTAGGCGCTGGTGTCCTGCGAGATGACGAGCAACTCCTTCACGCCCGCGGCGACGAGGCGCTCGGCCTCCTGCATCACGTCGCCGATCGGGCGCGACACGAGGTCGCCGCGCATCGACGGGATGATGCAGAACGTGCAGCGGTGGTTGCAGCCCTCGGAGATCTTCAGGTAGGCGTAGTGTCGCGGCGTGAGCTTCACGCCCTGCGCAGGGACGAGGTCCGTATACGGGTCGTGGGGCCTGGGCAGCGCGCGGTGCACCGCCTTCATCACGGCCGGCGCGTCGTGCGGACCGGTGACGGCGAGCACCGAGGGATGCGCCTTCTTCACGACGTCGCCCTGCGCGCCGAGGCACCCGGTGACGATCACGCGACCGTTCTCGGCGAGCGCTTCGCCGATGGCATCGAGCGACTCGACAACCGCGTCGTCGACGAAACCGCAGGTGTTGACGATGACGAGGTCCGCGCCGGCGTAGTCCTTGGCCGTGCGGTAGCCCTCGGCCGAAAGCCGCGTGAGGATGTCCTCGGAGTCTACGAGCGCCTTCGGGCAGCCGAGCGAGACGAAGCCGACCGTGGGTGTCGCTCTGGTCGCGACCGGGCGCTTCGCGCTCGCCGCGGTCGGACCGCGCCGCGCCATCTCAGGACTGCTTGGGCGGCTCGTTCTTGTTGCCGGTGCCGGGCGCGGGGAAGCCCGGGAACTGGAAACCGGTGAACATGTTGCGGGCCTGGCTCTGCATCTGGTCCTGGAACTGCGCGAACACCTTCTGGCTCTGCTCCATGTACGACTGCATCAGGCTCTGCATCGCCGGGCCCTGCAGGTTCATGAACTGCGACCACACCTCGGTGCCGGCGCGCGAGTTGTCGCCGTAGACCTTCTGCGACTGCTCCTGCAGCGCCTTCTGCAGGTCCTGGAAGGCCTGCAGGTTCTTCTCCAGGTACGTGCCCATGAACCCCTGCATCGCGGAACCGTACGAGCGGATCATCTGCGACAGCAGGTCGGACGAGAACATCGGCGCGCCCGCGGATTCCTCCTCGAGGATGATCTGCAGCAGGATCTGGCGCGTCAGGTCGTCGCCGGACTTGGCGTCCACGACCTGGAAGTCCTCATTCTTCACCACCATCTGCTTGACGTCGGCGAGCGTGATGTAGCTCGACGTCTTGGTGTCGTAGAGGCGGCGGTTCGGGTACTTCTTGATCAGACGGACCTGGTTTTCCACGGAACCCCCATCAATACATGTGCTGGCCACCGTTGATCGAGATATTGGCGCCCGTGACGAACGCCGCCTCCTCGGAGCAAAGGTAGATGATCAGGCCCGCGACCTCGTCCGGCTTGCCGAGCCGGCCCAGCGGGATCTGCGGCAGGATCTTCGAGTCGAGGATCTCCTTGGGGATCGCGGTCACCATCTTGGTGCCGATGTAGCCCGGCGAGATGGTGTTGATCGTGACGCCCTTCTTGGCGACCTCGAGCGCGAGCGCCTTGGTGAAGCCGTGGATGCCGGCCTTCGCCGCGGAGTAGTTGGTCTGGCCGAAGGCGCCCTTCTGGCCGTTGACCGAGGCGACGTTGATCACGCGGCCCCAGTTCGCCTCGACCATCGGGTCCATCACCTGCTTGGTCATGTTGAAGCACGAGTCGAGGTTGGTGCGCATCACCGCGTCCCAGTCGGCCTTCGACATCTTCTTGAAGGTCATGTCGCGCGTGATGCCGGCGTTGTTCACCAGGATGTCGATGTGGCCGTGATCCTTGCGGATCTGCGCGCACTTCGCGGCGCAGTCGTCGTAGTCGGCAACGTCGACCGGGTAGGCGCCGAAGTCGAGGCCCTTCTTCTTCATCTCGTCGAGCCACTGCTTGTACTTGGTGTTCGACGGCGAATACGTGACGACGACCTTGTAGCCAGCCTCCGCCATCTTGGTCGAAATCGACTCGCCCAGTCCGCCCATGCCGCCGGTGACGACGGCCACTCGCTGCTTCGACATGTTCCGCGCTCCTCCTGAGTGCCTGTTCGTACTATAGCCTATCGTTCCACGGCCAGCGCGACGCCCATGCCGCCGCCGATGCACAGCGACGCGAGGCCCTTCTTCGCATCGCGCTTCTGCATCTCGTGCAGCAGCGTCACCAGGATGCGGCAGCCCGAGGCGCCGATCGGATGGCCGAGCGCGATCGCGCCGCCATTCACGTTGACCTTCGACAAGTCCCAGCCCATCTGGCGGTTCACCGCGATCGCCTGCGCGGCGAAGGCCTCGTTGATCTCCATGAGATCAAGGTCCTTCGGCTCCCAGCCGGCGCGCGATAGGCAGCGCTTCGAGGCCGGCACCGGGCCCATGCCCATGGTCTTCGGGTCCACGCCGGCGGAGGCGAACGCCTTGATCCTGGCCATCGGCTTCAAGCCCAGCTCCTTTGCCTTGCGCGCCGACATCACGACCACCGCGGCCGCGCCGTCGTTGATGCCGGAGGCGTTGGCGGCGGTGACGGTGCCGGCCTTGTCGAACGCGGGCTTCAGGCCCTTCATCGCGTCGATGGTCGCGCCGTGGCGCGGGTACTCGTCGTCGGCGAACACGACCGGGCCCTTGCGCGAGGGCACCTCGACCGGCGCGATCTCGTCCTTGAAGCGGCCGGCCTTCTGCGCGGCCTCGGCCTTGTTCTGCGACTTCACCGCGAACTCGTCCTGCTCCTCGCGCGTGACGCCGTGTTCCTTGGCCACGTTCTCGGCGGTGACGCCCATGTGGTACTGGTTGTACACGTCCCACAGGCCGTCGACGATCATGGTGTCGATCATCTTGGCGTCGCCCATTCGGAAGCCGTCGCGCGAGCCCATCACCGCGTGCGGCGACAGGCTCATCGACTCCTGCCCGCCCGCGACCACGATCTCGGCGTCGCCGCTGGCGATCGACTGCGCCGCAAGCATCACGGCCTTCAGGCCCGAGCCGCAGACCTTGTTGATGGTCATCGCGGGGATCATGTGCGGCAGGCCGGCCCAGATCGCGGCCTGGCGCGCCGGGTTCTGGCCGACGCCCGCGGTGAGCACCTGCCCCATCACCACCTCGGACACCTGCTCGGGCTTCACGCCCGAGCGCGAGAGCACCGCGCCGATGATGTGCGCGCCGAGCTTCGCCGCAGGCACGCTGGCGATCGCGCCGCCGAACTTGCCGATGGGGGTGCGCGCCGCGCCGACGATGACGATGTCTTCCATGTCAGTTCTCCTCTCGAGCCTTCTCTTTGACGTAACGGCCGGGCGCCGGTTCGATCGCCCGGTGGATGTCGTTGCCGGGCGAGGCCGGCGCGTCGCGCAGGCCGCCCTTGAAGCCCTCCAGCCACGTGGACCAGCGCGGCCACCAGCTGCCCTTCTCCTCGGTCGCGGCGGCGAGCCACGCGTCCGCGTCTTGCGGATACTCGGTGCCGGCCCAGTAGCTGCGCTTGCCCTTCGACGCCGGATTGACGACGCCGGCGACATGGCCGCTCGCGCCGAGCACGAACTGCGCGTCTCCGCCGAGGTGGCGCACCGAGCGGTACGCCGAGCGCCACGGCACGATGTGGTCCTCGCGCGTGGCGAGGATGAACGCCGGCATCGTCGCACGGCCAAGGTCCACCGGCACGCCGCAGTTCTCCACCGCGCCCGGCACGCAGAGCCGGTTCTCGAGGTAGGTATGGCGCAGGTACCACGCGTACATCGGGCCCGGCAGGTTGGTGCTGTCGGCGTTCCAGTAGAGCAGGTCGAAGGCCGCGGGCGTGCCGCCCTTCAGGTAGTTGTTCACCACGTACGGCCACACGAGGTCGTTCGCGCGCAATGACGAGAACACCCCGGCAAGATCGCTTCCGGGAAGGATGCCGCCGCGGCCGAGCGTAGCCTCGCGCTGCGCGACGCTCGCCTCGTCGACGAAGAGGCCGATCTGCCCGGGATCGTGGAAATCGAGCATCGTCGTAAGGTAGGTGGCGCTCGCCACCGAATCGTCGCCTTTCGCGCCCATGACCGCGAGGCCGGCGCCGAGCAGCGTGCCGCCGACGCAGAAGCCCAGCGCGTTGGCCTTGTCGGCGCCGGTGATCTCCCTCGCGACGCGCAGCGCGGAGAACACGCCGAGCTCGAGGTAGTCGTCCCAGGTGCGGTGCCCCTGGTCGGCCTTGACGTTGCGCCAGGACACCATGAAAACGGTGTGCCCCTGCTCCACGGCATAGCGCACGAACGAGTTCTCGGGCTGCAGGTCGAGGATGTAGAACTTGTTGATGCACGGCGGCACCATGACGAGCGGCCGTGCGCCGACCTGCGCGGTCGACGGCGCGTACTGCACCAGCTGGATGAGGTCGTTCTCGTACACCACCGCGCCGGGCGCGGTCGCGAGGTTGCGACCGACCTCGAACGCCGAGGCGTCGGTCTGGCTGATGTGCCCGTGCCGGGCGTCGGACAACAGATTGGCGAGGCCGCGCGTGAGGCTCTCGCCGCGCGTCTCGAGCGCCGCCTTCAGCGCCTCCGGGTTGGTGGCGGCGAAATTCGCCGGGCACATGGCGTCGACCCACTGGCGCGTGGCGAAGCGCAGCCGGTCCTTCGCCTGCCCCTCGAGCGGCGCGTCGTCCGCGAGCGCATTGAAGTAGCGCGCGGCCAGCAGGTACGACTGCTTCAGGTAGTCGTAGTACGGGTTCTCGTTCCAGTCGCTCGACGAGAAGCGGCGGTCGCCCGGCTCGGGGCGCGCGACCACGGGCCGCGCCTCGCCGTCGCCACGCGCGGCCATCGCGCGCCAGAGCTCCAATTGCCCGCGCGCGAATTCGGCCTGCAGTTCGGCGGACCGCGGCGTGCCGGCGGGCAAGCCCGAAGGCATCTGCGCGGCGAGCCCCATCCAGACGCGCTGGAACTGCGCGCCCGCATCGGCGATCGCGGCGACCAGCGCATCTGGGGATTGCGTCACGGGGGAAGGAGGAGGACGGGCTCCGGAGGGAGCCGGGATTCTGCGCCGCACAAAGCGGGGGCGTCAACACGCCCGGAAGGGCGCGGCGGGCGAGGCTAGTGGGCGTCGCCGAGCAGTACGCGTACCAGCGCGATCGTGCCCACGCCGGCCGCGATCAGCACTGCCTGCTGCGCGGTCGCGCGCAACTCGGGGCGCTTGTGCAGCCCCGGTATCAGGTCGGCCACCGCGACGTAGATCATGCTCGCCGCGACCACGCCGAGCAGAACCTGCTCCCATTGTCCGACCTGCTGCAGCGCGAAGTAGCCGACCAGGCCGCCGGCGAGGGTGCCGAGCGACGACAGCAGGTTGAGCGCGAACGCCTTGGCGCGCGTGTAGCCCGAGTGCAGCAGGATGACGAAATCGCCGACTTCCTGCGGGATCTCGTGCGCGACGATCGCGAACGCGGTGACGATGCCCAGCTGCGTGCTCTGCAGGAACGCGGCCGCGATCAGGATGCCGTCGAGGAAGTTGTGCACCGAGTCGCCCACCACGATCATGAGGCCGCTGCGGCCGTGGTCGTGTCCGTGCATCGCGTGCGTCTCGCCCTCGTCGTGCGAATGCCGCCAGAGGAGGAACTTCTCGAGCAGGAAGAAGCCGAGGATGCCGAACAGGATGGCCATCGCGGCACGGTGCGGATCGCCGTGCTCGAAGGCGTGCGGGATCACCTCGAGGAAGGCCGCCCCGAGCAGCGCGCCGATGGCGAACGACACCAGCGCCGGGATCCACGAAGTACGCACCGCGAGCGCGACCGCCGCCGCCGCGGCCGATACGACGCCGCCGGCGAGACTCGCCGCCACGATCCACAGCAGGGTCATCGGGGGAAGGAACCTTCGCGCAACAAAGTTGCAATAATACTCTACTCCGCGATCACGCCGGCGTGATCCACATCACGCCGGCGTGATCCAGACCAGGGCGGCCATGCGCTCGGTCGTGCGATCGCGACGGAACGACGGGAAGCGCCGCGCGTCGCTGAAGGTGCAGAAGCCGCCGCCGTGCACATGCCGCACGCCGCGCGCGGCGAGGCGCTGGCGCGCCACTGCGTAGAGGTCGAGCAGCCAGTGCCCCGGACGCGTCGGGCGAAACGCCGCCTCGGCGCGCGCGTCGCGCGCGAGGTAGGCCTCGCGCACCTCGACGCCGACCTCGTAGACCTCGGGGCCGATCGCCGGGCCGAGCCAGGCGTGCGTGCGGGCCGGGTCGCTGCCCATCGCATCGAGCGTCGACTCGATCACGCCGGCGCAGAGGCCGCGCCAGCCGGCGTGCGCCGCGCCGACGACGGTGCCGTCCTCGTCGGCGAGCAGCACCGGCATGCAGTCGGCGGCGCGCACCACGCAGACCGCGCCCGGCGCGCGCGCAAAGGAGGCATCGGCCTCGGGCCGGTCGCGTACCGTCGCCGCATCGAGCACGACGGTGCCGTGCACCTGCTTCAGCCATGCCGGCTCATTGGGGACGAGCGTTCGCGGGTCGCCACTCGCGCGCGTGGTCACGAACGCCCTCACGCGCGTCGACACGGGCCAATCGGGGCGGATCACGTCCACGCTTCGCTCCGCAGCCCGTCGACCAGCTTCGCCAGGTCGCGGGGCATCGGCGAGGCCCACGACATGCGCTCGCCGGTACGCGGATGCACGAGCGACAGCTCGGCCGCGTGCAGGGCCTGCCGCTGGAACTCGATCGTGCGCCGCGTGCCGCGCCGATAGACCGGATCGCCGACCAGCGGATGCCGGATGTGCTGGAAATGCACGCGGATCTGGTGCGTGCGGCCGGTCTCGAGGCGACACTCGACGAGTGCCGCATGGCCGTAGCGCTCCAGCACCCGGTAGCGCGTGCGCGCTTCCTTGCCGCGCGTCGCCACCGCCATGCGCGTGCGCACGCGGGGGTCGCGCCCCACCGGCGCGTCGATCAGCCCGCTGGCGGGCGGATCGCCGTGCACCACCGCGTGATAGACCCGGCTCACGCTGCGATCGGCGAGCTGCGCGGCAAGGTGCGCCTGCGCCTCGACCGTCTTCGCCACCACCAGCAAGCCGCTGGTGTCCTTGTCGAGGCGGTGCACGATGCCGGCGCGCGGCACGTTCGCGAGCGCGGGCGCGTGCGCGAGGAGGCCGTTCATGAGCGTGCGATCCGGCACGCCGGCGCCGGGGTGCACCACCAGCCCGGCGGGCTTGTCGATCACCAGCAGGTCGGCGTCCTCGTACGCAATCCGGAGCGGCAGGCGCTGCGCCCTGGGCACCGCGCCTGCCGGGGCCTCGGGCGGCGCGACCTCGACGCGCTCGCCGCCTGCTACCAGCCGCCGGGGCGCGCTCGCTGCGCCCTCGACGCGCACGTGGCCTTCGCGCAGCCAGGCTTGCAGCCGGTTGCGCGAGTACTGCGGGAACATCTTCGCGAGCGCCTGGTCGAGGCGCAGGCCGGCAAGCACGGGCGGAACGCTCGCCGATACCGTCGCGACGAGCCCGGCGTCCCAGTCGGCGACGTCGTCCTCGTCGGTATAATTCGCACCCATGAAGAGAAGTTTACTGGCACTCGCGTTCGCGACCTTCGCTTTCCTCGTCGGCGGCTGCTCGATGTTCGGCGGCGACAACGCCCCGGACGAGACCGTCGGCTGGTCGGCCCAGAAGCTCTACGGCGAGGCCAAGGACGCGATCAACAATCGCGAATGGTCGAAGGCGATCAAGTACCTCGAGAAGCTCGAGGCGCGCTATCCGTACGGGCGTTTCGCGCAGCAGGCGCAACTCGACGTCGCGTACGCCTACTGGAAGGACAACGAGCGCGCCTCGGCGATCGCCGCCGCCGACCGCTTCATCAAGCTCTACCCGGACCACCCGAACCTCGACTACGCGTACTACCTGAAGGGCCTGATCAACTTCAACGAGAACCAGGGCCTGTTCACTCGCTTCGCGGCGAGCGACATGTCGGACCGCGACCAGAAGGCGACGCGGGAGGCCTTCGAGGCGTTCCGGGAACTCGTGCAGCGCTTCCCGAAGTCGAAGTACGCGGAAGACGGCGCCGCGCGCATGCGCTACCTGGTGAATGCGCTCGCCTCCTACGAGGTGCACGTCGCGCGCTACTACATGCGGCGCAGCGCCTACGTCGCGGCGGCGAATCGCGCGCAGATCGCGCTGAAGTCGTACCCGCAGGCGCCGGCCACCGAGGAGGCCGTGTTCATCATGGTGAAGGCCTACGACGCGCTCGGCATGACCGACCTGCGCGACGCCGCCGACCGCGTGATGAAGCTGAACTTCCCGCAGAGCAAGTACCTCACCGGGAAGGACACCCGCAGCGCCCCGTGGTGGAAATTGTGGGACCCCGACTGGTAGGAACCGGGGAAGGCACTTCCCCCGTGCCCCCATCCTGAACACTCGCGCCGCGGCCGCGGCGCATCGCGCTACTTCGGGGTGACCTGCTCGTCCTCGAGGTACTGGCGGATCACGCCTTCGAAGTCGCCGTCGGCCTTGAAGCCCATCTCCAGCCCGCGCGGGGTGCGGAAGGCGGTCGGCCAGCCCTGCACGATGCCGTCGATGCGCGCATCGAACTTCCACTTCACGCGCCCGGCGACCTTCTCGCCCGCGACCTTGCGCAGCGCGTCGATCATGCCGCCCAGCGGCACGGTGGTGCCCGGCAGGTTGATCGCGCGTCCGGAGGGCCACGCGCTTGCGGGCAGCTCGTGCGCGTGCACGAACGCCTCGACCACGCGCCGCGGCGACAGCAGCCACACCGCGGTCTCGGGGCGCACGGGGCATTCGTAGTCGATGCCGTTCAGCGGCTCGCGGATCACCGCGCTGGCGAACGAGGACGCTGCGAGGTTGGCCTTGCCGGGGCGCACCACGATGGTCGGCAGGCGCAGCGAGCGGCCGTCGCAGAAGCCCTTGCGCGAGAAGTCGTTCAGCAGGTATTCGCCGATCACCTTCTGCGTGCCGTAGGAGGTCTGCGGCGTCGGCGTCACGGTGTCGTCGAGCACGGGCGGCAGCGTGCCGCCGAAGGCCGCCACCGAGCTCGTGTAGACCACGCGCGGCGGCAGCGCACACTTGCGCACGCGCTCGAACAGGCGGCGCGTACCGTCGAAATTGACGCGCATGCCGAGGTTGAAATCAGCCTCCGCCCCGGCGCTCACCACGGCCGCGAGGTGGAAGATGCTCCCCGTGTCGGGCGTGACCACGGCGTCGAGGACGTCGTGGTTCGAGACGTCGCCGGTGACGCACTGCAGGCGCGCGTCCGAAGGCAGGTTCGGCGGGAACGCCGCGTCGAGCAGCGCAATGCTCGAGATGTCTTGCTCGCGGCCATCGGGCCCCGTGAGGCGCCCGCGCGCGAGCAGCGCCTTCGCGAGTTTCGAGCCGAGGAAGCCGCCGCCGCCGGTAATGAGGATTTTCATGGCGCGATTCTAGCGAAGAACGCCTCGACGTCCTCCAGCGCGCGCGTCGGCCGCATCGGTGGCAGGCTCTCGCGCACGCGACGCCCGTACGCCTTTGTATGCAGGCGCGGGTCGCAAATCATGAGCACGCCACGATCGGTCTCGTCGCGGATCAGGCGCCCCGCGCCCTGCTTCAGTTGCAGGATCGCCTGCGGCAACTGGAACTCCATGAACGGGTTGCCGCCGCGCGCGCGCAGCGCGTCGATGCGCGCGGCGAGCACGGGATCGTCGGGCGGCGCGAACGGCAGCTTGTCGATCACCACCACCGACAGCGCGTCGCCGCGCACGTCGACGCCCTCCCAGAACGAGGCCGCGCCGAGCAGCACCGCGTTGCCCAGGGACCGGAATTTCGCCAGCAGCGCGCTGCGCGAGCCGGCTCCCTGCACGAGCAGCGGATAGTCGATGCGACCCTGCAGCAGTTCGGCTGCGCGTCGCAATGCGCGCAGCGTGGCGAAGAGCAGGAATGCGCGTCCGCCGCTGGCGCGCAACACCGGCAGCGCGGCCTCGACCACGGCATCGGTGTACGTGGGATCGTTGGGATCCCCGGGCAGCCCCCTGGGCAGGTAGAGCAGCGCCTGGTTCGGGAAATCGAACGGGCTGGGCCAGGTGCGCGTCTCGGCGTCCTCGATGCCGATCTCGCGCTGGAAGTGCGAGAAATCCTCGCCGATGGCGAGCGTCGCCGACGCAAGGATCCACGCGCGTGGATGGTCCTGCATCTGGCGCCGGAACGACTCGCCGGCGTCCAGCGGCGTGACGTGCAAGTGAAGCGCGTGGCCGAACACCTCGACCCAGCGCACCTCGCGCTCGGCATCCGCGTCGGCGAAGCGCGCCATCACCGCGTGCGCCCCGTCGGCACGACGCGCGCAGGCGGCGAGTCCTTCGGCGCGCTCGGCCTGCGGAGCGGCGGCCGCGCCGAACGCCTCGAGCGCCCGCGCGAGGTCGGCCACTGCTGCCTCGAATCCCGGATTGCGCGCCGCCTGCGCGTACGACAGGCGCGCGCTGTCCTCGCGGAACGCGAGCCGCAGGTCGCGCGCGGCCTTGTCGAGCCGGCGCGCCGCGTCGTCGAGGTCGGGCGAGGCGCCGCCGACGGCGCGCAGTTCAAGGCGCGCATCGCGCGCGAGTTCCAGCAGCTGGCCCGTCGACAGCGTGTCGCCGAAGAAGAGGCGCGCCGTATCGGGCAGCTGGTGCGCCTCGTCGAGGATTACCGTGTTGCACGAGGGCAGGAGCTCGGCGACGCCTTCGTCGCGCAGCATCACGTCGGCGAAGAAGAGATGGTGGTTCACCACCACCACGTCGGCTTCCAGCGCGCGCTTCCTCGCCTGCATGACGAAGCACTCGCGCAGCTTCGGGCAGTCCTGCCCGAGGCAGTTGTCGCGCGTCGAGGTGGCGCGCGCCCAGACCGGCGCATCCTCGGGCACGTCGGCGAGTTCGGCCTTGTCGCCGGTCTGCGTGAGGCGGGAAAAGCGCTCGATCGCGCGCAGCCAAGCCGCCTCGCCTCGCGAAGCCACGGTCGCCTCGACCATCGCCCGCTCGAGGCGCTGCAGGCAGACGTAGTTTCCACGCCCCTTCAGCAGTGCCAGCGTGGCGCCCGAGGCCAGCGCGCGCCGCACCGCGGGCAGGTCGCGGTCGTGGAGCTGGTCCTGCAAGGTCTTGGTGCCGGTGGAGACGATCACCTTCCCGCCGGCGAGCAGCGCGGGCACGAGGTAGGCGAAGGTCTTGCCGGTGCCGGTGCCGGCCTCGGCGATCAGCACGCCGGTGCGCTCGATGGCGCCGAGCACCGCGCGCGCGAACTCGACCTGCTGCTCGCGGCGCCGGAACCCCGGCACCTCGCGCGCGAGCGCGCCGCCCTCGTCGAAGGCTGCCTCGAGCGCCTGCCGCGATCCGCCCGGCGCGCTCAGTTCGGGTTCTCGTCGACGCGCACGAACACGCGGCGGGCCGCGCTCGACTGCGACTGCCCCGCGGAGAGGATCGTCGTCCCCTGCCGTGACTCGACGGTGTCGGCGCCGCCGATCTCGACCCACTCGCCGAGCGGCGCAGTCACGGTGGTCGCTGTGCGCTGGCCTTGCACCGTGCCGGCCGCGCCCGGCACCTCGCGCTGCTGCGCGATCTCGAGGATCACGTCGCGCCCGACGATGCGGGGAACGACCTCGAAGCCGGTCGAGATGTCCTGCATCGTCGTGGTGTCCTGCACCACCGTGCCCGTCGGCGTGCGGATGACCTGCCGCTGGCTGATGGGACGCGACTGGCCGCTGGCGATCACGGCGCGCCCGCCCTCCAGCACCTGCACGCGCTGGTCGATGCGCTCTTCGCCGCCGCCCCGCGAATCGACGATGCGCACGCCCTGGTTGCTGACGCCTACGCCCGAACGAGACGAGGTCCCGGCCGCGTCGTAGCGCACCGAGATGGTCAGCCGGCGCTGGGCGCGGTCGATGGCATCGAGCGCGGAGCGCAGGTCGGCAAGGTTGCGCGCGCTGGTGCGCACGATCAGCTGGTTGCCCTGCCCGGTCAGCGAGGCCCCGGGCTCCAGCAAGGGCCGCAGGATCGGGATCACCTGCTCCGCGGTGCGGTAGCGCAGGGAAAGGATCTCGAGGCTCCCCTGCGCGCGGGCCAGCCCCGCGCAAATGACCAGAAAGAGCCCGCCAAGGACGGCAAACGTGAGTGATCGCTTTACAGGGCTCGGCATGGAGGCTAAATTACTTCAAGTATGCGATTCAAGATACTGTATTCAGTGATTTTTACGTGGTCCATCGCGGGCTGTTCGATGCTCGGCGGCGGACCTGCGCCAGAGTCCGCGCCGCAACCGGAAGCCCCCGCTGCGCGCCCCTCGCCCCCGCCTCCCTCGGCGGATGCTCAGGTGCGTCGCAGCGAAGCCTTGCTGCAGGCGCTGCTCGCGCTCGGCATCGACTACCGTTACGGCGGGCAGTCTCCCACAACCGGCTTCGACTGCAGCGGCCTGGTCGCGCACGTGTTCCAGCAGGCTTATGCACTGCGCCTGCCGCGCAACACCTACGGCCAGAGCCAGGTCGGCGCGGAGATCGCGCAAGGCGAGCTGGAAGCGGGCGACCTGGTGTTCTTCAACACCCTGAACCGGCCGTTCTCGCATGTCGGCATCTACCTGGGCGACGGGCGGTTCGTGCACGCGCCACGGACCGGTGCCCGGGTTCGCGTCGAGCGGCTGGATGCGGCCTACTGGGCGAAGCGCTTCAACGGTGGGCGCCGCGTCGCCACCTGAATTGACCTGAGATAAAAATAATTCTCATTTGATTGCCTTCTTTGTTGAGATTCATTATCATCTAGTGACTCTGAACGAAGGATGCCCGCCATGAGAACGCTGTCCGTCACCCTCGCCCTCGTCCTCGCCCTGCCGGCCGCGCAGGCCCAGGAGAAGGTCCTGAACCTCTACTCGTCGCGGCACTACCAGACCGACGAGGCGCTGTACGCGAACTTCACCAAGGCCACGGGGATCGCGGTGAAGCGCATCGAGGCCTCGGAGGACGCGCTGATCGAGCGCATTCGCAACGAAGGCGCCCGCAGCCCCGCGGACGTGCTGGTGACGGTCGACGCCGGCCGCCTGTGGCGCGCCGAGCAACTGGGCCTCTTCCAGCCGGTGAAGTCTGCCGTGCTGGACGCGCGCATCCCGGCGAGCCTGCGCGAGCCCTCGGGCCTGTGGTTCGGGTTCTCGACGCGCGCACGCCTCGTCGCGTTCAACAAGGCGAAGGTGAAGGCGGGCGAGATCGCCAGCTACGAGGACCTCGCGGACCCGAAGTGGAAGGGCCGCGTCTGCATGCGCTCCTCGACCAACATGTACAACCTCTCGCTGATGGGCTCGCTGGTCGAGCACCTCGGCGAGGCGAAGGCCGAGGAATGGGCGCGCGCCGTCAAGGCCAACTTCGCCCGCGACCCCAAGGGCGGCGACACCGACCAGTTGAAGGCCGTGGCCGCAGGCGAGTGCGATATCACGGTGAGCAACCAGTACTACTACGCACGCATGGTGCGCTCCCAGAAGCCGGAGGACCGCGCGGTGGTCGAGAAGCTCGGCGTGGTGATGCCGAACCAGGCGAACCGCGGCACGCACGTCAACATCTCCGGCGCGGGCGTGATGAAGAATGCGCCCAATCGCGAGGCCGCCGTGAAGTTCCTCGAATACCTCGCAAGCGACGAGGCGCAGCGCTACTTCGCCGAGGGCAATAACGAGTGGCCGGCGGTGGCGTCGCTGAAGACGGGTAACCCGGCGCTCGCCGCGCTTGGCGCGTTCAAGCAGGATGCGCTGAACGTCGCCGCGCTCGGCCGCAACCAGCCGGCGGCGCAGAAGATCTACGACCGGGTCGGCTGGAAGTAGCGGCGCAGCACCACCACGAGCGGCATCAGCGCCACCGCGACGATGGCGAGCGAAGGCAGCGCCGCCTCGGCGAGGCGCTCGTCCTTCGCGAGGTTGTAGGCCTCCACCGCCAGCGTGTCGAAGTCGAAGGGACGCATCGCGAAGGTCGCGGGCAGTTCCTTCATCACGTCCACGAAGAGCAGCAGGCACGCGGTCGCCACGCTCGGCGCGACCAGCGGCGCGTGCACGCGCGCGAGCGCGCCCGCAGGCGACTGGCCGAGGCTGCGGGCCGCGTCGTCCATCGACGGCGTGACGCGTGCCAGCCCCGCCTCCATCGTCTGCAGCGCGACCGCGAGGAAGCGCACGAGGTACGCAAACACGAGTGCGGCCGCGGTGCCGGTGAGGAGCAACCCCGCGCGTTCCCCGGTCAGCGACTCGAACTGCGCGGCCACCCAGTTGTCGAAGCGGCCAAGCGGCACCAGGATGCCGACCGCGATCACCGCACCCGGAATGGCGTATCCGAGTCCCGCCACGCGGTTCGCCGCGTTCACCGCGGGCGCCTTGGTGAGCCGCGCCGCATAGGCCATCGCGGTCGCGAGCACTGCGCCCACCGCGGCAGTCGCCGCCGCGATCGCCACGCTATTGCCGGCGAGGCGTGCGAGGCGCGCGCCCGCCCTCGCCTCGGGATCGGTGAACGCGTGGAAGAGCAGGATCCCCGCCGGCAGCACGAACCCGAGCACCACCGGCGCCGCGCACGCGATGAACGCAAGCACCGCGCTCCACCCGCGCAACGGCTGCGGCGGCGCGGGCTTGCGCGGGCCGTGGTACGCGGCGCGACCGCGATTCGCGCGCTCGACCGCGAGCAGCACCGCGACGAAGCCGAGCAGGCAGGCCGAGAGCTGCCCCGCCGCCGCGAGGTCGTTCATCGACAGCCACGCCTTGAAGACCGCCGTGGTCAGCACTTCCACGCCGAAATGCGACACCGTGCCGAAGTCGGCGAGCGTCTCCATCAGCGCGAGCGCCGAGCCCGCCACGATCGCGGGGCGCGCCAGGGGCAGGGCGACCTGCCAGAAGCACGCCGCCGGCGAGCGCCCCGCGAGCCGCGCGGCCTCGAGCGCGCTGCGCGAGATCTCGAGGAACGCGGTACGCGCAATCAGGTAGACGTACGGGTACAGCGCAAGCGACAGCATCGCGGCCGCGCCCCATAGCGAACGCACCTCGGGGAACCAGTACTCGCGCGCCTGCCAGCCGGTGAGCGCACGCAGTGCCGACTGCACCGGGCCGGTGAACTGCAGCCAGTCGGTGTAAGCGTAGGCCATCACGTACGCGGGCATCGCGAGTGGCAGCACCAGCGCCCACTGCAGCACGCGCTGGCCAGGGAATCGGTACGACGTGACGAGCCACGCCGACAGCACTCCCATCGACACCACGCCCCACGCAACGCCGGCGAGCAGCAACGCGGTGTTGCCGACGTATCGGCCGAGCACGGTGCCCGCAAGGTGCGCCCACGTAGAAGACCCGCCGGAACCAAAGGCGGTCGCCAGCACGGCGACCACCGGCAGCATCACGAGCGCCGCGGCGCCCAGCGCAGCCCAGCCGAGCGGTCCCGCCTTTCCAACGCCTTGAAGGAACAGCATCCCGAATCTTATCAAGAATGATTCTTGTTAACGGCCGGTGCGGTATAGTTACGCGATGGACGCCCAGCGCCCGCTACTGGAAGTCGTGCAGCTCAGCCAATCCTACGGTACCCACGCCGTGGTGAGGGAGTTGTCGTTCGCGCTGAAGCGCGGCGCGATCGGCTGCCTGCTCGGTCCCAGCGGTTGCGGCAAGACCACGGTGCTTCGCTGCATCGCCGGCTTCGAGCCCGTGCAGGCCGGGCGCATCCTGATCGACGGCCACGTGGTCTCGGCGCCGGACGTCGCGGTCGCGCCCGAGAAGCGGCGCATCGGCATGGTGTTCCAGGACTACGCGCTGTTCCCGCATCTCACGGTCGCCGGCAACATCGCCTTCGGCCTGAAAGGCGCGGGGCGCGACGCGCGCGTGAAGGAACTCGCCGAGCTCGTCGGCCTCGCGCCCGCGCTCGCCAAGTACCCGCACGAACTCTCCGGCGGGCAGCAGCAGCGCGTGGCGCTCGCGCGCGCGCTTGCGCCGAATCCGGAACTGCTGCTGCTCGACGAGCCGTTCTCGAACCTCGACGTCGAGCTGCGCGAGCGCCTGTCGCTGGAACTGCGCGAGATCCTGAAGGCGAGCGGCGCCACCGCCGTGCTCGTCACGCACGACCAGAACGAGGCCTTCGCGATCGCCGACGAGATCGGCGTGCTGCACGAGGGCCGCATCCAGCAGTGGGACAACGCCTACAACCTGTACCACCGGCCGGCGTCGCGCTTCGTCGCGGACTTCGTCGGCCAGGGCGTGTTCATGCCGGCGCGCGTGCTGAACGCCCGGCAGGTGGAGATCGAGCTCGGCGTGCTCGAGGGCGAGATCCCCTCGGACTGTTCGCAGGGCTGCGCGGACTGCGGCAAGGGGTGCCTGGCGGACATCCTGCTGCGGCCCGACGACGTGGTGCACGACGACGCCGCGGCGACCAAGGCCGAGGTCACGCACAAGGCGTTCCGCGGCGCCGAGATCCTCTACACGCTGAAGCTCGAGAGCGGCCGCAAGGTGCTGGCGCTGGTGCCGAGCCACCATAACCACGCGCTCGGCGAGAAGATCGGCATCCGGCTCGACGTGGACCACGTCGTCGCCTTCCATCCCGACCACTGAGCGAGCCACCGAGCCGCCCAACGGGCCGGCCGGCGAACCCGCCGCTCAGCCGCCGCTGGGCGCCTCTTCCTTCAGGCTGAACACCACCGGCACGTCGACGGTGAATTCCTTGCCGCGCAGCGAGGCCGGGATCGGCGTCAGCGGCTTGGCCTTGGTGATCATGTCGAGCGCGGTCTTGTCGAGCAGCTCGTGCCCGGTGCTCGTCTTGATGCTGATCGACGCGATCATGCCGTTGGCGCCGATCACCATGCGCACCTCGACCTTGCCTTCCCAGTTGTTGTCCATCGCCGCGCGCGGATAGCGCTTGTACTTGCGCGCGGTCGTGATGATCGCGAGCTGGTACTGGCGCAGCGTGCCCGGATCGACATCGGCGCTCGGCGCTGCTGGCGCGGCCGTCGGGGATCCCCCCGGCTCTGCTTTCGCCGCGGGCGCGCTCGGCGCGCTCGGTGCCGCCGCGGGGCTGGAAGTCGATTCGCTCGACGGCGCCGTGCTCGGCGCGGGCGCCGCCGTCGGCGCGGCGGGCGCAGTCGGCGCGGCCTTGGCAACCGGCGTGGGCTTCGCCACCGGCGTCGGCGTGGGCGTCGGGGCCGGCTTCGCGACCGGGGGCGGCGGGGGCGGCTCCTCGGCCTTCGGCTTCGGCGGCTCGGGCTGCGGAGGCGCCGCCTCGGGAGCCGTGGCAGGGCGCGCTGCCGGCGCCGCGAGTCGCGCGACGATCGGGCCGGGGGACGCGGCGGGCTTCGCTGCTGGCTTGATCAGGCCGTGCCAGCTGGCGAGCAGCGCTCCGTGGAAGACGAGCGAGCAGACCGCCGCGACGACGACGCCGCGGTTATCGGAGCGGAAGTCGATCCATCCGCCCGGGACCGTTGGTCCCATGGTCGCGACGCCTGACATGGCGCGGGACTATACACCCCGGCCGTGGAGCGCCTTCCAGACCTTCTCCGGGGTGAACGGCATCTCGAGGTGCTTCACGCCGCGATCGGCGAGCGCGTCCAGCACCGCGTGCACGACGGCCGGCACCGAGCCGATCGTGCCGAGTTCGCCGCAGCCCTTCACGCCGAGCAGGTTGGTCTTGCAGGGCACCGATTCCTCGAACAGGTTCGTCAGCGCCGGCATCTGGTCGGCGCGCGGCACGCAGTAGTCCATCAGCGAGCCCGTCAGCAGCTGCCCGCTCGAGGCGTCGTAGCGCGCGTGCTCGTAGAGCGCCTGCCCGATGCCCTGCGCGATGCCGCCGTGGATCTGCCCCTCGACAATCATGTGGTTGATGATGCGGCCCACGTCGTCGACGCTTGCGATGGACGCCACCTCGACCTCGCCGGTGTCCGGATCGACCTCGACCTCGGCGACCATGGCGCCGTTCGGCCAAGACGGTTGCGACGGAGACTCGGTCGCGGCGACGCGGATCACGCGATCCGGCTGGCGCGCGGCGAGCGAGGCCCAGTCGATGCCGCGATCTGTACCGGAGATCGCGAAGCGCCCGGCGCGATACTCGATGTCGGCAACCGAAGCCTCGAGCGCCTCCGCGGCGAGGTCGGTGCCGCGCAGGATCGCCTTGCGGCCGGCGGACACTGCCGCGGAACCACCCACGAACGCGGACCGCGAGCCGACGCTGCCGATGCCGTTCACCGCGTCGGTGTCGCCCTGCACGACGCGCACGCGCGCCGGGTCGATCTGCAGCAGCTCGGTCATGAGCTGGATGTAGGTGGTCTCGAGCCCCTGACCCATCGCCTGCGTGCCGGTGAACACCGACACGGTGCCATCCGCCGAGACCATGACGTCCACTGTCTCTGTACGGATCGGCGCGCCGGTCCACTCGAGGTAGGCGGCGAGGCCGCGGCCGCGCAGTCGCCCGCGCAGCCGCGACTGCTCGCGCCGCGCCGCGAATCCGGCCTCGTCCGAATCGGCGAGCACGCGATCGAGCACCTGCGCGAACTTGCCGTCGTCGTAGATGTCGCCGACGTGCGTCGCGTACGGGAACTGCCCGGGCTGGATGAAGTTGCGGCGCCGGATCTCGGCCGCGTCCATGCCCATCTCCTTGGCGCCTTCGTCCATCAGGCGCTCCATGAGGAAGTTCGCCTCGGGACGACCCGCGCCGCGATACGCGCCGGTGGCCATCGTGTTCGTGAGGTAGCCCTTGATGCGGTAGTCGACCACCGGCACGTGGTACACGGTGGTCTGCACCTTCGGGCCGAGCAGCAGCGGGATGATCGCGGTGGACCCGACCGGCACGGCGCCGAAATTGGCGAGCATCGACATGCGCAGGCCGAGGATGCGGCCCTCGCGATCGAGCGCGAGCTCGGCGTCGTAGTGCTGGTCGCGGCCCATGTGCGCGGCGATGAAGTCCTCGGAGCGGTCCGCACGCCACTTCACCGGGCGGCCGAGCTTCCACGACGCGTAGCAGACCAGCGCGTCCTCCGGCGAGATGCCGGTCTTCATGCCGAAGCCGCCGCCGATGTCGCCGACGACGACGCGGAACTCGTCGACCTTGCGCTTGAAGACGTCGGCGAGGCCCTGCCGCGTGCCGCTCGGCGTCTGGCTCTGCGTGTAGAGGGTGCAGCGCGCGCCTTCGTGCACTCCGATCGAGCAGCGCGGCTCCAGTGCGAAGGCGATCAGGCGCTGGTTGTCGAGCGACACCTTGGCCACGCGATGCGCCGCGGCGAAGGCGGCATCACACTTCGCCGCGTCACCGATGCGGCCTTCGGCCGACACGTTGCCCGGCGCCTGGGCCCACAACGTCGGCGCACCCTCCGCGCCGGCCGCAAACACGTCGGTGACCGCCGGTAATTCCTCGTAGTCGACCGAGACGAGCTCGGCCGCATCCTGGGCCTGCTCCCGCGTCGCCGCGACGATCGCGACTACCGGCTGGCCGGCGTAGAACGCCGTGCCGTCGGCGAGCGCGTGCCTCGGCGGCGCCGCCATCGGCGAGCCGTCGCCGCGCTTGAAGAGCGGCGGGAAAGGCATCGCCTGCAGGCCGTCGGCCTTCAGGTCGGCAATGGTGTACGCGGCGAGCACGCCCGGGGCCGCCGCGGCGGCGGCCACGTCGATCGCGGCGATGCGCGCATGCGCATGCGGCGAGCGCAGCACGACCAGCCACGCCTGGCCCGGCAGGACGCGGTCGTCGCTGAAGAGACCCTGCCCCTTCAGCAAGCGATCATCCTCGACGCGTTTCTGGGTGCGGGACGCGCCGAAGCGCGCCGAATCAGGGTCGAACTGGACGGCGGGAGCATTCATCTAGGCGTGCTCAGGAAGGAAAGTGGCGGAGAGAGAGGGATTCGAACCCCCGGTACGGAGAACCGTACAACAGATTTCGAGTCTGCCGCATTCGACCACTCTGCCATCTCTCCGCGGTCGAGCAGGGGGTGGATTCTATCAGGCCGGGAGGAGCTTCTCCCGCCCGCCCATGTACGGGCGCAGGGGCTCGGGGATGGTCACCGAGCCGTCGGCGTTCTGGTGGTTCTCGAGGATCGCCACCAGCGTCCGCCCGACGGCGAGGCCCGACCCGTTCAGGGTATGCACCGGCTCGGGCTTGCCCTTCTCGTTCCTGAACCGCGCCTGCATGCGGCGCGCCTGGAAGGCCTCGAAGGTCGAGCAGGACGAGATCTCGCGGAAGGCATTCTGCGCCGGCAGCCAGACCTCGAGGTCGTAGGTCTTCGCGGACGAGAAGCCCATGTCGCCGGTGCAGAGCAGCATCGTGCGGTACGGCAGGCCTAGGCGCTGGAGGATCGACTCGGCGTGACGGGTCAGGTCCTCGTGCGCGGCCTCGGATTGCGACGGATGCACCACCTGCACCAGCTCGACCTTGTCGAACTGGTGGTTGCGGATCATGCCGCGCGTGTCCTTGCCGGCCGAGCCCGCCTCGGACCGGAAGCACGGCGAGTGGCAGACGTACTTCAGCGGCAGGGATTCCAGCGGCACGATCGACTCGCGCACGAAGTTCGTCACCGGGTACTCCGCAGTCGGGATCAGGTAGAGGTCGTGCTCCTCGAGCTTGAAGAGGTCGCCCTTGAACTTGGCGAGGCTCGACACCCCATCGGCGCAGGCGCCGCTCACCATGTACGGCACGTAGACCTCGGTGTAGCCGTGCTCGCTGGTGTGGACGTCGAGCATGAACTGCGCGAGCGCGCGGTGCAGTCGCGCGACGCCGCCCTTCAGCACCGTGAAGCGCGCGCCGGAGAGCTTCGCCGCGGTCTCGAAGTCGATGCCCGCGAGGCGCGCGCCGACGTCGACATGGTCGCGCGGCTCGAAGTCGAACTTGCGCGGCTCGCCCCAGCGGCGCTGCTCGACGTTGTCGTCCGCGCCCTTGCCCTCGGGCACGCTCGCGTGCGGCGGATTGGGCAGTCCCGAGACGAACGACTGCATCCGCTCCTGCACCGACTCCAGCTTCGCCTCGAGTTCCGTGACCTGCGCGTTGATGCCCGCCGACTCCGCCATCAGCGCCGCGGTGTCCTCGCCCTTCGCCTTGGCCTGGCCGATGCGCTTGGCCATGCCGTTCCGCTGCGACTGCAGGTCCTGCGTTCGCGTCTGGATGTCCTTGCGCTCGGCCTCCAGCGTGAGGAAGGCTGCCTTGTCGAGCGCGAAGCCGCGCGTCGCGAGGCGATCGGCCACGGCGTCGAGGTTGGTGCGGAGGGTCTGGAGGTCGATCATGCGTCGTCTGCCTTCGTGGATGCGCCCGCGGCGCGGTCGCGCGCACGCAGGCTGTCGAGCTTCTCGCGGATGCGCAGTTCGAGCCCGCGCTCCGTCGGGCGGTACCAGCCCTGCGGCTTCATGCCCTCGGGAAGGTAGGTCTCGCCCGCGGCGTAGCCGCCTTCCTCGTCGTGGGCGTAGCGATAGCCCTTGCCGTAGCCGAGGTCCTTCATCAAGCGCGTGGGCGCGTTGCGCAAGTGCATCGGCACCGGCCTCGTGCCGTCCTGCCGCACGAACGCGCGGGCCGCATTATAGGCGCCGTACGCGGCGTTCGACTTCGCCGCGATCGCGAGGTAGAGCACCGCCTCGGCGAGCGCGAGTTCGCCCTCGGGCGAGCCGAGGCGCTCGTAGGTCTCGCAGGCATCCAGTGCCAAGCGCAGCGCGCGCGGGTCGGCGAGGCCGACGTCCTCGATCGCCATGCGCACGATGCGCCGGCCGCAATAGAGCGGATCGGCGCCGCCATCGAGCATGCGCACCAGCCAGTACAGCGCCGCGTCGGGATCCGAGCCGCGCACCGACTTGTGCAGCGCCGAGATCTGGTCGTAGAACACCTCGCCGGCCTTGTCGAAGCGTCGCAGGTTCTGCGCCAGCGTGCGTTCAACGAAGGCGGCGTCGATGGCGCTGCCGGACGCCTGGGCCGCGTTGTCGAGTATCTCCAGCGCATTCAGCAATCGACGTGCATCGCCATCGGCGAAGCCCGTCAGGCGCTCCATCGCGGCCGCGTCGACGGGGATGCCGCTGCGCGCGACGAGCGTGCGCAGGTCCTCCGGCGAGTGGCTCTCCAGCACGTAGACCGCCGCGCGACTGAGGAGCGCGCCGTTGACCTCGAAGGACGGGTTCTCGGTCGTCGCACCGATGAACGTGAGCAGGCCGCGCTCGACGTAGGGCAGGAAGGCGTCCTGCTGCGCCTTGTTGAAGCGGTGGACTTCGTCGACGAAGAGGATGGTGTGCCGCCCGGTGCGCGCGAGTTCGTCCTCGGCCGCCTGCACCGCCTCGCGGATGTCCTTCACGCCCGAGAACACCGCCGACAGCGCGATGAAGCGCGCGTCGAACGCATCCGCCATGAGGCGCGCCAGCGTCGTCTTGCCGACCCCCGGCGGCCCCCACAGGATCATCGAGTGCGGCTTGCCCGACTCGAACGCGATGCGCAGCGGCTTGCCCTCGCCGAGGAGGTGGCGCTGGCCGATGACGTCGTCCAGCGCCCTGGGCCTCAGGCGCTCAGCGAGCGGCGCGCGCGCGGGGGCTTGGCCGAAGAGGCCGCCACCCGCAGCGCTAGTCGCCGAGGACATCGGCGCCCTTGGGCGGCGTGAACCGGAAGGTATCGGGCTCGAGCTTCGGATTGCGCACGAGGCTCGAGAAGCGCAGCACCGTCGTCTGGCCGAACGGGTCAACCAGTTCCATGGCCTCGACACCGGCGGTACCGAGGCCCAGCCGGATGCGCTCGAAGCCGGCCTCCTTGTCGCGCGGCCGCGCCTCGAGCCATTCGAGGCCTTCGCGCGCGCCGAGGTCCTGCATGGCGAACGCCTGCGTGACATCCGCCGCCCCCGCGAGCAGCGCCGCGGGCGTCGTGCCGATGGCGCGCGAGAGCCGACGCACGGTGACCTGATTGAGGTCTTCGTCCCAGATCCAGACCTTGGCGCCGTCGCCGACGATGAGCTGCGGGTTGGGCTTCGCGTAGGTCCAGCGAAACTTGCCGGGCCGCTGGAACGAGAACGTTCCCGTGGCCGACTGCACCAGCTTCCCGGCCTTGTCGTAGACCTTCTGCTCGAACGAGGCCTGCGCCGAGGGCGTGGTACGCACGAAGACCTGGAAGCGCTCGACGCTGTCGGCGAGCGCCGTGGCCGACAACGCGAAGAGGAATGCCGCGACGAGCGAGCGCACCGTTACTCCGCCTTCGCGGGCACGAGGACCTCGCGATTGCCGTTCGACTGCATCGGCGACACGAGACCCGCGCGTTCCATGTCCTCGATCAGTCGCGCGGCGCGGTTGTATCCGATGCGCAGGTGACGCTGCACCAGCGAGATCGAAGGACGGCGCGTCTTGACGACGATCTCGACCGCCTGGTCGTAGAGCGGATCCTTCTCGCCGCCGCCGACCTCGCCGGCAACCGCACCGCCCTCGTCCATCGTCGCCGGCTCGAGGACTTCCTCGATGTAGTCTGGCTTGGACTGCGCGCGCAGGTACTCCACGACCTTGTGGACCTCGTGATCCGCGACATACGCGCCATGCACGCGCTGCGTAAGGCCGGTCCCCGCCGGCAGGTAGAGCATGTCGCCGGAGCCGAGCAGGGCCTCCGCACCCTGCTGGTCGAGGATGGTGCGCGAATCGATGCGGCTCGCGACCTGGAACGCGATGCGCGTCGGAATGTTGGCCTTGATGAGGCCGGTGATCACGTCCACCGACGGGCGCTGCGTGGCGAGGATCAGGTGGATGCCGGCGGCGCGCGCCTTCTGCGCGAGGCGCGCGATCAGTTCCTCGATCTTCTTCCCGACCACCATCATCAAGTCGGCGAGTTCGTCGATCACCACGACGATGTGCGGCATCGGCTGCAACGGCTGCGGCTGACCGGTCTCGATCGTCGCGGGATCCTCGAGCGGCTTGCCGGCCTTCTCGGCGTCGAGCACCTTGTGGTTGAAGCCGGAGAGGTTGCGCACGCCGACCCACGACATCAGCTTGTATCGCCGTTCCATCTCGCCGACGCACCAGCTGAGCGCGTTCGCGGCCTGCTTCATGTCCACCACCACCGGCGCGAGCAGGTGCGGGATGTCCTGGTACACCGATAGCTCCAGCATCTTCGGGTCGACGAGGATCAGGCGCACCGCCTTCGGCTCGGCCTTGTAGAGCAGCGACAGGATCATCGCGTTGATCGCCACCGACTTGCCCGAGCCAGTGGTGCCCGCGACCAGCAGGTGCGGCATCTTGGCGAGGTCCGCGACCACCGGGCGGCCCGCGATGTCCTTGCCCAGCGCGATCGCGAGCGGCGAGGCCATCTGCGCGTATACCTCGGAGCCGAGGATGTCGGAGAGCCTCACCGTCTCGCGGTGCGGGTTCGGGATCTCGAGCCCCATGCAGGACTTGCCGGGAATGGTCTCGACCACGCGGATCGACACCACCGACAGCGCGCGCGCCAGATCCTTCACCAGGTTGACGATCTGGCTGCCCTTCACGCCGACCGCGGGCTCGATCTCGTAGCGCGTGATCACCGGCCCGGGGTAGGCAGCGAGCACCTTCACCTGCACGCCGAAGTCCGACAACTTCTTCTCGATCAGCCGGGAGGTGAACTCGAGCGTCTCCGCGCTCACCGTGTCACCCACGTGCTCGGACTCGTCGAGCAGCTTGACCGGCGGCAGCGGCGTCTCGGGCAGGTGCTCGAAGAGCGGCGCCTGCTTCTCCTTCTGCACCCGCGCGGACTTCTTGATCTCGACCACGGGGACTTCGATCTTCAGCGGCGGATGCTCCTCCTCGCGCTTCTTCTCCGCCTCGACGACGACTTCGCGCTCCTCGCGCGCGATCTCGCCGATGCGGCGGTCGGAGTGCTCCTCGCGCTTGCGTGCCGCGAGGCCCCACGCGAACTCGAGGACGAGGCCGGTGAATTCGGCGACCGCGCCCCAGGACACGCCGGTGAAGAAGCTGAGGCCAACCGCGGCGACGAGAAGCAGCAGCAGCGTCGCGCCGGTGAATCCAAGGCCGACGACGGCGAGCCCGCCGACGATGTCGCCGATCATTCCCCCGGGCGCCAGCGGCAGCTCGACGCGCAGCGAATGCAGCCGCACGGCCTCCAGCCCGGCGCTGGAAACGAGCAGCAACGCGAATCCGATGCAGGACAGCACGATCGCGCGCAGACCCATCAGCGGCTCGCCGTCCGGCTTGCGGTGGAACCACGCGGCCGCGATGCCGCACAGGGCGACGAACCAGTAGGCCGACAGTCCGAGCAAGTACAGCAGGAGATCGGCGATCCACGCGCCGACACGCCCTCCGGCATTCTGCGTGGCGGCGCCGGTGGACTCGTGCGACCAGCCCGGATCGCCGCGCGCGAAGGTCAGGAAGATCAGCAGGAGGTAGAGCGCGACCGCGGCCAGCGCAAGCCAGCGCGCCTCGCGGAGCACGCCCGCAAGCCTCGCAGGCAGCGGGCTGGCGCCGCCCGGGAGCATGGCATTCGTCTTCTGGGCAGCAGCCATCGGGCGTCGAGGGTAGTACGAAAGTGTAGCCGAAAACGAAAAACCCCCGCCTCGGCGGGGGTTTGCGTGGCCCGGCCCGGCTGCGCTAGCGGCGGACGACGCACTCCAGGTTCTTGCCGGCGTTCACCGCGCTGCCGCTCATCACCGATTGGATGAAGGTCGCCGGGGGAGTGAACTGCAGCCCGGGGTCGGTCGAGAGGAAGAGCGGCCGCTGGTTAGGCGTGATCTGCCCGAACTGGCCCGCCGTAAGGCCGAGCTCTCCCGCCCCATTCTTCACCACGACCTCGCCGTCGGCAACGCTCACGTACACCGCCGCCTCGAGACGCCCGCAGTCCGCGCTCTCGCGGTTGTTCACGCAATCGTCCGCCGAGAACGTGGTGCCGCGAATGCCGATCGTGGCCGTCGCCGTGCCCATCTGGTACTTGTCCTTGTTGCGCTTGCCGACGATGCCGGTGACCGCGCGCAAGCCGCCCTTCACGAGGCCGAAGAGGAAGTTGTCGTCCTGCGGCTTGTCCTCGGCGAAGCGGAAGTTCTCGATCTTCACCGAGGTGTTCGGCTTCAGCGTCAGCTGGCCACCGTCGGAGAAGCGGATCTGGGCATAGCTGTCGCGTTCGGTATTGATGGTGTCGCCGCTGCCGATCTCGGACTTCTGCGACAGGATGCGAACCGAGCCGTCCGGCTTCTTGACCGACAGGGTGCCCGCGAGCTGGGTGACGGTGCCGCTGTTCGCTAGCGCCTGCGTGCCGCCGACAACGAGTACTGCCGCTAGGGCGGCGCCCAGGAACCTGTGGTTGGATTTCATCTTGCCTCCTTGCCCGATGACGCTTCCTGACATGGTTTCATCCTACGCCCCGCCCCCTGCCGGCGACAGGAACTAGTTCACGCGAAAGGACTTTTCCGGGCCTCGTTCGTGACGCATTACTCGGGTAGCATGATCGTGTCGCGCAGCAGGATGGCCGAGCCGCGCATCTCGATGTAGCCGCCGAGCTGCAGGTCCTTCATCACGCGGCTGACCATCTCGCGGGACGCGCCGATCATCTTCGCGATGTCCTGCTTCGGCAGCCGCTTGGTGACCATCTTCTGGCCGTTCACGGTCTCGGACATGTCGAGCAGGAGCCTCGCGACCCGGCCGTAAACGTCGAGCAGCGCGAGGCTGCCGATCTTGCGGTCTGCGTCCCGCAACCGCCGCACAAGGCCTCGCATCACGGCCATCGTCATCTCGAAGTTGTCGGCCAGTGCCTTCTTGAAATCGCGCTTGGCGATGAAGAGGAGTTCGCAGGACTCGATCGCGACGACGCTCGCCGAGCGCGGGGCGTCGTCGATCAGGCCCATCTCGCCGAAGAATTCGCCGGGGCCGAGGATCGACAGGATGACCTCCTTGCCCTCCGCATCGGACATCATGACCTTCAGCCGGCCGGAGAGGACGATGTAGAGGGAGTCCGTGAGGTCCCCGGCGGCGAGGACCATCGCGCTGCGACTGACGGACTTGCGGCCCACGACCGGCGTCAGCAGGCGCAACTGCTCGTCCGAGCACCCCGCGAACAGGGGCACGGCCTTCAGCACTGCCGTGGAAACGATCGCCGCCATCCCCGCCCTGAACGCCCCCGAAAGCCCCCGGAAGGGCAACGTCCGAATGGTAGCAGAAGCCCCGCCGCGACCCGCGGCGGGGCTTCAGGCGAGGCTTACTGGCAGGCCGCCCCGCCCAGGTCGTCGTCCGTGATGCCGCGGCGAATGCGGTCGGCCTTGGCGGCTTCCAGCTGCGAGAAGAGGATGAATCGCAGCAGGCTGTCGTCGAACGAATTGACTCCGGTGCGGACGATCGACGAGCCGAACGTACCCGAGCTCGGCGTGTGCCGGACGATGCCCCCGTTGCCGAATATCAGGGTGATCGGGATGCCAGTCCCCGTCAGCGACCGGTTATTGGCGTCGAAGACCCCGGATCCGCCGTTGCCGATCAGGATCAGGCCGGGGCCGAGGGTCGTCGCGCCCAGGACCGGATCGTTGTACGTATAGCGCGCGAGGTTGCCGGCGGTCCCGCCGCCGATGAACATCGTGATGTTGCCCTCGTTCTCGATCCGCGCCCCGGACTCCGTGGCACCGCCGGACGCGGCACCCGACTGCAGCACCACGCTACCTCCCGTGCGGATGATCAGTTCCGATACCGGGTCGATGCGCGCCCGCGAAATCGGGATGCCCGACCCGACACGGTCCGAACTGCCGCCGACGAGGTAGATGTCTCCGCCCACGACGATGCGCAGGAAATCGCTGCCCTTGATCAGGGCTTCCGAGTTCGCGACCGAACTGCCGCCGAGAATATTGGTCGCCGTGGCGTTTCCGGCGCGCATCGTGATCGTGTTGCCGGGCGTATAAGTCACCGGCCCGATGTCGCAACCCGTCGGATGGCAGATGTACACGTCCTTGCCGGCGACCAGCGCACGAGAGGACGCCAGCACCGAATTGGCCGGTCCGGTCGAAGTCGCCGTGATGTTGCCGCCCTTCATCTCCATCCCGCCGGACAGGAGGATATCCAGGCGTCCACTGCCGGCCTGCAGGGTCGTATAGGTTCCCGATAGCAGTTCCGCCGTCGTCTCCTCGGCCGACGTGTCGAAGGGAATCCCCGCGCGCAGGACCGTGTCGAGCCGCAGGTTCGCCCCGGCGGCGGCCGTGCCGGAGCCGCCGTTCAGGTTCAGGAACTCGGCCGTATAAAGGGTCGATCCGCTCTTCTCCCCGATGATCAGGTTCCGCGCACGGACCTCCAGCGGGTAGAGCGAGCTGGGGTTGGAAAGCGTGACGCCACCCTTGCCGTCGCCCGCCGCCTTGCTGCCGAGCGCCCCGGCGAGGCTCGCGACCTCGCCCGCCGACGCGTCCGCCCGCAGGCTCAGGTCGCCGGTGATCCAGATGCCGCCCTGGATCGAGATGTTGTTCTGGGCGACGATGCGCAGGTCGTGGTTGAAGTAGTCGACCAGCGGCTCGCCATTCGCCTTGGTGCCCGTGCGCTTGCCGATCGACACGCCCTCGACGGACGAGTTGGCGTTGATGTTGATGTCGCCGGCCGCGAGCAGGTTGAGCGAGCCGCCGTCCAGGCCGCGGTTGATCTTGTCCTTGGTGATCTGCGCGTTGACGTTGATCGCGCCGGCGTTCGCGATCAGCGTCATGTTCTTCGCCTGGATGTTGAACGTCGCCACCGTGATGTCCTGCGTCGTCGCCGTCGCCGAGTAGTTCGCGGCCGTGCCGATCCCGCGGAGCGTGAGGCCGGTGATGCTCTTGTAGTCGATGTCGCTCGCCGCGTAATCGCCCGAGGGTTCGCTCGGCGCGGACGTGTCGGAGTACTTCCGCGTTTCGAGGATGATGTCGGGATTGGAGTTGCCCAGCGTCGCATGCGTGTTCTGCATGTTGATCGCCGCCTGCTGGTCGCCATCGTTGTACGTGCGCACGATCAACGTCCCGGTTCCCTGCACGCCGGCCGCAGTGCCCGTGCCGGCGGGCTGCACGACGCTGCCGGTGGAATAGAGGATCACCGAACCCGAACTGGTGGTGATCGGCGCGTTGATGCTGATCGCCCCGACCGTGTCGGCGACCGATTCCGAGGCAGGGCTGGCCAGCGCCCCGGAATGCGACATCCCGGGCGCGCTGCCCGCGAACACGATGACGTTGCCCGAGCTCGTCTGCACGCGGCCATTGACGTTCACGTTGTCGGCCGAACGAACCGTGATCGCGCCCGCCGCGGACAACCCGCCCGTGCCGAAGGTGATGTTTCGATTCGTCCCGCCGGTCGCGTTGGCGACGAACTCCACCGTGCCGCCGGCCGAGGTCAACTGCGTCGTGCCCGTCGTGATCGAGCCATCCTCCATCGTGACCGTGAGGGCCCCGGTGCCGTTCTGGGCAAGGCTGCTGATGAAGAGGTCGTTGGAGGCCTTGCCGAGGATCGACACCGCGCCCGAGGAGTTGGTGAGGACGAGCGACGTGTTCGCGTTGTTCACCGCGAAGTCGGCGCCCGTGCCGGAACTGACCGTCAGCGTAGAACTGTTCAGCGCACCCGCGCCCGACCGGGTGACTGCGCCGGTAGTGGTGAGCGCGAGGTTGTTGCTCGCTCCGGTGAAGCTCAGCTGGTTGCCGACGTCGATTCCCCCTGCCGCGTTGCGCAGCCACAGGGTGCGGGGCGTGGACGCGCTCGTCGAACCCGTGACCTGAATCTGGCCGGCGTGGGTGGCGCTGCCGAGCGTCAGGATTCCGGTCGTCGACACCGTGTCGAGTTCCGACGACGACAACTCCAGCGCGTTCGCGGTGCCGTTGGACCCCGAGGCAGCCCCGCCCACCAGCTGGATCAGGTCGCCGGTATTGAACGGCCGCAGGCTCGTGTTCGCCGACCCGCTGTTGATCGTCGAGGCCAGGTTCATCTCGTCGGCGACGAGGTCGATCGCCGCGTTCGTCGTCGAGATCGTGCCGCCATTGTGCGTCAGGAACGCGTCGTTCGCCTGCACGGTGAGCGCGATGCCGGTCGGGCCGGTGACGTTGTGGCTGATCGTCATCCCGCCCGCGCCGCCGGTTCCGCTCGCCAGTGTCACGTTGGCGTTCGAACTGGTCACCGCGCCGCTGGTCGACAGGCTGCCGCTCGTCGAGACGTTCACGAGGCCGTTGGTGGCCGCGGCCACGAGGCTCACCGCGCTGCTGGTGTTGGTGATCTGGATGGCGCCGTTCGAAGCGGTGGCGTTGATCCCGCTCACCGCCGTGTTGATCGGCCCGATCGCGGTGGTCGTCCCGAGGTTGCCCATCGTGAGCGTGCCGCCCGTGACGAGCGCCGAGCCGGTGATCGTGCCGTTGGCGTTCATCACCACGTTGCCTGAGCCGGCGTTCAGCGCGCTGCTCAGCACGATGCCGCCGTTGGTCGAGCGCAGCGTCACGGCGCCGCCGTTGGTGGTGATGCCGCTCGCGCTGGACGAGCCGATCGTGACGTCGCCAACCGTGATCGCACCGCCATTCAGGAACGACAGCGCGCCGCCGCCGAGGTTGGCGGCGATCCGGGTCGAGACGTTGTTGTTCGCCTGCAGCAGCGTGAACGAGCCGCTGCCCGAGCTTATCAGCAACACCTGGTTCGACGTGATGAAGCCCCCGGTCTGGGTCACGCCGTTCACGGCATTCAGGCGCAGATCCTTGGTCCCGGTATTGAGCGCCCCTGCGATCGAGATGCGGTCGGTCGTGATGTCGATGCCGTTGCCCAGCGCGGTCATGTTGCCGGTGATGGTCGTGTTGCCGGTTCCAGCCGACTGCAGCACGCGGGATGCATCGGTGGTCCCGGTGAAGGTGACGTGGCGCGCGTTCGTGATGGTGAGGTTGCCGAGCGGCGTGCCGGAGGACCCGACGGCCTGGTTGAAGGTGATGTCTCCACCGGTACCGGCGTTGACCACGAGCCGTTCGGTGTTCGCCGTGGTTGCGGCGACCGTGCTGGTGAACGTGACGTTCCCCCCGCCCGTCGCGCCGGCGCCGGTCGTGTTGATCGTCGTGTCCTGCGCGCCGCCGGAGAGCGTGACCGCGGTGTTGAACGAGACCGCGCCGCCGGCCGTGGTGAGGGTGCGCGGCCCGGCGATGGCGACCGTGCCGCCGCCGTTCTGGACGATCCCGGAGTTTCCAGTGACGTCGGCGTTCAGGTTCAGCTGGCCGCCGTTCGTGAAGGTGACCCCGCCCGCCGAGGCGATGGCCTGGGAGACGGTGAGGGTGTTGGCGCCGAGCGTGCGCAGGGTCGTGGAACCCGTGTTCACGATGCCGGCGTTGCCCGTGATCGTGCCCACCGTCAGCGCCGCATTGTCGGTGAACGCGACCGTGCCGGTGTTGGTCGCGATCGTGGCGACGTTGTTGGTCGTGCCGGTCAGCTGGAAGTTGCCGCTTGCGCCGAGGAGTTGCAGGTTCGGCACGGCCACCGCGGCGTTCTGCGTGACGAGGCCTCCCGAGGACAGCGTCAGCGAACCCGTCAGGCTGATGCCGGTGCCGGCGATGTCGAATCCGTTGGTCTCGTAGACCACCGCGTTCGCGCCCTGCCCGATCGTGAGGCTGCCGAGGTTGTGCGAGGCGGTGTTGTCGAGGATCACGTTGCCGCCCGCCGGGACGACGAAGTTGGCGAGGCCGGTGACCGCGAGCGTGGCGCCGGCGTTGTCCGTGATGTCGCCCGTGGAGGCAAGGATCAGGCTGCTCGCCGTGCTCGCGGCCGCGAGCGCCGTCGCCGAGTCTTCCTCGACCCGCACCGCACCGGCCGAGTTGAAGGTCAGCGTGCCGAAGTTGAACGAGTCCCCGCCCACGTTCCCCAGCGCGATGCTCGTCGCGCTGAAGTTCGCGTTGTTCGTCACCGTCAGGTTCGTCGACGCGTCGTTCGTGAGCGCGCCCGTCGAGCGCAGGTCCAGGCTCTGCGCCGTGCTCGTGCCCGTCAGCGCCGTCGCCGAGTTCTCGAGGATCGTCACCGCCTGGCCCGCGAAGGTCAGCGTGCCGAAGTTGTTGCCTGCCGCGTCCAGCGTAATCGCGCCGGCGCCGACCTGGAAGTTCGCGTTGCCGCTGACCACGACGTTGCCCGTGTCGGTGATCGCGCCCGAGGTCGTGAGGCGGAAGTTGCCGGTCACGCTGGCTGCGTCGATGTTCAGGCCGGCGTTGTTGGTGATGAGGACGTTGCCGCCCGTGCTGTTCGTGACGGCGAGGTTCGCGACCCCGGCCGTGTCGAGCGCGTTGCCGTCGCCGATGCCGCCGGCCGCGGTGACCGTGAGCCGCGCGGCGACCACGTCGTTGCCCGCCGACTGGTCGAGGATCTGCGCCCCCGATGTCAACGTGACGTTGGCGCCGGCCACGACGCCGTTCGCGGCGCCCTGGTTGAACACCACGGCATTCGCGGCGTTCAGGAAGATGCTGCCGCCGGCCGTGACCGTGTTGCCGACGACGATGTCGTTGCCGGTGCCGCTGACTACGACCTGGATGTTCCCGCCCGAGGCCGAGTTCGTGACGAGTCCGCTCGCGCCGAGGTTGAGGGTACGGTCGTTGACGAGCGAAACGTCGCCCGAGGTCGTGTTGTTCGCGGTGACGCTCGCCGCGGAGAGGACGATCGGGTTCGCGAGGGTGCCGATGCCGTCCTTCGCCGAGAGCAGGACCGTGCCGCCGCCCGTGGCGATGTCCACGTCGGTATTGCCCGCCGCGCTCGTGATCGCGCCGGCGGATGCGACGAGGTTCGCCGTCTTGCCGGCGCCGGTCGTGATGCCCGTCGTGCCCGACTGCGTGAACGAGATGCCGTTCGGGCCGACCACGCTCACGTTGCCCGAGGCAACGATATTGCCGCCGATGGTCACGGTATTCGCGCTGGTCTGCAGCGTCAGGGTGCCGCCCGTCGAGGTGCCAGAGAAATTGGCCCCGCCGACGATCGAGAGCGAGCCGTTCGAGGATCCGCCGCCGATGACCACGATGTTCGAGAACAGCCGCGTCACCTCGGTGCCGTCGATGCCGAGCGCACCGGTGTCGGTCGCGCTGCCGCCAACCTGGATCGCGCGATCCGCGGTCAGCGGACGGATGGTGATCGTACTGCCGGCCGTCGCGTTGGCCTGGATTGTTCCGGTGCCGAGGGACACCGAGTCCGCGTTGATCTGGAGGCTGCCGCCGGAATTGGCCACGCCGCTCAGCACGACCCCGAAGCTGCTGCCGGTGCCCTGCAGCACCATGTTGCCCGTGGTCGTGGACAGGTTCGCGGCCGAGGAAAGCCCGTTCGTGCCGCCGTTGCCGGTGACCTGCAGCGTGCCGGACGCCGCAAAGAGCGCCGCGCCGGCGCTCGAGCCGTCGACGATGACGCCGGTCTGCGAGGCATGCGAGGTGAGGCCGCTGATCGTGACGTTGCCGGCGCCTTCAGTGCCGATGCGCCCGTCGACGATGTGGATGCCGTGCCCGCCACCCGCCGCGATCACGTTGCCCACGCCGCTGACGGTGACGTGCCCGGCCCCGGTCGAGGCGATGTTGCCCGCATTCACCATGCGGACGCCTTCGCTGGACGCGTTGCCGGTGATCGCGAGGTTCCCGCCGGAGCCGAGGATGCGTCCAGCGTCGACGACGAGGCCGTTGTTCTGGTCCGCAGTGACGTCGACCTGCACGATGCCCGCGCCCGTACCGGCGATGTTGCCGGACACGACCATGCCCGAACCCGTGCCCCGCGCATTCGCGATGACGACGATGTTGCCCGACGCCGAGACGTCGCTGCCCGCGGACACCGTGACGCCGGAGCCGCCGGTGAGCCCGGCGCCCTGGTTGCCGCGGATCGTGATCGTGCCGGCGCCCGCCTGGACGTTCGCCGCATTCAGGAAGACGCCGACGTTGCCGGTGCCGACCGTCGCGGTCGCGGCCGTCGCGGCCGCGTTGGAGCCGCCGCCGATGACGATGTTGCCGCCCGCGGACTGGACGAGCGCCGTGGCGCCGCCGCCGCCGACCTGCACCGCGCCGCCGCTGCCGCCGGTGTCCGAGTTCAGCGTGATCGAGAACGCGCCGCCCGTCGAGCGGACGTTGGCGCCGTTGGACATGAAGATGTTGCGCTTCGCCATGAACATGCCCGTGGCGGAGCTGGCGCCGGAATAGTTCACGTCCCCGGCCAGCGTGAGGTCGTTGCCCTCGACCTCCACCTGGGTCTGGCCCTTCAGTACCGCGCCGTTGAACGTCAGCGCCCCCGACCCGTCCTTGAGGTGCAGCGAACCGTTCGACAGCGCGACGCGCACTTCGGTGAAGTCGTTCGAATTGGCCGACAGGTCGATCCCGCCGCCTCCCGTGCCGGAGCCCGCGTTGAAGGTCGCGACGCTCGAGCCGCCGTTGTTGACGACGTTCGCGCCCGCCGCCTGCGTCAGCGCACCGCCCGAGGTGACGGAAAGATTGCCCGTCGCCGCGACGTTGCCGAGCGCGAGCGCGTTCATGTCGCGCAGCGTCACGTCCGCGCCGGAGGCCACGATCGTGTTGAAGTCGTTGCCCGCCTGCGAGCCGACGTTGACGTTCGCGCTGCCCGCCTGGAAGTTCGCCGTGGCCCCCGCCGTCGCGACCACGACGTTGCCCGACTGGGTGATGTCTCCAGCTGCGGTGACGGAGAAGTTGCCCGTTACCGTCGAGTTCCCGAGCACGACGCCGTTGTTGTCGCGGATCGTGACCTCGCGGCCCTGCGCGATGGCGACGGTGCCGAAGTTGTTGTTCGCGTTCGCGAGCGTGACGACGTTGCCGGCCGCGGTCGACGCGTTGAACGTCGCCGTGTCGGCCACCGACAGGATCCCGGACTGCGTGATGCTGCCGCCCGCCACGACCGAGAGGTTCGCCGACACGGTCGACGCGCCGAGGTCGATGGAATCGAGGTCGCGCAGGGTGACGCTGTTGCCGCTCGTCACGGACACGGCGCCGCCGAAGTTGTTGGTCGCCGCGCCGAGGACGATGTCGTTCGCCGCTCCGGCGGCGAGCGTCGTGGTCCCCGCCACGGTCAGGTTGCCGGCCGCCTGCGTCATGGCGCCCGAGGACGCCAGCGACAGCGTGCCGGTCGCGGCGGACGCGCCGAACAGCGACATAGACGAGTTCTCGGTGATCGTGACGTTGGTGCCCGAGAAGCTGAGGTTGCCGAAGTTCACCGTGCCCGAGCCGCCGCCAAGCGTGATCGTGTTGGCGCCCGAGGTGACGAAGCTCGCGTTGCCCGTGACGTCGAGCGACGCCGTGCCGCCGTCGGTGATCGTGCCGCCGACCGAGGTCAGCGTAAGGGTGGCCGCGTTGCTGGAGCCGGCGAGCACGATGGAGCTGTTCTCGTTGATCGACACCGTCGACCCGGAGAACCGCAGGCTGCCGAAGTTCACGGTGTTCGCGCCGCCGCCCATCGTGACGTTGCCGGTCGCCTGCAGGTTCGCGGCGCCCGCGACGGTGACGGTCTTCGTCGACGCGAGAACGATGTTGCCGCCGACGAGCGTCATGTCGCCGGTCGACGTGTTGGCGTTGACGTTGGTCGTGATATTGCCGACCGTGAGGGTGCCGTTGCTCGTCGCGAGCAGCGTGCCGGCGTTGAAGCTCAGTTCGCCGAACTTCGAGGGCACGTTCAGTGTCGCGTTGCCGCGGGCGCCGCCGTTGCCGCCGTTGTCGGTGATCACCAGCTTGCGCGTGCCGATGTCGATCGCGGCGTTCTGCGTCAGGTTGAACACGCCGCCGGCCGGTCCCACCGCCGTGCTGTTGCCGGTCGAGAACTTCACCGTGTTGAACTTGTTGACCGAGCTGTTCAGGTTGACGGCGAAGTTGGTGTTGTTGTTCACCCCGCCCGTGGCGGATCCGTCGGTACCCTTCAGCACGATCGTCACCGTGCCGGAGTTGCCAAGGTTCAGCGCGTCGATGTCGGTGTTCGAGTCGAGGATGATCGTGCCGTTCGTGGCGCCCTCGTAGCTCGCGTTCCCGCCGACGTAGCGGTTGCCGTTGTTGAGGTCCACCGCGCCGTTGGCCGCGGTGATGTTGACGTTGCGGCGCACGACGACGTCCGCGCCGGCCAGCGCGAAGGTGACGTTGCCGTTCAGCGCCGTCAGCGTGAGGTCGCCGCCCACGTTCGAGGTGCCGACCGAGATCGCCTGGTTGCTCGCAAGGCGCACCTTTCCCGTCTTCGCGTTCGGGGCGACGGTGAAGGTCGCGATGCCCGCGACCTCGAGGGTGCTGTTCGCGGCCTGCGTGATGGTGTCGGTGTTGCTGCCGTCGTTCGACGCGTTCACCGAAAGGTCGGCGCGCACGTTGGAGGTGCCGAGGATCACCGCATCGGCGTCGGTCACGGTGGCGTTGTTCGCGAGCGCGACCGCGACCGTGGCGAAGTTGTTCGATGCATTGCCGAGCGTCACGTCGCCCGCGGCGCCCGCGTTGAAGGCCGCCGTGGACCCGGTACCCATGACGATGTTGCCGGTCTGGGTGATGTGCGTGGAGTTCGTGATCGACAGGTTGCCGCTGCCGACGGTGGTGCTGTCGAGGTTGAGCGCAGCCCCGCTGTTCACCAGGCTGACGTTGCCGCTGCCGGTGTTGTTGATCGTGAGGTTCGCGACGGACGCGGTCCGCAGCGCATTCGCCGCGCCGATGCCGCTTTGCGAATTGATCGTCAGGCGGGTCGCCGAGACGTCGGTGGTGGACGCGTTGCCGTTCGCGTTGCCGACGATGCGCCCCGCCGTCGCGTTCAGCGTGACGTTGCCGGTGGTCGACAGGCCCGTAGTGCCGTTCGCCGTGGCGAAGGCGATGTTGCCGGCGGTCGCGGTCAGCTGGATGGCGCCGCCGCCGGTCGTGGACACGGTGTTCCCGACGGTCACGTTGCCGGTGGTGGCGGTGACGTCGATGTTGCCGCCGCTCGCCGCGTTGGTGACCACGCCGCTCGTGCCGAGCGCGATCGCGGTGGCGTTGGTGATCACGATGTCGCCGGACGGACTGGTCCCGCTGTTGGTCGCCGTGACGTTGCCGGACTGCAGCTGGACGGCGTTGCCGGTCGAGCCGATGCCCTGGTTCGCCGCGAGGATCACCGTGCCGGTGGCGCCGCCGGTCGAGACGTCGGTGCCGGTGCTGCCCGTCGAGGTGATCGCGCCATTGGCGGCGCTGAGATTGGCGGTCAGGCCGGCGCCGGCACTGATGCCCGTGCCGGTCTGGTTGAAGGCAATGCCGTTCGCGGCATTCACGACGACGTTGCCCGCGGTCGTCAGGGTGTTCGCGATGTTCGCGGACCCGAGCGACTGCAGCGTGAGCGTGCCGCTCGCGCCGACGTTGGCGAAGTTCGCCGCGCCGATCACCGTGAGGTTGCCGGCGTGCGTGCCGGAACCGATGACGACGTTGTTGGCGAAGATCCGGGAGAGCTCGACGTCCGACAGGCCGAGGGTGGTGCCGTTGTCGGTGGCGCCGGTGCCGAGCTGGATCAGGTGCGTCGACGTGACCGGACGCAACGTGATTGTCCCGGCGCCGGGCGCCTGCAGGCGGGCGTCGCTCGCGAGCGTGACGTTGTCCGCGAGCACCGAGATGTTCCACGCGTTGCCACCCGAGGCGCGCACGTTCGCCCCGGCCGCCATCACGAAAGCGTTCGCGCTGGTGAACGTGGCGGCGTGCCCGCCCGCGCCGGTGTAGTCGACGTCGCCGTTGATCGTTAGGTCGTTGCCGGCGCCGAGCGTCGTGACCGAGATGTTGCCGGCGGTGGTGGTGTTGGCAACCGTGACCGCGTTCTGGTCGGTGACGTAGAAGCCGCCGGTGCCGGCCGAGCCGCGCACCGTGCCCGCCTCGATCAGGATCGGGCTGGCCGAGGTGCCGACGCCCGCGCTGCCGCCATTGGCGTGCATCATCACGTTGGCCGCGACGATGTTGCCGGTGCCGGCGACGATGCTGCCCGCGTCGGCGAGCAGCATGACGTTCGCCGTGGCGAGGCCGAAGTTAGAACTCGGCAGCGTGATCGGGCCGGTGTTGCTGCGCACGAAGATCACCGACGTATTGCCGCCGGTGGTGAGGCCGAGGTTCGCGAGCGGGACCGCGCCCTGCTCGCGCAGCGCGATGTTGCCGCCGGCGCTGAGCGTGATGGCCGTGCCCGAGGCGAGCGACACGTTCGACTGCAGCGCGGCCGTGCGGCCGATCGCGCCCGCGATCGAGTTCGCGGTGACGGCGAGGTTGCCCGCGCGGACGTCCTGCGCGAGCGCGACCTGGCCAACGACGCCGCCAGTCGCGTTTGCGGTGCCCGCGGTCAGCGTAACCGCTGCGGTGCCCGCGTTGACGCCGACGTTGCCGGCGCCCTGCGCGAACACGATGTCGCGACCCGCGGACAGCGTGACGTTGCCGTTCGTGGTGCCGACCGTGGTGCCGTTCGCGGAGGCGGGCGTGCCGATGGTGAGGTCGGCGCTGGTACCAGTGACCGCGACGTCGACCGCGCCGCCGGAGGCGTTGTTCGTGATCTGGGCCGTCGACCCGAGCGTGAGCGAGTTGGCATTCGAGATGGCGATCGCGCCGCTGGTCGCCGTGCCGTTGTTCGTCGCACTGACCGAACCGGCGTCGAGGATGATCGCGCTGCCGACGGCGCCGATGCCCTGGTTCGCCGACATCGTCACCACGCCGGTGCCGTTCGACACGTCGGTCGTCGTGCTCGCCGCGGACGAAATGGCCCCGTTGGCCGCCGTCAGCGTGACGTTCTTGCCCGCGCCCGCGGTGATACCGGTGCCGGTGGTTTGCGTGAAGGCGATGCCGTTGGCAGCGGTGACGGTGATGTTGCCTGCGCTGCTCAGCGCCGCGCCGATGTTGGCGGAGCCGAGGGTCTGGAGCGTGAGGGTGCCGCCGGCACCGACGTTGGCGAAGCTCGACGCGCCGACGACAGAAATGTCGCCGGCCTGGGTGCCGCCGCCGACCAGGAGGTTCGGCGTGGAAAAGATCGCGAGCTCGGCGCTGTTCAATCCCAGGGTCGTCGCATCCAATGCGCCCGCGCCGAGCTGCACCCCGCGAGAGGCCGTCCGGGGTCGCACGATGACGGTACCTCCGCTCGCGACCACGATGTTGGAATCGATCGTCGCGGAGTCGGCCTTGAGCGTGACGGTGCCGTTCGTCGACGCATTGCCGATCCGGTTCGCGCCCAGCGCGATGCTGTTGATGCCGACCCCGCCCGCACCTGCGGTTGCATCGACCGTGACGTTTCCGGAGCCGACCGCCTCGAGGACCGATCCGTTCTCCAGCCTCAGGCCGTCATTGGTCGCGCCGGAACCGCCGCCAACCGCCGTGACCGTGAGCTCGCCGCTCGCGACGCTCGCGGTCGTGCCGACGAGGTGGATGCCGAAATTGGTGTTCGTGCCGCCTGCCGCGCCGTTGCCTGCGAGCGATACGTTGCCGGTCCCGGTCGCGCGGATCGTGGCCGACCCGGTCGAGATACCGACGGCATCGACGCCGCTGCCGCCACCGGTGCCCTTGATCTGGATGCGCCCATCGACGCTCTGCAGATTGGCGCCGCTGAAGATGTACGTGCCGATGTTCGAATTGCCGGATGCGCCGCCCGTGCCGTCGAGGTCGATGGCGCCGGTGCCGGTGGTGACGATGGACGCGCCCTCGATGATAATGCCGTCGTTCGAGCCGGTCGCACCGCCGCTGCCGCCCGCGCCGACGATCGAGACGTTGCCCGACGCGGTGATGGACGAATTGCCCTTGGCATGGACGCCGTTGTTGCTTCCGCCGGCCGACGTGCCGCCCTGCCCGCGCAGGGTCACGTTGCCGCCACCCGCGGCGAGATTCCCTTTGTCGATCAGGACGCCGGTCTGGGTCGTCGAGGAAGTGCCGATGGCATTCGCACTTGCATTGGCGCCCCCGCCGACGAGGATGTTGCCGCCTTGCGTGAGCACCTGGGCGACCGTCGCGCCATCGCCGATCTTGACGCCGCCGCCGTTCGCATCGGTATCCGAGTTGAGCGTGACGTTCAGCGCCCCGCCCGTCGAGCGGATGTTCGCCCCGCCCGACATCAGGATGTTCTGCGCCGACTTGAAGGTCGCGGTCGCGGCGCCGGCGCCGGTGTAGCGGTTGTCGCCGGAGATCGTCAGGTCACTGCTCGAACCGCGCGTCTCGAGGGTGACGCCGCCGGCGAACGCGGAGCCGTTCAGGGTCAGGGCATCGGCCTCGGAAATATTGACCGTGCCGGACGTCGTGTTGTTGAAGGTCAGCGTACCGACCTCGGTGCGCACCGCGTTCGTCGCGCCGATGCCCGTGCCGGCGACCAGGTTCGCATTCGTCGCGCGAATTGTCGTCGTGGTGTTGCCGCTCGCGGACTGCAGCACGTCGATCTTGCCGCCCGCGTTCAGGATGACCGTCGGGGTGGCGCCGTTGCCGACCGGCTCGGCGAACGCAGGGTTCAACTGCGTCGGGCTGTCGATCAGGATGTCGCCGCTCGCGGTGACGCGCGACGTCGACTTGGAGCGCACCTGCCCGTCGGAGAGAGTGAAGTTGCCGTTCGTGACCGTGAAGTTCAGGTCGCCGGTGCCGCGGTTCTCGAGGAACTTGACGCTGACCGAGCCGTTGTTGGTGATGTCGACCTTTATCGCGGTGTTCGCCTGGTCGAGGTTGACCAGCGCCTGCAGCGTCGAGACCTGCGTCTTCAGGGTCTGCGTATTGCCGATGCCGCTGCCCGTGTTGATGTTGAGCGATCCGGCGATCACGTTCGTCGCGCTGCCGCTCGTCACGTCGACGTAGCCCGAGGGCCCGCCCGCGCTGTCGCGGGTGACGAGGATGACGTCCTTGCCGGACGCATTGATCGCGCCGGTACCGGTGAACACGATGTTGCCGGCGGCGGAACCGCCCGCGGTGGTATCGACCCGGACGTTCGCCGGCGAGGTGAGCACGTCGTCGAAGCGAACGCCGCCGGTGCTGGTGATCAGGCGGAGCTGGCCGGTCGAGGAAAGGTTCGTGACGCTCGCGGCGCCGACAACGGTGATGTTTCCGGTCTGCGAGGCGGAGCCGATCTCCAGCGTGCCGACCGAGAAGCGCGCAAGCTCGTTGCCGACGAGGCCCAGCTTCGCGGTCTCGTTCGCACCGGTTCCAAGATCGATGGCGCGAGAGTTGTCGACGGGCCGGACGATCGCAGTTCCCGAGGTCTGGACGTTGCCGGCGCTGGTGAGGTTGATTCGGTCCGACACCAGCGTGACGGTTCCCGACTGGGACCCATTCCCGAATTGCACCGTGGACGCGCCGGCACCGACATCCGCGAGAATGCCTTGGCCGCTGGTCGTCGTCCCGGTCACCGAAATTGCACCTGCCCCCGCGAAGAACAGGACGCCGTTGCCTCCGGAAGTCGTCATCTCGATCCCGCGGGCAGAGGAACCGCTCGGCCCGTTCGCGACCACGGTCACGTTTCCGCCGTTGCTGCGCACCACCACGGCGCCGTTGCTCGTCCCCTCGAGAAGAATGCCGGCGGTGCTCGCGCCGACGCCGTTGCCGGTCAGCGCGACCGTCCCGCTGCCCGAGCTGCCGATCGTGACATTGCCGCTTGCCCAGATGCCGTAAGCGCTCGTTCCGCCAAAGTCACCGACGATCGTCACGCCGTTCGCTGCGAGGATCGAGGTGCCGTTGGCCGCGGTACCCGAGATCTCTACACCCTGCAGCCCGCCGATCGAGCCGTTGCCCTTGCCGCGGATCGAGATGCTTCCGCCAGAGCCTCCGGTCGCGATCTCGGCGTCGGTGATCGTCACGCCCTTGCCATTGACGCCGAAACCGCCCGTCGCCGTGCTACCGGGCGTGCTGCCCCCACCGATGACGATGTTGCCGCCAGAGGACAGAAGCTTGGAGCCGCTCTGGAGGCGGACGCCACCAGTCCCGTCGCCGTCGAAATCCGAGTTCAGCGTGATGTCCAGAGCACCGTTGGTGCTGCGGATGTTGGCGCTCGACTGGATGTCGATCGAATTGTTCGCCTGCAGCGTAAACGTGGCGCCGACGCGATTGTTGGAGTAGTTGACGTCCGCGCCAGTGAGCAGCGTGATGTTGTTGCTCGCCTGCAGTGTCAGGTTTGTGTTGTTGAGGATCGCGATGATCTCGGTCGCCCCGACCGATTCGCTCGAACCGCCCTCGGTGAACGACCAGAGGCCGTCGCCGGTATCCGCGCTGAAGTTCGCGTTCAGCGTGGACCCCGCCGTGATGCTGATGTTGCCCGGGTCCAGCAGCAGCTGGCCGGTGCGGCCCAGCGGCGCCGTGGTGTCCACCATGCCGTGGAAGGCGAGCACGTCCTTGCCCGACACCTCGACGAAGCCGCCGTCGCCGCCGTGCGCGCCGCCCTTCGCCGTCACCGTGCCGTAGAAGCGCGTGTCCCCGTCGGCCCACACGATCACCTTGCCGCCGTTGCCGATGCCCGTCGCGTCCGCACGGATCGTCGCCGTGTCCGTGACGATCGTGCGCTGCGCGTTCTGCACCGCCGCGTTCTTGCCCTGGTAATCCCCGCCGATCAGGACCGTGCCGCCGCCCGCCTTGCCCGAGGCGTCCACCGTCGCCGCGTTCACCGCCACCCGGTTGCCCAGCAGCGCGATGTCCCCGCCCTTGCCCGCCTCGCCCTTGGCCTCGATCGTGCCCTGCGCGAGCAGCGTGCCGGTCTCGGCCTTGACCTCGATCGAGCCGCCCTTGGCGCCGTTGGCCTCGACCCTCGAGGTCGTGTCCAGCGTCACGTCCTTCACGCCGCGCAGCACGATGCGCCCGCCGTCCCCGACCTCGGCCCTCGAGGCCGAGACGAGCCCGCTGTTCCTGACCAGCGTGCCGTAGATGCCGATGCGCCCGGAGTTCGCGACGATCTGCCCGGCGTTCACCGCCTGGTTCTGCGGCGCGGTGAACTCCACCCGGATGTCGGGGGTCTGCGAGTTCACCAGCTCGACGGTCTTGCCCGCCGCGATGACGACCTCGCCCTTGGGGCTGGAGATCACGCCGCTGGCGCCGTTCTCGACGTTGGGCGCGATCAGGTAGACGTGCCCGCCTTCCTGCGTGCGGATGGTGCCAAGGTTGGTGATCTTGCCTTCCAGCCCCGAGCCGTTGAACGCGTTCTTGCCCGAGAGGAAGTCCGCGTTCGAGAGGTTGAGCGTGGACGCGGCGAAGCCCGCGACGTCGATCACCGCGCCCTTGCCGAACACCATCCCGTTGGGGTTGACCAGGTACACGCGCCCGTTCGACAGCAGCTGGCCGAGGATCTGGGTCGGGTCCTGCCCCACCACGCGGTTCAACACCGCGCTCGAGGCGTTCTGCTGGATGAAGCGCGTGATCTCGTCCTGCGAGATCGAGAACTGCTGCCAGTTGATGATCGTGCCGGGCGCGTTGGTGATCGTCAGCGTCTTGCCGTTGACCACGAACGTCGCGCTGCCCGCAGCAACCGATCCGCCCTGGGGGTTGGCGAATGCGGTCGCGGCAAAGGCGGAGCCGATCGCCGCCGCGAGGACCTTGAGCCTGACGTCGCGGGCGCGTTGCGCCTCGCGATCCCTGCGTCGCGTACGCGACGCGAATGCCTCGGCGGTAAGTCGGCTCATGTCCCCTGAACTCCTTCGATTCGCGAGTGGATCGCCGCGCACGAACCCCCTTCGCGCGCGGACTTTTCCACTCCGCGAATCATACCGGCACGGGATGCCGTTGGCGAGATCCAGGTCCTTGATTTGCCGTGAAAAACTGCACAAACTGGCAAAGCCGATGTCGGGTGCGCCCGACAGCCCGCGCCAGGGTCCTGATTTCGATGCGAATTGCGCGGCCGCGAGGGCTGCGGGATCAGTAGATGTACGACCCGCTGAAGGTCAGCCGGCCGTCGTTGCGGCCCTGGCTGCCGCCCGCGTCGCGCACGATGCCGTAGTCGGTGCGGAAGACGATGTTGTTGTTCAGGGAGAAGCGCAGCCCCGCACCGATGCTCGCGATGGCCTGACCATGCAGTTCCGCCGCGCTCGGGCGGTTGCGCTTCACCCGGCCCCAGTCGTAGAAGAAGACCGCGCGCAGCCGCGCGCCGGCGAGCGTCGTCCATTTGCCGAAATCGGGCGTATAGAGTTCCATCGTGCCGCGATGCCCGGCGTCGCTGATCACCTCGCGCTCGAGGAACCCGCGCACCGAATCCACGCCGCCGACCCCGAACTGCTCGCCGGGCACGAGCATGTCGCGCGACGCCTGGCCATTCATGCCGAAGCGCGCCTGCCATTCGTCGCCGATCGACAGGTTGTGGTTGAACGCCCAGCGCACGACCTGGAAATTGGCGCGCGCGCACTCGAAATGCCCGCTGCCCGCGATCGTGACCTGCCGGGTCTGGCAGAACTCGGTGCCGCGACCGTCCTTCCCGCCCGGGATGTTCTTCGAGAGCCCGATGGAGAACGACGACTCGCTGTCCTGGCGCCGGATCGAACCGGAATACTGCACCGTGATCGGATGGACGTTCAGGTCGGGGATGACTTGCACCGTGCTGCCGGCCGGGCGAATGCCCTTGTTGTTGTAGCCGCGGAAGTCGTAGGCGAACGACAGGCGGTGTTCGTAGTCGTCGATGCGATCGAGGTTCTTCGTGTAGCGGGCGCCGGCCACGCTGCCCACGCCGGTGATCGCGAATCCCGCGACCTGGCCGACGCTGACGTTCGACCAGGCCCAGGTGAGATCGAGGGTGTCCCCGCTGCGATAGAGCGGCACCCGGTAGCTCGCACCGAAGATCTGCGCGTCCTTGCTGGGCCAGATGGACAGGTCGTTCTTGTCGTACTGCTTGTCGACGTCGCGATAGAACGCGGAGATGAACTGGAACGTCAGGACGTGATCGAGACCCCACATGTTCGAGTTCTGGAAACCGAGGCCGGTACGAAGGCGCCCCGTCTTCTGCGAACCGCTGGTGTCGACCGTGACGGACCCCTTGATCGGGTCCTCGTCGACGACGCGCGCCACGGCGTCCACCGTCGCCTCCTCCTGGCCGCTGCGCAGGAGCACCGTGGTCTGCTTGGACGGCGACTCGTTCGCGATGCGAAGGTTGCGCGCGATCGCGTTGATGTTCGGCGCTTCGCCGCTCTGCAGGGCGGGCAGGCTGGTGCGGATGTTGGCTTCGTCGAAGAACTTGTTGCCCTCGACGATCACGCGGCCGAGCTTCGCCTCGATCACCTGGAAGCGGATCTCGCCCTTCTCGAGTTCCTGTTCCGGGAGGACGATCTGCACGGCGCTGTAGCCGAGCCGCGAGTAGACCTTCTCGACGGTCTCGAGCGCCTTCTGCACGTCGCCGAACGTGCGCCCCTTGCCGACGAACGAAGCGGTCTCGGACTCGAGCTGCTCGCGCGGCACGAGCTTCGCGCCGTCGAACACGAAGCGCCGGATCTCGAAGCGCGGCTCGTCGGCGGCCGGCTTGGGCGGCGCCGATTGGGCGCACGCGCCCCCGACCCCCAGCAATCCGGCGGCCAACGCAATCGACGCGAAGATGGCGCGACTAAACCTCACGAAGCTCCCCGGCCCGGCATGCGCGGACCCACGAACCGCATTTCGACAGGAAAATCAGATTAAATCAATGTCTTAGCGGTTGCTATTACAGCGAATTCAAGCTTCTGTTGCCGCTTCGCAACAGTATAATCCCGTGACGCAATTCACGAAGTATAGCGAACCCCCCAATGACCGCTCGCCACGCCCGCCTCCTCATCCTCGGATCCGGCCCCGCCGGCTACACCGCCGCGGTCTACGCCGCCCGCGCCAACCTGAAGCCGCTGCTGGTCACCGGACTCGCGCAGGGCGGCCAACTGATGACGACCACGGATGTCGACAACTGGCCCGCCGACGCCATGGGGGTGCAAGGTCCGGAACTGATGGAACGGTTCCAGAAGCACGCCGAGCGCTTCGAGACCGAGATCGTCTTCGACCACATCCATACCGCGAAGCTCGGCGAGCGCCCGCTGCGCCTGGAAGGCGATGCCGGCGCCTACACCTGCGACGCGCTGATCATCGCGACCGGCGCGTCGGCGAAGTACCTCGGGCTGCCCTCCGAGGAAAAGTTCAAGGGACAGGGCGTGTCGGCCTGCGCCACATGCGACGGCTTCTTCTACAAGGGCCAGGACGTGGCTGTCATCGGCGGCGGCAATACCGCGGTCGAGGAAGCGCTCTACCTGTCGAACATCGCCAGGAGCGTCACGGTCGTGCATCGCCGCGAGCGTTTCCGCGCCGAGAAGATCATGATCGACAAGCTGATGAAGAAAGCGCGAGACGGCAACGTCACCATCGAGTGGGACCACGTTCTCGACGAGGTGCTGGGCGACAAGACCGGCGTCACCGGCATCCGCGTCAAGCACGCGAAGACCGGCGCCGCCCGCGACCTCGCGCTGAAGGGCCTCTTCGTCGCCATCGGGCATTCGCCGAACACGCAGCTCTTCGAGGGCCAGCTTGACATGAAGAACGGCTACCTCGTCACGCGCGGGGGCGGAGAAGGCAACGCGACCGCCACCAGCATCCCCGGCGTGTTCGCCGCCGGCGACGTGCAGGACCACGTGTACCGGCAGGCCGTGACCAGCGCGGCGACCGGCTGCATGGCCGCGCTGGACGCCGAGCGCTATCTGGAATCCTTGGGCGCGTGAACGACGAGTTCCGCAAGGCGGTGGCAGGGGTCACCCCGATCGCGGAACGCGCGCGCGTCGAGCGCAAGCCCCCGCCGCCGCCTCCGGTTGCGCGCCAGCGCTTGCTGGATGACGAACAGGTGCTGACGGAGAGCGTGTCCGCGCCGCTCAGCGTGGACGACGCCATCGGCACCGGCGAGGAACTCGCCTACCTGCGGGAAGGGCAATCCCCCCAGGTGCTTCGCCGCTTGCGGCGCGGCCACTGGGTCGTCCAGGGCAATCTCGACCTCCACGGCATGAACCGCGTCGAGGCCGCACAACACGTCCCGGAGTTTCTCGCCCACAGCCTGCGCCATGGGCACCGCTGCATCCGCATCGTCCACGGCAGGGGACTGGGATCGAAGAATCGCGAACCGGTGCTCAAGCCGCTCCTCGCCCGCTGGCTTTCCCGCCGCGACGAAGTCCTCGCCTACTGCCAGGCCCCCCTCGCCCACGGCGGCAGCGGCGCCACTCTCGTCCTTCTCCGCGCGAGCCGCTGAATCAGCCCGCGGCAGCGCGGCCGCAGGCCGCTGAGGGGGCTGCCGGGGGACACCTCCCCCGGCTCAGATGGCCCCTTCGTTGGTCTCGCCCGTGCGGATGCGCACGACGTGCTCGACCGACGTGACGAAGATCTTGCCGTCGCCGATCTTGCCGGTGCGCGCCGCCTTCACGATCGCCTCGAGGGCGCCGTCCACCTGGTCGTCGGCGACCACGACCTCGATCTTCACCTTGGGCAGGAAGTCGACGACGTACTCGGCGCCGCGGTAGAGCTCGGTATGGCCCTTCTGCCGGCCAAAGCCCTTCACTTCTGTGACCGTCAGGCCGGTGACGCCGACTTCGGACAGCGCCTCGCGGACCTCGTCGAGCTTGAACGGCTTCACGACCGCTTCGATCTTCTTCATGGCGTCCTCCGTGGGATCCCGATTCTATAATGACTGGGTCATGAGCCTGCGCATCCGCGTCGCGGACTCGCTATCCGGCGTGGACGCACCAGCATGGGACGCGCTCGCGCAGGGCAATCCCTTCTCGAGCCACGCGTACCTCTCCGCGCTCGTCGATACCGGGTGCGCGAGCGGGCGCACCGGCTGGCAGCCGCAATTCCTGATCCTCGAGCGCGGCGGCGCGCTCGCCGGCGGCATGCCGCTGTTCGTCAAGTCGCACTCGCGCGGCGAATACGTCTTCGACTGGGCCTGGGCCGATGCCTACCAGCGCCACGGGCTGGAGTACTACCCGAAGCTGGTCTGCGCCGTGCCATTCACGCCGGTCGCCGGCCCGCGCATCCTCGCGGTCACGGACGCAGACCGGGCCACGCTGGCCACCGCCGCCCTCGAGGCCGCGCGCGAGTTCTCGTCGCTGCACGTGCTGTTCCCGCGCGACGAGGAAGCCGAGGCCCTGCAGTCCTGCGGCATGCTGCTGCGCCGGACCGTGCAGTTCCACTGGCGGAACGAAGGCTACGCGGACTTCGACGCCTTCCTCGCGCGCATGAACCACCAGCGCCGCAAGAACATCCGGCAGGAACGGCGCAGGGTGCGCGACGCAGGCGTCGATTTCGAGGTGCTGAAGGGCGACGCGATCGCCGAGCGCGACTGGGCGTTCTTCCAGCGCTGCTACGCCGGCACCTACGCGGCGCACCACTCGCGACCGTACCTGAACCTGGAGTTCTTCCTGCGGATCGGCGCGACGCTGGCGCGCCATGTCGTGCTGTTCATCGCGCGCCGCGGCGGGCGCCCGATCGCGGCATCGCTCTGCTTCGTCGCCGGCGACACGATGTACGGCCGCTACTGGGGCGCGATCGAGCACGTGCCGCTGCTGCACTTCGAGGCCTGCTACTACCGGCCGATCGAGTACGCGATCGCCGAGGGCCTCTCCACGTTCGAGGGCGGCGCGCAGGGCGAGCACAAGCTCTTTCGCGGACTGCTGCCGGCCGAATCGCGCTCGGCGCACTGGCTGGCGCACCCTCGATTCTCCAGCGCGGTCGAGGATTTCCTCGCCCGTGAGTCGCGGGGCATCTCGCGCTACGTCGACGAACTGAACGAGCACTCGCCGTTCAAGGACGCGGCGCCCGGCTAGAACTTCGGCTTCTTCCTCGCCTTGCGGAAGCGCGCCACCGAGTCGAGGATCTCGCGCTTCGCCTCCTCCGCCCCGACCCAGCCGGTGACCTTGACCCACTTGCCGCGCTCGAGATCCTTGTAGTGCTCGAAGAAGTGGGCGATCGTCGCCAGCCGCTCCTCGGGGACATCGCGGGGCGAGGTGATGTGGCGGTAGAGGCCGGTGAGCTTGTCCACCGGGACGGCGAGGATCTTGGTGTCGTCGCCCGCCTCGTCCTCCATCTTCAGCATGCCGATGGGCCGGCAGCGCACCACGACGCCGGTGATCAGCGGGAACGGCGAGATCACCAGCACGTCCGCAGGATCGCCGTCGCCCGAGAGGGTGTGCGGGATGTAGCCGTAGTTGCACGGGTAGTGCATCGCCGTCGACATGAATCGGTCGACGAACACGGCGCCGGTCTCCTTGTCGACCTCGTACTTGATCGGGTCGGCGTTCATCGGGATCTCGATGATCACGTTGACGTCGTTGGGCACGTCGCTGCCCGAGTTGACGCGGTCGAGGTTCATGGCGGTCCTATAATCGTTTGCGCAGACGGAGGAGAGATTACATGAGGCTCGAAGGCAAGGTCGCGATCGTCACCGGCGCGGGATCGGGGTTCGGCGAAGGCATCGCGCGGCGCTTCGCGCAGGAGGGCGCGAAGGTCGTGGTCAACGACATCAACGCGGCGGGCGGGGAGCGCGTCGCCCGCGAGATCGGCACAGGCGCGACCTTCGTGCGCGCGGACGTGACGCGGGCTTCGGACTGGGCGGCACTCGTCGCCGCGGCCGTGGACTTCGGCGGGCACCTCGACACCGTCGTGAACAACGCCGGCTGGACCCACCGCAACAAGCCCTACCTCGAGGTGAGCGAGGACGAGTTCGACAAGGTCTATGCCGTTAACGTGAAGAGCGTGTACCTCTCCGGCCTCGCCGCGATACCGCAATTCCGCAAGCAGGGCGGCGGCAGCTTCGTGAACATCGCCTCGACCGCGGGCGTGCGCCCGCGCCCGGGACTCTGCGTCTACAACAGCTCGAAGGGCGCGGTGATCAACCTGTCGAAGGGCATGGCGGGCGAGCTGGGCCCCGACGGCATCCGGGTGAACTGCGTGAACCCGGTGTTCAGCGACGTCACCGCGCTGTCGGCCGACTTCGCCGGCGGCGCCGTCACCGAGGAGGCGAAGAAGCGCTTCCTCGCCACGATCCCGCTCGGCCGCTTCTCCACGCCGCTCGATATCGCCAACGCCTGCGTGTACCTCGCGTCCGACGAGGCGTCGCTCGTGTCCGGCGTGTGCCTGGAGGTCGACGGCGCGCGCTGCGTATAGCCGACGGGAACGCGACGAAGCGAAACACCCCCTGGGGGTGCACACTCAGGAAGATACAATTCAGGCAGCATGGGATTGAATCTGCACATCCTAGAAGCGATGCCTCGCCCGGCAAGTTGGGGCGCGCGATGACGAACGCGACTGCGCCGGTGGAAAAGGTCGACACGCTGGTTATCGGCGCAGGCCAGGCGGGCATTGCAGCGAGCGAGCACCTCGGCAAGGCCGGCATTCCGCACGTCGTCCTCGAGCGGCACCGGATCGCGGAGCGCTGGCGATCGGAACGCTGGGACTCCCTGGTGGCCAACGGTCCCGCGTGGCACGACCGCTTTCCGGGATTGACGTTCTCGGCCCTGGACCCCGGCATCGCTCCGGACGACTTCCCGTCCAAGGAGTCCGTCGCCGACTATTTCGTGGCCTATGCGAAGGCGATCAACGCCCCGATCCGTTGCGGTGTCGAGGTCGTATCGGTGCGGCCGAACGACGGACGATCCGGCTTTCGTGCCGAGACCTCGGCGGGCATCTTCGAGGCTGAATCCGTGGTGGTCGCGACAGGCCCGTTCCAGCGTCCGCTGGTGCCCGCGATGGTGCCGGAATCGGCCGGGGTGCTGCAGATCCATTCCTGCGCCTATCGCAACCCGGATCAGTTGCCGGCGGGGGCCGTGCTGGTGATTGGCGCGGGATCGTCCGGAACCCAGATCGCCGACGAACTCCGCCGCGCGGGACGGCAGGTATTCCTGTCCGTCGGGCCGCACGACCGGCCGCCGCGCCGGTATCGGGGGCGTGACTACGTGTGGTGGCTGGGCGTGCTAGGCAAGTGGGACGCGGAAACGCCACCGCAAGGCGCGGAGCACGTCACGATCGCCGTCACCGGTGCGTATGGCGGCCGTACGGTCGACTTCCGCGATCTCGCCGCGAACGGCCTGACGCTCGTCGGCAGCGCGCAATCCTTCAGCGAGGGCACGATGACCTTCGCCGCGGATCTCGCGAAGAACGTCGCCATGGGCGACGCGAACTACCTGTCGGTACTGCGCGAGGCCGACGCCTACGTCGCCCGCCATGGTCTCGACCTGGCGCCGGAGCCCGGGGCCCACGAGATCGGGCCCGCCCCGCGCTGCATCGCCGAGCCCGTGCTCTCGATCGACCTTGCGAAGACCGGAATCACCACGATCATCTGGGCGACCGGATTCGGCCTCGACTACGCCTGGCTGAAGGTCGACGCCTTCGACGACAAGGGCCGGCCGCGCCATCGCCGCGGCGTCTCGGTGTTTCCAGGCCTCTATTTCCTCGGCTTGCCTTGGCTCTCGCGGCGCGGCTCGAGTTTCATCTGGGGCGTCTGGCACGATGCGCGGCACGTCGCCGCCCAGATCGCGATCCAGCGCAACTACCGGGCCTACGACGCCGACGCGCGCGAGCGCGCGAGCCGCTCCTAGGCGATCGCCTTCTTCAAGCCGCCGAGCAGCGCGGCGACCTGCCGCTCGCGTCGCGGCGAGCGCGGCGCATCCGGGACTTCGCGCTCCGGGGCCTGCGGCACGTCGCTGCGCCCCGATTCGTAGGGCTTCGAGAAGATCGGATCCGACGGCGCGCGCTCCGCGCGGCGCGGCGCGATGCGGGCCACGTCGCGTTCGCGGCGGCCGCGGCCTTCGCGCTCCCGCTCCCGCTCCCGCTCGCGCGGCCCGCCCTCGCGGGCCATCATTCCGGCGACCGCGCCGGCGTTCGGTTCGTAGCCGGTGAGCAGCACGCGATCGATCTTGCGCTTGATCAGTTTCTCGATCGCGCCGAGCGATTCGTGATCCTCGGGGGCGACCAGCGAGATCGCCTCGCCCGCGGCACCCGCGCGGCCCGTGCGTCCGATGCGGTGCACGTAGTCCTCGGGGGCGTGCGGGATGTCGAAGTTGATGACTTGCGGCAGGCCCTGGATGTCGAGCCCGCGCGACGCCACGTCGGTCGCGACGAGCACCGAGATCTTGCCGGCCTTGAATTCGTCCAGCGCCAGCTGGCGCTCGGCCTGCGTCTTGTCGCCGTGGATCGCGTCGGCCTGGATGTGCTCGCGGCGCAGCTGGTGCGCGAGCCGGTTCGTGCCGATGCGCGTGCCGCAGAAGACGAGCACCTGCTTCAGGTTCCTCGTGCGGATGATGTGGCACAGCATCTCGCGCTTCTTCTCGCGCGGCACCGGATGCACGATGTGCGTGACGAGGTCGGCCACGGCGTTGCGCGCCGCGACCTGCACCTCCGCCGGGTCGCGCAGGATGGTGCCCGCGAGCTTGCGGATCTCGTCCGGAAAGGTCGCCGAAAAGAGCAGGTTCTGCCGCACCGGCGGCAGCAACGAGATGATGCGGCGGATGTCGGGCATGAAGCCCATGTCCATCATCCGGTCCGCCTCGTCGAGGATCAGCACCGAGACCTGGCTGAACATCACGGTCTTGTTCTGCACGTGGTCGAGCAGGCGCCCGGGCGTGGCGACGAGGATCTCGACGCCGCGCTTCAACTCGGCGATCTGCGCGTTCATGTCGACGCCGCCATAGACCACGGTCGTGCGCAGCGGCAGGTGCTTCGCGTACGCGCTGAAGCTCTCCTCGACCTGCACCGCGAGTTCGCGCGTCGGCGTGAGGATCAGCGCGCGCACCGGGTGGCGCGCCGGCGAGGCGCTGGTGCTCGCGAAGGCGGACAGGCGTTGCAGCGTGGGAAGCGCGAAGGCGGCGGTCTTGCCGGTGCCGGTCTGCGCGCCGGCCATGAGGTCGCGACCCTCGAGGACGATGGGGATGGCCTTTTCCTGGATCGGGGACGGCTTTTCGTAGCCGAGATCCTTGACCGCCTGCAGGAGCGGAGGGATGAGGCCAAGCTGGTCGAATGAACTAATGGCGCGCGACTCCGGCGACTGGAAGGGCGCGGATTATACTCCCGCGCCCCTCCATGCTGTTGCTCCGGAACCTCACGTTGTCGCGCGGACCCCACACCCTGATTTCCGGGGCGTCGGTGACGGTCGAGCGTGGCTGGAAGGTCGGGCTGGTGGGCGCGAACGGCAGCGGCAAGTCGAGCCTGCTCGCGCTGCTCGCCGGCGACCTGCATGCCGACGCCGGGGACTGCGAGATCCAGCCCGGCACCCGGCTCGCCCGCATCGAGCAGGAGGCGCCCGCCCTCGAACGCGCGGTCGTGGACTACCTGCTCGACGCCGACGGCCCGCTGCGCGACGCGGAACGCGAGATCGCCGACGCGGAGCATTCCGGCGATGGCGCCCGCATCGGGCTCGCGCATGAGCGGTTCGAGGCGGCGGGGGGATACGCGGCACGCCCGAAGGCGGAAGCCCTGCTCGCCGGCCTGGGCTTCGCGCCCGCCGACGCGACGAGACCGGTACGGGAGTTCTCCGGCGGCTATCGCATGCGGCTCAACCTCGCGCGCGCGCTGATCGCTCCGTCCGACCTGCTGCTCCTCGACGAGCCGACCAACCACCTCGACCTCGACACCATCCTGTGGCTGGAGAACTGGCTGCGCGGCTACGCGGGCACGATCCTCGTCGTGTCCCACGACCGCGACTTCCTCGACCGCGTCTGCGACCGCACGCTCGCGCTCGCCGAAGGCACGCTGCGCCACTACGGCGGCAATTATTCGTGGTACGAGCAGCAGCGCGCGATGGAGATCGAGCACCGGCAGGCCGCCGCCGCACGGCAGGAAAAGGAGGTCCAGCGCATCTCGACCTTCGTGTCGCGCTTTCGCGCCAAGGCGACCAAGGCGAAGCAGGTGCAGAGCCGCCTGAAGGCGCTGGAGCGCATGGCGCGCGTCGCCCCGGTGTACGCCGACGAGTCCTTCCGCCTGCAGTTCGAGGCCCCGGAGCGCCAGCCGGAACGCATCGTCGCGCTGGAGGACGCAGCCGTCGGCTACGTTGGGCAGCCGATCGTGTCCGGCGTGTCGCTCGCGCTCGGCCCGTCCGACCGCATCGCCGTGATCGGCGCCAACGGTGCCGGGAAGACGACGCTGGTGCGCCTGCTGGCCGGCGAACTCGCGCCACTCGCCGGGCGGCGCATCGAAGGGCGCGACATCGTCATCGGCTACTTCGCGCAACACCAGGTCGAAATGCTCGACCCGACGGACACGCCGCTGGGCATGATGAAGCGGCTGTTTCGCGCCGAGCGCGAACAGTCGCTGCGCGACTTCCTCGGCCGCTTCGGCTTCGCTGGCGAGCGCGCCGAGGCGCCGATCGGCCCGTTCTCCGGCGGGGAAAAGTCGCGGCTCGCGCTCGCCGCCCTGATCCGGCGGCGGCCGAACCTGCTGCTTTTGGACGAACCGACCAACCACCTCGACCTCGAAATGCGGCGCTCGCTCGCCCTCGCCCTGCAGGGATTCAGCGGTGCGCTGGTCATCGTGTCGCACGACCGGCACCTCGTCGCCAGTTGCGCCGACCGCCTCGTCGTCGTCGCGGACGGCTCGGCACGCGCCTTCGACGGCGACCTGGAGGACTATCGCCGCTGGCGCCTGCAGGAGTCTCGCGCCGCGCAGGCCGAAGCGCCGAAGGTTGCGCGTCGCGACGAGCGCAAGGCCGACGCGCAGGCCCGCGCCGAGGCGCGCCGGCTCCTGCGCCCTGCCGAGCGCGCGCTCGAGAAAGCCGAGGCGCGCGTGACCGAGCTCCAGCGCCAGGTCGAGCGCGTGCGAGCGGAGCTGGCGGACCCCAGGCTTTACGAGGGAGAAGGCTCCCACTCGCGCGTGACCGATTTGCGCATCGAGGACACGCGGCTCGCAGCGGAGCTCGCGACCGCCGAGGAGGACTGGCTGCACGCCGCCGCGAAACTCGACGCCGCGCGGCAGGAAGCCGAGGGCGGCGAGACGCTCAGTTGAGCGTGCGCGGGGGACGCTCTTCCGGCGGCGCCTCGGCTCCCGGCAGGTTCAGTTCCACGTCCCAGTCGCTCTTCTGCACCGCCGCCTGCAGCAGCTTGCAGACGGAATGCAGCAGGACGGCGTCGAACGTGAGCGTCAGGCCCTGCCCGTTCGTCGGGTGCATCGCCACCACCGGAAGCCCGCGCGCGTCGCGCCCCGTCTGGATGCTCGCAAGCAGGATCGGCTCTTCGCCGAGCGGCAGCTGGCGCGGGCCGTTGTCCTCGTAGCGCTTGGAGAAATCGGCCTTCGAGATCGCCTGCTCGTGCTCGATGCCCAGCAGCGCCCGCCGCGCCTCGGGATTGGGTTGGGTGCGGATGCGCGGGCTGGTCTCCTCGGCAAGCTTGACCAGCAACGGCCAGAGCAGCTTCACGAAGCGGCGCGTCAGCCACAGCCGGACCTCGACCGACTCGCTCGTCGACAACTGCATCAGAAGGCGGTCCTGCTCGGGGACGAAATCGATCTTGAGCTGGTTCAGCCGCATCCCGCGATCATACCGTTCGCCGGCGCGGCGGCAGCGAATCAGCCGCGGCGGATCTTCTCGACCAGCGCCGTCGTCGAGCGCTGGTGCTCGAACGCGATCGACTCGACGCGCCCGCCGCGCGCGAGCACGCCCGCGGCGCCGACGATGCGCTCGAGCGGCCAGTCGCCGCCCTTGACGAGCACGTCGGGCCGCATCACCTCGATCAGGGACGCAGGCGTGGGCTCTTCGAACCAGGTCACGGCGTCCACGCACTCGAGCGCGGCGACGACGGCAAGCCGGTCTTCAAGCCCGTTCATCGGCCGGTCCGGACCCTTGCCCAGCGCGCGCGCGGACGCATCGGAGTTCAGCGCCACCACGAGCGAGGCGCCGAATGCGCGCGCCCGCGCGAGGTAGGTGACATGGCCCCGATGCAGGATGTCGAACACGCCGTTGGTGAAGACGAGCGGCCGCGCGAGCGTCGCCGCCCAGTCCGACGCCGACGCGGACGCGCGGATCTTGCGCTCGAAGGCCGGCGCCGCCACCGGGCTCAGGGCGAGGACTTGGCGTCCGCGGGCGGCGCGGGCCGGGTCGCGGTCGGGCGGCAGGCCTCGTCGGACGCCTTGCAGAACTCGAACAGGCGCACGACCTTCTTCGCGCCGCCGGTGGTGCGCGCGATCTCGGTTGCGTCCGCGGCCTCGCGTTCAGTGACGATGCCGAAGAGGTACACGACCGACGCCTCGGACACCACCTTGACGTGCACGGCGTTGAACTTGCCGGCATCGACGAAGCGCGCCTTCACCTTCGAGGTGAGCACTGCGTCGTTGCTGCGCGCACCAAGGGACGAAGGCCCGGCGATGGCAAGGTCGTTCGTGACGGCGCGCACGTTCGGCACCCCGCGCACGAGTTTCTCGACCTCGGCCTTGGCCGCGGCATCGGGTACCTCTCCTGCCAGCAGCACGGCGCGGTTGTAGGAGACGACATTGACGTGCACCTTGTCGCCGTAGCGCTCGGAGATGCGGTTGCTGCTGCGCAATTCGATGCCCTCGTCCTCGAGCTGGGTGCCCGAGGTACGGCGGTCGATGCTGCTCACGACCGCGGTGCCCGCGCCAGCCGCGACGACCGGGAAGCATCCCTGCAGCGTCGAGGCCGCGAGGGGCAGAGCGAGCATCCATGCAAGCGTGGTTTTCTTGTTCATTGCAGAAGCTCCTCGAAAGGCGGCGCGATTCTACACCTCAGTCCACGTACACCTCGAACTCGACGCGGCGCGATGGCGGCCGTGTCGGGTCGAGGCGACTGATGCGCGCGCGCAGCGCATCGCCGCGGTCCAGTCCCCAGGCGACTGCGTCGTTCTCACGCCGCGGGACGTAGCCGAGCATGCGCCCGCGCCACTCGACTCTGACCGCGCGCGGGTCATGCGGGTTCCCCGGCTCGCGCACGAGCGCGAGTGCGTCGCCGAGCCGCAGGTCGTTCCACAATGCCGACGCCTCGTGGTAGCGAAAGCCGGCGAGCGGGGAACTCTGCACGAGCATGCGCACGCTCGGCGTGCCGGGTTGCGCGCCTGCGGTGTTCGCGGCCACGAGCGCACCGGCGAGCAGCGCGGCGCGGACGCTAGGGACGAAAGGCATCGCGGATCCACTCCACGCGCGGCGGGTCGAGCGAGTCGAGCAGCATGACGTCGAAGCGGCAGGGCATCGCGGGCCGGCGCGCCGCGTACAGCGCCGCTGCCGCGAAGAGGCGCGAGCGCTTCGCCGCGGTGATGCTCTCGGCGGCCCCGCCGAAGCGCCGGTCGCGCCGCAGGCGAACCTCGGTGAACACGAGCGTGCCGCGATCGACCGCGACGAGGTCGATCTCGCCGTGCCGGCAGCGCCAGTTTCGCGAGAGCAGGCGCAGTCCCGCCTCGCCCATCAGGCTCGCGCAGACATCCTCGGCTCGCGCGCCGTCGCGGTTCATGGCAGTCTTAACGATGCATCCCGCTTCGCGTTGACCGTGCCCGGAACCCTCCACGTCGTCGCCACGCCGATCGGCAACCTCGCCGACCTGAGCCCGCGCGCCGTCGAGGTGCTGAAGGCGGCCGCGACTATCGCCTGCGAGGACACGCGCACCTCGCAAGTGCTGCTGTCACGGCACGGCATCCGCGGCCGGCTCGTCGCGCTGCACGAGCACAACGAGCGCGAGGCCTCCGCCGCACTGGTCGAGGCACTGCGCGAGGGCGCGTCGATCGCGCTGGTCAGCGACGCCGGCACGCCGGGCATGTCGGACCCAGGCGCGAGGTTCGTCGAGGCGGCCCACGCCGCTGGCGTGACGGTGGTCGCGGTACCCGGGCCGAACGCCGCGGCGGCCGCATGGTCGGCCGCCGGATTCCTCTCGGACCGCTTCCTCTTCGCCGGCTTCCTGCCCTCGAGCGCGGCGGCGCGACGCAAGGCGATCGCGTCGCTCGACCCGGAAGTCCCCGTAATCCTCTACGAGGCGCCGCACCGGGTGCGCGAGACGGTCGCGGACCTCGCCGACCGCTTCGGCGCCGCGCGCGAGATTGTTGTGGCACGGGAGCTCACCAAGAAGTTCGAGGAAATCGCCCGCATGCCGCTCGGCGCGGCACCGGCGTGGATCGACGCCGACCCACATCGCCAGCAGGGCGAGTTCGTGCTGGTGCTCGGTCCCGGCGCGCCGGCGGGCGGCGACGCGGACGGCGAACGCGTGCTCGGCATCCTGCTCGAGTCCCTGCCGGCCAGCGAGGCCGCGCGCCTTGCCGCCCGCATCACCGGCGCGTCGAAGAACGCGCTCTACCGGCTCGCGCTCGCGTCGAGGAAGTAGAATTTCGCATGGACCGACTGACCCTCATCAAGCCCGACGACTGGCACCTGCACCTGCGCGACGGCGCCGCGCTCGAAGCGGTGCTGCCCGCGACGGCGCGCGCCTTCCAGCGCGCGATCGTGATGCCGAACCTGAAGCCCCCGGTGCGCACCACGCAGCAGGCGATGCACTATCGCGAGCGCATCCTCGGCGCGCTGCCGGAAGGTTCGGACTTCGAGCCGCTGATGACGCTCTATCTCACCGACGACACGCCGCCCGAGGAGATCTCGCGCGCGAAACTGTCCGGCTGCGTCAAGGCGCTGAAGCTCTATCCCGCGGGCGCGACGACCAACTCGGACGAGGGCGTGACGCGCATCTCGCGCTGCTTCCACACCCTCGAGCGCATGGAGGAACTCGGCGTGCCGCTGCTGGTGCACGGCGAGGTCACGGACCCGGCGATCGACGTGTTCGACCGCGAGAAGGCGTTCATCGACGAGGTGCTCGCGCCGCTGATGGCGCGCTTCACCGGGCTGAAGGTGGTGTTCGAGCACATCACCACCCGCGACGCGGTGCAGTACGTCGAGGTCACCGGGCCCAATGTCGGCGCGACGATCACGCCGCACCACCTGCTGATGAACCGCAACGCGCTCTTCCAGGGCGGCATCCGCCCGCACCTCTACTGCCTGCCGGTGTTGAAGCGCGAGGAGCACCGCGAGGCGCTGGTCGAGGCGGCGACCTCCGGCAACCCGAAGTTCTTCCTCGGCACCGACAGCGCGCCGCACGCGCAGCACACCAAGGAAGCGGCCTGCGGCTGCGCCGGCGTCTACAACGCGCACGCCGCGATCGAGCTCTACGCCGTGGCCTTCGAGGAAGCCGGCGCGCTCGACAAGCTGGAGGGCTTCGCCAGCCTGCACGGCGCGGACTTCTACGGCCTGCCGCGCAACGCGTCCCGGATCACGCTGGTGCGCGAATCCTGGACCGTGCCCGATTCCTACGGGTTCGGCGAGCACGCGCTGGTGCCGCTGCGCGCCGGCGAGACCGTCCCCTGGAAGCTCGCCTAGCGCGATCGATAGCGATTGCGCGCCTTGCTCCGCGATCGATAGCGATTGCGCTCCTTCCTGGCGCATCCGGCGTACGACGCAGTGCGGCCGTGGCATGCGCGGCTGCGAACGGGGACGCGCGACGAATTGAACGCGCTCGCCGAGGAGGCCGGCGTGGTCACCGCCAGTGGCCGGCCGGTCCGCTTCATCGAGCCGTCGAAGTCCGACCCGTACTACGAGATCCACGTCTTCGAGACCGGATGCGTGCACACACGTGCGGACAACTGGCACGACCTCTTCAACGCGCTGGTATGGCTGGCCTTCCCGCGTGCGAAGGCGCGCATCAACGCACTGCACGCCGCCACGATCCCTCTTGAAGGAGGCCGGCGCGGGCCCTTGCGCGACCTGCTGACGATCTTCGACGAGGGCGGCGCGGTGCGGACGCCGACGCGCACGCTCGTCTTCGGCCACGCCACGATGGAGCAGGCGCTGAAGCCGTGGCCGGGCATCGCCTGCAAGGTCCTTCCGGTCGATTCGGACGTCGAACTCGACGATGGCATCGCGCGCGCGATCGCCGCGCTCGCGCCGCACGGCTCGCCGAAGTCGTTGCGCACGCACCCGCTATTTCGCGAACTGCCGGGATGGCTGCCGGGGTACACTGCCCTCCAAGGAGTCGGCCGGGCAGTCGCTGTCCCGCAAGGGGCAGAGGAAAGTCCGGGCTCCACAGGGCAGGATGCGGGCTAACGACCCGGCGTGGCGACACGACGAACAGGGCCACAGAGACGAGTCGCGCTCCGCAAGGGGCGCGGGTGAAACGCGGCAACCTCCATCCGGAGCAACACCAAATAGGCAAGCGCCTGAGGCCGGCTCGGCCGAGCTTGCGGGTAGGTGGCACGAGCCGCAGGGCAACTTGCGGCCCAGAGGAATGGCTGCCGGGGGGGCTTGCTCCCCGCACAGAACCCGGCTTACAGGCCGACTCCCCCTCGCCTTCGGCGTGCACTATGGCGCGCGTTTGACAATTTCTTTGCAATTCCAAGCCGGATAGAAGGATAATTCTTTCCCGAAAGGGAGGAGCCCGGACGGTGCAACACCGCCTCAACCAGAACGACGTCACCAACCGCGTCAACGTCGAAGACGCGGCGCAGGTGCGCGATGCCGTCGTCGGCATCTACGCGTCGCGCTATCCCGGGGTCGACCTCACCCCGATGGCTCGGGCCTTCGACGACGTGCACGCGATGTTCCTAGGCCAGTACCCCGGATACCTGCCCTGCGACACGCTGTACCACGACCTGCGGCACACCCTCGACATGACGCTGGCAATGGCGCGCATCGTCGATGGCCATGACCGAGTCCACGCGGCGCCATCGCGCATCGGTGCGCGACGCGCGATGCTCGGCGTGGTGATCGCGCTGCTGCACGACTCCGGCTACCTGAAGCGCGCCTCGGAGGCGAACGTCGAGAACGGCGCCGCCTTCACCAAGGTGCACGTATCGCGCAGCGCGGACTTCCTGCTGAAGTACCTGCCGACCATCGGCTACGCGAACGAGGCGGCGATCGCGGCGCAGCTCGTGCACTTCACCGGCTACGAGCTCGACATCGACGACATCGCGGTCTCGGACCCGCTCGATCGCGTGCTCGGCTGCATGGTCGGCACCGCCGACCTGATCGGCCAGATGTCCGATCGCATGTACCTCGAGAAGTGCCGCGATTTCCTGTACAGCGAATTCGTCGTCGGCGGGATCGCGCGCGAGCGCCTGCCCGACGGGCGCGAGGTGGTGCGCTACAGTTCTCCGGAAGACCTGATCTACAAGACGCCGGGATTCTGCGAATACGTCGCCAAGGACCGCATCCACCGCAAGCTCGGCGGCATGGATCGCTTCGCGCAGGCGCACTTCGACGGCGCCGATCACTACGCCACCGAGATCGAGCACAACCTCGCCTACTTGCGGCAGGCCATCGAGGGCGGCGACCTCGCCCGCTTGCGCCGCGCCTGCTACTCGCTGTCGGTCCGCACGCGCCAGGCCGCCTGACCCGGGTCGACCGGGAATTTTTCACGTTTTGCGGCAGAATCCGGCGCTTAGGCGCTGAATTCGCTTGCCTTTCACCATCCACGCATGGCACAAAGGCGGCATGACAGTTCTTCACAAACTGGCCCCGACCGATGTCCCGCGCCACGCCGGCGGGGCGCTGAAGGTACCGAGGGCGATCGGCGGCGCGGCGCCCGCGCTCTTTCGCCTGCTATCGGACAGCGCGCTCAACCGGGCCGCCCTGGATGTCTGCGGGGCGGCGATCGCGATCGTCGATGCATCGGAACTGTCGCATCCGCTGGTGTATGTGAACGCGGCATTCGCGGCGCTCGCGCGCCGGGAGCACGCGCAGTGCGTCGGTCGATCGATGATCCCGTTGCTCGTCATCGACGCGACGGCAATCGCCGGGTGGCTGCCGGCGGGCGGGGACCGCTCCCGCGTCGAATTCGACCTGTGGCGCGGCGACGGATCGTCGTTGCGCGTGGAAGGCGTCGCCGGGGAGGTTCGCGGGACACGCGGCCAGCGCACGCACTGGGTACTGACCTTCAACGACCTGGAGCAGTTCGGCCGGCGCTAGCGCCGGCCTCGCCCCACCGGTTCAGCGGCCGTACAGCACGCTCGGCAGCCAGAGGCCGATCTGCGGCCAGATATAGAGCAGTACCAGCGCCACCACCTGGATGCCCATGAACGGCATCATTCCGGCGAAGATCTGGTTCAGCGTCACGTGGGGCGGGGACACACCCTTCAGGTAGAACGCAGCCATCGCCACCGGCGGCGAAAGGAAGGCGGTCTGCAGGTTGAGCGCCACGAGCAAGCCGAAGAACAGCGGGTCGATGCCGAACTTCGGCAAGAGCGGAATGAAGATCGGCATGAAGATGACGATGATCTCGGTCCACTCGAGCGGCCAGCCGAGGATGAAGATGATGAACTGCGCGAGGATCATGAACTGGATCGGCGTGAGCCCGAGCGACAGCACCCACTTCTCCACCAGTTCCTGCCCGCCCAGCAGCGCAAACGCGGCCGAGAATATCGACGAACCGACGAACAGCCAGCACACCATCGCGCTCGTCTTGGCGGTGAGGAAGGACGAATCCTTCACGATCGCGCCCAGTTCGCGCACCGTCGCCATCGCGGGCCCGGCGCCGCCGCGGGTCGCCTCGCCGCGCAGGTAAGCGATGTAGCGATAGGCGCCCGCCAGCAGGAAGCCGCCGAAGGCGCCGACGGCCGCCGCTTCGGTGGGCGTGGAAAGGCCGAAGACGATCGACCCAAGCACCGCCACGATCAGCAGCGCCAGCGGGAAGAACGATCCCAGCAGCATCTTGAAGATCTCGAGCCGCTCCCAGGTCCAGAACGCGTACAGGACGGCGAGGAAGGCGGCGAACCCGGCCAGCACTCCCCAATACCAGCCGGGAGCAGGCACGCGCTCGGCCGGCGCGGCCGCGGCTACGGCCGGAGGCGTCTTCGCGGCCGCCGGCGCAGGTTCGGCCACCTTGGGCGGATCGGTGGCCGGGGGCGCAGAGAGCTCCTGCGGCTTTTCTTCTTCGTCCTTGGGTTCCGCCAATCCGGTGGAGGCTTCGGCCGGCTCGGCGAGCCCGCCCGGCGTCGCTTCCTGACGAACGTCGACCGAGGCCGCCGCGCCGGATTCCTCGAGCCCCGCCGCGCTGTCCTTGGCTACGGGCGCGGTGACGCTTGCGTAGACCATCGAAAGGATCAGCGCGACCACCAGGGCCGGCAGCAGGGTCGCCACCAGCTGCCAGATCGCGGCGCGGCGCGACACCCCGGGTACGGACCAGCCGCGCAGGAGGCCGACGAGGGCGTTGCGCCCCCGCGACGCGAGCGCCTGCGATACCGCCGGCAGCACGACGCGTCGCTCGTTCTCGGGCAAGGGTGGCATCCACGCCGGCTTGATCTTGGCGAGCACGATCACGTAGCCGACATAGAGTCCCGCCAGCATGATGCCGGGAAAGAACGCACCCGCGTACAGCTGCACGACCGACACGCCCGCCGTGGCGCCATAGACGATGAGCAGGACCGACGGCGGAATCAGGATGCCCAGGCACCCGCCCGCCGTGATCGCGCCGGCCGAGATCTTGATGTTGTACCCGGCGCGCAGCATCGCGGGCATCGCGAGCAGGCCCATCAGCGTCACCACGGCGCCGACGATGCCGGTTGCGGTGGCGAAGATCGCGCAAGTGACGATCGTGGCGACCGCGAGCGAGCCGGGGACCCGCGCCATGGCGAGATGCAGGCTCTTGAACAGCTTCTCGATCAGCGCGGCGCGCTCCACGAGGTAGCCCATGAACACGAACAGCGGGATCGCGATCAGCACGTCGTTCGACATCACCGCATAGGCGCGCTGCACCATCAGGTCGAGCACCTGCCGGTTGGCGAGATCCGGGTTCACGCTGCGGTAGGCGAGCCAGGCGAAGAACACGCCCATGCCCATCAGGGTGAACGCGGTCGGGAAGCCGAGCATGATGGCGACCACCACCAGCGACAGCATCAGCAGGCCGAGGTGGCCGTTCGTCAGGCTGCCCCAGGGCGTGAAGATCGCCGTCACGGCGATGATCAGGCCCATCAGGCTGAACCCGAACCACAGCTCCTTGCGGATCTTCACGAGCGGCCCCCGCCCTGGCCCGCGTCGTTCGCGTGCACCATCTCCTTCAGCTTGTCGACGTCGACTTCCTCGACGTCCTCCTCGCGCGACGGCCACGCGCCGTCGCGGATGCAGATCGCGCAGCGCACGATCTCCACCACGCCCTGCGCGAGCAGGAACGCACCCGCCAGCGGGATGATGGTCTTGAACGGGTAGATCGGCGGCCCGTCGGCCGTGACGTTGGAATGCTCGTTGATGCGCCAGGAGTCGGCGGCGTAGAAATATCCGGCGTAGGTGAGCGCGATCACGCCCGGCACGAAGAAGAGGAGATACAGGATCAGGTCCAGCGTCGCCTGCGTGCGCGGCTGGAAGAACCCGTAGAGCACGTCGCCGCGGACGTGGCCGTTCTTGGAAAGCGTGTAGGCCCCGGCCATCATGAACAGCGTGCCGTAGAGCATGATCATGGCGTCGAAGGCCCAGGCGTGCGGCGCATCGAGCACGTAGCGGGAGAAGACCTCCCAGGAGATCAGCAGCGTCAGCGCGACGATCAGCCACGAGAACGCGTGCCCGACCCAGGTGCTGACCTTGTCGACGGCAATCAGGATCTTCTGCATGGTCGCGGAATTCTCCCCGATGAGGCTTGCGTCAGGCTGAACGCGGGCCGCCGAAAACAAGACAGCCATCCGGCGCGTGCCGGATGGCTGTCCGGTGCGACTGCGGTTACTTCTTCGCGCCCTTGTCGGCAGCCGGGGCGGCGGCCGGCTTGCCGAAGTAGTGGTTGTAGGCCATGCGCCGGTTGACGTTGGTGTCGAGGTCCCAGCGCACCGCGCGCGCGGCGAACGCCTTCTGCGACGCCTCGATCTCCTTGAAGAGCGCGTTGCCCTCGCCTTTCTTGGTGGCCGCCTGGTCGTAGGCCGTCAGCTGGCGCTGCAGGAGCGAATCCGGCGTCTTGTAGAACTTCACCTTGTCCTTGGTCTGCAGCTCGATGTAGTCCTTCGAGTAGCGGTCCACCGCCTTCCAGGACATGTCGGCCGACGCGGCCTCGACCGCGTTCTCGATGATCGCCTTCATCTTCGCCGGCAGCGCGTCGTACTTGGTCTTGTTGAACATGATCTCGAACTGCTCGGCGTTCTGGTGGAAGCTCTGCAGCATGCAGACCTTCGAGACGTCGGCGAAGCCGAGGATGCGGTCCGAGGTGGCGTTGTTGAACTCGGCGGCGTCCAGCAGTCCGCGGTCCATCGCCGGCACGATCTCGCCGCCCGGCAGCGCGTTCACGGCGGCCCCGAGGCCGGTGAACACGTCGATCGAGATGCCGACCGTGCGGAACTTCAGGCCCTTGAAGTCCTCCGGCTTGGTGACCGGCTTCTTGAACCAGCCCAGCGGCTGCGTCGGCATCGGCCCGTACGGGAACGACACCACGTTCGCGCCGATCGACGCATAGAGCTTGTTCAGCAGCTCGCGGCCGCCGCCGTACTTGTGCCACGCGAGCATCATGTTCGCGTCCATGCCGAAGGCCGGGCCCGAGCCCCACAGCGCGAGGGCGTTCTGCTTGCCGTAGTGGTACACGAGCACGCCGTGGCCGCCGTCGAGCGTGCCCTTGGTCACCGCGTCGAGCAGGCCGAAGGCCGGGACGACCGCGCCGGCCGGCAGCACCTCGATCTTGAGGTCGCCGCCGGTCATGTCGTTCACCTTCTTCGCGAAGTCGTTCGCGTACTCGTGGAAGATGTCCTTCGCCGGCCAGGTGCTCTGCCACTTCATCGAGATCGGGCCCTGCGCCTTGGCGATCATCGGGAATCCGAGCGTCGCCGCGCCGGCGGTTGCCGCCGCCGCGCCGGACAGGAACTTGCGGCGCGAGGCCACGGTCTGGTCGTTCTTGTTCATGGGGTTTCTCCTCCTCGTGGATGGGACGCCGCGTGGCGAATCCGAGCCGCGCACAACGCAAGCGCAAAGCTAACGGATTCTAGGGGTGGGGCATTCCACGGGCAAGCCGGGCACGGCCCGCTTGACCGCGGTCAAGCAGGGGCGTGCTGCACTGCGACGGGAGCGATCACATCCGCCGTCTTCGCGCGCTTCTCGCCAGGATGCCAGCCGAGCACCGCGAGCAGGACGAAGAAGCCCACGACGTAGGCCAGGGTCACGTGCCACCCTCCCCGCAGCCAGCGCCCCACCGACTTGGCCTCGGGATACATGTTCGAGAGCGCGACGCCGGAGGACGAGCCGAACCAGATCATCGACCCGCCGAAGCCGACCGCGTAGGCGAGCATCCCCCAGTCGTAGCCGCCCTGCTTCAGCGCCAGCGCCGTGAGCGGGATGTTGTCGAACACCGCGGAGATGAAGCCCAGGCTGAGGGCACTCTGCCAGCTGGCGGGCGGCAGTTTCTCGACCGGCATCATCGAGGCGATCAGCACGAGCGACAGCAGGAACACCGAGCCCTTCAAGGCCTCCGGCAGCAGCGACCAGTCCGGACGGCGCAGGGGCGCGGTCGCGAGGATCGCCAGCCAGACGGCGGCGCCGATCACCGGGAAGCGATCGAGCACCGCCGGATAGGCGAGGTTGCAGGCCACGTTCGCCGCGATCGCCGCGGCGAGGATCACGCCGACGATGAAGACCCGCGCCCAGTCCACCGCGATGCCGGCGGGTGCGTCCTTGACGATCGGGGAATAGGCCTGCTGCTGGCGCGCGGCGATCACGCCCACGATGACCAGCGCGACGAACGCCGCAACGTAGGCATCGAGCACCTCCAGCGGACTCACGCCGTCGATCCACATCATGGTCGTCGTGGTGTCGCCGACGACGCTGCCGGCCCCGCCTGCGTTCGACGCGGCAACGATCGCTGCGAGGTAGCCGATGTGCACCCTGCGGCGGAACACCACGCCCGCCATCGTACCGCCGATCAGCGCCGCCGCGATGTTGTCGAGGAACGAGGACAGCACGAACACGATCACCAGCAGCCAGAAGCCGCCCTTCCAGTCGTCGGGCAGGAACTTCGGCAACTCCGCCGGGATGTTCGATTCCTCGAAGTGCTTCGACAGCAGCGCGAATCCGAGGAGCAGGCCGAGCAGGTTGGCGAGGATGATCCACTCGTGCGCCATGTGCAGCGCCAATCCGCCGAAGCCCGGGCCTGCCTTGAACCCCGTGAACCCCAGCTTGTAGGCGGTAACCCCCGCGAGCCCGACCAGGGCAACCTGCAGCGTGTGGTGGTGGAAGAGCGCCACCCCCGCCAGCGTGAGCGCGAAGAGGATGAACTCGACCGGCACGCCGAGCGAACCGGCGATCACCGCGGCGATCGTGGCCGCGGTGAACAGGCCGCGCTCCTTCGCCAGCAGGCGGACGACGACGCTCTTCATGGCTTCACCCTACGATCACGATGTGGACGCGCGCCGGCCCGTGGGCCCCGACCACCACGGTCTGCTCGATGTCTGCCGTGCGCGACGGGCCGGAGATGTAGTTGACCGCGCGCGGCAGCTGTCCGAGTTCGGCGCGCATGAGGTCCCAGGCGTCTTCCATGCTGCCGACGATACGCCCTGCCGGGACGATCGCGACGTGGGTTTCCGGCACCAGGCTCGCGCTCGCCGGCGAATCCGTTGCGGACAGCACGCACAGCGTCCCCGTCTCGGCGATCGCGCAATACACCCCTGTCACGCCAACCGGGTCTTCGCCCCTGGCGGCGCGGGCATCCAGGGAAAGGCCCGCGCCGGCCCAGTCGAGCCGCGAGAGGGCCGGCCAGGCGCAGCCGCGCCCCGGGATGCCGTGCGCCTCGAGGTAGCGCGCCACTGCCGCCGGCACCTCGCGCTCGCTCGCGACGGCGTCGATCGTGCTGGCGCTCGCTGCGGCGCGCTCCCGGAAGCACTCGACGAGATCGGAGCCCGACTCGCGCATGGGTCCGCGAGGATGGCTGGAGAGGTACTGCTGCACGAGGTCGCGCTCGGCTTCGGGAGGCGCGTCACCACCGCGCCCTTGCGCTCGGCGGATGCGGGCCAGGATGCGCTCGCGAGACCCCATCCGCTCAGGCCTTCAGCGCGACGAGGACTTCGTCCAGCATCTTCTTCGCATCGCCGAACAGCATGCGGTTGTTGTCCTTGTAGAAGAGCGGATTGTCCACGCCGGCGTAGCCCGAGGCCATGCTGCGCTTCATGACGATCGAGGTCTTCGCCTTCCATACCTCCAGCACCGGCATGCCGGCGATCGGGCTCGCCGGATCGTCCTGCGCGGCGGGGTTCACGATGTCGTTGGCGCCGATCACCATCGCGACATCCGTGTCCGGGAAGTCGTCGTTCAGCTCGTCCATCTCGAGCACGATGTCGTAGGGCACCTTGGCTTCCGCGAGCAGCACGTTCATGTGCCCCGGCATGCGGCCCGCGACCGGGTGGATGCCGAAGCGCACGTTCACGCCCTTCTCGCGCAGGAGCTTCGTGATCTCGAATACGGTGTGCTGGGCCTGCGCGACCGCCATGCCGTAGCCCGGCACGATGATCACGTTCTTCGCCTCGCGCAGCAGCTCGGCGGTGTCCGCGGCCGACACCGGCACCACCTCGCCCGCGGGCTGCGCCGCGCCGCCGGCCGCCGCCGCGGGCGCGCCGCCCTCGGTGCCGAAGCCGCCGGCGATCACGCTGACGAAGTTGCGGTTCATCGCGCGGCACATGATGTACGACAGGATCGCGCCCGACGAGCCCACCAGCGCGCCGGTGACGATCAGCAGGTCGTTCGACAGCATGAAGCCGGTCGCCGCGGCCGCCCATCCGGAGTAGCTGTTCAGCATCGACACCACCACCGGCATGTCCGCGCCGCCGATCGCCATCACCATGTGCACGCCGAACGCGAGCGCGATCGCGGTCATGATCACCAGCGGCAGCATGCCCTCGCCGATCGAGTGCGCCGAGATGAATCGCGCACCGAGCCAGATCACCACGAGGAGCGCGCCGAGGTTCAGCCAGTGCCGGCCGGGGATCAGCATCGGCTTGCCGCCGATCTTCCCGGAGAGCTTGCCGAACGCGATGATCGAGCCCGAGAAGGTCACCGCGCCGATCAGGATGCCGACGTAGACCTCCACCTCGTGGATGGTCTTCTCGGCGCCCTGCAGCGACGCGGACGCCGCCGGGTCGATGTAGTTCGCGTAGCCGACCAGCGCCGCGGCGAGGCCGACCAGGCTGTGCATCAGCGCGACCAGTTCGGGCATCTGCGTCATCTTCACGACGCGCGCCGCGTACAGGCCGATCGAGCCGCCGACCACCATCGCGCCGACGAGCCACGGCACGCCCGCGGCCGACACGCGCGGCCCGAGGACGGTGGCCAGCACGGCGATCGTCATGCCGATGATGCCGTAGAGGTTGCCGCGCCTCGCGGTCTCGGGGTTCGACAGCCCGCCGAGGCTCAGCACGAAGAGGATGGTGGCGCCGAGGTAGGCGACGGTCGCGAGTCCTTCATGCATGGCCGCCTCCCTACTTCTGGAACATGGCCAGCATGCGCCGCGTCACCGCGAAGCCGCCGAACATGTTGATGGTGGTAAGGGCGATCGAGCCCACGGCGAGCCACAGGATCCAGGCCGCGGGCCGCCCCTGCGCGGCGGCCTCCCCAAGAGGCGGCGCCACCTGCACCAGCGCGCCGATGACGATGATGCTGCTGATCGCGTTGGTCACGCTCATCAGCGGCGTGTGCAGCGCGGGGGTGACGTTCCAGACCACCATGTAGCCGACGAAGCAGGCCAGCACGAACACCGTGAAGTGGTTGAGGAACGCCGCCGGCGCGTTGTTGCCGACGAAGAGGAAGAGCAGCGCGCCGACGCCGAAGATCGCGGCAAGCGGCCCCGCCGCCATCGGCCCGGACGCGCCGTGGCCGTGCCCCTTCGAGGCCGGGGCGGAGACTGCCTTCGCGGCGGGCTTGGCGGCCGCGGCCGGCAGCTTCGGCGGCGGCGCGGGCCACGTGACGGCGCCGTCCTTGATCACCGTGAGGCCGCGGATCGCGTCGTCTTCCATGTTGACGTTGACGACGCCGTCCTTGGCCTTGCAGAGTTCCTCAGCGAGGCGAAAGAGGTTGGTGGCGTAGAGCGTCGAGGACTGCTTGGCCAGCCGGCTGACGAGGTCGGTGTAGCCGACGATGGTCACGCCGTGCTTCACCACCGCCTGCCCGGGCTCGGTCAGTTCGCAGTTGCCGCCCTGCTCCGCGGCGAGGTCGACGATCACGCTGCCGGGCTTCATCGACTTCACCATCTCGGCGGTGATCAGCTTCGGCGCCGGCTTGCCCGGGATCAGCGCGGTGGTGATGATGATGTCCACCTCGCGCGCCTGCTTCGCGTACATCTCGCGCTGCGCCTGCTGGAAGCCCTCGCTCATCACCTTGGCGTAGCCGCCGCCGCCCGAGCCTTCTTCCTCGTAGTCGACCTTGACGAACTCGCCGCCCATGGACTGCACCTGGTCGGCCACCTCGGCGCGGGTGTCGTTGGCGCGCACGATGGCGCCGAGCCCGACCGCGGTGCCGATCGCGGCGAGGCCAGCGACGCCGGCGCCGGCGATGAAGACCTTCGCCGGCGGCACCTTGCCTGCCGCGGTGATCTGCCCGGTGAGGAAGCGGCCGAAGTGGTGCGCGGCCTCGATCACCGCGCGGTAGCCGGTGATGCCCGCCATCGAGGTGAGCGCGTCCATCTTCTGCGCGCGGCTGATCATGCGCGGCAGCGCATCCATCGCGAGCACGGTGACCTTGCGCGACGCGAGCTTCTGCATGAGATCCGGGTTCTGCGCGGGCCAGATGAAGCTGACCAGGGCCTGCCCCTCGCGCATCAGCGCGACTTCCTGCTCGCTGGGCGCGCGCACCTTGAAGACGATGTCGGCGGCGGACCACAGCGCGGCCGCGTCCGGCGCGATCTGCGCGCCCGCGGCCCGGTACGTGTCGTCGGCGAAGTTGGCGGCGTCGCCCGCGCCGGATTGCACGCTGACCTGGAAGCCGAGCTTCACCAGCTTCTCGACGACTTCCGGAACCGTGGCAACGCGCTTCTCGCCCGCGTACGTCTCGCGCGGAATTCCGATCACCTGACCCATGGCTTCCTCTCGTGTTTCTTCGCCGCGCGATGGCGGCGGGATTCCCCAGCCGGCATCGTAGGTACAAGGCCGGGAGGAACCTTGACCCAAATCATACCCGGCTGCGTGCCCTCCACCCGAAGCGCCCCTCGGCCCAGTCGAAGGCGCCCTGCAGCACGAGGGCGAGCGCCGCTGCCGGGATCGCGCCAGCGAGCAGCATCGCGCTGTCGTTCAGCGCGAGGCCGGCCGCGATGCGTTCCCCATAGCCGCCCGCGCCGACGAATGCCGCGACGGTCGCGGTGCCGACGTTGATCACCGCCGAGGTCTTCACGCCGGCGAGGATCGACGGCATCGCGAGCGGCAGTTCGATGGCGCGCAGCCGGTCGCGCGCATCGAGGCCGAGCGCCGCCGCGGCCTGCCGCAGGCCCGGCCCGACGGCCTCCAGCCCGGCGTGCGTGCCGCGCACGATCGGCAACAACGCATACAGGGTGAGCGCGACCAGCGCCGGCAGCGTGCCGATCATGCCCGTCAGCGCGATCAGGAAGGCGAGCAGCGCGAGCGAAGGAATGGTCTGCACCACGCCCGCCACGGCGAGCACCACTTGCCCCAGCCTCGGCCGGCGCTGCGCCAGCGCGCCCAGCGGCACGCCCATGGCGATGGCGAGCAGCGTCGACAGCGCCACCAGCAGGAGGTGCTGCGCGCTCAGGCGCGCGAGATCGTCCGCGAACAGCGCCCGGAACCAGTCGCGCCGCGCTTGCGAGGGCGCCGCCGGACCACCGCGCAAGAACTCTTCCGCGACCTTCGCGAACTCGACACGATCGAGTTCGGCGCGGCCGTTCAGGGCGATCATGGTGCGCGCGTCGATTCCCCCCTCGAGCTTCAGCAGCGCCGCGTGCGCGGCGGGGAAGCGCGCGTCGAGATCGATGCGGTGGAGCAGCACGGCATCGTAGCCGGGGAAGTACCCCCGGTCGTCCGCCAGGACCGCGACGTCGTGCCGCGCGATCTTCGCGTCGGTCGTGTAGACGTCGATCAGGTCCACCTCGCGGGCGGCGAGCGCTTCGTAGGCGAGACCGTGGTCGAGGCCCTTAGGCGCCGAGAAGGCGAGGCCGTAGGCCGCGCGCAGGCCCGGCCAGCCGTCGGCGCGGCCGAGGAATTCGTGCGAGAAGCCGGCACGCAGGCCGGGGTGCCGTGCGAGGTCCGTCAAGGTACGCACGCCCAGTCGTTCGGCATCGGCGCGCCGCAGCCCGAGGGCGTACGTATTGGCGAAGCCCAGCCGCACGCTGGCGCGAAGGCCGGAGGACGCCAGTCGCTCGTTCAATTGCCCGAGGTCCAGGCGCGCCTCGCCCGCCTTCAGGATCTCGCGCGCGATGGTGCCCGTGTATTCCGGGTACACGTCGATCGCGCCCGCGAGCAGCGCCGCGTGGAGGATCGCGGTGTTGCCCATCCCCGGCTTGTGCTCGGCCTTCGTCCCCGTGCGCGCAGCGCTGCGCGCGACGATCTCGCCGAGGATGTACGACTCGGTGAATCGCTTGGAGCCGACGCGCAGCACCGGCGGATCGGCGGCGCCCGGCGACGCGGCCGCGACCGTGGCGGCGAGCGCGAGCGCCGCCACGACCGCCTTGATCATGCCGCGCGTTCCAGCGGCGCCTCGCCTTCGCCGAGAAACTGCAGGCGCGCGAGATTCGCGTACAGCCCTTCCTGCCGCATCAGCTCCGCATGCGTGCCTTCGGCCACGGCGACGCCGTGGTCCATGACCACGATGCGATCGGCATGCTGGACGGTGGCGAGCCGGTGCGCGATCACGATCGTCGTGCGACCGTGCTCCAGCGCCTCGAGCGCCTGCTGCACCATGCGCTCGCTCGCCGCGTCGAGCGCGCTCGTCGCCTCGTCGAGCAGCAGCACCGGGCGATCGGCCAGCAGCGCGCGCGCGATCGACAGGCGCTGGCGCTGCCCGCCCGAGAGCGTGACGCCGCGCTCGCCGAGCGGCGTGTCGTAGCCTTGCGGCAGCCGCTCGACGAACTCGGCGGCGAACGCGCGCTTGCAAGCCTCGCGCACCTGCGATTCGGTCGCGTCTGGACGCCCGTAGCGCACGTTCTCGATCACGTTCGCGGCGAAGATCACCGGCTCCTGGGGCACCACCGAGAAGAGCGAGCGGAGCGCCGAGGGATCGAGCGCGCGGGCATCCAGGCCGTTGACGCGCACCGCGCCCTGCTGCGGGTCGTAGAAGCGCAGCAGCAGCGCCAGCACCGAGGTCTTGCCCGCGCCGGAGGGCCCGACCAGCGCGACGCGCTCGCCCGCGCGCACGCGCAGCGTGAATCGCGACAGCGCGGGCGCCTGCGGGCGCGTGGGATAGGCGAAGGTCACGTCCTCCAGCGCGACTTCGCGCACCTCGGCCGGCGCAACCTGCGGCGCCGCGGGCGCGACGATCTGCTGCGGCGTCTCGAGCAGTTCCATCAATCGCTCGGTGGCGCCGGCCGCGCGCTGCAGGTCGCCATAGACCTCGGAGATCGCCGCCACCGCGCCCGCCGCGACCGCGCAATAGAAGACGAACGCCGACAGGTCGCCTGCCGACAGCGTGCCGTCGAGGATGTCGTGCCCGCCGATCCAGAGCACGACCGCGACGCCGCCGTACACCACCAGCATGATGAAGCCGAGCAGCGCGGCCTTGATGCCGATGCGCTCGACGCCGGAGTCGCGCGCGGCATCCACGCGCGAGCCGAACTCTTGGCGCGACGCGGCCTCGTGCGCGTAGGCCTGCACGGTGCGGATCTCGTGCAGCGCCTCGTCGGCGTACACGCTGATGTCGGCGACGCGATCCTGGTTCTGGCGCGAGTAGCGGCGCACGCGGCGGCCGACCCACAGCATCGCGGCGACGAGGACCGGGCCGGAGGCAAGGACCACCAGCGTCAGCTTCAGGTTGGTCACCAGCAGCAGCACGATCGCCCCGACGAGCATGATCGCGTTGCGGATCGCCATCGAGAAGCCGAAGCCGATCACGCCCTGCAGCAGCGTGGTGTCGTTGGTCAGCCGGGAGATCACCTCGCCGGTGCGCGCCTGCTCGAAGAAGGACGGCGCGAAGCCGACAACATGGTCGAACACCGCGCGGCGCAGGTCGGCGATCACGCGCTCGCCGGTGGTCATCATCAGGTAGAAGCGCGCGTAGGTCGCCGCCGACAGCAGCACCGCGAGGCCGAGCACGGCGGCGAGGGCGGCGTCGAGCACGCGGCCGTCGGCCGTGCCGAAGCCCGCGTCGATCACGTAGCGCAACCCCTGCCCGAGGGCGAGCACGCACCCTGCCGCGACGGCGAGCGCGGCGAGCGCGCAGGCGACGCGCACGCGATACGGCGCGAGGAAGCGCGCGAGGCGGCGGTACTGGGCCCAGTCCCCGCCGGGCGGGCGTTCCGGAAGATGGTCGGCGATCATGCCGACCGCATGTTATCGCGCCGGTTTCAGCGCGAGTAGAAGCGGTAGTTGTTGCGCCCGAGTTCCTTGGCGCGGTACATCGCGGTGTCCGCGCAGCGCAACAGGCCCTCGGAATCCGCGGCGTCGGTCGGGAACAGCGCGATGCCGATCGACGCGCCGACGCGGAACGCGCGCCCGTCCACCACGCACTCGGGCTCGAGCGCGCGCAGGATCTTCTCGGCGACCACCTGGCAGTCGGATTCCATCGCGAGGTCGGGGATCACCACCACGAACTCGTCGCCGCCCTGGCGCGCGAGCGTGTCCGCCTTGCGCACGCAACCGGCGAGGCGTCGCGACACCTCGCGCAGCACGGCGTCGCCGGCGCGGTGGCCGAGCGAGTCGTTCACCAGCTTGAAGTCGTCGAGGTCGATCAGCATCGCGGCCACGCGCCCGTCGCGCCGCTGCGACGAGTACACCGCCTGCTTCAGGCGGTCGTCGAGCAGGCGCCGGTTCGGCAGGCCCGTCAGCGTGTCATGGTAGGCGAGGAAGCGCACCTCCTCCTCGCGGCGCTTGGACTCGGTGATGTCGCGCGAGGCGCCAAGCACGCGGCGCGCCACGCCGTCGCGCCCGCGCACGAACTTGCCCTGCGCAGACACCCAGCGCGTCTCGCCGTCGAGCGTGACGACGCGGAACTCGCAGCGGAAGCTGCCGCCGGTGTCGATCGCCTGCTTCGCGGCGGCGGCGTAGGCATCGCGGTCGTCCGGGTGGATCAGGTGCCGCAGGTCCGGCCACGCGAGCGTGCGCGGGTCCGGGCGGCCGATCAGGCCTGAGGGATCGCGCGCCCAGTGCAGCGAGTCGCTGTCGACGTTCCACTCCCAGTAATAGAGGTCGGCGGCGTCGGCGGCGAGGCGCAGTTTCTCGACGCTCTCGTGCAGCGCGGCGGCGGCGAGCTTGTGCTCGGTGACATCGTGCGCGGTGCCGGTGGTGCCGGTGATCTCGCCCTTCGCGTCGCGCAGCGGCACCGCGTTGAAGGACAGGTCGACATGGCGGCCATCGCGGCGGAGGTGCCGCGTCTCGAAGTTGTAGACGGGCTCGCCCGAGAGCACGCGGCGGAACACCGCGAGATCGCGCTCGGCCAGTTCAGCCGACAGCACCTCGCGCATCGGGCGACCGACCAGGTCGGCCGGCTCGCGCCCGTAGATGCGACGCGACGCGGCGGCGTTGACGTACGTCCAGCAGCCCTCGCGATCGAGCGACCAGATGAGGTCGTTCGAGGTCTCGACGAGGCTGCGGTACATCGACTCGCGCGAGGCCAGCGCGCGCTCGGCCTCGCGTCGCGCGGTGATGTCGGCGAACGTGAGGATCAGCGCGCGCGACGGCCGCGCCGGATCGATCGCGCGCGCCTGCACGTGCAGCCAGACGACGCTGCCGTCGCGGCGGCGCAGCGCGCCGTCGCCATCGCGAGAACGCCCGTCGCCCAGCGCGGCGTACGCTCGCCCGGCGTCGTTCCAGCCTTCCTCCGACGCGTACAGGTCGCGCATCGAGCGGCCGGCCAGCTCGCCCGGCCCGTAGCCCAGCATCCGCTCCAGCGTCGCGTTGCAGCGCGTGACGACGCGTTCCTCGAGGAAGGCGACGCCGACCGGCAGCGAATCGAGCAGCAGGTCCTCTTCCCTGCGTACCGCCTGGTAGGCCTCCTCGACGCTGCGCGCGCTGGTGATGTCCGCGAACAGGCTTACCGTGCCCCCGGAGGACATGGCCGCGAAGCGGCCCTGCATCCAGCGCCCGTCCGCCAGCCGGTAGGTGCGCAGGTCGCCCGAGCGGCGGCGCTTCAGGCGGGCGTCGAGCCAGGGCGCGAATTCCCGCTCCGGCTCGTCGCGGACCTCGACCTCGAACGCCGCGCGCGCGATCTCCTCGTACGACGCGCCGACGAGTTGCTCCGCGCTGCGCCCGGCGCCGTAGACGTTCGCGTAGAGGTCGTTGCAGATCACCAGCCGGTCGGACTCGTCGAATACCGCCATGCCCTCGGGGCAATTGCGGATCGCATCGCGCAGGCGGCCCTCGCTGGCCGCGAGCTCCGCGGACAGGTGCTCGTTCGCAATGCGGTTGCGCAGCAGCTCCATGAACCGCCGGTGGATTCCGGCGAAGACCGTGAACCCCGCGATGCCGAAGACCACGACCATGGTCGCCATCAGCTGGTAGGTGCGCCCGGGCTGCATGACGACCTGCAGCACCGTCGCGACCAGCGGCAGGCTCATGAAGGCGACGAAGGCGCCCCAGCTCGATCCGTACACGCCAACCGCCCCGATGCCGGTGCCGACCACCACGAACACCAGCGCCGCCTGCAGCAAGGGCTCGCCCGGAGGGAACAGCACCACGGCGGCGAACGCCCACATGCTCCCGGCCGCGAGCGAACCGAGGACGAAGCGGCGCTCCCAGAGCACCGGATCGCGGCCGGTGGCCGGCGTCCGGGCATAGCGCCAGTGCAGCACGATCCGCGCGAGCGTCACGGCGACCACGGCGCCGAACCACGCCAGCAGCACGCCCTCGGTGAGCGGCCCCCAGAGGACGAGCATCAGCACCGCCGCGGTGATCAGCGTCGCGAGGTAGGCGGAACGCGCCGCGTCGTACAGCGCGTCGACGCGAGCGGCGGCCAGGCGCGTGGCGTCCACGCGATCGGGCAGTGGCTGGGGGAAGACCATCCTGCCCGAGACGTTAAACCAAACCGGGCCGGCGATTGCGTGACTTACGCACACCGCCTGACGTTGTCTTGCAATGCGTCGAACAGGCGGTTCTTATCCGCGGACGAGCGGTCACGCAGCGCGCCCCAGCGCGTCGTCGACCAGTTCGATCCAGTGGCGCACCGGCGTATCCGTGCCGCCCTGCAAGTGCGCAAGGCAGCCGATGTTCGCGGTGGCGATGCACTCCGGCTCGCCGCGCGCGAGCGCGTCGAGCTTGCGTGCGCGCAAGCCCTTGGACAGCTCCGGCTGCAGGATCGAGTAGGTGCCGGCCGATCCGCAGCACAGGTGTGCGTCGGCCACCGGGGAGAGCGCGTAGCCGCAGCGCTCGAGCAACGCCTCGACGCGCCCACGAAGCTGCTGGCCGTGCTGCAGCGAGCAGGGCGAATGAAAAGCGACGCGCGTGCCGGTCGCGGGCGATGCGGGCAGCGCGTCCGGCGGGACGACCTCGCAGAGGTCGCGCGTCATCGACGCAATGCGCGCCGCCTTGTCGCGATAGGCCGGGTCGTGCCCCAGCAGGTGGCCGTACTCGCGCACCGTCGAGCCACAGCCGCTGGCGGTCATGACGATCGCTTCCACCGCGTTCGACTCGACCAGCGGCCACCAGGCGTCGACCAGCGCGCGCATCTGCGCGCGACCCTCGTCCTGCTCGTTGAGGTGGAAGCGCACCGCGCCGCAGCAGCCCGCGCCCGGCGATTCGACGAGCGAGATTCCGGCGCGGTCGAGCACACGCGCCGCAGCCGCATTGATCGCCGGCGCGATCGCCGGCTGCACGCAGCCCGCGAGAACCAGCATGCGCCGCGCATGGCGCGGTGCCGGCCAGACGCCGCGCGGTGCGCCCGCCGGCGGCACCGCCTGCCGCAAAGGCGCGGGCAGCAGCGGCCGCACCGCACGCCCGAGCGCCAGCGCGGCGCCGAACAATTCGGCGCGCGGCAATGCGAACGACAGTGCGGCGCGCTTTGCACCTTCCCACGTGCCGCGCTCGGTGCGCTCCTCGACCACGCGCCGCCCGATGTCGACAAGGCGCCCGTACTGCACGCCGGACGGACACGTGGTCTCGCACGAGCGGCAGGTCAGGCAGCGATCGAGGTGCAGGCGCGTCTTCGGCGTCACCGGCGCCCCTTCGAGCGCCTGCTTGATGAGGTAGATGCGCCCGCGCGGACCATCGAGCTCGTCGCCGAGCAGCTGGTAGGTCGGGCACGTGGCCGTGCAGAAGCCGCAGTGCACGCACTTGCGCAGGATGGCCTCGGCTTCGCGCCCTTCCGGCGTGTCGCGGATGAAATCGGCGAGCTGGGTCTGCATCGTGGCTAGAACCCCCGGTGCAGGCGACCGGGGTTGAGGATCCCGGCCGGGTCGAACGCGGCCTTCAGGCCGCGATGCAGCTTTTCGAGCGCCGGCGGCAGCGGCGCAAAGCAGTCGGCGCGGTCGCCGCCGCGAAAGCGCGTGGCGTGCCCGCCGGCCTTCGCCGCCGCCTCGCGGATCGCCTTGGCATCGCCCTCGCCGCGCAGCCAGCGCAACGCCCCGCCCCACTCCAGTAGCGTGTCGCCCGGCAACGCAAGCGCCGCCGCGGTCGAGCGCACCGACAACCGCCACAGCGGTGCGTCGCCGGCAAAGAACGGGTCGCGCTGCTCGCGGATGCCGGCCCAGAACTCCGCGGCGTCCGCCTCGCCGAGGCGCTCGCCACCGACGCGCGCGAGTCCGGCGCGCACGGCGCTATCCGCCCCCGAGAGGCGCACCAGCAGCGCACCGTCGCGCCACGCGGTCGCCGAGACCGGCAGCGGCTGCCCGCCCCAGCGATTCATCGCTTCGATCGCGCGGTCCTGCGGCAGTTCGAGGCGCGCGGTCGCCTCGAGCGGCGGACGCGGCAGCACCTTCAGCGACACTTCGAGGACCAGGCCGAGCACGCCAAGCGAGCCCGCCATCAGCCGCGACACGTCGTAGCCCGCCACGTTCTTCATCACCTGGCCGCCGAACGAGAGGTCGCGCGCGCGGCCATCGAGGAGCCGCACGCCGAGCACGAAGTCGCGCACCGCGCCGGCGGAAGCGCGGCGCGGGCCCGACAGGCCCGCCGCGATGCAGCCGCCGATCGTGGCGCCGGCGCCGAAGTGCGGCGGCTCGAAGGGCAGCTGCTGGCGCTCGCGCGCCAGCAACGCCTCGAGTTCGGCCAGCGGCGTGCCGCAGCGCGCGTTGACGACGAGTTCGGTCGGCTCGTAGCCGACGATGCCGGCGTGCGCGCGCGTGTCGAGCACATCGCCACGCAGTTCGCCGCCGTAGAAGTCCTTGGTCCCGCCGCCGCGCAGGCGAAGCGGCTTGCCCGAAGCGGACGCGTCCCGGATGCGCTCGGCGAGCGCGGCAGCGGCGTCGCCCATCAGAACCGCGGCAGTTCCGGGTGCGGCAATTGCCCGCCGCGCACGTGCATGCGTCCGTATTCCGCGCAGCGCGACAGGGTCGGCACCGCCTTGCCGGGATTGAGCAGGCCCTTTTCGTCGAAGGCCCGCTTCACCGCGTGGAAGGATTCGAGCTCGTCGGGCCGGAACTGCACGCACATCTGGTCGATCTTCTCGACACCGACACCGTGCTCGCCGGTGATCGTGCCGCCGACCTCGACGCACTTGCCGAGCACCTCGGCGGCGAAGGCCTCGGTGCGATGGAGCTGGTCCGGGTCGTTGGCGTCGAAGAGGATCAGCGGATGCAGGTTGCCGTCGCCCGCGTGGAACACGTTCGGGCAGCGCAGGCCGTACTTCGCCTCCATCGCGCCGATGAAGTTCAGCACCTCGCCGAGGCGCTTCTTCGGGATCGTCCCGTCCATGCAGTAGTAGTCGGGCGAAATGCGGCCCACGGCCGGGAAGGCCGCCTTGCGCCCGGACCAGAACTTCAGGCGCTCGGCTTCGCTGCGCGAGACCTGCGTGCGCGTCGCGCCCGCGCGCACGAACACCGCCTCCATGCGCTCGATCTCGTTCTCGACTTCCTCGGGCGTGCCGTCGGATTCGCACAGCAGGATGGCCGCCGCGTCGAGGTCGTAGCCGGCGTGGACGAATTCCTCGACGGCGCGGGTCGCGGGCTTGTCCATCATCTCGAGGCCCGCGGGCACGATGCCGGCGGCGATCACCGCGGCGACCGCGTTCCCCGCCTTCTCGACGTCGTCGAACGACGCCATGACGACCTTCGCGACCTGCGGCTTCGGCACCAGCTTGACCGTGACCTCGGTGGTGACCGCGAGCAGGCCCTCGGAGCCGATCACGAGCGCGAGCAGGTCGAGACCCGGCGCGTCGAGCGACTCGCCGCCGAACTGCACCGGCTCGCCCTCGATGGTGAAGCCGCGCACGCAGAGCACGTTGTTCACGGTCAGGCCGTACTTCAGGCAGTGCACGCCGCCGGAATTCTCGGCCACGTTGCCGCCGATGGTGCATGCGATCTGGCTCGACGGATCCGGCGCGTAGTAGAGGCCGAACGGCGCGACCACGTCGGAGATCGCCGCATTGCGCACGCCCGGCTGCACGACCGCCGTGCGCGCGAGCGGGTCGACGCGCACCACGCGCATGAACTTGGCCATCGACAGCAGCACGCCGTCGGCGAGCGGCAGCGCGCCGCCGGAAAGCCCGGTCCCGGCGCCGCGCGGCACGACCGGCACGCCCATCGAGTGGCAGGTGACCAGCACCTGCCGCACCTGTTCCTCGGTCTCGGGAAGCGCGACGACCATCGGCAGGCGACGGTACGCGGTCAGTCCGTCGCACTCGTACGGGCGCGTGTCCTCCTCCTGCCAGAGCACCGCGCGCTCTGGCAGGAAGGCGCGCAGCGCGCCGGCCACGGCGCGCTGGCGCGATTCGTCGATGCGGTCGCTTGCGCCCATCAGAGCCAGGGCTTCGCCCAGCCGAGCCCCTCGAGAGTTCCCTCGAGGGGATTGTATTCGCAGCCGATCCAGCCCGCGTAGCCCAGGCGATCGATCTCCGGCAGCAGCCACGCGAAGTTGATCTCGCCCGTGCCGGGCTCGTGCCGTCCCGGCACGTCGGCGAGCTGCATGTGGCCGATCCTCGGCAGCAGGCGCTCGACGGTCTTCGCGAGATCGCCCTCGACGATCTGCATGTGGAAGACGTCGTACTGCAGGTACGCATTGCGCGCGCCGCTGGCGTCGATCGCCGCCAGCGCGTCGGCGGACGTATTGAGTAGGAACCCGGGTACGCTGCGGGGATTGATCGGCTCGACCATCAGGTCCATGCCCGCCGACGCCAGTCGCCCGGCGGCGAACACGATGTTCTCCACCAGTTCGTCCATCGCCTTCGCGCGCGGTACGTCCGACGGTGGCACGCCCGCGAGGCAGTTCATGCGCGGGCAACCCGCGGCACGCGCATACTCGATCGCGCGCTCGACGCCCTCGCGGAACTCGGCGCGCCGCGAGGGCAGCGCGGCGAGGCCGCGATCGCCCTTCGCCGCGTCTCCCGCTGGAATGTTGTGCAGCACGACCTCCACGCCCGCCGCGCGCGCCGCGGCCGCCACGTCGGCCGCGCTGCCCGCGGCGTACGGGAACTGGTATTCGACGTAGCGAAACCCTGCCTTCCGCGCCGCCGCGAATCGCTCGAGAAACGGCTGATCGGCGAATAGAAGCGACAGATTGGCGGCGAGCTTCGGCATCGGGTTAGCATAGCCGGAAAAATGCCGCGCACCCTTCTCCGGGCAGCCGTCGGCGTCTCGCTCCTCCTCGCGCTCCCACCCGCGCTCGCCTCCGACGCGGCCGCGGCCGCGTGGTGGTTCTGGACCGCCGCGCTCTTCGCCACCGCCTTCGCCATCGGCATCTTCGGCGTCCTCGCGGGCGTCGGTGGCGGCGTGCTGTTCGTCCCGATCGTCAGCGGCTTCTTCCCGTTCCACCTCGATTTCGTGCGCGCCGCCGGGCTGCTGCTCGCGCTGTCCGGCGCCCTCTCCGCCGCGCCCGCGCTGCTGCGCTCCGGACTCGCCAGCATCCGGCTCGGCATGCCGCTCGCGCTCGTCGGCTCGATCACCTCGATCGCCGGCGCGACCGTCGGCCTGTCGCTGCCGACCGCGGTGGTGCAGACCGCGCTCGGCGCCACCATCCTCGCGATCGTCGTGCTGATGTGGCGCGCCGGGCGTTCCGAGCAGCCCGACGTTCCGGCCGGCGACCCGCTCGCCACGCTCCTCGGCATGCATGGCGCGTACCACGATCCGGCATCGGGCAAGGACGTGGCGTGGCGCGTGCACCGCACGAAGGCCGGCCTCGTCGCGTTCGCCGGCATCGGATTCCTCGCGGGGCTCTTCGGCCTCGGCGCCGGCTGGGCGAACGTGCCGGTGCTGAACCTGCTGATGGGCGCGCCCCTCAAGCTCGCCGTCGGCACCTCGGGGTTCGTGCTGTCCGTCGTGGACACGTCGGCGGCCTGGGTCTACCTGAATCGCGGAGCGCTGCTGCCGCTGCTCGTCGCGCCGTCGATCGTCGGCGTGATGCTCGGCGCGAAGATCGGCGCGCGCCTGTTGCGCATCACGCCGGTGTCGGTGGTGCGCCGCCTCGTCATCGGGCTGCTGCTGGTCGCGGGCGCGCGCGCGCTGCTGAAGGGGCTGGGCCTGTGGGCTTGAACGACGCACGCGAAGTCACGGCCGAGCAACTCGCGTACGCGCGCTGGATCGACCTCGGCACGCGCGTCGGACTCGCCGCCGTGGTGCTTGCGTTCGCCGCGTACCTCGCCGGCTTTTCCGATCCGCTCGTGCCGATGGCGGAGCTGCCGCGCGTCTGGTCGCTCCCGGTCAACGAATACCTCGCGCGGACCGGGCTCGCCACGGGCTGGGGCTGGATCGCCCACGTCGGCCACGCGGATATCCTCAACGTCGCCGCGGTCGCCTTGCTCGCGCTGGTGACGGTCGCGGGCTACCTGCGCCTCGTCGCGGCCTACGCCGCGCGCGGCGACCGCCTCTACGCCGTGCTCGCCGTGGCGGAGATCGTGGTCCTCGTCGCCGCCGTCTCGGGGCTGGTGGCGGGCCACTAGCGGCGCCGTCGGCCGCGGTTCGCGGGTCGCGACGTTGTCACCGGCCGGCGCGCTCCCTACAATCCCCGCTCCCCGAACACCGGTCCACCAGAGAGGCCTTCCATGGAACACACCCTTCCCGCCCTGCCGTACGCGATGGACGCGCTCGCGCCGCACATCTCGAAGGAGACCTTCGAGTTCCACTACGGCAAGCACCACCAGGCCTACGCCACGAACCTGAACAACCTGATCAAGGGCACCGAGTTCGCCGAGTCCTCGCTCGAGGACATCGTGAAGAAGTCCTCCGGCGGCATCTTCAACAACTCGGCGCAGGTGTGGAACCACACGTTCTTCTGGAACAGCATGAAGCCGAACGGCGGCGGCAAGCCCTCGGGCGCGCTCGCCGCGGCGATCGACAAGAAGTGGGGCTCGTTCGACGCCTTCAAGGAGGCGTTCGTGAAGAGCGCCGTAGGCAACTTCGGCTCGAGCTGGACCTGGCTGGTGAAGAAATCCGACGGCAGCGTGGACATCGTCAATACCTCGAACGCCGCGACGCCGCTCACCACCGCCGACAAGCCGCTGCTCACGATCGACCTGTGGGAGCACGCGTACTACATCGACTATCGCAACGCGCGTCCCAAGTTCGTCGAGACCTTCCTCGCGAGCCTCGCGAACTGGGACTTCGCGGCAAAGAACTTCGGTTGATCGCCGACGGGGGATCGGGAGCACGAGCCGCCTGGTTGGTGTTGGTTGATGGGCGCCTTCTTCCAGTCCCTCGGCAACGCCCTCGCGGCGGGCGCGGTCCTCGTGCTCGCCGTGATGGCGCTGGCCGGCCACCTCGCCGGCTTCGCGCACCACGCCTACTGGGCGTTCCTGTTCCGCTGGCTGCACGTCCTGTCGGGCGTGATGTGGCTGGGGCTGCTCTACTACTTCAACTTCGTGCAGATCCCGTCGATGGCGCGGATCCCCGACGAGCAGAAGCCGGCGGTCGCGAAGGTGATCGCGCCCGCGGCGCTGTTCTGGTTCCGCCACTCGGCGCTCGCCACGGTGGTCACCGGGCTGCTGCTTGCCGGCATGAACGACTATCTCGTCGGCGCGCTCTCGCTCGCGCCGGGTGGCCGCGCGATCGGCATCGGCATGTGGATCGCGCTGGCGATGGCGTTCAACGTCTGGTTCGTGATCTGGCCCGCACAGCAGCGCGCGCTCGGCCTGGTGGGAGCAGAACCCTCCGCGCGAGCCGCGGCGGCGAGACGCGCACTCCTCGTCTCGCGCATCAACACGATGCTGTCCCTGCCGATGCTCTACTGCATGGTGGCGCAGCAGAACGCGCCCTTCTGACGCGGCCGGCTACTTCTTCGGCGCGCCGAGCTTCTCGAGGCCGCCGATCTTCGTGCCCGGCTTGACGCCGCGCTGCGCGAACCAGCCCTTGTTCATCTCGAGCGCGTAGCGCGCCGGCTTGGTCGCGCAGCGAGAGGTCTCGTCATGGGGCTGCATCTCGAGGATGGTGACGATGGTGCCCGCGTCGTCCACGAACGCCACGGCGAGCGGGATCAGCGTGTTCTTCATCCACATGCAATGCGGCGCGACCTCGTCGAAGACGAACAGCATGCCGTCGTTCGTGCCCATGGACGTCCGCAGCATCAATCCCTGCATGCGCGTGCCGAAGGTGTCGGCGACCTCCGCCTTGATCAGGTGCATGCCGGCGCGCAGCTGGACCGCGGGCAGCGGGGCCTGCTGGGCGAGCGCCGCCCCGGACAGGACGACGGCGAGGAACAGGGCGGCGATGCGGGACATGCGACCTCCGGGAACTCGAAATGAAAAAGGCGGGACCCGGAGGCCCCGCCTTCGATCGCCTTGCGGCGACTGCCGAGTTACTTCTTCTCGGCCTTCTTGGCGTCGGCCTTCTTCTCGTCGGCCTTCTTCTCCGCCTTCTTCTCGTCTTTCTTGGCGTCGGCGGCGATGGCGTTGACGCTGGCAACCGCGAACATCGCGGCGAGGATCATGGACAGCAGTTTCATTCTCGTCTCCTGAGTCTGGCTAGTTTGAGTGTTCGGGTTGACGCAACGTACTGCGCCGGTCCCGGGTCGAGTAACGCGCCGCGCCCCCGCCCGTTGACCGTCGCCGGCCATCCGTCTTCCTCCCCTGTCGTGGGAACTCCCACGCAAGCCATTGTATTAAAAAGAAGATTTTGCTTCAATCAAACGCAAGCGCTTGATTTGTCAGAGTTTTGCAAGCCGAGGTCGGCGAGGGGCAACAAAAAAGCCGCCCTGAGGCGGCCTTTGGGGAAACGCTGGATTCGCGTCAGGCCTTGTTGATGTTCGATGCCTGCTTGCCCTTGGGCCCCTGCACGACATCGAAGGACACTTTCTGCCCTTCCTTGAGGGACTTGAACCCGGCCATCTGGATCGCGGAGAAATGCGCGAAGAGATCCTCGCTGCCGTCGTCCGGCGTGATGAACCCGTAGCCCTTCGCATCGTTGAACCACTTCACGGTGCCTGTCGCCATTGCAGATCCTCGTCTGGTTGTGAACCCGGGCGGACCCCCGGACCATGCTGGAACTCACGACCCCCGCCGCCCTCCTCCACGCTGCGATGGCGAAACAGACAGCCTGAATCCATACACACGGCGGCTTTTACGCCCCTTCCCCTAGAGCGTCAAGGGTCCGCACCGAAGGCTGCAGAAGCCGCGAAAAGCGTGGCGTTTCCGGGGTTTATCGCATTGCACTCCCCATGCGCATTGATTACGATTCAAGAGGACCCTCCGCATCGGAGCCGGCCACAGACGGGGAAGCGGGGCCTGACACGGCATGCCCATGCAGCACAAGGACGATGCGGTACTCGAGGCGAAGAAGGCCAGGGTCAAGCCTCCGCCGATGTTCAAGGTCATGCTCCTGAACGACGACTACACGCCGATGGAGTTCGTGGTCGTCGTCCTGCAGAAGTTCTTCGCCATGACGCGCGAGCGCGCGACCCAGGTCATGCTCAAGGTTCACCGCGAGGGCATCGGGGTCTGCGGCGTGTATCCTCGCGATGTCGCGTCCACGAAGGTCGAGCAGGTGGCATCGTATGCGCGCAAGCACCAGCACCCGCTCCAATGCGTGATGGAGGAAACCTGAGATGATCGCCCAGGAACTCGAAGTCAGCCTTCACATGGCGTTCGTAGACGCGCGCCAGAAGCGCCACGAGTTCATCACCGTGGAGCACCTGCTGCTCGCGCTGCTCGACAACCCCACGGCCGCCGACGTCCTGCGCGCCTGTGGCGCCAACATCGAGGAGCTGCGCAAGGCCCTCGGCCAGCACGTGTCCGAGCAGACGCCGAAGATCGCCTCCGACCGCGAGGTCGACACGCAGCCGACGCTCGGCTTCCAGCGAGTGATCCAGCGCGCCATCCTGCACGTGCAGTCCTCCGGCAAGAAGGAGGTCACCGGCGCGAACGTGCTGGTCGCGATCTTCGGCGAGAAGGATTCGCACGCGGTCTACTTCCTGCAGCAGCAGGGGGTCTCGCGCCTGGACGTCGTCAACTTCATCTCCCACGGCATCACCAAGGCGCCGCAGCCCTCGGGCAAGGGCGAGCAGGAGGCGACCGAGGAGACCGCCCAGGAGCCGGCCAACAGCCCTCTGGACAACTACACGCAGAACCTCAACACGCAGGCGCTCGCCGGCAAGATCGACCCGCTGATCGGCCGCGACAAGGAGGTGGAGCGCGTGGTGCAGACCCTCTGCCGCCGCCGCAAGAACAATCCGCTGCTGGTCGGCGAGGCAGGCGTCGGCAAGACCGCGATCGCCGAGGGGCTCGCGCGGCGCATCGTCGAGGGCAGCGTTCCGGACCTGCTGTCGAAGTGCACGGTGTACGCGCTCGACATGGGCGCGCTGCTCGCCGGCACCAAGTACCGCGGCGACTTCGAGCAGCGCCTCAAGGCGGTGCTCAAGCAACTCGTCGACAACCCGGACGCGATCCTCTTCATCGACGAGATCCACACGGTCATCGGCGCCGGCGCCGCTTCGGGCGGCACGCTGGATGCCTCCAACCTGCTGAAGCCCGTGCTCTCCAACGGGTCCCTCAAGTGCATCGGCGCCACCACGTACACCGAGTACCGTGGCGTGTTCGAGAAGGACCACGCGCTGTCGCGGCGCTTCCAGAAGATCGACGTCGTCGAGCCCTCCGTCGAGGAAACGGTCGAGATCCTGAAGGGCCTGAAGTCGCGCTTCGAGGCGCACCACAGCGTGAAGTACACCGCGACGGCGCTGTCGACCGCGGCAGAGCTTTCCGCGCGCTACATCAATGACCGCCACCTGCCGGACAAGGCGATCGACGTCATCGACGAGGCCGGCGCCGCGCAGCGCGTCGCGCCCAAGGCGAAGCAGAAGAAGGTGATCGGCAAGGGCGAGATCGAGGAGATCGTCGCCAAGATCGCGCGCATCCCCCCGAAGAGCGTGTCGGTCGACGACCGCAGCGCGCTCGCCAACCTCGACCGCGACCTCAAGGCCACGGTGTTCGGGCAGGACAAGGCGATCGAGGCGCTCGCCGCGGCCATCAAGATGGCGCGCTCCGGCCTCGGCCCGCCGCAGCGGCCGATCGGCAACTTCCTCTTCAGCGGCCCGACCGGCGTCGGCAAGACCGAGGTCGCGCGCCAGCTCGCCTATTGCCTCGGCATCGAGCTGATCCGCTTCGACATGTCCGAGTACATGGAGCGGCACGCCGTGTCGCGCCTGATCGGCGCGCCGCCCGGATACGTCGGCTTCGACCAGGGCGGCCTGCTCACCGAGGCCATCACCAAGAAGCCTTACGCGGTGCTGCTGCTCGACGAGATCGAGAAGGCGCACCCGGACATCTTCAACATCCTGCTGCAGGTGATGGACCACGGCACGCTGACCGACAACAACGGCCGCAAGGCGGACTTCCGCAACGTGGTGATCATCATGACCACCAACGCCGGCGCCGAGTCGCTGGCGCGGAACGCCATGGGCTTCGCGGTCTCGAAGCAGGCGGGCGACGAGATGGAGGCCATCAAGCGCATGTTCACGCCGGAGTTCCGCAACCGGCTGGACGCGACGATCTCGTTCCGCGCCCTCGACGAGAGCATCATCCTGCGCGTGGTCGACAAGTTCCTCATGCAGCTCGAGGAACAGCTGCAGGAGAAGAAGGTCGAGCCGACGTTCACCGCGAAGCTGAAGGCGCACCTCTCGAAGAAGGGCTTCGACCCGCTGATGGGCGCACGCCCGATGGCGCGGCTGATCCAGGACACGATCCGGCGCGCGCTCGCCGACGAACTGCTGTTCGGCAAGCTCGTCCACGGCGGCAAGGTGACCATCGACGTCGACGACGCCGAGAAGATCGCCCTGCACTTCGAGCAGGCCGCCCCCGCGGCGCCGGCACCGGAGCCCGTCGAGCCGGTGGCCTGAGTCGCGGCGCATAGGCGCCGCCGGCATGGCCTCATGCGGCGGCGTTCCTTGACAGGGCGCGGGCCCTGAGCGAAAACTCCTTCCGTTTCCAACGGGAGGAGTCTTCGATGCGAACCCACATGCTCGCGGCCGCGCTGTTCGCGGTCGCCCCCGCGCTCGCGGGCGCGCAACCGGCCGACGCCGGCACGCGCAACCTCGCGGCGCCCTGCGCGATCTGCCACGGCACCGACGGCCACGCCGTCACCAAGGACGCGACCGCGCTCGCCGGCCTGCCGAAGGACCACATCGCCAAGCAGATGCGCGACCTGCGCGACGGCAAGCGGCCCGCCACGGTGATGCACCAGATCGCCAAGGGCTACACGGACGCCGAAATCGACCGCCTCGCGGCCTGGTTCGCCGCGCAGAAGCGCTAGGGGAGCGACCATGACGATCAATCGCAGGGACTTCCTCAAGCTCGGCGCCGCGGCGTCGGCACTCTCGGCCGCGGGTTGCGCCGGCACGGGTGGCAAGGCGCGCGTGGTGGTGATCGGCGGCGGCTTCGGCGGCGCCACGGCGGCGAAGTACCTCCGCCTCTGGGATCCGTCCATCGAGGTGGTGATGGTGGAACGCGAATCCGCGTTCACCTCGTGCCCGATTTCCAACCTCGTGCTCGCCGGCTATTCGCGCATGGACGACATCCGCCACGGCTACGACGGCCTGCGCCGCCACGGCGTGCAGGTGGTGACCGACGAGGTCACGGCGATCGACGTGGCGAAGAAGGTCGTGCGCCTCGCGCGCGGCGGCGACCTTTCCTACGACCGCCTCGTGGTGTCCCCCGGCATCGACTTCACCTTCGACGACGTGCAGGGCTATGCCCAGCAGATGGCCGCGGGCCGCGTGCTGCACGCGTGGAAAGCCGGCGCGCAGACGGTCGCGCTGCGCCAGCAACTGGAGCAGATGCGCGATGGCGGCGTCTACGTGCTGTCGATCCCGGTCGCGCCGTACCGCTGCCCGCCCGGCCCGTACGAACGCGCGAGCATGGTCGCCGCGTACTTCAAGCAGGCCAAGCCGCGCTCCAAGGTGCTGGTGCTCGACGCGAATCCGGACGTCACCTCCAAGGGTCCGCTCTTCAAGAAGGCATGGGCGGACCTCTACAAGGGGATCCTCGAGTACCGCGGCAATTCCAAGGCGATCGGCGTCGAGCCGGGCGTGGTGAAGCTCGAGGTCGAGGACGTGAAGGCCGACGTGCTGAACGTGGTGCCGCCGCAGCGCGCGGGCGACATCGCCATGAAGGCCGGCCTGATCACGCACAACAACCGCTGGTGCGACGTCGACTGGCGCACCATGGAATCGAAGAAGGTTCCCGGCGTGCACGTGATCGGCGATGCCACCCTGTCGGCGCCCGCGATGCCGAAGTCCGGCAGCATGGCGAACAACCACGCCAAGATCGCCGCCGCGGCGATCGTCGAGATCCTGAACGGCCGCGCGCCCGGCCCGGATCCGAAGATCCTCAACACCTGCTACAGCTTCGTGTCCGAGAAGGAAGCGATCCGGGTGTCTTCGGTGCACGCGTGGAACGCGAAGGACGGCACGCTGACGACGGTGCCGGGCTCGGGCGGCGTGTCCGCCGCGCGCAGCCCTCAGGAAGGCGCCTTCGCATGGAGCTGGGCGCGGACGATCTGGAGCGACAGCCTCGGCTAATGCTTGCCGGTGGAGCCGAAGCCTCCGTCCCCGCGGGCGGAGGCTTCGAACTCCTCCACCACGTTGAACGCCACCTGCACCACCGGCACCACGACCAGCTGCGCAATGCGCTCCAGCGGCTGGATCGTGAACGCCGCCTTGCCGCGGTTCCACACCGACACGAACACCTGGCCCTGGTAGTCGGAGTCGATCAGTCCGACGAGATTGCCCAGCACGATGCCGTGCTTCGCGCCGAGGCCGGAACGCGGCAGCACGATCGCCGCGAGCGCGGGATCGCCGAGATGGATCGCGATGCCGGAGGGCACGAGCTGGCTGTCGCCGGGCTGCAAGACCAGCGGCACGTCGAGGCAGGCGCGCAAGTCGAGCCCGGCCGCGCCGGGCGTGCCGTACTGCGGCAGGTTGTCGCGGATCCTCGGGTCGAGGATCTTCACGTCGAGCGAACGCACGGCTACTTGCGCCTCTTGCCGAGCATCGCCGCGACGTGGGCGACGAGCTTGCGGGCCTGCTCGAGCTTCGGCCCGCGCCCGAGGGGATGCGCGCCGCGATCGTCGTACAGCGTGATCGCGTTGTCGTCGGCACCAAGCGCCTTCTGCGCGAGGTTCGCCGCGAGCAGCGGGATGCCCTTCTTCGCCCGCTTCGACTTCGCGTTCTTCTCCAGGTCCTCGCTCTCGGCGGCGAAGCCGACGCAGAACGGGCCGCGGGGCATGCGCGCGACGTTCGCGAGGATGTCGGGGTTCTCCGCGAGGTCGATGCGCGGCGGGCCGGCGGACTTCTTGATCTTCTGCTTCGACGGCGCCTTCACGCGGTAGTCCGCGACGGCCGCGACCGACACGAACACGTCGCACGCGCCCGCGCGCCGCTTCACCGCGTCGAACATCTCGAGCGCGGTGCGCACGTCCACGCGCTCCACGCCATGGGGCGCGGCGAGCGCCGTGGGGCCGCTCACCAGCGTCACGGTCGCGCCCGCCTCGCGCGCGGCGCGCGCGATCGCGTAGCCCATCTTGCCGGAACTCGAATTGGTGATCACGCGCACCGGGTCGATCGGTTCTTCGGTCGGCCCCGCGGTGACGAGGACCCGCTTGCCCGCCAGGAGCTTGGGCTGCAGCGCGGCCTCGACCTCCTCGGCGATCTGTTCCGCCTCGAGCATCCGCCCGAGCCCGGTCTCGCCGCAGGCCTGGTCGCCCGCCACCGGCCCGGCGAACAGCACGCCGTCGCCGCGCAGCGTGCGCACGTTGCGCTGCGTCGCCGGGTTCTCCCACATCTCGACGTTCATCGCCGGCGCGAGCAGCAACGGGCAGCGACGCGCCAACGCCATGTTCGACAGCAGGTCGTCCGCGAGGCCATGCGCGACCTTCGCCATGAAGTCCGCCGTCGCTGGCGCCACCACGATCAGGTCGCGATCACGCGTCAGCTCGATGTGGCCCATGTTGTCCGGCACGCGCGCGTCCCAGAGGTCGGTCCACACGGCCTGCCCGGTGAGCGCCTGCATGGTGACCGGCGAGACGAAGCGCGTCGCGGCCTCGGTCATGGCCACGCGCACGTCCGCCCTGGCGCGCCGCAGCCGGCGTGCAAGTTCACAACTCTTGAACGCCGCCACGCCGCCGGTCATGCCGAGCAGGATGCGCTTGCCTTGGAGTGTCATCGGGCCGCGAGGCTCGGGCGTTGAGGGGAAGGGAATTGTATATGCCAATCACCGACTGGCCAGTCTCGGAGCGCCCCCGCGAACGCCTGCTTGCGCACGGCGCGGCGGCGCTCACGGACGCTGAATTGCTCGCCCTCTTCCTGCGCACCGGCGTGCGCGGCAAGAGCGCGGTCGAGCTCGGGCGCGACCTCCTCGCGGCCGCGGGCGGCTTCGCGGGGCTGCTGCGCGCCGGCGTCGCGCCGGGCGCGGTGAAGGGCATCGGCGCGGCCAAGCGCGCGCAACTGGTCGCGCTGCTCGAAGTCGCCCGGCGCTGCCTCGGAGAGGAACTCGAGGCCGGAGCCGCGCTGACCTCGCCGGGCGCGGTACGCGATTACCTGCGCCTCGCCCTCGGCGGGCGCGAGCACGAGGTGTTCGTCGCGCTGTTCGTCGACTCGCAGCATCGCGTGGTGAAGGCCGAGGAACTGTTCCGCGGCACCCTCGGCCAGACGAGCGTCTACCCGCGGGAGGTGGTAAAGGCAGCGCTGCGCGCCAACGCCGCCGCGGTGATCTTCGCCCACAACCACCCGTCCGGCGTCGCCCAGCCCAGCCGCGCGGACGAACTTCTCACCCGCAGCCTGAAGGACGCGCTCGGGCTGGTCGACGTCAAGGTGCTCGACCACTTCATCGTCGCCGGGCGCCACTGCCTGTCCTTCGCCGAGCGGGGGCTCCTCTAGGCCGCCGGAGCGGCTTGCGAAGTGCCTGAATTTTCGCGTAGAATCCCGGGTTTTCGCGATTTCCCGCACCGGAGCCATCCATGTCCCGAGTCTGCCAGGTCACCGGCAAGAAGCCGATCAAGGGCCACCTCGTCTCGCACGCCAACAACAAGACCAAGCGCGTCTTCGAGCCCAACCTGCACTACCGCCGCTTCTGGCTCGAGAGCCAGCGCCGCTGGGTGCGCCTGCGCGTCTCGACGCAGGGCCTGCGCCGCATCGACAAGCTCGGCCTCGAGGCCGTCCTCGCCGAGATCAAACTGAAGAAGGCTGCCTGACATGGCCTCCAAGCGCGACAAGATCAAGCTCGAGTCCTCCGCCGGCACGGGCCACTTCTACACCACGACCAAGAACAAGCGCACCACGCCCGACAAGATGGAGATCATGAAGTACGATCCCAAGGCGCGGAAGCACGTGATGTACAAGGAAACCAAGCTGAAGTAG
>CAZTXP010000006.1:0-77464 GCA_964617355.1 uncultured Enterobacteriaceae bacterium
GACGGGCAACGTCACGCTTGCGACGGGTACGAACAACTTCAACGTGGTGGACGTGACGGCGCAGGTGGCGAGCGTCACGGACACGAACGCGCTGACGCTGGGCAACGTGGCGACGAGCGGCAACCTGACGCTGAGCACCGGCGCGGGCGGGCTGAACCAGACCGCGGGCGGCACCGTGACGGTGGGCGGGACTGCGAGCTTCACGGCCGGGGCGGGGAACAACATCACGCTGTCGAACGCGACGAACAACTTCAACGTCGTGCGGGTGGTGAGCGGCAACAACGTCGTGCTGCGCGACGTGGACGCGATGTCGTTCGGCGGAGGCGCCTCGACGGTGTCGGGCAACCTGACGGTGACGACGGGAGGAGCGCTGACGCAGGCGTCGAGCCTGAGCGTGGCGACGGCAGGGCGCGTGGCGACGTTCAATACGGGCACGGCGGACCTGACGCTGGGGAACACGGCGAACGCGTTTGGGAACGTGTCGATCCTGTCGGCGGGCAACGCGACGCTGTTCGAGGCGGGCGGGTTCGACCTTGCGGCAACGACGGTATCGAACAACCTGACGGTGACGAGCACGGGCGCGATCACCGACAGCGGGAACATCGTGGTGCCGGGGCGCCTTACGGTGGAGACGAGGAACAACACGGCCCAGAACATCACGCTGGACGGGATCGGCAACAACTTCGGGTCGGTGTCGGCGCGCACGCTGAACGGGGCGGGCGCGGCGGCGGTGGCGGGGACGATCACGCTGCGCGAGGCTTCGGCGATGGACCTCGGCCGGATCGAGACCTCGGGCGCGCTGAACATCACGGCGCTGGGCGCGGTGACGCAGGCGGCCGGGTCGAACGTGGTGGCGGGAGGCACGGCGACGTTCAACGCCGGCACGAACGCCCTGACCCTCGGCAACGCGACGAACAACTTCGGCACGGTCGCGATCACGCAGGCCGGGAACGCGACCATCGTCGACCAGAACGCGATCACCCTGAATGCGACCACGGTATCCGGTTCGCTGGACGTGACCGCGACCAACAACACGCTCACCGTAGCGGGCAACATCAGTACGGCCGCCGCCAACGGCGCGATCACCTTCAATGCCGGGACCGGCACCTACGTCCAGAACGCGAACGTCGACGTCGCGGCGGGTTCGGGCAACATCACCGTCACGGCCAACACGCTGACCGTGAATACCAACACCGGCAACAACGCGCTGCTGACCTCCGGCACGCTGTCGCTCAGGCCCGGCGCGGTCGGGCAGGCGATGACGGTCGCGGGCACCGGCGGGTTCGACGTCACCGCCGCCGAGCTGAACGCCATCCTGCCCGGCCTGAACAACGCGGGCGGCAGCCTCGTGCTCGGTCGCACCGACAGTACCGCGGCGCTCACCATCGGCGCTGCGCACAACTTCGGCGTCGGCTCCCGGGTGACGCTCGCCGCCGGCTCGATCACCGACGCGAACACGACCAACCGCACGCTCACGGCCACCGACCTGACGCTGTACGCGAACAGCGGCAACATCGGCGGCGCGGGCAACAACGCGATCGACGTCGCCGCGTCGAACCTCGTCGTCGGTGGGAACAACCAGAGCGCCTTCGTGCGCTCGGCGACCGGGCTCAACTTCGGGTCGTCGACCTCGAACCTCGGTTCCGGCAGCCTCGTCGCGACCGCCGCGAACGGCGCCATCACCCAGTCCGGCGCGATCGTCGCCACCGGCGCGGCGACCACCTTCAACGCCGGCACCTCCACGGTGACGCTCGCGAACGCGTCGAACGACTTCGGCACCGTGCAGGTGACCGCGTCGTCGGCGAACCTGCGCGACGCGAACGGCATCACGCTGGCCGCGGCGACCCTGTCGGGCAACCTGGCGGTGCAGGCGAACGGCGCGATCGCGCAGTCGGGCGCGCTCACGGTGACCGGCGCGGCGACGTTCAATGCCGGGGCCGGCAACGTCACGCTCGCCACCGCGACGAACAACTTCGGCTCGCTCGGCCTCGCCGGCGCGAACGCGAACGTCGCCACGGGCGGCGCGCTGTCGCTGCGCGCGTCCACGCTGACCGGCAACCTGACCGCCTCGGCCAACGGGGCCATCACGCAGGTCGGCGCGCTGAACGTCGGCGGCACCGCGAACTTCGTGGCGAACAACAACGCGCTGACGCTGACGGACTCCTCGAACGACTTCGCCTCGGTGCAGGTGTCGAGCGTCGGCAATACCGCGATCCGGGACCAGAACGCGCTCGCGATCGCCGGCGCCAACGTCAACGGCACGCTGTCGCTGACGACGGCCGGGGACCTCACCCAGACTGGCGCGATCACCGCGACCGGCACGACCACGCTGAACGCCGGCGCCGGCGGCAACATCACGCTGGCGAACACGGGGAACAATTTCGCCTCGGTGCTCGTGCCCTCCGCGAACAACGTGTCGCTCTACGACGCCAGCGCCATCGACCTCGGCGCGTTCTCCGTGAACGGCGCGATCACGGTGCAGGGCGTCGGCAACGTGTCGCTCTCGGGCGTGCTGACGGCGGCCGGTTCGGGCAATGCCATCGTCCTCGCCGCCGGCGGGAACTTCGTCAACAATGCCGGCGCGTCGGCCCTTTCGGCGGCGAACGGGCGCTGGCTGGTCTACTCCACCGATCCGGCCGCGAACACCTTCGGCGGCCTCGCGAGCGGCAACAATCCCCTGTGGTCGAAGACCTACGCGGCGAATCCGCCCTCCTCGATCTCGCTGGCCGGCAACCGCTACCTCTTCTCGGCCGGCCGCACGCTGACGGTCACCGGTACCGATGTCTCGAAGACGTACGGCGACGACCTGATCGGCCAGATGGCGCAGTCCTACACGGTCACCGGGCTGAATTCGAACACCTTCGGCGGGGCGTTCCTCGCCGATACGCAGTCCGCGGTGCTGGCCGGCGCGCCGGACATCGCCTCGACTGGCGCGGCCGCGAGCGCCGCCGTGGCGGGATCGCCCTACGCGATGACGCTCGGCGCCGGCACCCTCTCGTCGACGACCGGCTACGCGATTTCCTACGGCGCGGCAGGCCAGCTCACCGTGACGCGGGCGCCGCTCACCATCGGCGTGCAGGACGCGCTGCGCCTGGAAGGGCAGCCCAATCCGGCGTTCTCCGCCACCTACAGCGGCTTCCGAAATGGCGAGGCAGCGCCGGTGCTGCTCGGCGCGCTGCAGTTCGCGACCCCTGCCGGGCCGAATTCCGTGCCGGGCAGCTATTCGGTCACCCCGTCGGGCTATTCGGCCGCCAACTACACGATCACCTACGTGCCCGGCACGCTGCGCATCTTGAGCCCGATCGGCGGCGACCCGTTGCGCGACTCGTACGTCGCGCGGCGCGGCCTCGCCGACCAGGGGCAGCTCGAATTCCGCGGCGCGGGGCGGGCCTCGATTCCGACCTTCATCGTCGCCGAGGCCGACCTGCCCTTCGAGGAACTGGTGCGCCGCATGCCGGCGACGGCCGCCGGTCCGGACGGCAACCGTCCGCGCAGGCTGCGCGACCCGAACTGCGGCACCGGCCTGCCGTTGGCGAGCCTGCGCTGCCGCACCGTCGACGACGACTGAGCGCTACGCGACGACGATCGCGCGGTAGTCGTTGACGTTGGTGCGCGTAGGGCCGGTGACCACGAGGTCGCCGATCCCGGCGAAGAACCCGTAGCTGTCGTTCACCGCGAGCAACTTCTCCGCGTCCAACCCCGCGCCCGCGGCGCGCGCGAGCGAGTCCGGCGAGAGCACGGCGCCGGCATTGTCCTCCGAGCCGTCGATGCCGTCGGTGTCCGCCGCGATCGCGTGCACGCCGGGCACGCCTTCCAGTTCGATCGCGAGCGCGAGCAGGAACTCCGCGCAGCGTCCGCCGCGCCCTTTCTCGCCGCGCACGGTCACCGTGCATTCGCCGCCGGAGACGAGCGCCACCGGCGGCTTGAACGGACCGCCGTGCAGGCGGATCTCGCGCGCGAGCGCCGCCATCACCTTCGCCACCTCGCGCGCCTCGCCCGTGATGGAGTCGCCGAGGATCGCGGTGGCGATGCCCTTGGCGCGGAACACCGCGGCCGCGGCCTCGAGCGAACGATGCGCGGTCGCGATCACGCGGTTCTCGACGCGGGCAAACAGCGGATCGCCGGGCTTCGGGGTCTCGGCGATCGCGCCGCGCGCGCCGGCCTCGAGCCGGGCGCGCACCGCGGCCGGCGCGTCGATGCCGTACTTCGCGAACACGCCGAGCGCGTCCGCGAAGGTGGTGATGTCCGGTGCGCACGGGCCGGAGGCGATGTGCGTCGGGTCGTCGCCGGTCACGTCCGAGACGACCAGGGAGAGCACGCGCGCCTTCGTCGCCGCGGCGAGCCGGCCGCCCTGGATCGCGGACAGGTGCTTGCGAACGGTGTTGATCTCGCGGATGTCGGCGCCGCAGCGCAAGAGCTCGCGGGTCACCGCCTGCACGTCGGCCATCGACAGGCCTTCGGCCGGCAGCGTGAGCAAGGCGGAACCGCCGCCCGAGACCAGCGCGAGCAGCAGGTCGTCCTCGCCGAGCGTGCGCGCGGCGGCGAGCATCTCGGTGGCGCCACGCAGGCCGGCGTCGTCGGGCATCGGATGGCCTGCCTCGAGCACGCGAATACGCTGCGTGGGCAGGCCATGCGCGTAACGCGTCACCGCAAGGCCTTCGAGCGGCGCGCTCGCCGGCCACTGGCGTTCGACCGCGAGCGCCATGGAGGCCGCGGCCTTGCCGGCGGCGGCGACGAAGGTGCGGCCCTTCGGCGGCGTCGGCAGTTGCGCCGGCAGGATCTGCAGCGGATCCGCGGCGCCGACCGCGGCGCGGTAGCTGTCTTCGAGGAGCGAGCGCATCGGAACCCGGCTCAGCCGAAGCTTTCCTTCGCGGCCGATTCCTTCAGGTCGTAGAAGTCCGGGTAGACCTCGCGGAAGGCCTTGCGGATGCGCTCGACCGGCACGTCGGCGAAGGTCCCGTGGTCGCGCAGGTATTCCATGTGGCGGCGGTTGTCCTCGTCGAACTCGTGGAACACCGAATCCTCGCGGCCATCCCATTCCAGCGGCTTGACGCGGAACTTGTCGCACAGCGCCTGGTTGAAGGCCGGCGTCGCCTTGACCCACTTGCCCTCGAGCAGCAACTCGGCGTAGCCGTGGTAGACGAAGAGGTCGGTGCCCATCTTCTCGCGCAGGCGCGGCGTGGTGAGGTGGTTCTTCACGTCCGCGAGGCCGATGCGCGCCGGGATGCCGATCACGCGCGCGCACGCGGCGAGCAGCGCCGCCTTGCCGACGCAAAAGCCTTCCTGCAACGCCAGCACCTCGCTCGCGCGGAACGCAGCGGATTTCGAGAAGTCGAGAAACGGGTTGTAGCGGATGCCGTCGCGGATCGCGTAGTAGAGCGACACGGCCTTCTCGCGATCGTCGGCGCCGCGCGCGTGCGCTCGCGCATACGCCTGCACCTCGGGGACGGCGCTGTCGATCCACTCGCCCGGGGCGAGGTACTCCGGCTGGGTGGCCACTGCGCCTACTTGTCGAGCTTCATCATGCGGCGCGCACCCGCGAACAGCGGGCTGCCGCGGTCGGCAAGCGCGTCCAGCACGGTGAAGTGGTTCGTGCCCGGCATCGGCACCTCGGTGACGGCGCTGCGCCAGCGATCCTTCAGCAGCTGCGCCTGGCGGTGGAACTCCGAGCTCTCGTGCTGGCCGACGCAGGTGGCGATCGGCATGCGCGTCGCGGGCGGCATCAGGGCCGGCGACACCTTGGCCGCCGCAGCCTCGTCCAGTCGCAGTTCTTCCTTCAGGAAGTCGACGTCGACCAGCGGGCGCAGGTCATAGATGCCGCTCACCGCGAGGCCGCCCTTGAAGAGGTCCTTCGGCAGTTCGCGGTCGTACACCGACCAGTGCGCGGCCATCATCATCGCCGCGAGGTGCCCGCCCGCCGAATGGCCGGCGACGTACAGCCGGTCCTGGTCCATGCCGTAGTCCTCGCAATGCAGGTACAGCCAGCGCGAGGCGCGCAGCATCTGCTTGACGATGTCCTCGATGGTCACCGCGGGGCAGAGGTCGTAGTTCACCACCGCCACCGACACGCCCGCGCCGACCCACGGCGGGGCGAGGAACGAGTGGTCGCTCTTGTCCAGCGACCGCCAGTAGCCGCCGTGGATGAACATCATGCAGGTGCCGTCGCCCGTCATGCGCGCGGGGAAGATGTCCATGGTCTCGCCGGGCATCTCGCCGTAGCGCCGGTCGAGGTAGCACGTCATCGTGTTCCTCGCCTTCGCGGACTCGGCCGACCATCGCGCGAAGATCTGGGCGTGGTCCGGCACCAGCTTGCGGTTGTTGTACTCGCGCGAGTAGAACGCCGCGTCGCGGATCGGTTCAGCCACGTTGCTCCCTCCACAGGCCGAGCGCGAGCTGCGCCGGGCGGTCCGAAAAGCTGAACAGCACGCATTCCCCCTTGGTCTCGAAGCGGCAGGGCATCCACGAGGGCACGACGAACAGGTCGCGCGGCTCGAAGTCGTAGTGCGCATCGCCGATCCACGCGCGGCCCTCGCCCTCGACCACGGAATAGATCGTGCCGTCGGTCGAGCGCGCGGCCGAGGACGAGAAGGCCTTGGGTAGCAGCTGGACGAAGGCGCCGATGGTCGGCATCGCATGGCCGCCGGTGAGCGGATTGATGTACTGCATCTTCCAGCCGTGGCACGGGTCGGGCGGCCCGTTCCTGGCCAGCGTCGCGAGCGCCTCGCGGCTCCTCGCGTACGGGTAGTTGAAGATCGGCGAGGTCTTCGATTGCGGCAGCGGGCCGAGCGGCACGAGGTTGTGGCCGTAGCGCGCGACCGAATCGCCCTCGACGCGCGTCACCGGTTGCGACTCCTCGGGGTAGACCTCCATGAACTGCGCGCCGAAGAGCTGCACGATGTTGATGTCGAGGCCGTCGAGCCAGACCACGGGCTCCGAGCCCGGGTTGCCGTGGTCGTGCCAGGTCCACGGCGGCGTGATGATGAAGTCTCCGGGATGCATGGTCGTGCGCTCGCCGTCGACCGCGGTATAGGCGCCCGTGCCCTCGACCACGAAGCGCAGCGCCGACTGGGTGTGCCGGTGGCTCGGCGCCACTTCGCCGGGCAGGATCAGCTGCAGGCCGGCGTACAGGCTGCGCGTCACGCTCGACTGGCCGCGCAGGCCCGGGTTTTCGAGCACCAGCACGCGGCGCACCGCCTCGCGCGCCGTGATCAGGGAGCCGGACTCCATGACGTAGGGACGCACCTGCCGGTACTTCCAGATCGCGGGCTGGCAGCCGGTCGCCGGCTGCGCCGGGACGAGCGCGTGCAGCACCTCCCAGAGCGGGGCGAGGTTGTCCCTGTCCATGCGCCGGTAGAAGTCTTGCCGCGACGTGCTCGGGTCGGTCTGGGGAACGCTCGCCATCGTGTTCTTTTTCGCGCCGGAATCGGGGGCAGCCGATTCTCCCCCGGAGCCCTGCCGGCGGCAATCGGCAATCCGCACCGTCGTCCGGCGGCCCCGGACGGCAGGATTACTCGGGCTTGATGCCCGCCCGGTCCCGGACGGCACCCCAGCGGGCGATCTCCGACCTTATATGGGACTGGAGCGCCTCGGGGGTAGAGGTCTCCGGCACGAAGGCGGCGTTGGCGAGCTGCCGTCGCACGTCATCGCGCGCGAGGGCGGCGCGCAGCGCCCGGCCGGTCTTTTCGACCACCATCGCGGGCGTGCGGGCGGGGAAGGCGAGCGCGTACCAGGTGGTGACGTCGTAGTCGGGCAGTGCCGACTGGCGGAGCGTCGGCACGTCCGGCAGCGCCGCGAACGGCGTTCCGGTGGTGACCGCGAGCGCCTTCAGCGCGCCGCCCCGGACCTGCCCCAGGGCCGCCGCCGCGACTTCGACGAGCAGTTGCGATTCGTTCGCCTGCGTCGCGGCGATCGCGTTCGGCGTGCCCTTGTAGGGCACATGGGTCAACTGGATCCCGGCGAGCTGGAACAGCAGCTCGCCGGCGAAATGCTGCGTGCTGCCGACGCCGACGCTGGCGAAATTGAGCTTGCCCGGATTGGCCTTCGCGGCGTCGACCAGGCCCTTGAGGTCCGAGAAGCCTGATTTCGGCCCGGTCAGCACGACCAGCGGCATGGTGGCCACCATCGACACCGGCTGGAAGTCCGCCAGCGGGTCGTAGGGCAGCGCGCGGGACATCACCGCCGAGACGGCGAAGCCGTTGTTCAGCATGAAGGCCGTGTAGCCGTCGGCAGGGGACTTGGCGACTTGCGCCGCGGCGACTGCGCCGCCGGCGCCGGGGCGGTTTTCCACCACCACCGGCTGTCCGAGGCCATCGCCGAGCGCCGGCGCGACGATGTCGGTGCCGCCGCCGGGGCCGAAGCCGACCAGCATGCGCACGGGGCGCTGCGGCCAGTCGGACTGGGAGGGGGCGGGAGCCGCGGCGACGGCGAGGGCCAGCGAAATCAGGGTCTTCATGGTCGTGGCAAGCTAGCGGCCCGCCGGTAGAGTGTCAAACCTCATGCAAGGATCCCCGATGGCCGACGAACGCGAGGACAGGCTTTCCATCATCCAGGCCGTGCAGGACTGGGCCGTATGGCGCGATGCCGGCGACTGGGAGCGCTTCGCCACTGTCTGGGCCGACGAGGGCTGGATGAGCGCGACGTGGTTCCAGGGGCCTGCGGCGAAGTTCATCGAGGTGTCGAAGGCCGGCTTCGACAGGGGCGTGTCGATCCTGCACTTCCTCGGCGGATCGAGCGTCGACCTCGCCGGAGACCGCGCGATCGCGCAGACCAAGATGACCATCAACCAGCGCGCCGAGGTCGACGATGTCGCGGTGGACGTGGTCTGCACCGGCCGCTTCTACGACTTCTTCGCGCGGCGCGCGAACGGCTGGAAGATCGTGCGTCGCCAGCCGATCTACGAGAAGGATCGCATGGACCCGGTGGACCCGTCGGCGCGCCTGACGCTCGACGCGCGCCTGCTCGCGCAGTTTCCCGACGGTTACCGGCACCTCGCGTACCTGCAGACGAAGAACGGCTTCGCCGTGAAGCGCGACATGCCGGGGCTCAAGGGCGACGAGGTCGAGAAGCTCTACGTGCTCGGCCGCGCCTGGCTCGGCGGCGCGGCCTCCGCGTTTCCCGCCTGAGCGCGGCATCGGCGACAATACCCATTCGAACCCAGTACAAGGACGACGCGCTCGCATGAGCATCAAGGGCAAGGCATACCTCGTCGGGGCCTACGAGCACCCGACGCGCAAGGCGGAAGACAAGTCGGTCGCGCAGCTGCACGCCGAGGTCGCGAAGGGCGCGATCGAGGACGCGGGCCTGTCGCGCGACGACATCGACGGCTATTTCTGCGCCGGCGACGCGCCCGGGCTCGGGCCGCTGTCGATGGTGGACTACATGGGCCTCAAGGTCCGGCACGTGGATTCCACCGACACCGGCGGCTCCTCGTACCTGATCCACGTCGCGCACGCGGCGCAGGCGATCGCGCAGGGCAGGTGCAACATCGCGCTCGTCACGCTCGCGGGCCGGCCGCGCTCCGAGGGCTCCAGCGGCACGCAGCCGCGCAGCTGGGGCGCGGCGGTCCCCGATGGCCCGTTCGAGGCGCCGTACGGGATCGTCACCACCAACAGCTACGCGATGGTCGCGCGCCGCCACATGCACGAATACGGCACGACGAGCGAGCAGCTCGCGTGGATCAAGGTCGCGGCCTCGCACCACGCGCAGCACAACCCGCACGCGATGCTGAAGGACGTGGTCACGGTGAAGGACGTGCTCGACTCTCCGCTGGTGGCCGATCCGCTGCACAGGCTGGATTGCTGCGTGGTGTCCGACGGCGGCGGCGCAGTGATCGTCGCGCGGCCCGAGGTGGCGCGGAGCCTGAAGCGCCCGAAGGTGCGCATCCTCGGCGCCGGCGAGGCGCCGAAGGGCCAGGCGGGCGGCAAGTTGAGCCTCACGGTGTCGGGTGCGGCGTGGTCCGGCCCGCGCGCCTTCGAGGAAGCGGGCGTGAAGCCGGCCGACATCCAGTATGCGTCGATCTACGACAGCTTCACGATCACGGTGCTGATGCAGATCGAGGACCTCGGTTTCTGCAAGAAGGGCGAGGGCGGCAAGTTCGTCGCCGACGGCAACCTGATCTCGGGCAGCGGCAAGCTGCCGTTCAACACCGACGGCGGCGGCCTGTGCAACAACCATCCGGCGAACCGGGGCGGCATGACCAAGGTGATCGAGGCCGTCCGCCAGCTGCGCGGCGAAGCGCACCCGAAGGTGCAGGTGAAGGACTGCAGGCTCGCGCTCGCGCAAGGCATCGGCGGCCAGCTCGGCAACCGCCACGCCAGCGCCACGCTGATCATGGAACGGGAGTAGAGACATGGCGCTGATGCACCAGGACCGCAAGATCCCCGCGCCGGCGGTGAACGCCGAGGTGAAGCCGTACTTCGACGCTGCGGCGGAAGGCAAGCTTCTCGTGAAGCGCTGCCAGGACTGCGGCGAGTACCACCACTATCCGCGCGCGATCTGCCCGCACTGCTTCTCGGCGCGCACCGAGTGGGTGCAGGCGAAGGGCACCGGCACCGTCTACACCTACAGCGTGCTGCAGCGCGGCGTGCCGGTGCCGTACTGCATCGCCTACGTGACGCTCGACGAGGGCGTGTCGATGATGACCAACCTCGTCGATTGCGACTACGACGCGATCCGCATCGGGCAGAAGGTCAAGGTGGTGTTCAAGCCGAGCGACGGCGGGCCGCCGGTGCCGATGTTTTCACCAGCCTGAACACTTTTGCCGGTGTCCTGTGGTTAGGATGTCGGGCCGTCCGTGGGGGGCGGTGCAGGGACCATTCGAACAAGGGGACTGAAATGGACATCAAGCATCTCGCATCGACGTCGCGCCTTGCCGGCGCCGCCGTGCTGCTCGCCGCGGGGATCCTGGCTTCGCCGGCGGCGCAAGCCCAGAACGCCAATGCCTACGGCTGCGCGTGCCTGCACAACAACACGCGCCAGGACATCAACTACCGTTACCACTGGGGCGACAACCAGTGGAAGAACGTCGCGCTGAAGGCGAACTACCAGCAGTGGCTGTGCTGGACCTACGCGCAGGGTTCGCGCTCGTCGCCGCCGCTGACGTTCCAGATCGACCGCGACCTCTCGCCGCAGAACGCCTGGACGACCTACGCGATCGAGCGCGTGCAGTCGCCCCGGCAGAGCTGCGATGCGTTCGGCCCGAAGGGCCACTACGACATCGGCTACGTGCCGAACACGAACAACGCGTTCATCCAGATCACCCGCCGCTAGCGGGGCAGGCCACCGGAACGGCGGCTCGTCGATGGCGAGCCGCCGTTTCCTTTTCTACTCGCCGATGGCGAACTGATCGTCGCGCTTGGGCTGGATGCCCGACTTCGCGAACCAGTCCGGGCCGAGCTCGCTGCGCTCCTTGCCGACGCACTTCACGTTCGCCGTGCGCTTGCCGTTGCGCTCGACCACCACGCCGGCCCGCTGCTCGGTCTCGCCCTTTGGCCCCCAGCGCCCGACGCCGGAATAGACGACGTAGGCCACCGACGCGTTGGTAAAGCGCAGCCACGAGCCGCCGCCGCCGGCGAACGCGGTGGCTTCACCCGACGCGTTGCGCCCCGGGTGCTCCTCGGCCGCCGGCAGCATCATCTCGGGTGTCTCGCCGGGCTTGCCGAAGCGGTACTGCACGTAGCCGCGCTTGGGCCCGAGGTCGCGCGAGGCGCATACCGACACCATCTTCTCGCCGGTGCGGCACGCGAACACCTCGGCTTCCGTCGCGCGGCACAGCGACGCCGAACCCGTCGCGGCGGCCTTCGGCTTGTCCGCCGCGGCCGCGCCTGCGGCGGCGGGCGTCGCCTTGGCCACCAGCGCGACGACGTCCGACTTCTTGCAGTCCGGGTCGCCCTGGCACGAGGCCGACTGCACGCGGCTCACCTGGTACTCCAGGCGCACGCGCTTGCCGACGACCGAGGGCTTCTGCATGCAGATGTCGAAGTCCGCCATTTCGGTGAACGCCGCGCCGCGGTCGTCCTTCATGTGCAGGTAGCAGGCGATGTCGCCGTTCTCCATGCGCTGGACGGTGCCGTAGGCACGCTTCATCTGGTTGCCGACCTTGACCTGCTCCGGCGCCTGGGCGAGCGCGAGGGCGGGGACGAGGAGGGCGGCGGCGAGGAGGAGAGGCTGGGTCGTTTTCATCGCGGCATTCTAGGGGCGAGGCCCGGGCGAGGCTGTCAGGCCTCGTCAGCGCGGGTTGGTATCCTTGCACCATGTCGAAGCACATTCTTCGCCGCCGCCTGCTCGGCGTCCTGTCGAGCGCGGCAGCCCTTGCCGCGCTGCCCGCCGCGTCGCGTGCGCAGCCGCGCGTGCCGCAATACCAGAAGCTCGACCTGCTCTACCTCGGCACCGACGACTGTCCCTATTGCCGGCGCTGGGAGTCGCGCACGAAGGACGCCTTCCTCGCCTCGCCCGAGGGGCGCGCGGTCAACTTCGTGCACGTGAAGGGGCGCACGCTGCGCGAGCCGATCGTCGAGCAGCACTACCCGCCGGAGTTCCGCTGGGTGTTCGAGAAGATCGGGCCGAGCCGCGGCGTGCCGCGCTTCCTGCTCGTCATGGACGGCAAGCTGGTGATGAGCGCCTTCGGCCTGAACGAGTGGGAGGATCGCTTCCGCCCCGCGCTGAAGGATCTCGTCGAGGGCCAGCGACCGCGCTAGTCAGCTACTCGCCAGCGCTTCCGGCAGTTCGAGGTCCGGGTTCTGCTCGACGAGCCGCCGCCACGCACCAGCCGTCGCTTCCTGCGCCTCGCGCAGCACCGCTGCCTCGTCCATGCAGGTCACGCGGCCGTCGCGCAGCAGGAACGCGCCGTCCACCATCACCGCGTCGACCAGGCCCTGGTGGCCGTAGTGCACGAGGTTCGAGACGAGGTGGATCTCCGGGCGCATCGCGGGCGCATCGAGCCTGAGGAACAGCAGGTCGGCCTTCTTGCCGGGCTCGATCGAGCCGATCTCGTGCTCGGCACCGAGGGACTTCGCGCCGTTCAGCGTCGCCGCGTCGAGCGCGTGCTGCGGGCCGGGCTTGACGCCGCCGCCATAGCTGCCGCGATGCACGATGCTGCCCACGGTCATGGCCTGGAACATGTCCTCGGTCATGTTGTCCGTGGCGAGCGCGACATTGATGCCGGCATCGATGATCGCGGCCATCGGCGCCTGGTGCGGGCCCTTGCGCGAGCTGTTCGCCGGGCAATGCGCCATATGCACGCCGCGACGCGCGAGCAGCGCGACGTCGTCCGCGGTGCAGTAGGTCCAGTGCGCGCCGACCACGTCGGGCGCGAGCCAGTCGTGGCGATCGAGATATTCGGCGGGCGTGCAGTCGGCGTACCGGCGTACCTGCGCCACCTCGCCGCGGCTCTGCGCGAGGTGAACGGTGCGGCGCAGGTCGTGCTTCTCGCGCAGGTCGTTCAGTTTCGCGAGCATTCGCGGCGAGCAGTTGTCGGTGGCGTGCGCGGCGACCTGGCAGCGCACGCGCTCGCCGTGGCTGCCGTGGAAGCGCTGGATCAGTTCGGCGGCGCGCTCGAGGAAGGTCTCGCCCCAGGCCTCGTCGAACTCGTAGATGCCGTGGCGGATCTTCAGCGTCAGCGCGTCGGCGCAGGATTCGCTGAACCACAGGCGCATGCCCGTCTCCGCCATCGCGCCCGCGTAGCTGGCGACGTGGCGGAACGGCTCGACCAGCGTCGTCGTGCCGGAACGCAACGCCTCCAGGCAGCCGAGGCGGCCGATCGCGCGGCGCTCGTCGTCGGTCATCGCGAAGCTGATCGGCGTCATGTAGCGGTAGATCGCCTCCGAGCCGGCGTCCTCGATCGTGCCGCGCAGCGCGAGCAGCAGCACGTGCGTGTGCGCGTTGACGAGGCCGGGCAGGATCGCGCGCTCGCGCGACGGGACCTCGGACAGGTCCGGATGCGCGCGCGCGACCTCGTCGTCCGGACCGACCGCGACGATGCGCCCGCCGCGCACCGCGACCGATGCGCCGCGCAGGATGCGCCGGCTGGCATCCTGCGTGACGACGGTGGCGCCCGAGAACCGTGCGTCCATCAGGCCTTGCCGGCCTTCTTCAGCGCCATGCCGGCAAGCATGAACATGATCACGTAGGTGATCACGCGGTAGATCACCGCCGAGCCCGGCGGTATGCAGATGAACGACGCGCCGGTGAACCCACGCTTTCCGATCTCCAGCGCGCAGCGGATGATCTCGAAGTCGGTCATGCCCATCGGCTCGGCGAGCTCGCCGAGGATGTCGCCCGGCGCGGGACCGGCGCCGCCGAGCACGTCCATGTCGTAGTGCACGTACACCGCGTCCGTGCCCTCGTAGGCGTGGCGCATCTCGCGGCACAGGCCCTCGATGCCGAGGTCGGTGCGCACGCGCCACATCGGGTAGAAGTGGATGCCGCGGCGGCGGTAGTCGTCCACGCGCGCGCGCGGCTCGAGCATGCCGCGCTCGCCGATCTCGACCAGGTTCTCGACGCGGTAGTTCGGGTGGAACTCGAAGGCCTTCGCCTTCCAGTTCGAGCTGCCGGCGATGCGCGGGTCCTTGGTCAGCCGGTCGATCGGGTTGGAGTCCCAGTGCGTGTCGAAGCTGATCATGCCGACCTTGCCCTTCGAGCGCTCGGCGATGGGCTTGGCGATCGCGTACGAGCCGCACGGCGAGTTCTGTCCGATCACGATCGGCACCGCGCCGACATCGAGCGCGTCGTTCACCTTCGCCTCGACCGCCGCCTGCGCGCGCAGGATGTTCTCGGCGGTGGGGTTGTAGTTCGACTCGTCGGGGATCTCGGCGTCGCCGAAATCCATCACCTTCAGGTGCTCGAACACGTCGACGTCGAGGTCCTGCACGTAGCCCGACGGATAGCGTGCCGACTGCTGGCGCACGCGCTTGGGGCCCGCGAGCCATTCGGTCGCCGGCACGCCGGCGTAGAGGCCGCCGGCGTTGGCGACGTACGGCGCGCCGATGATCGCCGCGTGCGAGCCGGCGAGCTCCGCCTTGGTGCGCGCGATCGGCAGCGCCATGAAGCTCGGCATGTCCGCCGTCACCATCGGGATCTCGCGCCCGGCGAAGCGGTGGCTCTTGCGAATCTCTTCCCAGTCGGGATAGGCCATCGGATATAGTCCTTTCCATGCCGCACCAACGACATCGTCCCCACAATGTGCGCGATCAGCATCCGGAGCGCAACATCCAGTCCGACATGTGCAGCGTCGTGCTCGCGGGCGAGCGCATCTTCGTGCGCGGGCAGGTGGGCTACACCATCGATGCGCACGACCGGCGCCTCGTCGGCCCGGGCGACGCCGCCGCGCAGGCCGACCAGGCGATGAAGAACGTGCGCCAGCTGCTCGACGAAGTCGGCGCGCGCATGGAAGACATCTGCAAGGTGAAGATCTGGGCGATCGACCGCGCCTACCTCGGGCCGGTCACCGCGGTCGTCGGCCGCCACCTGAAGGGCATCCCGGTGGCCACCAGCGAAGTCATCGTCGACGGACTTGCGCGCCCCGAGATGCTGATGGAGATCGACGTCGAGGTGGTGCGCGCCTGAGCGCGGCGGCGATCGCGCGCAGGTCGCGTTCGCCTTCCAGCCCGTCGAGCCGCCGGCGCAGCGCCGCGCGACCCGGGGCGCAGTCATCGAACTTCAGGTCCAGTCGACCCGGCGCGAGCGGCGCCTGCAGCGTGCCGCGCGGGTATTGCGAATAGCGCTCCAGCCGGCGGCCGTCCTTCAGCCACACGACGACGCGTGCCGGCTCGCGGCCGTTCTCGGCGATCGGATGCGGCCGGGCGGCCGTCGTGCAGCGCATCGTCATGCGGGGCAGCAGCGCGCGCAGGTCCGGCCGCTCCAGCGCCGCGGGCGTGAAGTCCGCAAGTCCGAGCCGGCCCTGCGCCAGTGCCAGCGCGAGCGCCCACGGCATGCTGAAGCGCGATTCGGAAGGCGTGCGCGGCGCGGCGTACCTCAGGTTGTCGTAACTGACCCGGTTCACGATCGCCTCGACGCGGCGCACGTCGGCCGCCGTGAAGCCGTGCTCCGCGCGCAGTTCCAGCAGCGCATCCACGGCGCAATGCACGCTAGCGCAACACGGGTGGATCTTTGCCTTCAGGCCGTAGCGCACGATCGCGAGGCGCCGGTCCCGCGCGCGGCGATAGCCCGGGGCGCCCGGCGCGCCGAAGAGGTCGGCGAACGCCCACTCGCCCTCGAGCACCTCGGCGGTGCCGCGCGCACCGCTCGCCGCGAGCGTCGCGGCCATCACGCCGTGCATCGCAGCCAGCCCGGCGTGCATCGGCTTGGCGAGCGTGCCGAACTGGCGCTTCGAGCCCGCGGCCATGCTGGAGGCGAGGCTGAGCGCCGCGGTGCAGCCCTCGGTGTCGAGCCGCAGCAGGCGCGCGCCGGCCGCCGCGGCGCCGAACACGCCGATGGTCGAGGTCGAGTGCCAGCCGCGCTCGTAGTGCGCGAGGTTGACGCCATCGCCGACCACGGCCTGCGCCTCTAGGCCCGCGACGTACGCATCCACGACCGCCGCGCCGGAAGCGCCCCGTTCCTCGCCCAGCGCGAGCACGGCCGGCGCGAGCACCGCGGTGGCGTGCCCGGCCATCGGGTGGTAGTTGTCGTCGAAGTCGAGCGCGTGCGCGGCGGTGCCGTTGACGAATGCGGCGCCCGGTGCGGCAAGCTGCCCGGCGCGAGCGACCACGCTGCAGTGGCCCGTGCCCCAGCCGCGCGCCGCAGCGAACGCGGCCTCGGTGGCGGGATCGCTCGCACCGGCGAGCATGCACGCGATGCCATCCTTCAGCGCGTCCTTCGCGAGCTCGAGGGCTCGTCGGTCGCGTATGCGCGGAGTGCGCGCCAGCCACTGCGCGAGCCGTGCAGTCGGCCCCGGCGAGCGCTTCACGCGGCTTGCGCCTCGTCCTCCGGGATCACCGCCTCGATGTCGATTTCGACCAGCATCTCCGGCATCGCGAGGCCGCGCACGATCAGGCCGGTGCCGCAGGGGTGGATGCCCTTCAGGCGCCTGCCGATGACGTTGTAGATCGCTTCGCGGTGGCCGCGGTCGGTGATGTAGGTGGTGATCTTGCAGATGTGCTCGAGCCTGGAGCCGGCTTCCTCGAGCAGCTGCTTCACGTTGGCGAGCGCCTGCTCGGTCTGCGCGGCGGGATCGCCGACGCCGACGAAGCGGCCGTCGAGCGCGAGGCCCGTCTGCCCGCGCAGGAAGAGGTGCCGCCCGGCCTTCACCACCATGCAGAAGTCGGCGTCGATCGGCGCCTGCCGGTAGACCTCGCGGGCATTGAACGGGCGCAGGCGCTGGTGCGGCATGGCGAATCCCCTCGTACGGAGCGACGAGCCTATGCTAGCGTAAGCCCGCCATGACCTATTCGATCGCAGCGAAATGCGCGCGCACCGGGATGTTCGGCTGCGCGGTCACGACCTCCAGCATCGCCGTCGGCAGTCGCTGCGCGTACGCGCGCGCCGGTGTCGGATCGGTGCTCACGCAGCATCGCACCGATCCGAGGCTCGGCCCGCGCGGGCTCGATTTGCTCGCCGAAGGCCTCGACGCCGCCACGGTGGTCGATCGCCTCACGCGCGACGTGCCGGGCATTGGCTGGCGGCAACTCGCGATCGTCGACGCGCAGGGACGCACCGCCGCGTATCACGGCGCGCGCATCACCTCGGTGCATTCACACCATGAAGGTGCGCAGTGCATCGCGGCCGGCAACATCCTCACCAATGCCGACGTGCCGCGCGCGATGGTCGCGGCGTTCGAGGCGCGCCCCGCGGCACACCTCGCGGAGCGTCTGGTGCTGGCCCTCGAAGCCGGGTACGCTGCCGGAGGCGAGCCCAAGCAGGTGAAGTCCGCAGCGCTGCTGGTGGTCGAGCTCGAGTCGTTCCCGCTCGTCGACCTGCGCGTGGACTACGACCCGCAGCCGCTGGTGCAGTTGCGGTGGCTGTGGGAGAACTACGAGCCTGCCGCGAAGTTGTACGTCGAGCGCGCGGTCAATCCCGACGGCGCCCCCGGCGCCGCCTGACAAAGGAGTGCACGCCATGCGATCCACGATGCTGCGCGCCGTTCTGCTGGCGCTCGCGATGACCCTGCCGTTCGCCGCCGGCGCCAAGGGCACGCTGCGCGCCACGCTGAACGCGAACCTGAACCACCTCAACCCCGCCAAGGCGACCATCGGCGAGGAGTACATCTACGACGTGCTGGTCTTCAGCGGCCTGGTACGCATCGACGAGAACCTGAAGTTCCAGGGCGAGCTCGCCGAGCGCTGGGAGTCGAGCGAGGACCTGAAGACGTGGACCTTCTACCTGAGGAAGGGCGTGAAGTTCCATCACGGCAAGGAACTCGGCGCCGAGGACGTGATCGCCACCTTCCGCATGATCGCCGACCCGGCCACCGCCTCCAGCGCGCGCACCTACATGGACCTCGTCGAGGCCTTCGAGGCGGTCGACAAGTACACCGTGCGCTTCAAGCTGAAGATCCCGTACGCGGGTTTCGCCGAGCTGATGGTCGAGCGGCAGATGAAGATCGTGCCGAGCGACCGCATGGACAAGCTCGCCACCGAACCGAGCGGCACCGGCCCGTTCAAGCTGAAGTCCTGGGTGCCGGGCGACCGGCTGGAACTGGTGAAGCACACCGAGTACTTCGAGAAGGGCCTGCCCAGGCTCGACGGCGTGACCTTCCGCATCATGCCGGAGAACGCCGCGCGGGTCGCCGCGATCGAGTCCGGCAGCGTCGACCTCGTCTGGAACCTGCCGCTGGAGTCGATCGACAAGCTGAAGGAGAGCAAGGTGCTGACCGTGGACTCGGTCGCCACGTCCACCTGGGACGGCATCGTCATGGGCAACAAGACCAAGCCCTTCGACGACGTGCGCGTGCGCCGCGCGGTGCTGCTCGCACTGGACAAGCAGCAGCTCGCCACCTTCGCCGCCTTCGGCCACGGCACGCCGACGCATTCGCCGATCTCGCCCAAGCACCCGTACTTCAACAAGCAGCTCAGCCTGAAGCCGGACGTCGCGCAGGCGAAGAAGTTGCTCGCCGAGGCCGGCTACCCGAACGGCTTCACGATTCCGCTGCACGTGCCGGTGGGGCGCCCGACGCGCGAGCGCATGGCGATCGCCGTGCAGCACATGCTGAAGCAGGTCGGCATCCAGGTCGAGGTGATCCGCATGCCGTACAACCGCTTCCAGACCGAGATCTCGGGCAAGGCGCCGTTCTACATGGACGGCTACTTCACGCGCCCCACCGTCGACACCTCCACCTACCCCTGGTACCACACCACCGGCTCGTGGAACACGCGCATGTGGCACTTCAGCTCCAAGCGCATCGACGAACTACTGGACAAGGCGCGCGGCACGCGCGACGAGAAGGAGCTCGCGAAGCTCTACCAGACCTTCCAGCAGTACGCGGTCGAGGACGTGCCCGGCGTCATCGCCTACGTGATGAACTTCGCCAACGCGTACCGCAAGAACGTGAAGGGCTTCAAGACCCACCCGTACCTTTGGCTCGACCTGAGGAACGTCACGGTCGAGTGAGCGCGGCGCCCACCGCGTGCTCCTCTATGCGCTGAAGCGCCTCGCCGGCATCGCCGCGATCCTCGCGGTGATGTCGGTGCTGATCTTCTGGGCGACACAGGTGATGCCCGGCGACGTCGCGCACATGATCGTCGGGCAGTTCGCCACCGAGGACCAGGTGCGCGCGGTGCGCGGGCGCCTCGGCCTCGACGACCCGGTGCTGGACCAGTACCTGCGCTGGGCCGGCGCCGCGCTGCGCGGCGACCTCGGCCTGTCGATGATGATGGACCGCCCGATCGGGCCGATGATCGGCGAGGCGATCGCGCGCTCCGCAGTGCTCGCCGGCGTGTCGATCGTGCTCGTCGCCGCGATCGGCATCGGCCTCGGCGTGCTCACCGGCACGCGGCCGGGAACCACGACCGACCACGCGGTGTCGGTCGGCCTGTATTTCTTCATCTCGGTGCCGGAGTTCTTCTGGGCGATCGTGGTGATCCTGCTCTTCGCGGGGACGCTGGGCTGGTTCCCGGCCACCGGTTACGCGCCGATGTCCGACGGCTTCTGGACCTGGCTGCAGCACCTCGTGCTGCCGGTGGCGACGCTGGTGTCGGGGCTGGTGGCGCACGTCGCGCGGCTGACGCGCTCGTCGATCATCGAGACCATGCGCGCGCAGTACGTGGTCGCGGCGCGCGCCAAGGGCCTGCCGGAGCGCACGGTGATCCGGCGCCACGCGCTGCCGAACGCGCTGGTGCCGACCATCACCGTGCTCGCCATCGACGTGGGCCTGCTGATGGGCGGCATCGTCGTGGTCGAGACGGTGTTCTCCTATCCCGGCCTCGGGCGCCTCTTGATCTTCGCGCTCGAGCAGAAGGACCTGCCGGTGGTGCAGGCCGGCATCCTCGTGGTCACCGCGGTGTATGCCGCGGCGAACTTGGTGGCCGACCTCGCGTACGCCTGGTTCAACCCGCGCATCCGGTACGGCCGTGCGGTGGCCTCCTAGCCTCGTCGCCGGCGGTACGCTGTTCGCGCTGATCGCGGCTGCCGCCGCTGCGGGACCCGCGCTCGCGCCGTACCCGCACGACGAGATGAACATCATGGCGCGCCTGGTGGCGCCCGGCGCGGCCCACTGGCTCGGCACCGACGAGTTCGGGCGCGACGTGCTGTCGAGGCTGCTGCACGGCGCGCGGCTGTCGCTGCTGATGGGCATCGGCGCGACGCTCGTCAGCCTCTTCCTCGGCGTGCCGCTGGGCCTCGCCGCCGGCTACTACCGCGGCCGCGTCGACGAGGCGATCATGCGCTCGGTCGACCTGCTGATGTCGGTGCCGCCGATCCTGATGGGCATCCTGATCCTGTCGATGACGCCGCCGAACCCGTGGAAGACCGCCATCGCGGTGGGCGTGATCTACGTGCCGATCATGGCGCGCCTCGCGCGCAGCGTGACGCTCGAGGTGGCCGCCGAGGAGTTCGTGCTCGCGGCGCGCGCGCGCGGCGAGCGCGGCTGGTACATCCTCGCCGCCGAGATCCTGCCGAACGCGTGGCCGCCGATCATCGTCGAGTCGGCGCTGCGCGTGACCTTCGCCATCATGCTCGGCGCGGCGCTGTCCTTCCTCGGCCTCGGCGTGCACCCGCCGGCGTCCGACTGGGGCCTGATGATCGCCGAGGCGCGCCCGTTCGTCGGCGAGGCGCCGTGGGTCGCGATCGCGCCCGGCGTGGTGCTCTGCCTCACGGTGATCGCGGTGAACCTGATCGGCGACGGCCTGCGCGAGGTGCTCGACCCGCGCCTGAAGCGGGGGCGCGGATGAGCGAACCCGTGTTGTCGGTACAACACCTGTCTGTCGACTACCCGGCGCCCGGCGGGCGCCTGCGCGCGCTGCGCGAGGTTTCGTTCGACGTGGGTGCCGGCCGCGCGCTCGGCGTCGTCGGCGAATCCGGCTCCGGGAAAAGCACCACCGCGCTCGCGACGCTCGGCCTGCTCGCGCCCGAGGCGCGCATCGCGGGTGGCGACATCCTGTTCCGCGGCCGCTCGCTGCTCGCGCTCGACGCCGAGGCGCGTCGCGCGTTGCGCGGCGACCGCATCGCGATCGTGTTCCAGGACCCGTTCACCTCGCTCAACCCGGCTATTCCCGTCGGGCGGCAGATCGCGGAGCCGCTCATCCTGCATCGCGGGCTCGACACGCGCGCCGCCGCATCGGAAGTCGAGCGCCTGCTCGCCGAGGTCGGCATCCCCGATCCGGCGGCGGTAGCGCTCGCCTACCCGCACCAGCTCTCCGGCGGCATGAAGCAGCGCGCGCTGATCGCCACCGCGCTCGCGTGCTCGCCCGACCTGCTGGTGCTCGACGAGCCGACCACGGCGCTCGACGTCACCATCGAGGCGCAGATCCTCGACCTGCTGGAGAAGCTGCGCCGCGAGCGCGGCCTGTCCATGCTCTACATCACGCACAACCTCGGCGTGGTCGCGCGCGTCTGCGACGACGTCTGCGTGCTCTATGCCGGCAGCGTGGTCGAGACCGGCGCGGCCGCAGAGGTGCTGCGGCGGCCGCGGCACCCGTACACCAAGGGGCTGCTCGCCTCGCTGCCGCGCATCGCCGAGCGCAGGCAGCGGCTGGCGCCCATCCCGGGGCGTTTCCCCGACCTCGTCAGCCCGCCGCCGGGCTGCGTGTTCCATCCGCGCTGCGCGTTCGCCGAGGAGCGCTGCGCGAGCGAGGCGCAATCGCTCGCGGACGGGGTGCGCTGCTGGCGCGCCGGGGAGCTGGCGGGCGAAGCGTGGCGCGCGGATGCCGCGGAGGCGCCGCCGGCCTCGACGCCGGCAGATGCATCGCGCGCGCTGGTCGAGGTGTGCGATGTCGCGAAGACTTTCGAGCGCGGCGGCCTGCTCGACGGATTGCGGCTGGATTTCTCCGGCGGCTTCCCGCTGAAGCTGTCGCGGCCGACGGTGCGCGCCGTGGACGGCGTGACGCTTGGCGTCGCGCCCGGGGAGGTTCTCGGGCTGGTGGGAGAGAGCGGCTGCGGCAAGTCCACGCTCGGGCGCATGCTGGTCGGGCTGGTGGAGCCGAGCGCCGGCGCGATCGCGGTAGACGGTCGCCCACCGCGCGAAGCGCACCGCGCCGCGCAGATCATCTTCCAGAATCCGGATTCGTCGCTGAATCCGCGCAAGACCGTCGAGGCGATCGTCGGCCGGCCGCTGGCGCTGCACGGCCTCGCGAGCGGCGCGCGGCTGAGGGAGCGCGTGGTCGAGTTGCTGGAGCTCGTGCGGCTGCCCGCGGCGTACCTCGATCGCTACCCGCACCAGCTCTCCGGCGGCGAGAAGCAGCGCGTCGGCATCGCGCGCGCGCTCGCCACCGAGCCGCGCTTCATCGTCTGCGACGAGGCGGTGTCCGCGCTGGATGTTTCGGTGCAGGCCTACGTGCTGAACGTGCTCGCCGACCTCCGCGACCGGCTGCAGGTGGCCTACCTCTTCATCTCGCACGACCTCTCGGTGGTCGCGCACATCGCCGACCGCGTGGCGGTGATGTACCGCGGCGCGATCGTCGAGGAGGGGCCGGCCGCAAGCGTGCTCGCTCCGCCGTTCCACCCGTACACCGAGGCACTGCTGTCGGCGATCCCGGAAGTGGACGCCTCGGCGCGCGGCGAGCGCATCCGCCTGCGCGGCGACGTCGCCGACGCGCCGGGCGCGGCGCGCGGCTGCCGCTTCCAACACCGCTGCCCGCGCAAGCTTGGCGCGCAGTGCGAGGAGCAATCGCCGCCAGTCCGCGAGGTCGCGCCCGGCCATCGCATCGCCTGCCACATCGCGTTCGAGCAGGCCAGGTTCCCGGAGGCCGCATGAGCGCCAGCACCGAACTCCTCGCCTGGCTGCGCCCGCGCAACGCCGAGATCCTCGCCCTCACCGCCGAGCTGGTCGCCGTCGAGAGCGGCACCTACGACACCGCGAACGTCGCTCGCGTCGGCGAGATCTGGGGCGCGCGCTGGAAGTCGCTCGGCTTCGAGGAACGCACGCGACCGCTCGAGGGCCACGCCCCGCAGCGCTCGTTCCACCGCCGCGGCGAGGGCAAGGGACGCCTCGTCATCCTCGGCCACGCCGACACGGTGTGGCCCGCGGGCAGCCATCCCGACTGGCCGTTCAGCGTCGACGGCGAACTCGCGCGCGGCGCCGGCGTCGGCGACATGAAGGGCGGCCTCGCGATGGCGTGGTACGCGGTGTCCGCGCTCGTCGCCACCGGCCGCGCGCTGCCCGCCGAGACCACGGTGTTGCTGGTGCCGGACGAGGAGATCGGCTCGCGCAAGTCGCGCCCGTGGATCGAGGAAAGCTGCCGCGGCGCGGACGCGGTGCTGGTGCTCGAGCCGACGCGGCCCGAGGGCGGCGTGGTCGTCGGCCGGCGCGCGGTGGGTTCGATCATCGCGCGCTATACCGGTCGCTCGGCGCACGCCGCGGTCAACTACGCCGAGGGCGCGAGCGCGGTGAGGGCCGCGGCGCGCGCGACGCTGGCGCTCGACCAGTTCACCGACGTGTCGCGCCATCGAGTGGTGAACGTCGGCATCTTCCGCGGCGGCGCCGCGCGGCAGGTGGTGCCGCACGAGGCGGTGCTGCACGTCGACATCCGCGCCGGCTTCGCCGAGGACGTCGAGCCGCTGGACCGGCAGGTGAAGGCCGTGCTCGCCGACACGGGCGATGCGCGCGTCACCGTCGAGATCGAAGGCGGCTGGTCGCGGCCGATGTTCCCCGAGAGCGCGAGCGCCGCGCTCTACGCGCTCGCCGAGGGCTTCGCGCGCGAGATCGGCGCGCCGATCCATCCGGTGGTGTCGAGCGGCGGCTCGGACGGCAGCTTCCCTGGCGCGATGGGCATCCCGACGCTGGATGGCCTCGGCCCGATCTGCTACGAATCGTGCAGCCGGCGCGAGCGCATCATCATCGCCAGCCTCGCCGAGCGCGGCGCGCTGTTCGGTGCGCTGGTGGACGCGGTGGCGCAGGGCGCCGCGGTCCGCGCGCCCTGAGGGCTAGCCGACCGCCTTCAACCAGGTCACCGGCTTGCCGAGCGCGCCGCCGAGCGCCTTGCCCTCGGGGTCGGCGAGCGCGGCGTCGCGGGCCTTGGCGATCGCTTTCGCCTGCTCGGTGGGATCGGACGTCGCCGGGTTCTCGACCAGCGCGTCCATGATGGCGTTGAAGTTCGCGCGGCCGCGGCGGTGGGTCTCGCCGTAGCCCTTCACGAGGCGCGCGCAGTCGGCGATCTCGAGCGCGAGCGGCACGCTCTTCTTCGCCGCGTCGCGCACGAGGCCGAGCCAGCGTTCGATGGTCTTCTGCTCTTCCGCATACCGGTAGCTGCTCGGGCGCCACGGCTTCAGCCACGCGAGCGACCGCACCATTAGGAAGCCGAGGATGCCCGAGGTCTTCACGTGCATGCCGCGGTTGTACGCATCGAGCTTGCCGTTCTTCTCCGCCCACGACACGAGCGAATGCCCCATCGACGGCGGCAAGAGCGACGCGAACTCCTCGACGCCGGGCTTCAGGTGATCGATGACGATCACGGGTTCGTCCGGCTTCGCGCCGACCTCTCGGCGCACGCGCTCGAAGCGCGAGGCGCGCGTCTTCAGGTCGGCGACGCGGATGATGTCCTCGTAGCTCATCCACACCGCGAGGTGGCGCGCGGTCTCGCCGACCAGCTTCGCGTCGTCGGTGCCGAGGGATTTCACGCGCTCGAGGAACAGCTTCGCGTAGGCATCACCCTGGTAGTCCTTCAAGCGCTCGACGCCGAGGTCGAGGATCTTCTGCGTGTCGGGCGGCAGCGGCTTCGGGGCCGGCTGCGGCACGGGCTTCGCGCCCGAGGCGATGTCGAATCCTGCGGCGAAGCCGCGCAGGCTCGCCTCCGCGCCGCGGCCGGCCTTCTTGATCGCCGCCTCGCAGGCCTCGCGCGGCAGCGGCAGGCTGCCTGCGCCCGCCATCGCGCCGAACAGCACCGCATTGATCACCGTGCCGTTCGCCTGTGCGAGTTCGCGCATGTCGAAGAGCACGGGCTTCCTGGCCAGTTCCTTCGCCGCACTGAGCGCGCGCTCGGAGTCGAAGCGCCCGTCGCCCATCTGCATCTTCTCCATGGTGGCGTAGATGCGGTGTGTCGAGGCAACCAGCGTCGTCCGATCCGGGCTGACGTAGCCGTTCTGCATCGCGCGCGCGGCCTCCACCAGTTCGGAGGCGACCATCACGTCGACGTTGCCGGGGCTCGGTGTGAGCGACATCACCGGCTCGCGACCGCCGAGCAGCTCGCGCTTCGCGGGATAGATCTCGAGGTAGTAGGTAGTCGCGCCGGTGCGCTGCGCGACGCCGGGGATCGAAGTGCCTTGCACCGGGAAGTCGCAGTGCGTGGCGGCCTCGACCAGCCAGTCGGCCATGACGCCGCCGCCTTCGCCGCCGAGGGCGGCCACGAGGATGGTGATGGTGCGATCGGGAAGCGTCATGCTGGAACGAGAGCCTTTCTGAAGGCATGCACGAGGCGATCCCACGTGCCGGGGTTCTGGATCACTTCCGCGCGGTAGAACGAGGGGCAGAGCGTGGCGGCGTGCGCGTTCTCGCCGCAGAGGCCGCAGCCGACGCAGCCGTCGATGACGGTGGCCACCGGGTCGCGCCGCAATGGATCGGGGTTGTCCTTCACGGTGAGCGTCGGGCAGCCCGAGAGCCGGATGCACGAGTGATCTCCCGTGCACGTGTCCTCGTCGACGCCGTACTTCACGCGCACCACGCGCTCGCCCTTCGCGACCGCTTGCGCCATCGCCGGCTTCACGCGGCGCTGGCGTTCGAGCTGGCATTCGCCCTCGGCGACGATCACCTTGAGGCCCTTCGCCTCCGTGGTGAGTGCTTCCTCGAGGGTGCGCTTCATCTCGGACACGCGATAGGTGTGCACGGTGCGCATCCAGCGCACGCCGAGGCCGCGCAGCGCGTTCTCGATGGTGCGCTCGCCGGCGACGCTGGAGCCGCCGGCGCCGTCCTTCGCCTCGGCGATCGCAGCCTGCTGCATCTCGCGCCGCGGCGTGGAGATCACGTCCTGCGTGCCGGTGGCCGAGGTGTAGCCGTTCTTCATGACCACGAGCACCGCGTCGCCCTTGTTCAAGAGGTTCGAGGTCACGCCCGACAGCAGGCCGTTGTGCCAGAAGCCGCCGTCGCCCATGATCGCCAAGGGGCGCTTGGCCATGAGCGACGACACGCCCGCGGCGGACGCGAGGCTCATGCCGTATCCGAGGATCGAGTTGCCCATCGAGAACGGCTCGAAGGTCGCGAACGCATGGCAGCCGATGTCGGCGGCGACGTGCGGCCGGCCTACCTTGCCGCTCGCGAGCTTCAACGCCGCGAACACCGGGCGCTCCGGGCAGCCGATGCAGAAGCCCGGGGGGCGCGGCGGCAGGCCGCCGAGCAGTTCACCGGCGCGCGCGCGAACGCGGTTGGCGTTCTCCTGCCAGCGGCGACCGGGCGCGATGTCCACGCTGGGTTCGTGCAACGCGAGGAACTTTGCGAGGCCCTGCACCATCAGTTCGGCGGAGTACTCGCCCGTCGGGGAAAGCAGGTCCTTGCCGTGCAGCCTGGTCTGGAGGTCGCTCCGCCGCAGCGTCGTCGCGACATCCTGCTCGATGAACTCCGGCTGCCCTTCCTCGAGCACCAGCACCGCGCGCTTGCCGGCGCAGAATGCGGTGATCTCCTCGGGCACGGTCGGGAACACCACGTTCAGCGCGAGGATCGGCACGCGGCTCTTGCCGAAGGCGTCCGCGAGGCCGAGCGTCTGCAGCGCGCGCAGCAGGTTGTTGTAGAGCCCGCCCTGCACGATCACGCCGATGCCGGCGAGGTCGCCGTCGAACATCTCGTTCAGCTTCTGCTCGGCGATGAACTTGCGTGCCGCCGGCAGGCGCACCGCGGCCTTCACCTTCTCCTGCATGAAGGTCGCAGGCGGGTGCGACAGGCGGTCGTAGAGGAAGCTCGCCGGCGCGCCGCGCGCGTTCTTCGACAGCGTGGCCGCGCGGTTGGTCTTCGCCGCGAAGGCGCCCTGCACGTGGCAAGCGCGGATGCGCAGGTCCACGATCACCGGGGAGCTGGACGCCTCCGACAGCTCGAAGCCCTTCTCCACCATCCGGACGATGGTCGGCAGGTTCGGTCGCGGGTCGAGCATCCAGATCGAGGACTTCATCGCGATCGCGTGCGTGCGCTCCAGCGCGACGCTCGCGCCCTCGCCGTAGTCCTCGCCGGCGACGATCAGCGCGCCGCCCATCACGCCGGCGGTCGACAGGTACGAGAGCGCGTCCGATGCGACGTTGGTGCCGACGATGGACTTCCACGTCACCGCGCCGCGCACCGGGTAGTTGATCGACGCGCCGAGCATCGCCGCGGCGGAGGCTTCGTTGGTGCAGGCCTCGACGTGCACGCCGAGTTCGTCCATGTACTCGCGCGCCTGCACCATGACGTCGAGCAGGTGCGACACCGGCGCACCCTGGTAGCCGCCGACGTACGCCACGCCCGACTGCAGCAGGGCCTTGGTCACCGCGAGGATGCCCTCGCCGTGGAAGACCTGGCCGTCGCCGAGCTTCAGGCTCTCGATCTCGGCTGCGAAGCTGCGTTCCATGGGGGGCGAGGTTACCGCAACTCCTCGCGGCCCGAGGCGCCGCGCTATCATGCGCCAGCATCTTCGAGGGGGAGGAAACCATGATGGTGAAACAAGGCTTGGCGCTCGTCGCGGCGTGCGCACTATCGGCTGCGGCGTTCGGGCAGGCGTATCCGTCGAAGCCGGTACGCGTGGTCATCGGCTACGCGCCGGGCGGCTCCGCGGACGCGGGGATCCGGCCGCTCGCGCGCGCGCTCGAGCCGCTGCTCGGCCAGCCGGTGATCATCGAGAACAAGCCCGGCAACGCCGGCGGCGTGGCGATGGAGTTCATCGCCAAGGCGCCGGCCGACGGCTACACGCTCTACTACTTCGACAGCGGCCCGCTCACGGTGGCGCCGCACCTCTCGAAGGTCGGCTACCACCCTCTCGATTCGTTCACGCAGCTCGGCCACGTCTGCGGTAGCGGCAGCATGCTGGTCGTGCATCCGTCCACGCCCTTCAAGACGGTGGCCGACGTGATCGCCGCCGCGAAGCGCGAGCCCAGCAAGTGGACCTACGGCACCTCCGGCGTCGGCGGCCCGCACCACCTCTCGGGCGAGTACTTCAAGAGCGTGGCGGGCGTGAGCCTCCTTCACGTGCCGTACAAGGGCGGCGGGCCGGCGATGACCGACCTGATGGGCGGACAGCTGCCGATGCTCTTCTCGTCGCTCGGCCCGGTGGTCGGCGCGGCGAAGGCGGGCAAGGTGCGGCCGATCGCCGTCACGTCGCTGGCGCGCTCGGCCGCGTTCCCCGACGTGCCGACGATGGACGAGGCGGGCCTGAAGGGCTTCGATTCGACCGCGTGGTACGGGCTGCTCGGGCCGGCGGGATTGCCGTCGGAGGTGGTCGCGCGGTGGACCGCGGTACTCGCCAAGGCCGGCGCCGACAAGGCGACCGTGGACGCGATCAACGCCACCGGCTGCGACACCGAGGTCCTGTCGCCCGCGCGCACCGTCGAGCGCATCAAGGCCGACCACGCGAAGTGGGGCAAGGTGGTCAAGGAAGCCAACATCAAGTCGGAGTAGCCATGGAACTCGGACTCAAGGGCAAGGCCGCGATCGTCACCGGCGGCACGCAGGGCATCGGCCTCGCCACGGCGCGGCTGCTGGCGAAGGAGGGTGCGTCGGTCGCGATCGTCGCGCGCGGGCGCGAGCGGCTCGACGCGGTCGCGGCCGAGATTCGCGCCGCCGGCGGCAAGGTCGCGGCGATCGCGGCGGATGTCGGCAAGGCCGGCGACTGCGCGCGCGTGGTACAGGAGACGCTCGCCGCGTTCGGGCGCATCGACCTGCTCGTCAACAACGCGGGCACTTCCGCCACCGGCGCGTTCGATTCGGTGAGCGACGAGGCCTGGCAGGCGGACTTCGACCTCAAGCTCTTCGCCGCCATACGCCTCGTGCGCCTCGCGGTGCCCGAGATGAAGAAGCAGGGCGGCGGCGCGATCGTCAACGTCACCAACATCGGCGCCAAGCAGCCGCGCGCGAAATCCATGCCGACCACGGTGACGCGCGCCGCGGGCCTCGCCTTCACCAAGGCGCTGTCCAAGGAGTACGCCGCCGACGGCATCCGCGTGAACGCGGTGTGCATCGGCCTCATCCGCGCCGGGCAGCACGAGACGCGCGCGAAGAAGATGGGCGTCGCGCTCGAGGACCTCTACCGCGACATGGCGAAGGAAATCCCGCTCGGACGCGTCGGCGAGGCCGACGAGGCGGCGAACGTGATCGCGTTCCTGCTCTCGGGTGCGGCGGGCTTCGTCACCGGCTCGAGCGTCAACCTCGACGGCGGGGCTTCCGCCGTCTTCTAGCCGTCGCGCGCGGGAAATTCCGCGATGCGCTGACCTGCGACAACTCCCGCGTGCCCGCCGCGCCCGCCGTGGCGGCACACTCGGCCATCGGGAGCGCGGCCATGGACAGGCACGAAGATCTGCGTTGGGACGCCGACCTGCGGCTCTTCAGCGGCGCGATGATGCTGCGCTGGACCGCGGCGGTCGCGGTCACGCTGCTGGTGATGGCGCTCATCATGGGCGTCGCGCTGGTGCCGGGCGAGGGCTGGAAGGTCTTCTTCCGCATGCTGCCGCTGTTCGCCGCGGTGGCGGGCGGGCTGTGGCTCCTGGGCGTGCTGGTGATGGCAGTGGTGTTCCGTGGCCGCTATGCCGTGCGCTACACGCTCTCCGACACCGGCATCCGGCTCGAGACGCGCAGCAAGGCGGCAAAGTTCGCGAATCGCGCCGTGGTGGTGGCGGGCGTGCTCGCGGGCAAGCCCGGTGCCGTCGGCTCGGGGCTGATCGCCCAGTCGCAGGAGACGCAGGAGGTGCGCTGGGGCGGGCCGCTGCGCGTCGAGGCGAGCGACGCCGACCACGTGGTCACGCTGAGGGGGCCGTGGCGCCCGCTGATGGTCGTGCAGTGCACCGCCGGGAACTACCGGGACGTGCTCGCGCGCGTGCGCGCCGGGGTCGAGGGGCGGCGCAAGGATCCGGCCTCCGCTGCGCGCAAGTCGCCGCTGCCGCGCTACCTGCTGCGCACCGCGGGCGTGGCGATCGCGCGCGTGCCGCTGTTCGCCGTCGCGGACGAATACCGCCTCGATCTCTTCGTGCCGATCCTCGTGCTGTGCTTCGCACTCGCCACGGTGTGGATGGTGCCGATCCTCGGCTGGGTGGTGCTCGGCGGGCTCGCGCTCTTCGCGGGGCAGCTCGTGATGGCGCTCTCCGGCACGCGCACGTCGTTCTTCCGCCCCGGGACGAGCTATCGCGCCTACGAGATGCTCTCGGGCGACGACTGGGCGCTGCTCGCGCTGTTCGCCGCCGGCGCCGCATGGCTCGCGTGGCTCAGCATTTCGGGACTGCGCGGACGCATCCGCTCGGCGTTCGCGGCCGACATGGACGACATGGACGGGGCCTGAGCGCGCTCGCCCTTGGGCCCCGCTCGCCTAGTCGCCCGGCTGCAGGCGGTGGAAGGCGTTCACGCCCGCCGCCTCTCGCAGTTCCGGCAGGTCCTGCCCGCCCGACGCGGTCTCGAACGGGATGCCGATCGCGTCCGCGACGCGCACGAAGCCGTGGAAGGCGCCCGCGACGGCCGCGGCGTCGACGAAGCCCGCGTCGCCGAGCGCGGCGCGCAGTTCCCGCCGCAGCCGCGGCAGCTGCTCGCGGTCGTCGGCGTAGACCGCATCGGCGAACGCGCCGAGGAGCGCCGCGTGCGGCACGCCGAAGTCCTCGCCGTAGCCTTCCGCGACGGCGCGCAGGTCCGCCGTCTTGCCTTGCGTTTGCATGCTCTCACGGAGCATGTAGGCGTGTGCCGTCGTTCAGTACGGGCACTGGTGCAGCCCGGCGATGCGGGCCGCGACCACCTCGATCTGCGCGCGCAGCAGCGCGCGGATCGATTTTCCGAACTGCCAGACTTCGCTCGAGGGCAGGTAGTGCGTGAGCGCGATGCCCCAGTAGTCGCGCAGCGCCTGCGGCACGCTGGAGAGCGCGCGGTAGATGTAGCCCGCCTTCGGGCTCGGGTACATCGGGCCGTCGGCGGGCACCGCGTCCTCCGGCTCGACGATCGGCAGCCACGCCGCCTTCTTGCGCGCACCGGGCGGGCGATAGCGCGTCGGCTCGCCGGGGAGCGGCGCGGGCAGCGTACGCTCGACCGCGCCGAGCGCGCGCGCGGTGGCGTCCATCATCATCACCATCGCCACCACGCCGACGATCTCGACGTACTCGCCTTCGCTCACGCCGAGCGCGAGCACGCCCGCGACCCAGCGCTCCGAGAGCCGACCCGGATCGGAGGTCGCGCGGTGCACGAGCTCGACGCGCGCCGCGCCCAGCGTGCCCTCGGTTTCGTGCGCGCCGTCGACCGCGTTCGGCGACAGCGCCTCGCGGATGCGCGCGCAATGCGCGCAGCGCCGCGCGTGGCGCACCTCGGCGGCGACGGCGACGCGCTCGGCGCCCGTGAGCCACGTTCCCGCGCTCGCGATGGCGCGCCACGCGGCTTCCTCGGACTCGACGAGGTCGGCGCGCACTTCGACCCCGGCACCTGACAGCGACAGCGGATTCATGATCGGGCCTCCCGTGCCGCCGATTCTGCATCAACGCGGCCCGCCCGCGGAACCGTGCGTCTCGCAGCGGGAAGGCGCTATCCTGCGTGCCATGACGGCTCAGGACTCCGGCGGCGGCGCATCGCCGCCCGTGCTCGCGGACCTCGGCGCCCGCGGCGCCGCGCTGATCCTCGATCTCGTCCTCGTCGTCGTGGCACTCGTGCTGGCCGCGCAGGCGGGCGCGGGCGAGGTCGCGAGGCCCGTCGTGCTCGGGCTCATGGTCCTCTATTTCGTCGCCCTGCCGCTCTCGCCGCTGCAGGGCACGCTCGGCAAGTGGATCTGCCGCATCCGCGTCTGCGACACGGCGGGCGAACGCTTGCGCTGGCGAGGTGCGCTGGTCCGGGGCGTGGCGACGATCGCGTGGCTGGCGCTGCCGGGCCTGTTCGGCGCGGCCGCCCGCAACGGCATGGCGATCGGCAATGCGATGCCGGGCATCCTCGTCGGCTTCCTGCTGCCATGGGCGGTCGCGGGTTTCCTGCCGCGCCGGCAGACGCTCTTCGACCTGCTCGCCGGCTCGATCGTCGTGCGGCGCGCCGCCGACCCGTCGGCGGTTGCGGGCCTCGTGCCCCCGCGGCCCGGCTGGCTGCGCGCCGGCGGCTTCGCGGTGTCGTGCCTGCTGGCCGGCGCGATGCTGTCGGCCGCGGTGGGCGCGTTCCAGGTGCACGAGCGGCGCGGCCGCGTGATGTACGCGATGGCGCAGACCGAACCCGTGCGCAAGCAGATCGAGGCGTTCCGCCTGCGCGAGGGGCGCTGGCCGACGCCGGCCGAGCTCGGCCTTGGGGAAACGGTGCGCTACCGCGACGGCGGCGGCTATCGCCTGGGCGCCGATGGCAGCGTCACCATCCGCTTCTCGGTGATCCGGGAACTGAAGGATCGCGACATCGTGTTCCGGCCGGTGGCGTCGGACGACGGCCGGCGCATCGAATGGCGCTGCCGCGCCGATCCCGGGCTCGATCGCAGCTACGTTCCAGGTCCGTGCCGCGAGTGATCGGTCCCGCGTCGCGCTAACCCGCCTGGCGCTCGACGGCGATGCGCTGGAAGCGAGAGCGCAGCCCATGCAGCGCGACAGCCGCGATGCCGACCAGCGCCGCGTACGCCATCCACGTTGCAGGCCAGCCGACGGCATCGCGCAGCGAGCCGCTGAGGAACAGCGCGCTGCCCATGCTGACCGACGACACCATCGACCAGCCGCCCTGGTAGGCGCCGCGTCGCCCCGGTGGCGCGAGGCGACCGACGGCCGCGGGCATCGCGGAACTGAAGACCAGCTCCGCGAAGCTGAACACCACGGTGCCGGCGAGCAGCGCGATGGCCGGCGAGGGCACCAGCGCGTAGCAGGCTAGCGCCGCGGCGACCATCGCGCCGGTCGCGCCGAGGTGGCGGAACGGGCCGCCCGATTCGATTCGCGCCGCGACGGGCACCGCGAGCAGCGCCACGATGATGCTGTTGCCGCCGAGCACCAGCCCGATGTAGCCCTCGCCGAGGCCGAGGTCGGCGCCGAAGATCGGCGAGGCCGAGATCACTAGGCCGACGGCGAGCGGGAACACGAAGCCGAGCGCGGAGAAGCCGAGGAAGGCGCGGTCGCGGAACACCGCGAGCGTCGACGCGGCGAGGTTCTCGTCCTCGTGGGGCCGGTCGGGCCTGGGCAGGTTGCGCAGCAGCGCGAGGTAGAGCAGCACGACGAGAGCGAAGCCGGCCGCGGTGCATGCCGCGAGCAGGCCGTAGCCGCGCTCGGCGACGTAGCCCGCGGGCATCACGCCGAGCGTGTAGGCGACGCTGACGCCGGTGTAGTTCACCGCGAGCACGGATTGCCGGCGCTCCTGCGGGACGAGGTCCATCAGCAGCGCGCCGGACACCGACCAGTTGATGCCGCCGACCGCGCCCATCGCGAGGCTCCAGGCGAAGAGCGACGCCGGCCCGTCGACCAGCAGGAACAGGGGCAGCACGGTCCCGGCGCCGGCCGCGCCGAAGACGAGCAGGGGCTTCCTGCCGATCCGGTCCGACAGCGCGCCGTACATCGGTGCGAGCAGGCCGCGCAGCAGGCTCTCGCACAGGTAGGCGAGGCCCACCGTCGGCAGCGCGATGCCGGCGTCGCGCACGAAGTAGATGCCGAGGAACGTGACCAGGCTCATGCGCGCCGCCACGGACAGGAAGTTCCCCGCGACGACGACCTTGGCCGCCCGCGGCAGCTCGGGCATGCCGAACATGGGAGCGGTCTCGCCCGGGCCGGCTCAGGCCGGCACGAGCATCCGGCGCAGCCCGGCGACGAAGCGGTCCCACGCCGACGGGTTCTGCACCACCTCGGCGCGATAGAACGACGGGCACAGCGTCGCGGCGTGGGCGTTCTCGCCGCAGAGGCCGCAGCCCACGCAGCCGTCGATGACCGTGGCGACCGGGTCGCGGCGCAATGGATCGGGGTTGTCCTTCACCGTGAGCGTCGGGCAGCCCGAGAGGCGGATGCACGAGTGGTCCCCGGTGCAGGTGTCCTCGTCCACGCCGTACTTCACGCGCACCACGCGTTCGCCCTTCGCCATCGCCTGCGCGACCACGGGCTTCAACTTCCTCTGCCGCTCCAGCTGGCACTCGCCCTCGGCGACGATGACCTTCAGGCCCTGGTACTCCGAGCCCATCGCATCCTTCATCGCCTGCTTCATCTCGGACACGTGGTAGGTGTGCACGGTGCGCATCCAGCCCACGCCGACGCCGCGCAGCGCACGCTCGATGCCCATGTCGGGCGCCTTGTGGTCGCTGTGCTGCGGCGACGAGGGCAGCTCCTGCGTGCCGGTGGCCGAGCTGTAGCCGTTCTTCATGACGACGAGGATGCCGTCGTCCTTGTTGAACACCGCGTTGGCGACGCCGGTGGTGAGGCCGTTGTGCCAGAAGCCGCCGTCGCCCATGATCGTGAAGGTGCGGCGGGAGAACATCGGGTTCACCGCCGAGTTCGACGCGAGGCCGAGGCCGTAGCCGAGCACCGTGTTGCCGATGTTGAACGGCGGCAGGGACGAGAAGAGGTGGCAGCCGATGTCCGCCGACACGTGCACGCGCGAACCGATCTCCTGCTCTACCAGCCGCATCGCCGCGAACACCGGGCGCTCCGGACAGCCGACGCAGAAGCCGGGCGGGCGCACGGGCAGGCCGGCGCCGAGGAGTTGCGCGGCCTTCTTCTTCGGCGCGACCAGCGCGTCGAGCTTCGACGTTTCACCGAGAAACCCGGCGACGCCGCGCAGCACCGTCTCGCCGGTGTACTCGCCCGCGAGCGGCAGCACGCTGGTCTCGGGCTTGCCGGTGGCCTTGCCGTAGAGCACGGTGCCATTGACGTCGGCGCGGTGGAGCATGGCGACGATTGCGTCCTCGAGGAACGCGGGCTGGCCTTCCTCGACCAGCAGCACCTTCGACTTGCCGGCGCAGAACGCGACCACCTCTTCGGGCACCAGCGGGTAGGTCACGTTCATGCAGTAGATCGGGATGCGGCTCTGGCCGAACGCGTCCGCGTAGCCGAGCTGCTGCAGCGAGCGGATGACGACGTTGTACATGCCGCCCTGGCAGAGGATGCCGAGGTCCTTCAGCTCGCCGTCGAAGACTTCGTTGAGCCGGTGCTCGCGGATGTACTTCACCGCCTCGGGCCAGCGCACGTCGATCTTGTGCTTTTCCTGCGCGTAGGTCGACGGCGGCAGGCAGATCTTGCCGTAGTCGAACTCCGGGTTCGCGAGCGCCGCCCTGCGCGACACCAGCGGCGCGCGGTTCTTCTTCGTCGGGAATGCGCCGGTGACGTGGCAGGCGCGGATGCGCAGCTCGAGCAGCACCGGCGTGTTCGACACCTCCGAGAGCTCGAAGCCCTGCTCGACCATTTTCACGATGGTCGGCAGGTTGGGGCGCGGGTCCAGCAGCCACATCTGCGACTTCATCGCGAACGCGTGGCTGCGCTCCTGGATGATCGACGAGCCCTCGCCGTAGTCCTCGCCGAGGACGATCAGCGCGCCGCCCTTGACGCCCGCCGAAGCGAGGTTCGACAGCGCGTCGGACGCGACGTTGGTGCCGACGGTGGACTTGAAGGTCACCGCGCCGCGCATCGGGTAGTTGATCGACGCGCCGAGCATCGCCGCGGCGCCCGCCTCGTTGGCGTTGGTCTCGATGTGCACGCCGAGCTCGTCCATGATGTCGCGCGCGTCGTTCAGCACGTCCATCATGTGCGACACCGGCGCGCCCTGGTAGCCGCCGACGTACGACACGCCCGCCTGCAGCAGCGCCTTGGTCACCGCGAGGATGCCCTCGCCGTGGAAGACCTCGCCGTCCCCGAGCTTGAGTTTCTCGACTTCTTCCTTGAAGGAGCGTTCCATCGTGTCGTCGCCTCGCGCTGGAATTATCGCCCAAACCGGGCAGAATCCCGGGGCATCGTTCGACCGCGAGGAATCCGATGGAACCTGTCGACCCGCTGCGCAAGGCCACCGCCGTATTCCGGCAGGAGGGTTCGCTGGAGAGCGGGCGCGGCAAGATCACCGGCATCGTCGCTTTCGCGCTCGCGTGGTTGTGCCTGCTGGGCGTGCTCGCGTTCCACTTCCCGGAGTACATGACCACGCCGGAGTTGCGGAAAAAGTACTCGGTCGACCTGCTGCGGCAGGTGATGCTCGGGGCGATGATCGTCGCCGGCGGCATCGGCGTGGCCAACCTGCTGCTGCGCCGCAACCGCTGGCTGAACGGCACCGCGGTGCTGCTGGTCGCGCTCACCGTGGCGCTCGGCGGGCACCAGGTGCCGGTGGGCGACTTCCCGGACCACACGCCCTACATCGGCCTCGACTGGTTCATCCTCGACCTGCTCGGCTCGACGATGATCTTCATCCTGATCGAGAAGGCGTTCCCGATCTACGAGCAGGCGGTGTTCCGGCCCGGATGGCAGACCGACTTCACGCACTTCGCGGTCAACCACTTCATCGTCGGGCTGGTGCTGCTGGTGGTGAACTTCCTCGTGCACCGGTTCGTGTCGTTCGTGGCCTATGCGCCGCTGCAGGCGTGGATCGCCGCGCTGCCCTACCTCGCGCAACTCTTCCTGATCGTGCTCGCCGCCGACTTCGTGCAGTACTGGGCGCATCGCGCGTACCACGAGGTGCCGTTCCTCTGGCGCTTCCACGCGGTGCATCACAGCGCCAAGTACATGGACTGGATGGCCGGCTCGCGCCAGCACATGCTGGAACTGGTCGCCACGCGCGTCGCGGTGCTCGGCGCGATCTACGCGCTCGGTTTCTCGAAGGAGGCGATGGACGCCTACATCCTCATCGTCGGCTTCCAGGCGGTGTTCAACCACGCCAACGTGCGCCTGCCCGCCGCGTTCGGCAAGGCGCCGTTGAAGTACCTCGTGGTGACGCCGGACTTCCACCACTGGCACCACAGCTCGGAGCAGGAGGCGCTCGACCGCAACTACGCGGCGCACTTCGCGTTCCTCGACTATCTCTTCGGCACCGCGGTGAAGTCCGATCGCCGCTTCCCGGAGAAATACGGCGTGCTCGGCGACTACATGCCCGAGGGCTTCCTGAAGCAGCAGGCCTTCCCGTTCACCTGGAAGGGCTAGCCGGGCTCAACCGCTCGTGAGGTGGATGCCGAAATCGAGGTCGAGCAGCTGGCCGGTCATCATGCCGGCGCTGGTCACCAGCCACCAGACGGATTCCGCGACTTCGTCGGGCTTGCCGAGGCGCTTGAGCGGCGAGATGTCGATCTGGCGCTGCGCGCGGTCGGCGAACGACTCCGGCGCGAGGCGCTCGACGAAGCCGCCCTCGACCAGTGCCGGGCACACTGCATTCACGCGGACCTCGGGCGCGAGCACCTTCGCGAGCGTCAGCGTCAGCGTGTTCGACGCGCCCTTCGAGGCCGCATAGGCGATCGACGAGCCTCCGCCCGCCTTGCCGGCGCGCGAAGTGATGTTGACGATGGCGCCGTCGCCGGTGGCCTTCAGGTGCGGCGCGGCGGCGCGCGACATCTGGAACACGCCGATGGTATTCACCGCGTAGATGCGCTGGAAGTCCTCGGCGTCCAGGCCGTGCAGGTCGGCGAGCGGCACCATCTTGCTGATGCCCGCGGCGTTGACGAGGGCGTCCAGGCGCCCGAACACGCCGACCGCCTGCTCGACCAGGCCGACGCAGTCCGGGTCGCGCGAGACGTCGCCTTCGAGCACGATCGCCTTCTGCCCCTCGGCGGTGGCGCCCGCGGCGATCTCTCGCGCGCGCTCGCGCTGCGAGGCGTCCAGGCAGTTGATGGCGACGTGCCAGCCCTCCTTGACGAAGCGGCGCGCGCAGGCGGCGCCGATGCCGGTGGCGGCGCCAGTGACGAGGACGGCGCGGCGGGGCTTGCTCGAGGGCATGGGTCGTGCTCCTGCACAGGGAACGGGGGCACCGATTGCACCACGAAAGGGCAGCGGGTCGCAGCGCAGTGTGTCGACGTGCGAAAGGATCTTGCCAAGCGCGGCCGCGTGCCTTCCAATCGGGCTTTCGCCCAAAACAATCCTCCAGGGAGTCCCAGATGCGCGCCCCAATCAAGATCGCCGCTGTCGCCGTCTCGCTCGCGTTCTCCGCCGTCGCGGCGGCACAGGCGCCGGCCGCCGCCGGCCCGAAGGTCCTCAAGATGCAGTCCTCCTGGCCGGCGAGCTCCGCCGCGCAGGACCACTTCAAGCTCTTCGGCGAGCGGCTCGAGAAGGTCTCGGGCGGCACGATCAAGGTCGAGGCCATGGCCGCCGGCCAGATCGTCCCCGCGTTCGAGGTGCTCGACGCCACCGGCAAGAAGGTGATCGACGGCTTCCACTCGATCTCGTACTACTGGGTGAACAAGAACCGCGCCGCGGTGCTGTTCGCCGGCCCGCCCGGGGGCCCGTTCGGCATGGACCACTCGGACTACCTCGGCTGGATGTGGAACGGCGGTGGCCACGAGCTGTGGATCGACCTCTACCAGAACCAGATGAAGCTGCCGCTGATGCCGTTCCCGGGCCACCCCACGAGCCCGCAGGCCTTCGGCTGGTTCAAGCGCCCGATCAAGAACCTCGCCGACTTCAAGGGCATGAAGTGCCGCCAGACCGGCATCAACGCCGAGGTGTTCCAGCGCATGGGCATGACCACCGTGAACATGCCCGGCGGCGAGATCGTGCCGGCCGGCCAGCGCGGCGTGATCGACTGCGCCGAGTGGGTCGGCGGCGTCGAGGACCTGAGGCTGGGTCTCCACAACGTCTGGAAGATCCACTACACGCCGGGCGTGCACGAGAACAACACCATCGGCGAGATCACCTTCAACCTCGACGTCTGGAAGTCGTTCACGCCGGTACAGCAGGAACTGGCGCGTTCGGCGATGCGCGACGCCTTCATCAGCTGGTCGGCCGCCTACCAGAAGCAGAACGCAGACGCGATCAAGGAGCTGACCGAGAAGCACGGCGTGCAGATCCTGCGCACGCCGCCGGACGTGCTGAACGGCTACATCAAGGCCTGGGACGACATGGCCAAGGAAGAATCCGAGAAGAACCCGTTCTTCAAGAAGGTCTACGACTCGCAGCGCGCCTATGCCGCGATCGTGGTGCCGGCCAAGCGCTTCATGTACCCGCCGTACTCGTTCGTCGCCAACCACTACTGGAAGGACGACGCGCGCGGCGCCGCGCCGGCCAAGGCCGCGGACAAGAAGAAGTAGCACGAGCCCCGGCATGACGATCCGCAAGGAGTTCCTCCTCGAGAGCCTCGCGCCGCCGATCAGCCACTACTGCGACGCGGTGCGCTGGGGAGACCTGCTCTTCGTGTCGGGGGTTCCCCCCCTCGACGCGAAGGGCAACGTCGTCGGCGTCGACGACCCGGCGGAACAGACGAGGCAGATCTTCCGCAACATGAAGGAAATCCTCGATGCCGCGGGTGCGCGCGTCGAGGACGTCCTCAAGGTGACGGTCTACCTGACCGACGTGAACGACCGCAAGAAGATCAACCCGGTGCGCCAGCAGTTCTTCGGCGACGCGCGCCCGGCGAGCACGCTGATCGGCATCAAGGAACTCGCCATTCCCGGCATGAAGGTCGAGATCGAGGCGGTGTTCGGGGTGCGCAGCTGATGCCGCGTCGCCTGATCGCCGCGCTGCTCGCGGCGGCCGCCTGCGGCGCGGCACACGCGCAGGATTTCCCGTCGCGGCCGCTCAGGATCATCGTGCCGTTCGCGGCGGGCGGCAGCGTCGACATCTCGGCGCGCATGGTGGCGCAACCGATGTCGGAAGAACTTGGCCAGCCCGTGGTGGTCGAGAACCGCGCCGGCGCCGGGGGGCGCGTCGGCGGCACCGCGGTCGCGAAGGCCGCGGCCGACGGCTACACGCTCCTCGCCGGCTCGAGCGGCTCGCTCACCGGCATGGAGGCGGTCACTCGGAACCCGCCGTACTCGGTGCTGAAGGACTTCACCGCGATCGCGCTCGTCAACGTCACGCCGATGGCGGTGGTGGCGGGGCCGGGCGGCAAGGCGGCGACGCTTGCCGAATTCCTCGCCGCGGCGAAGGCCGCGCCCGGCACGGTCGGCGTCGCGTCGGCCGGGACCGGTACCTCGAACCACCTCGCGATCGAGCTCTTGCAGACGGTCGCCGGCGTGAACTTCCTGCACGTGCCGTACAAGGGCAGCGGGCAGGCGCTGCAGGACCTGCTCGCCGGGCAGGTGCCTTACATGGTGGACCAGATCGCGTCTTCGGCGGGCCACGCGAAGCAGGGCAAGCTGCGCGTGCTGTCGGTGATGACCTCGCAGCGTTCGTCGATCCTGCCGGACGTGCAGACGCTCGCCGAGCTCGGGCTGCCCGGCGTCGAGGCCGCTTCGTTCACCGGCATCCTGGCGCCGGCGGGCTTGCCGGCGCCGATCGTCGAGCGGCTCCAGAAGGCGGTGCTCGCCGCCGCCGCGAAGCCGCAGGTCATGCAGCGCTTCCGCGAGATCGGCGCCGATCCGCGCGCGCTCGGCGCGGCTGCGTTCTCGGAGTTCCTGAAGGCCGACCTAGAGCGCTGGAAGGGCGTGGCCACCAAGGCCAATCTCACCGTCGACTGAACTGCGGGACTGACCGCCATGGACAACAACGTCACCCGCATCGGCCTCGTGGTCCCGCCCGGCAACGTCGCGATGGAGCGCGAGCTCGCGATGTACCTGGCCGACGGCGTGGCGATGAACGTCAATCGCCTGTCGCGCCCGACGCCGGCGGTCACCAAGGAGTCGCTGCTCGCGATGATCGGCTCGCTCGACCAGGCAGTGACCGACCTCTCGTTCTGCTGGCCCAAGCCCGAGATCATCATCTACGGCTGCACCAGCGGCAGCTTCGTCTCCGGCCCCGGCAAGGACGAGGAGCTCGCGCACCGCATCACCGACAAGGTCGGCATCAAGGCCGTCACCACGTCGACCGCGATCATCGAGGCCCTGCGCGCCGTCGGAGCGAAGAAGGTGTTCCTGCTCGCGCCCTACATCCCGGACGTGATGAAGCACGAGGTCGAGCTGCTCGAGTACCACGGCTTCACCGTCACCGGCTCCGACACCTTCAACTGCCACGACACGCGCGACATCGCCAAGATCTCGACCGCGCAGGTCGCCGAGCGCCTCACGCGGCACCGCGAAGTGATCGACCGCAGCGACACCGTGTTCATCAGCTGCACGCAGCTCCTCACCATGGACAGGATCGCCGAGATGGAAGCGGCGGTCGGCAAGCCCATCGTGACGTCGAACCAGGCCTCGCTGTGGGCGGGCCTGAAGCGCATCGGCGCGCCCGCGGGGCGCAATGCGCCGGGCAAGCTCTTCGACGGCATGCGGCAGGCCTGAGGGCCGCCGCCGGCATCACCTCGCGATCACCGATTTCCTTGGCGAAAGGTTTCCTCCCGATGCGCCGCCTATTCCTGCTCGGAAGCATGGTTTCCGTATCCTGCCTTCCGACTCCATCCTTCGCCGGCCGCTACGCGACCGACGTCCCGGCGCTCGGCTACTCGGCCTCGAACATGGATCGCAGCGTCGATCCGCGGCAGGACTTCTATCGCTACGCCGTCGGCGGTTGGATGAAGAAGACCGCCATCCCCGCGAGCGACCCCGACACCGGCGGCTTCCGCCTGCTGTTCCACAACCTCAACGACCAGCTGCTCAAGCTCATCCGCGACGCCGCGCAGGCGCCCGCGGGCCAGCGCGACGGCCTGCAGCAGCAGGTCGGCGACTTCTACCGCGCCGCGATGGACACGCCGCGTCTCGACGCGCTCGGCCTGAAGCCGCTGGGCAACGACCTCGAGGCCTTCGATCCCGCGAGCGGCGCGCAAGGGCTCGGGCGCCTGCTCGCCCAGGTCCAGCTCGGCTATGGCGCATCCCCGCTGCTCAACGCGTTCGCCGGCCCGGACCCGAAGCAGAGCGCGATGAACGCGCTGTCGCTGGTCACCGGCGTGCGCACGCTGAACCAGGACGAGTACGCGAAGCCGCAGGCGAAGGGCGTCCGCGACCTGTACCTAGAGCACGTCGCGCGCATGTTCCGGTCGCTCGGCGAGGCGCCCGAGCAGGCCGGCGCCCATGCGCGCGCCGTGCTGTCGATCGAGTCCGAACTGGCGGCCGCCGAACTGACGCTGGTGCAGCGTGCGGATCCGTCCGCGCACTACCACAAGCTGTCGTTGGCCGAGGCGCAGGCGCTGGTTCCCGCCATCGACCTGCGCGCCTTCCTCGACGGGCTCGGCGTCGCGCCGCCCGCGACCGTGGTGGTGACCGATCCCGATGGCTTGCGCGCCATGCAGAAGGTGCTTTCGCGGCGCCCGGCCGAGGAGTTGCGCGCGCTGCTGCGCTGGCACGTGCTGACCGCGCGCGCCTCCACGCTCGGCCAGCCGTGGCAGGGGCTGGACCAGGACTTCAGCCTGCGCAAGCAGGGCCTCAAGGCGGCCGAGCCGCGCGAGCAGGAAGTGACGCAGGCCATCAGCCGGCTGCTGTTCCACCCGCTGTCGCAGCTCTACGTGAAGGCGCACTTCCCCGAATCGACGCGCCGCGACATCACCGAGATGGTCGGCCACATCAAGGACGAGTTCGCGCTGCGCCTGCGCGCCAACCGCTGGCTCGACGAGCCGACGCGCAAGGCCGCGCTGGAGAAGCTCGGCAAGCTCGACGTCGCGGTCGGCTACCCGGAGCGGTGGATCGACTTCGGCGCCGTCGAGATCCGGCCCGACGACCATTTCGGCAACGTGCGGCGCATCGACCGCTTCCTGCAGGCGCGCAGCTTCGCGCGCGTCGGCCAGCCGGCGGTGAACGAGCGCTTCTCCGCGCCCAACGAGACCGCGCCGATCGCGGTCAACGCCGCCTACGACCCGCAGCGCAACAGCGTCGACATCACGGCCGCGATCGTGCAGCCGCCGTTCTACGTGCCGGGCGCCGACGCAGCGGTGAACTACTGCACCATCGGCGCGGTGATCGGCCACGAGCTGACGCACGGGTTCGACAGCCAGGGGCGCCAGTACGACGCTGCGGGCAGCCTGCGCGACTGGTGGACGCCGCAGGCCACGGCACGATTCACGCAGCGCACCGACGTGCTGGTGGAGCAGTACGGCCGGTTCGAGATCTTGCCGGGCCTGATGCACAACGGACGCCTGACGCTGACCGAGAACACCGCCGACCTCGGCGGCATCACGCTCGCGCACGCGGCGCTTCGGCGCAAGCTCGCGAAGCAGCCGCTGGCAAAGATCGACGGCCTGACGAGCGACCAGCGCTGCTTCGTCGCGTGGGCGCAGATGTGGGCCTTCAAGGCGCGCTCGGAGCGGCTACGCCTGCTGGTGGCCGCCGACTATCACGCGATCTCGTCTGTGCGTGCGTTCGCGCCGCTGCTGCACCTCGACGCCTTCCACCGCGCCTTCGGCACGCGCAAGGGCGACGCGATGTGGCGCGCGCCCGAGCGGCGCGTGACGATCTGGTAGGGGGCCGCGGGCCGGTGCGCGTGCGCCGGCGGGGCTAGCGCCGCACGTCCTTCACCTGCATCGTGCCCGAGGCGCCGTCGTACTCGACCTGGCGCTGCGGCAGCAGGTAGCGCAGCTTGAACGTGTCGCGCGAGGGCGCGTAGCTGAGGTCCGGGTTCTTCGCCACGCTGCGCAGCGCGAGCGGCATGTTGACGTCGTCGAGCGTCTCCGGCACGCGGCCCTGCGACAGCATGAAGAGGTAGACCATCTCGCCGATCGCCGCGAGGTCGGCCATCGCGACCGACTCCGATTGCGGCGGCGGCACCTCGAACGGCTCGCCGAAGCGTGGCAGGCGCTGCACCGCCACCAGCGCGAACGTGCCGCCGATCACCGCGGCGAGCGCGAGCTTCGCGAGGTTGCGCGCCGGCGCGGCGGCGCGGCGCATCGCGGTCTCGTAGCGCTGCTGCTGGCGGCGCACCTTCGTGCCGGCCGCGGCCGCGAGGTCGTCGAGGTTCTCGTCGCGCGCGGCGCGGCTCATGGCGTGGTGCCCCAGTTGCGGTTGATCGGGTCCATGTACCAGAGCGGGTCGCGCGCCGGCGTGGTCGCCGTCTTCGGCGGATCCATGTACCACCCGGGATCGCGCGGCGGCGAGACCACCGGCGGGCGCGCATGCGGCGGCTGGTTGCCGGTGTAGGTCGGGTCCATGTACCAGCCGGGGTCGTACTGCTGCGAAGCCCGCGTGTCGAACGGTCGCCGGCGCACGGGCTGCGGCTTCGGCTGGGGCGTCAGCATCGGGGTGCCGAGCGGGCCCCACGACCACCCGGACGACGCTTGCGAAGTGGAAGCCTGCGGCGTGAGCACCGGCGTGCCGAGCGGCCCCCAGGTCCAGCCCGGGTTCGCCTGCGAGGTCGATCCCTGCGGGGTCAGCACGGGCGTGCCGAGCGGGCCCCACGTCCATCCCGGGTTCGCGGTGGTCGTCGTGGCCGTGCCGCTCGCCGAGGGCTTCGTGACCGCGGCTTGTTGCGTGGTGGCGGGCGGCTTCGGCGTCGTCACCGGCGGTTGGGGCGTCACGACCGGCGGTTGCGGAGGCGTCACCACGGCAGGTTGCGGCGGTGTCACGACGGCAGGCTGGGGCGGCGTCACGACAGCGGGCTGCGGTGGCGTGACCACCGGCGGTTGCGGCGGCGTCACCGCGGCGGTGGTGGCGCCGATCTCGGGCAGCCGGAAGTAGAGCGCCGCCTCGGTGCTGCCGATGGTGCCGAGGTAGGCGTGCGGCTTCATCACTTCGTAGACCGCGAGCGCCACCTGGCGCGACGCGGTGGCGCGGTCGTCGCGGCCGATGCCCGACGGGATCCACGAGATCGCCACCTTGTACTGGCCCGGCGCGTTGGTGTTGTACCAGCCGGAACTCACCGACAGCTCGACGCCGAGCCGCTGGTGCGAGAGCTCCGCCTGCCCGAGCTCGGTCACGCGCGTGGCCGAGGCGAAGCCCTGCGACGCGAGGTAGGCGTTCACCTCCCAGCCGCCGGTGGTCACCTTAAGGTCGGTGCCCAGCGCCGCGCCGCGCTCCGACTGCAGGCCCGAGAGCACGGTGCGGATCTTGTCCATCACCAGCACCACCTCGGCGGCCTTGGCGCGGTACAGGTACGCCTGGTAGCTGGGCAACGCGATCATGACGAGGATGCCGAGGATGCCGAGCACCATCACCAGCTCCAGCAGCGTGAATCCACGGGCGCGCATCACGATTCTCCCCAGGACAGCGATCGAATCACCTCCGCGATGCGCGCCGCGCTCGCGGGCTTGGGCACCACGTAGTTCGCGGCGCGCTGCTCGAGCGCCTGGCGCAGGCCCGGCGCCTCGGGCGGCACCAGCACCACCGCCGGGATGCCGGTCCACGCGAAGCTCTGGCGCAGCCGGCGCAGCATGTGCGAGGACTTCGAGTCGTCGCCCTCGAGGTCGAGCAGCAGCAGGCCGACGTTCGGGTGCCGCGCGAGCAGCTTCGCCGGCTCGACATCCGGGTCGACGTCGATCACGCGATAGCCCGCGTCGGCGAGTTCGGCGCCGAGCGCAGCCACCAGTTCGCGGCCCGCACCGCTCACCAGCAGCTCGGACTCGGCCTCGCTCCTCGAGAACAGTGCCGCGTCGGTGGTGCTGCCGTCGAACCAGCCGACGTGCTTGTAGTGGCGCGCGAGCGCCGACCACCAGCCTTGCCCCATCACCTGCACCGCTTCCTCGGGCGTGGTCACGCCCGAGACGACGAGGTCGAGCACGCGCATCGCGAGCGGCCGGTGGTCGGGGCCGTCGCCCTCGTGCACCGGGGTATCGCGATCCCAGATTTCCGGCGAGGGGTCTCCGGACATCAGGCTCAGGCGGTCGCTGTTCGACGGGAAGTAGAACTCCACCACCGGCATCACGCCCTTGAAGCCCGCGAACCCGCACTGCTCGCAACCCACGGCGCGAAACCGCGGGCGCTCGCGCGTGATGTCGTGGAACAGCGTCTCGGCCGCCGTCCAGGGCTCGGTGGCCGGCGTCGCGCAGGCCGCGCACAGCCGGCGCACGAGGCGCTGCGACACCACCGCCTGCAGCGTCTCGCCGATCATCGGCGCGCTGACGCCGAGGTTCAAGAGGCGCGGCACCGCGTAGCGCGCCGCCGACGAGTGCAGCGTCGAGAACACGAGGTGGCCGGTGAGCGCGGCGCGCGTCGCCGCCTCGGCGGTTTCCTCGTCCCGGATCTCGCCCAGCAGCAGCACGTCCGGGTCCTGCCGCAGCTGCGCGCGCAGCACCGAGGCGAACGTCGTCCCTCGCTCGGGCCGCACCTCGACCTGCGAGAGGCCCGGCAGCACGTACTCGACCGGCTGCTCGATGGTGGCGATCGAGCGCTGCATCGAATTGAGCGACGACACCAGCGCGTAGAGCGAGGTCGTCTTGCCGCAGCCCGTGGGGCCGACGAAGAGCACCAGGCCGCTGTCCAGCCGCGTGAGGCGCTGCAGCGCCTGCGCGCGTGCCGGCGCGTAGCCGAGTTTCTCGAGCGAGAACACGCGCGCCTGGTTGAGTAGCCGTATCACGAGGCGCTCGCCCTGCGCGTTCGGCACGCTGGAGAGGCGCAGGTCGTAGCGGCGCTCGCCGAGGTACACGGTGCCGCGGCCATCCTGGGGCCTCGCGGCGTCGGTGACGTCCATGCCGGCCGTGGCCTTGAAATGCCGCACCACGTGCACGCCGACCTCGTGGGTCAGCGACGACAGGCGCGCGAGCGTGCCGTCGACGCGGATGCGTACCAGGTACCCGCCCATGTAGGGCTGCAGGTGCAGGTCGGACGCGCGGCGCTCGGCCGCGCGGCGCAGCAGTTGCCGCGCGAGGCGCACCACCGGGTCGGCGTCGGCCTCGGTGGCCGGCGGCGCGTCGAGGTCCACCGTGGCCTTCGCCTCGCGCTGCGCGGCTTCGCCGTAGAGGCGCAGCACCGCGCTCTCGATTGCCGCCGGACCTTGCACCACGGGCGCGAGCGACTGCCCGGCGACGAAGCGCAGTTCCTCGAGCGTGTCCTTGTCGTCGGGGTTGCAAGTCGCAAGCTGCAGGCGCTCGCCGTCGCGACCGGTCACCAGCACGCGATGCCGCAGTGCGAGCGCGTACGGCAGGGTGCGGAGCAGCTCGGTCGAGGCGCCATCGAGCCGGGCCACCGGGATCGAGAAGTGCTCGGCCGCGGCCTTCGCGAGTTGCGCCTCGCTCGCGCCGGCCGCGCGCTCGGCGACCTGCCACGCCTCGTTCGGGGAGTCCGGCATCGTCGCCGGCAACGCCGCGCGCGCGCCCGGGCGCAGCGCCTCGGCCACGTCCGCCAGCCAATCGAACTTGCTCGCCACCGTGCCGCCTCCCTTGCGCGCGCTCCCTCTGGATGGGAGAGTCGCGGCGAGGGTGATTATATCGGCGTGTCCGACGGTCGCCCCATGGCCTCGCTTGCGCGCGCCAGTGCGTCTGGGCACGATGGCGACCGTTTCCAGGGGAGCGTGATCCATGATCGTCCTGCGCATGATCGCCGTGGCCGTCGTCGCCGGCTGCGCGACTTCGCCTCCAAGCCTCGGGCCGGAGGCGCTGCGCGGCACCGCATGGCGCCTGCTCGCGATCCAGTCGATGGACGACGCGCAGGGCACGACGCGGGTCGCGGATCCGTCCCGCTACACGCTGCGCTTCGACGCCGAGGGCCGCGCCGCGCTGCGGCTCGACTGCAATCGCGGTACCGGCACGTGGAAGGCGCAACCGGCCGGCGACGGCACCGGCTCGCTCGAGTTCGGGCCGATCGCCACGACGCGCATGGCCTGCCCACCGCCGTCGCTCGGCGATCGCGTGGGTCGCGACCTCGGCTACGTGCGCGGCTTCCGCCTGAAGGACGGCAAGCTGTACCTCTCGCTGATGGCGGACGGCGGGATCCTCGAATGGGAGCCCGAGCCGCTCAGCCGCCCGTGATCACCGCCTCCGGGATGCGGTAGCGCTCGACGTCGTTCACCTCGACCGACCACTCGTCACCGGTCTTCGTCGCCTTGACGCCCTGCGCGCCTTCCGAGGTGACCTTCGCGCTCGCGAAGCGCAGCACGCGCTTCAGGCCGCCCGGCGGCGTCACGTGCACCTCGGCGTTCCCCGCAGAGCCGCGGATCACGCCGAACGGGCAGGGCTGCAGCGCCGCAGAAGCGTCGCCGACGACGCACGGCACGTTGCCGGTGGCGTGGAACGGCGTGCCCTTCACCTTCGCATCGGAGGCAGGCGCCTTGCCCAGGCCGGCCGCCGCGGGCGTGCCCGAGAGGCCGATGGTGAGCGTGAATGGCGCCGATTCGCCACGGCGCCCGGCGCTGCGCATCAGGTACACGCGCACCTTGTACTCGCCGTCCTGCGGCAGCGCGCCGCTCCAGTCGTTGCCGCCGACCGAGCCGTTGTGGATCGCGACGTCGTTCGATCCCGGCGGCAGGACGTTGAAGTAGAGCGCGTCGTTCGGGGTCTTGAGTTCCACCTTCATCGTCTGCCCGGCCTTCGCGCGCAGCAGGTAGTCGATGGTCTGCCGGCCCTTCAGCGCGCCCTGGATCGTCGCGGCCGAGGCTCCCTTGGTGAAGCGCACCGGGCGGGTGACGATGTCGTCCGCGGCATGGGCGGCCGGGGCGACGAGGAGCAACGCCGCGAGGGCTGCGCGAACGAGGACTCGCGTGTTCGAGAGGTTCATCCGGGAATCCTAGCCGATCTTCGACGGCAGCCAGATCGCGATGCCCGGCAGCGCGAAGATCAGCGCCAGCACCACGAGGCTGATGACGACGTAGGGCGTGACCGCGCGGTAGATGTGCGCCATCGTCACCTGCGGCGGCGCGACGCCCTTCATGGTCATCAGCAAGAGGCCGTGCGGCGGCAGCAGCAGCCCCAGCTGCATGCAGATCAGGAACATCACGCCGAACCAGACCTGGTCGATGCCGAGCTGCTGCACGATCGGCATGAAGATCGGCAACGTGATCAGCATCATGCTCACCTGGTCGACGAACACGCCGAGCACGATCAGCACGAGCATCATCGCGGCGACGATCGCGAGCGGCGAGAGACCCTGTCCGGTGATCGCCGAGACGAGCCCGTTCGACGCGCCCGAGAAGCTGAGGATCTGCGAGAACGTGGTCGCGCCGACGATGATGAAGAGGATCATCCCCGAGATCGACATCGTGCCCTTGAGCGCCGCAAGCGTGTTCGCGCGCGTCACGGCGCGGTAGCACAGCGCGAGCAGGAAGGTGGCGAACGCGCCGATCGCCGCCGACTCGGTCGGCGTCGCCCAGCCGGCGGACATCGAGGCCACCACGAGCCCGAAGATCGACACCAGCGGCAGCACGTACTGCACGAACGGGCCCCATTTCTCCCAGCCGGCGTGGCGTTGCGCGGCCACCGGCGGCGCGAGCGAGGGTTGCATCTTCACGCGCACCACGATCCACGCGACGAAGATCGCCGACAGGATCAGGCCCGGCGTGACGCCGCCGATCAGCAGCTTCGAGATCGAGATGCCCGACAGGCTGCCGAGCAGCACGGTGAGCGCCGAGGGCGGGATCAGCATGTCCACCGCGCCGATCGCCATGATCGGGCCGGTGGCCATGGTCGGGTGGTAGCCGCGCGCCAGCATCACCGGCACCATCAGGCTGCCGAGCATCGCGGTGGTGGCGATGGTCGAGCCCGAGATCGCCGAGAACACCGTGCCCGCGACCACCGCCACGACCGCGAGCCGCCCGGGCACCTCGCGCACGAGGCGCTCGATGCCGTCGATCACCTTCACCGCGAGCCCGGTGTGGAACAGGATCTCGCCCATCAGCACGAAGAGCGGGATCGGGGTGAGCGCGAAGCTCGCCACCGACGACACGGCATTGCGCGTCAGCTGTACCAGCCCCGGCTCGCCGCCCATCCACAGCCACGCGCCGACGATGTTCACCGCGAGGAAGGTGAACGCCACCGGCAGGCCGAGGAAAAGGAGCAGCGTCGAGCCCCCGAGCAGGAACCACGCCGCGAACTGCCAGCTCTGCATCAGGACGCGCTCACCGCGTCGTCGCGCGGCGCCCTGGGCCCGAGCGCGAGCCGGCGCATGCGGAACAGCACCTCGATGGCGAGGAGCAGGAAGGCGAAGGGCAGCGGCGCGAAGATCCACCACTCGGGCATCACCAGCGTCTTGATCGACATCGAGCCCTGCGCGTAGCTGTCCCACGCGGCCTGCGCGCCGTACCAGACCACCACCGCGCAGCAGGCCAAGGCAACGGCGTCGCAGAGCCACTCGCACGCCCACGCCGCCTTCGCCGGGATCGCGCGCAGCACGATGTCGACGCGGATGTGCCGGCCCTCGCGCAGCAGCCACGGCGCGGCAAGCATCGTGACGAGGTAGAGCCCCGTTTCCGACAGCTCGTTCGACCACGCGAGCCCGATCACGCCCGGGATCAGCGGCACGTTCCGCAGCAGCACGTCGGCGCAGATCATCAGCGTGATCGCGCCGACGAGTGCGCAAGACAGCAGCGCGAAGCCCTCCAGCACCTTGCCGAAGGCGCGGTCCAGGGCCTCCATCGGGAACTACTTCTTCTTCGTGAACAGCTTCTGCATCGCCGGACCGTGCTGCGGCGAGAGCTTGATCACGCCCGCCCAGCCGGCGTCGACAGCCTGCTTCACGTAGGCGGCCGAGGTGGCGGCGTCGAAGGTGATGGTCTTGATGCCGGCGGCGGCCTGGCGCTTCTTCTCCTCGGCGCCGTAGGCCTTCCAGAAGTCGTTGCGGCCCTCGAAGTTGATCACCTGCTGCTGCAGGAACTCGCGCTGCTTCGCGGCGAGCGCGTTCCACTTCTTGAGGTTGGCCACCAGCGAGACCTCGGCGTCGTAGAAGCCGGGGTCGACGCGGTACTTGGTCTTCTCGTGCCAGTTGAGGTCGAAGATGCCGCCCACCGGCCAGCCGTAGCCGTCGACCACGCCGCGCTCGAGCGCGGTGTAGACCTCGCCGGGCGCGGTCTGCATGAGCGTCGCGCCCATCGCGCCGAAGAAGTCGCGGTACACCGGCGTGATGCGGATCTTGAGGCCCTTGAGGTCGGGCTTCGCGATCTCCTTGTTCAGGTACAGGTGGAAGGACTGGTTCTCGACCACGCGGCCGAGGTATTGCATGTTGCCCTTCTCGTTCCAGACCTTGTTGATGTAGGCGAAGGCCCCGTTGGTGCGCTGCTCTGCGACCGGCATCTCGGTGAGCTTCAACGCGTCGGCCTCGGGGAACACGTTGGTGTAGAACGCGCCCGTGGACATGCCGATGTCCACCACGCCGCCCTGCACCGCCTTGCCCATCTCGAAGGTCGGCACCGCCTTCGGCCCGCCGATGAAGTTCAGCTGCAGCACGCCCTTGCCCTCGGCGTTGACGCGCTCGATCCAGTTCTCGAGCCGCTTCACGTAGAGGCTGTTCTCGGGGAAGGCGCTGACTACGCGCAGCGTGACCTCCTGCGCGAGCGTGGGGGTGGCGACGGCGGCGGCGAGGGCCGCGAGGGCAAGGCGTTTCATCGGGCGATTCCTCCTCTGGAACAGTGATTCTACGCCGTAGCCCATGCTGCGCTCAGCACCTCGGCCTGCTCCAGCACCGTCTGGGTGGCCTTATCCTGCTTGTCCGGGGGGTAGCCGTACTTGCGCAGGATGCGCTTCACGATCACGCGCAGGCTGGCGCGCACGTTCTCGCGCACGGTCCAGTCGATCTTCACGTTCGAGCGCACCGCCTCGACCAGCTCGTGCGCGATCTTCACCAGCGTCGGCTCGCCCAGCACCTTGACCGCGCTGTCGTTCACCTCGAGCGCGTCGTAGAACGCCTGCTCGTCGCTGTTCAGGCCGAGCTTCTCGCCGCGCGCCGCGGCCTCGCGCATTTCCTTGGCAAGGCCGATCAGTTCCTCGATCACCTGCGCCGCCTCGATCGCGCGGTTCTGGTAGCGGCGGATCGTCTGCTCGAGCAGTTCCGCGAACGAGCGCGCCTGTACCACGTTCTTCTTTTTGCGCTCGCGAATCTCGCCCGAGAGCAGCTTCTGAAGCAGATCCACAGCGAGGTTGCGCTGCGGCAGCTGCTTCACGTCGGCGAGGAACTCCTCCGAGAGGATCGACAGGTCGGGCTTCTTCAGCCCCGCGGCGGCGAAGATGTCCACAACGCCCTCCGAGGCCACCGCGCGCGAGATGATTTGCCGCACCGCGAGGTCGAGTTCCTCCTGTGTCTTGGCAGTGTCCGCCACGCCCTTTGCCAGCACCGCACGCACCGCTTGGAAGAACGCCACGTCGTCCCGGATGCGTAGTGCCTCCTCGTGGGGCACGGCGAGGGCGAAGGCCTGCGAGAGCTCCTTCACCACATTCAGCAGCCGCGCCTTGCCGTCCTTCTGGGCGAGGATGTGCTCCTGCGCGGCCGGCAGCAGCGCCAGCCCAACCGCGCCGCCCTTCGTCCACGCAGACCAGTCGAAGCCGTGGAAGAGCCCGCAGCAGATCTCGTGGCGCTCCAGCATCGCCGCCACCGCCTCGTTCTGGTCCAGCGCCGTGCGACCCGTCCCGCCGCTCTCGGTGTAGGTGGCGAGCGCGGACTTCAGTTCCTGCGCGAGGCCGAGGTAGTCCACGACCAGCCCGCCCGGCTTGTCGCGGAAGACGCGGTTCACGCGCGCAATCGCCTGCATCAGCGCGTGCCCCTGCATCGGCTTGTCCACGTAGAGCGTGGCAAGGCTCGGTGCGTCGAAGCCGGTGAGCCACATGTCGCGCACGATCGCGATGCGAAAGCCGTCGGCCGGGTTGCGGAATCGCTTCGCCAGCGCCTCGCGCCGCGGCTTGTTGCGGATGTGCGGCTGCCAGTCGAGCGCGTCCGTCGCCGAGCCTGTCATCACGATCTTGATGCCGCCCTTCGCGTCGTCCTCGTCGTGCCAATCGGGACGGAGCGCAATGATTGCCTTGTAGAGCTCGACGCAGATGCGCCGGCTCATGCAGACCACCATCGCCTTGCCGTCCATCGCCTCGAGCCGCTTCTCGAAGTGCTCCACGAGGTCGGCGGCCACCAGGTTCACGCGCTTTTCGGAGCCGACCACTGCCTCGAGCTGTGCCCACTTCGTCTTGAGCTTTTCCTTCCGCTCGGTTTCCTCGCCCTCGGTCAGTTCCTCGAACTCGGGGTCGATGGTTGGGCGCTCGGCTTCGTCGAGCGCTAGGCGCGCGAGCCGGCTCTCGTAGTAGATCGGCACCGTCGCCTGGTCGTCCACTGCCCGCTGGATGTCGTAGACGCTGATGTAGTCGCCGAACACCGCGCGCGTGTTCTTGTCGGTCAGTTCGATCGGCGTGCCAGTGAACCCGATAAACGAGGCGTGGGGCAGGGCGTCGCGCAGGTGCCGCGCGAAGCCGTCAATGAAGTCGTACTGGCTGCGGTGTGCCTCGTCGGCGATGACCACGATGTTGCGCCGGTCCGACAGCACCGGGTGCCGGTCGCCGCGCTCCTCGGGCATGAACTTCTGGATCGTCGTGAACACCACGCCGCCCGCGTCCACCGAGAGCTTCGCGCGCAGGTCGGCACGGTTCTCCGCCTGCGAGGGCGGCTGGCGCAGCAGGTCGCGGCATCGCGAGAAGGTGCCGAAGAGCTGGTCGTCGAGGTCGTTTCGGTCGGTGATCACCACCACCGTCGGGTTCGCCATGCGCGGGTCGCGGATCACGCGCCCAGCGTAGAACGCCATCGTCAGGCTCTTGCCCGAGCCCTGCGTGTGCCAGACCACGCCGATGCGGCGGTCGCCGCCTTCGCCGCCGGTGCGGCGCGTCTCGTAGCGGCCGGTGGCCGCGTCGCGCAGCCCGTGCGCGGCTCGCAATGTTTCGTCCACCGCCATGCGCACCGCATGGAACTGGTGGTATCCCGCCATCTTCTTCACCAGCTTCGCGCTTCCGTCGTCCTCGAACACTACGAAGTGCGCAAGAAGGTCGAGCAGCCGCCGATGGTCGAACACGCCGTCCACCATCACCTGCAACTGCAGCATTGATGCCGGCGCGAGCGTCTCGCCGTCGATGGTGCGCCAGGGCTTGAACCACTCGCGCCCGCCGGTCAGCGTGCCGATGCGCGCCTCGACGCCATCCGACACCACCAGCAGCGCGTTGAATGCGAAGAGGGTGGGCAACTCCGCGCGATAGGTCTGGAACTGCTGCAGCGCCGTCCAGATCGTCGCGTTCTCGTCGGCGGCGTTCTTCAGTTCAATGAGCACGAGCGGCAGCCCGTTCACGAACAGCACCACGTCCGGCCGCCGCGTGTGCTTGTTCTCGGTGACGGTGAACTGGTTCACCGCGAACCAGTGGTTCGCCTTCGGGTCGACGAAATCGATCACGCGCGCCTGCGCGCCGCGGATCGCGCCGTCGGCCGCGCGGTACTCGACGTTCACGCCGTCCACCAGCACGCGATGCACGGCGCGGTTGCGGGCCTCCAGCGTCGGCCCTTCCGGCCGCGTGAGCTTGCGGAAGGCGTCTTCGCGCGCCTCGGGCGGCAGGCCCGGGTTCAGGCGCGCGAGCGCATCGCGCAGCCGCGCGGCCAGCACCACCTCGTCGTACCCGGCGCGCTCGGCCGCGGTGGTGTCGGGTGCGATGTCCGGCCCATGCGCGACCTGCCAGCCGAGTTCGCGCAGCCAGTCGAGGGCGGCGGCTTCGACGACGGATTCGTTGAGCGCGGCCATCGCGCTACGGAATCTCGATGCCGGTATGGATGTCGAGGATGCGCGCGCTCACGGCAACCGTGGCGCGAATTCGCCGGAAGTCCTTGTCGGTCGTCAGAACAGTAAGGCCGGCGACACTTGCAGTCGCGGCAATCCAGATATCGTTCTGCTCCACAGTCTGGCCCGCAGCCCGCAATGCCGAGTACATCTCAGCCCACTTCTCGTGCACGCCGGGCGATGCGATCGGGATCACCAGCGATCGATTGATCTGCTGCTCCAGGAGGACCTTGCGCTTCTCGCCCCAGGTGTTCGAGCGCGCGAATGCCCGCAGCTCGCCAACCGAGACTTCGCAGATCGCGGGCCGGAAGCGTGCGCTTGATAGCTGGAACTGCGCATCGATCGCGGCGGATGCCTTGCTGCCTGCCCGGGTGGCGAGAAGCACCACATTCGTATCGAGCAGGTAGGACATTCGGTCCGGCCTGTCAGCTCAATGCGTCGACGGCCGCTGCGAAGTCCTCGTCGCTTTCCTCGGCGGGGATGCTGCCGAGGTAGCTCGCGAACGCCGGCGGCTCGCCGGTGCGAAGGCGCATGCTCTTGCCGATGTCCACGCGCGCGACAGCCAGCGGCACCTGCCGGAAGAACGCATCGCTGTCCGTCGCGGGCGCGATGGCATCGGCATCGATGCGCAGCAATGAGCCCGAGGGGCGGAACACGCCGGAGCCTTCGCATACGACGTCCCGGTTGAACAGGGCGCGGAGTTCGTCGATCGGCTCCTCGCCTTCCCAGATCGCCGTAATGATCCCCTCGCTGCCGAGGTCCAGTTTCAGCACGCCTTGGCTGGCGCCCATCAGGTCCAGTCGGCCTGCCACGCGTACCCGGCGGGGGGTGGGCGTGACGCTTGCGAGTTCGCGGGCGGAGGTGACCACGTCTGCGTCGATCTGGCTGGGCCGGGCGAGCTTGGCGTCGGGGAGTGCGATGCGCGTGAGCTTGTCCTTCCCGAACAGTGTGCGGTAGCGGCCGATGCGATGCAGCAGTCCGGGATCGAAGCGGCTGCTCTCCATCCGGCGCGTGCCGACATCGCCCAGCGCTTCGCCCAGCAGCTCGAATGCGGTCTGGTCTGCGCGCGGCCCGTCGTCCCAGAGGCGCGTCTGCGAAAAGAGTTCCTCCGCTACTTCGCCGAATGGCGGTACTTCGAAGCGCAGGATGGTCGCGTCGTCGCGATCGGAGGCGTGGCCGACATAGCGGACGTCGGCGGCTGCGCTCAGCCCCTTTGGCATGCGCCCGCGTGCGCGGCTCGAATGCATGAACCCCATTCGCACGGCGTCTTGCAGCGTGGCGTGGAGGCTGGCGAGGACCGGCCCGATCAGCTCCGGACGCGGCTTGGCGCCAAGGCCGGCCGGGCCTTCGAGGCGAAACGTGCGTTCAACGGTGTGCATGAAGGTGTCCCCCTGCGCTACGGCATGTGCTGCGGACGGTGGCTCGCCGGACGCCGAATTCTACGATTGCAGCGCTCGGGCTGGTGAAGTTGATTGTCTCCAGAATCGAGATTGCCGTCTGCTTGCGCCTTATTCGTGAATACGCAACTCCGCCACTTCCATTCGGACCACCGGCGTTCAGGGCGCGTCGCACGCAGGAAGGTTACTCCGACCCCATATACCTGCGCCAAGTTGCCCTACGAGATCGTGACAATGAACGGCTCGCTTCTGGCAACGCAAGTTCCATTCTTTACGACGAGGCATTCGATACTGTGGGTGCCGCGATATTCGGTCGATTCCTTTCGAACGAGCCCCGCCGCATTCGCCACCGCCGGCTCAAACCCGCCACGTAGTCCGCCCTTAGCCTCCGCTTCACGCCCCGTATTCACCACTTGCCAGTAGACGCTGTAGGGGGGCTGGATGTTGGTCTGCGCCTCGAATCTCAAGTCGCCCCCCTTCTTGAGCGGCATCCCATCGCTCTTAATTGCATGAGTCTTGCCGCGTTGCGTGTAGGTTGCACGCGCAATTTGAATCGTGCCTTGTATCGACATCGGCCAACGGGGTGCGATCTTATGTGGGGCACCGAGGACACGGCGGAGTAGCGACCCCACTGCTGCCACGCCAGACTTGGCCGTAGTGATCAGTCCCTTCGGTCGGCGTATCTCGACTGCCGATTCCACAAGGTTGCGTCCGATACTTGGTGCAAGCGAATCGGAAAATGCGTCTAGGTCGCCGGCCTGGCCAGCGGCAGAGAAATCGGCGCGCGCCTGTCGGAGCCAAGAAGAGAAAGCCTCCCGTCTTTCCGGATACGTGACCCAGCGGTCGGCAAAGTTCTCACGCGGGTCGGTCGGGTTCGGAATCCATGCCACCCCATCCGGGTAAGAAATAAATCGATCCATGCGGCCAAGTATTCCGAACAGCGCAGCGCCAACGGTCTCCTCTTGCCCGTACGCATGGGCGGCTAGAGTCGTCAGAATTATCGATATTGGTCGATTGTCTGGGTCATCCGCGAATTGGATATCGCGGTGCCGCTTCAGGATCTGAATGGCGCTCTGTAGCGGTGTCTTGACCCTATAGGCGGGAATTTCCTCCACGTTGGCGCGCTTCTCGAGAAGTGCGAGTTCCGAGCGGCGCCGTTCAAAGGCGACCTTGGTGCGATCAAGGAACCAGTTCGCATAGCCCACGGGATTGCTTCCCGGCCACTCCTCGGTTCGTAGGCGAAAGTGCGGATGTTCCCGGTCGGTGATGGCTATCGCAGTGTCGGCCCATTGGTTCTTTCCGGTTCGAGCCTCGATCAGCCTCTTCTGAAATGCTGCATCGGGAACGGAAGGAATTACGTCCATGTGAAACTGCGCTCCATCCGCGTAATTCAGCGTCCAGCAACGTCGCGACTCGCTGACCTTCTGCATGGACCGTGATTTCGCGTAGTCGGCAACCTCCTGTCCAACTAATGCCTTCAATTCCGCCTGGGTTACGCCCGATTTCGAGATGGGAATCTCGCAAACTACATCCAGGTCATACTCCTCACCTTCGTTCAAGGGCTTGATCACGGTGCCAAGTCTGAAGGAACCCTGCGGATAGATCTCCGTCTCGAAGTTCGCGAGACGTGATTCCGATCGCTTGAGCCATTCAGCCAGCGACTTATAGCTGCGCTCCGCTGCTTGATACCGGCTATCCGGGATTTCGAGCGACTTGGCGACTTCATCTAAAAGGCCGGCTGCTAGCGAGGTTGGTTCCGACAAGGAATTGAACTCGCTCACGGCTATCTCCCTTCATCCAACCACGCACGAATTCGCGGGCTTGCGTGCGTGAAATCGTGATCCGCCTTTGTTAGGAGCATGTCCTTCATCTTCGGGTCGTCAAGCGGCAGGGGAGAGTCGGATTGAAAATCAATGCGAACTAATTGCGCGGGATCTAGCAACAGCGACACGACGTTTGTTGCCGTTGTTGTCTGCAGATTGAGAAGCATTGAAATGAACTGCTTTATTCCCCAGCCACACAAAAATCCCCAGTCCGTCTCGTGCTCCCTAAACTCGTAGAAATTCTTGCTGCTGCCCGTTCCAATGGAGAGCAAACGGATTGACTCCCTCGGCGCTGAGAGTCGCGTCATGGCTTCCGTGAGCGCGACGAGGGATGGGTTGTTTGCCCATAAACCGCCGTCAGCTAGTAGGTACTCGTCGACCCTGGTCGGTGCGAAGTACAAGGGTGCGCTACAGGAAGCCAGTATCGCGTCTACAAGCGGTACTTCGGGATCCCGAGTAAAGCTTGGGTCGTAGTTGGACTTGATCGGATGAACCGTCCCATTTCCGATGTCCGTAGCTGGAATCAGGAGTCTTGTCTTCGCATTCCTTAGGAGGAAATTTCCGAATACTGACTTAAGTGCCTTGCGCAAGGGCTCTTTGTCGTACTTGGGCTTTCGCTGACCTCCGAGCGCACTGATCCTTCCTTCAAAAATTTCCTTTCCGTGTGCAACGTATAGATTGCAGATGACATCGGGGGAAAGCCCGATGGCAAGCGCGCCGGCAACAATTGATCCTGTGCTTGTGCCAGCGATTAAATCGAAATCCTTCCAAAACGAAACGCCGAATTCGGCTTCAATGCGCTTGAGAATATGCGCAGAGTACAGACCCCGAAACCCTCCGCCATCAATTGTCAGTACTCGCATGGTGGCACCTCTATTTGCAGTCGGCTAGTCTTGCCGCGATGGCAATGCAGCGTAATCTTGCGATGCAGTTCATCCCGATCTGCTGGCTTCGTGCATACTTGCTGGCGACTTCGGATTGCTCGGCGCTTTTTAGCGAGTGGGGCTCATCATTGGTCTTGATCGCAGAGGGGTGTGTGCTGTTCCTCTAGCGATCCCGGCCATGGATGGGCTTCAGGAATTGCTTCGTGTACGTGCCGCATACGGCTTTCACGCACCAAACGTCGCTCATTGAACGGGCTCCTCGCTCTGCTTCAGGGCTTCTGGGACGCGGATTTCGCCGGAGATCAGCTTCGGCAGAAGAGTGTCGCGCGTCGCGGCAAGCGTGCGGTTCTCTTCAATCATCGCTTCTTGTCGCAGCCTCACGCTTCGCGCGAACGCGGTGAATCGGTCGACCAGATCCTTCGGCGGAATGGCGAATTCCGGGAGTTGCAGTCCGTCCATCGAGAGCATGTTTACCGTCGTGCCGTTCGCGTACCCGCTAACGGTGTCATGCATCGTGCGCGAGTTGAGCAGGTGACAGAGATATTCGGCGGTGAGGTGGCAATCGGTTTTCGGCCGAACGCGGTAGAGGTGATGGCTGAAGAGGCTCGGCTCGGCGAATCGCTCTGGCACGATCGCTGCGTAGCCGATCAGCAGGCGGTCGTGGCCTTGCTCAGTGTTGGCGACGATTAGATCGCCCGCGCGGACCAGATGCTGCGACTTGAATTCGCCGTTGTAGTGTTTGATGCCGTCGTGCTTGTAGCCTCCGCCCTCGTAGATCGAATTCAGGTTGTGCATGGGCACGCCAGTATCGGTGAGGCCATCGCCCTTGTAGGAGAGCCCGCGGGCAACGTCAACGCAATCGAGTAAAGCTTGCGTCGACCAGTTTCCGGCGCGTTCGCCATCCAGGAACCACGACTTGAATAGCGCCCGCGCCATCGCCTCCAGCGTCTCGTTCATCCGCCGGTTCACTTCGATCTTGTCGTCCAGTGTGCCTAGGATGTGGGCGATCGCACGCTGCTCACGGATTGCAGGAAAGACTACTGGAAGGTCAAGTTGCGATGTGATTCCGAGATAGGAGCGTGTCGAGCCTTTGTGGCCCCATGAATCAAAGAGCTGCTGGAACTCCGGGCTGTCGAAATAGTGCTTTAGATAGCGTGCCGAAAGCACTCCGTGGTCCTTGACTCGGTAGTAGGTAACTTGCGGCGTCAGCATCACGAACGGCGTTTCAAGCTTGTCTATGAAAGCCGTTCGACCCATTGTTGCCTTATGAGAAATTAGGACATCGCCCTGCTTCGCAAAGCCTTTTCGCAATGAGCGTGCTTGAGCATCAGTGATAAATGTGCAATTCCTCGTGTCAACGCGCCCTCCGACAATGTCGGATGCCATTACGAAAGGGATACCCGAACTCACGAAGTCACTAGCCTTTGGGTGTATCTCTCCATGATTGCCATCGAGCGGTCGATCCAGCACGCCCTCTGAAACGAGTTGGCGCACAGTTGTTGAGCGCCTCTCAGTCGCCATAGCCCAGACCGTTCAGGTTTGCCACGATCGCCGCATCCAGCCTCAATCCTTCCGCCTGCTGCTCCCGCAGAGTCTCGGCCAGCCGCCTCATCTTCTTCTCGAACGGCTCCCCGTCGTCCTCCTGCTCCTCCGCTCCCACGTACCGCCCAGGCGTGAGCACGTGGCCATGCTTGCGGATCTCATCGAGCGTGGCGCTCTTGCAGAAGCCGGCGACGTCGGAGTATTGGCTCGCGCCCTTGTCGCCGCGCCAGGCGTGGTAGGTGCCGGCGATACGGCCGACGTCTTCGTCGGTCAGCTCGCGGTGCACGCGGTCGGCCATGGTGCCGAGCTTGCGGGCATCGATGAAGAGGGTTTCGCCGCGCCGATCCCTGAAGCGCGGTTTCTTCTTGTCCCGCGTGAGGAACCACAGGCACACCGGGATCTGCGTAGAGTAGAAGAGCTGCCCTGGCAGCGCGACCATGCAGTCCACGAGATCGGCCTCGACGATGGCCTTGCGGATGTCGCCTTCGCCGGACTGGTTCGATGACATCGATCCGTTCGCCAGTACGAAGCCGGCGGTACCGTGCGGCGCAAGGTGGTGCAGGAAATGCTGCACCCACGCGAAGTTGGCGTTGCCGGCGGGCGGCACGCCGAAGGCCCAGCGCTTGTCGTCGCGGAGGATGTCGCCGCGCCAGTCGCTGTCGTTGAAGGGCGGGTTGGCGAGGACGTAGTCGGCCTTCAGGTCCGGGTGCGCGTCGGCGTGAAACGTGTCGCCGTGGCCGATCTGCGCGTCGATGCCGCGAATCGCGAGGTTCATCTTCGCGAGGCGCCACGTGGTGTAGTTGCTCTCCTGCCCGTAGATCGAGATGTCGCCGAGCTTGCCGGCGTGCGCCTCGATGAACTTCTCGCTCTGCACGAACATGCCGCCCGAGCCGCAGCAGGGGTCGTAGACGCGGCCCTTGTACGGCGCGAGCATCTCGACGAGCACGCGCACCACGTGCGAGGGCGTGTAGAACTGCCCGCCGCTCTTGCCCTCGGCGCTGGCGAAGCGCGAGAGAAAGTATTCGTACACGCGGCCTAGGGTGTCCTTGGCGCGGTCGGCAGGCGAGCCGAGCGCGATGTCGGAGACCAGATTGATGAGTTGCCCGAGCCGCGACTTGTCGAGGCCGGGGCGGGCGAAGTCCTTGGGCAGCACGCCCTTCAGCGTCGGGTTGTCGCGCTCGATCGCCGTCATGGCGTCGTCCACCAGTTGCCCGATGGTCGGCTGCGGCGCCATGCCCTTCAGGTAGGGCCAGCGCGCCTCGGGCGGCACCCAGAAGATGTGCACCGCGCGGTACTCGTCCGGATCCTCGGGGTCCGCGCCCTGCGCAGTCTGCGTGGCGAGCTCGACGTGCTTCGCTTCGAAGGCGTCCGAGATGTACTTCAGGAAGATCAGCCCGAGCACGACGTGCTTGTACTCGGCCGCGTCCATGTTGTTGCGCAGCGCGTCGGCGGCGGCCCAGAGCTTGGCTTCAAAGCCGAGGTTGGCGCCGCTCGAGGCGGCGTTCTTGGATGCTTTTCTGGCCATGCCTCGATTCTGCAACAGGCGCTGGCTCGCAGGATGAGCCTCGGTGCGTTTTCACACCCGGGGCCTGAGACAATGCGCCATGGACGAAAAGCCGAGGCTGTCGAAGCTGATGGGCGAGCGCGGGCTGTGCTCGCGCCGCGAGGCGGACGAATGGATCGCCAACGGCTGGGTGAAGGTCGACGGCGTGGCCGTGGACACGCTCGGCGTGCGGGTGCGGCCGGACTGCGTGATCGAGGTGGCGGAAGCCGCCAAGCGAGTGCAGGGCGGGCGCGTCACGGTGCTCCTGCACAAGCCGGTAGGCTTCGTCTCCGGGCAGGCCGAGGACGGCTACCGGCCGGCCTACACGCTGGTGACGCGCGAGAATCGCTGGAACGAGGACCCGGCGCAGCAGAAGTTCCTGCCGGCGCACCTGAAGAACCTCGCGCCCGCGGGGCGCCTGGACATCGATTCGACCGGGCTGCTGGTGCTGACGCAGGACGGCCGCGTGGCGAAGAAGCTGATCGGCGAGGACTCGACCATCGAGAAGGAGTACCTCGTGCGCGTGATCGGCAAGCTCGACGCCGCGGGCCTCGCGAAGCTGAACCACGGGCTGGAACTCGACGGCCGGCCGCTGAAGCCGGCCAAGGTGTCGTGGCAGAACGAGGATCAACTCCGCTTCGCGCTGCGCGAAGGCCGCAAGCGCCAGATCCGCCGCATGTGCGAACTGGTGGGGCTGAAGGTCGTCGGCCTGAAGCGCATCCGCATCGGCAGCGTGAAGCTCGGCGGCCTGCCGCCGGGGAAGTGGCGCTACCTCGGGCCGATGGAGAAGTTCTAGGCTTCAGCCTTGCTGCATGACGCGGTAGCGACCCAGTTCGAAATCGTCGCCCGCGTCCACCAGCTCGATCGGGATCAGCAGGTACTGGCGGCCGTCGAACTCCATGACCGGGCTGACCTGCTGGCTGTAGCTGCCCTCCGGCACGCAGAGCAGCGCCTCGGCGCCGAGCGCGCGGCCGTCGTTCATCAAGAGCGCCCGGTCGGTGCCCATCTTCGCGACCTTCACCGGGAAGGTCTCCTTCGCGTGCGTGCGCACGCCGATGTTCATCTGGTCGGCGCGCGCGCGCCAGCAGCGGCGGATCACGCCGCCGGTGCGCGCGCCGCTGCCGCCCTCGACCTGCACGGCCACCAGCTTGCCGACCCGCAGCCAGTCGGACTTCGGCGACGACAGCACCGCGCCGATGCCGCCGGCGCTGATGTTCTCGGTGACCCAGCTCTCGGGCGCGGCCTCGCTGTTGGCGGCGTCCTGCACCCACGCGAGCACGCTCGAGAAGCCGTTCACCACCGTGATGCGGTGCTTCACCGGGTAGCGCTCGTGCTGGCGCACCTGCGGCGTCGCGGACCAGCAGCCCTTGAGGTGCTTCAACACCGTGCGCACGCGCGCCGGATCGACGCCTTCGCCGAGGCCGAGGTCGGAAGGCACGCCGCCGCGCTCGGCGATGCGCAGGTACTCGTCGAGCTTCGCCTCGGCCTGCGCGGCCGAGAAGTAGCGCAGGCCCGGCTTCGGCGCGGGCGGCTCGGCCATGCGCCACGGCGGCGTGCCCGCGTCGAGGTCGACGCAGTGGCGCGTGACCTGCGCCTGCGGCGCATTGGCGATCGCGATCGCGCCGTCGAAATGCGCGATCACGCGCTCGGCGAGGTCGATGTCGGCAGGCAGCAGCGAATCGGGAGACGACGCCGCAAGCATAAGGATGCGCGCCAGCTCGCGCGCGGGCGTCGCGCCGCCCGGCGGCACCGCGGCCTGCAGCAGCTTCTTCTCCTCGGCGAAGCGCGCCATCTGGCCGACCGCACGCCACACCGCGCCGTCGGCCTGCTCGTAGTGCAGGTAGCGCCACTTCAGTTGCGCGCCGAGCGCGCGCAATCCGCGCACGAGGACCAGCGGCAGTTCGGCCTTCAGCTTGCCGGCCACGCCGCTGTCGGCGGCCGCCTGCGCGATGCACGCTGCCCACGCGCTGCCGAATTCCGCCGAGGTGCCGGAGAGGGCGCCCCAGAGGCGCTGCTCCTGGTGCTTGGGCATGCGCGCGTTCGCCGCGTAGTCGCGCGCGAGGCGCCGCAGCTGCGGCTGCGCAGCGTCGTCCAGCTGGCGCAGCACGTCGACGCGGTGCTCGGGCCGGAAGCCCTCGGTCTCCATCACCGAGCGCACCCAGTCGCGCAGCTCGCCGAGGCACGCGACGGGGTCCGCCACCGTCAGCCCCGCGAGCGCTTCCTTGAGCCCCTTCTCGTCCCCGAGCGGATGATCCGGCTTGCCGCCGCCGAGCCACTTCAGCATGGTGTTACCCCCTTGGAGGGGGCACTCTACCGAACCGCGGCCGGTTCGTGGATGGTGGAAGTACCAAGATAGGCGCTGATCACCCGGGGATCGCGCAGCACGGCGGCCGGCTCCCCCTCGGCGATCGGCTCGCCGTGATCCAGCACGTAGAGCCGGTCGGCGAGGTCGGCGACCATCTGCATGTCGTGCTCGACCCAGATCATCGGGATCGCGGTCTCGTGCTTGATGCGCAGGATGTGGCGCGCGAGGTCTTCGCGCTCGTCGCGGTTCAGGCCCGCCGAGGGCTCGTCCAGCAGCAGCACCTTCGGCTCCATGGCGAGCGCGCGCGCGAAGCCGACGATCTTCTGCAAGCCGAAGGGCAGCCCGCCCACCGGATGGTGGCGCCAGCGCTCCAGGTCGGTGAAGTCGAGCACTTCCTCGACCGCGCGCCGGTGCGCCGCCTCCTCGGCGCGCACGCCGCGGCCGAAGAAGCCTTCCGCCAGCAGGTGCGTGCGGATGCGCGAGTGGCGCGCGACGAGCAGGTTCTCGGTCACGGTGAGGTGCGCGAACAGCTCGCCGTGCTGGAAGGTGCGCGCAATCCCCAGCTGCGCGATGCGGTGCGGCGGCAGCGCGGCGAGGTCCTCGCCGCCGAACGAGATGCGCCCTGCGCTCGGGCGGTAGAGGCCGCAGATGCAGTTGAGCACGGACGTCTTGCCCGCGCCGTTCGGCCCGATCAGGCACAGCAGTTCGCCCTCGCGCGTCTCGAACGAGACGCCGTCGAGCACCTGCAGCCCGCCGAAGGCGAGCGCGACGCCTTCCAGTTTCAACTGATCAGCCATACCACCGCCGGCTGCGCCGGTACTGCTTCACGTCGCGGTAGTTCTTCCGGGCGCCAGAGCCGGTGCCGAGGTAGAACTCGCGGATGTCCTGGTGCTCGCGCAGCTTGTCGGGGGCGCCGTCCATGACGATGCGGCCGTTCTCGATCACGTAGGCGTGGTCGGCCACCTCCAGCGCGATCGCCGCGTTCTGCTCGACCAGCAGGATCGTGGTGCCGAGGTCGCGGCGCACGGCCTGCAGGCGGTGCATCAGTTCCTCGACCACCAGCGGCGCGAGGCCCTGCGAGAGTTCGTCGACCAGCAGCAGGTCCGGCGCGCAGGCGAGCGCGGCGCCGATGGCGAGCATCTGCCGCTCGCCGCCCGACAGGTAGCCCGCCTCGCGGCCCTTCAGGCGCGCGAGCGCGGGGAACATCTCCCAGACCGCCTGCGCGAGGCAGCGCGCGTCGTGGCCGGGGCGCGTCACCACGGCCTCGACGTTCTCGGCCACGGTGAGGTTCTCGAACACCTTGCTGCGCTCGGGCACCAGCGCGATGCCGCGTTCGGTGATGCGATGCGGCGGCAACTGGTCGATGCGCTCGCCAAGGTAGGTGATCGCGCCTTCGGTGACGCGCGCGTCGTCGAGGCCGATGAAGCCCGAGATGGCGCGCAGCGTGGTGGTCTTGCCGGCGCCGTTGGTGCCGAGCAGCGCGACGATGGCGCCGCGCGGCACCTCGAGCGACACCCCCTGCACCGCGGTGATCACGCGGTGGTAGGTGACCTCGACCTTCTCGAGCCGGAGGAGGATTTCGCTCATGCGCTTGCCAGCGCCCCGCCAGAGGGCGCGTAATGCGCGCAAAGGAGGGTCACCCCATGCCCATCACCCGCGAATTCCTCGCCTCCATCGGACAAGCCTTCAACAGCCGCGACGTGGACCGCATCATGGCGCTGTTCCACGAGGACGCGATCTTCTGGCTCGCCAGCGGCCCGGAGCCGATGGGCACCACGCTCAGCGGCAAGGCCGCGATCCGCAAGCTGCTCACCGACCGCTTCAAGGTGATCCCCGACATGCACTGGGCGCGCACCGACGAGTGGATGGGCGAGGGCGATCGCGCCGTCACGCAATGGCGCGTCACCGGCAAGGCGGCCGACGGCACGAAGCTGGATTACCAAGGGTGCGACCTCTACCAGTTCAAGGACGGCCTCATCTGGCGCAAGGACACGTATTGGAAAATCGTGAAGCCGGCCTGACACGCTATTTCCCCAGCGGTTTCTGCTTGAACGGCCAGAGCAGGAACCAGGCCTGCACGCGCCGCCAGAGGCCGACCAGCCCCTGCGGCTCGAAGACGAGGAACAGGATCATCGCGAGGCCGAACGCGGCGTAGTTCACCGCGAACACCACGGAGGCGAAGCGCTCGGCGAGGCCGAGCGCCGTCATCGCCCACTCGATCGCGTAGGGGAAGAGCACCACGAACACGGTGCCGAACACCGCGCCGAGGATCGAGCCGATGCCGCCGATGATCACCGTGGCGACGTACTGGATGGTGAGGAAGAGCGAGAACGCCTCGGCCGACACGAAGCCGCGGTAGTACGCGAACAGGCACCCCGCCACCGAGGTCAGCGTGCACGAGACCACGAACGCCGAGAGCTTCGCGCTGGTGACGTCGATGCCGAGCGCCGCGGCCACCGCCTCGCGACCGTGGATCGCGCGCCACGCGCGCCCGGTGCGCGAGCGCAGGAGATTCAATGCGAAGAGGATCGTGCCCGCCGAGGCGGCGAGCAGCACGAAGTACCACGCGCGCGAGTCCTGCAGCGTCCAGCCGAAGATCACCGGCGGGTCGATCACCACGCCGGTGGAGAAGCCGCGCTTGGTCTCGTACTCCTGCCCGGCGTGGATCACCATGAAGTGCAGCGCGAGGGTGGATACCGCGAGGTAGAGCCCGCGCAGCCGCAGGCTCGGATGGCCGAAGAGGAAACCTATTGCCGCGCCCACCGCGGCCGAGGCGGGCAGCGTCACCCAGATCGGCGCCGACAGTTCCTTGAACAGGATGCCGGCGGTGAACGCGCCCGCCGCCAGCAGCCCTGCGTGGCCGAGCGAGATCTGCCCGGCGTAGCCGGTCAGCAGCATCAGCGCCACGGCGCCCACCGAGGTCAGCAGCACCTGGTTCGCGAGGTCGAGCAGGAACGCATTGGCGAGGAAAGGGTACGCGCCGAGCGCGACCACGAGCACGCCGAGCCACGCCTTCTGCGTGCGCGTGTCGAGGAGCACGAGCTCGCGCTCGTGGCTGGTGCGGAAATACCCGGAGGCTCTAGGAACGCTCATGCAAGCTTTCGCGTTGGGGCGCGCTCACACCCGATCCAGTTCTTCTTTCGTGCCGAAGAGGCCCCACGGACGCACGACCAGCATCGCGAGCAGCACGAAGAACGGCACCACGTCCGACAGCAGCGGGCTCACGTAGTGGATCAGCAGCACCTCGGCGCCCGCGATGACGAGCGCGCCGACCAGCGCGCCGGCGAGGCTGTCCAGGCCGCCGACCAGCGCCGCCGGGAAGGCCTTCAGGCCAATGGTGACCATCGTCGCCTCGATGCCGGCGTCGCAGGCGATCAGCATGCCGGCCATGCCGCCCGTGAAGGTGGCGAGCCCCCAAGCGAGCGCATAGACGCCATGCAGCCGGATGCCCCGCTGCGCCGCTAGGAGCGGGTTCTGCCCCGCGGCGCGCATGCGGATGCCCCAGCGCGTGAAGCGCAGGAAGGCGAAGAGCGCCGCGTACACCGCCGCGGTGCCAAGTACGAGCACTGCTCCCGCGCCCGAGATCTTCGCGCCGGCGAGGTCGATCGTCGCGTTCGTCCAGCCGAGCGACTGCAGCGGGTACTGCGTCTGCGAGCCGAACACGAGGATCATCGCGCCGCGCAGCAGGATCCCCAGCGCGATCGTCGTCAGCACCGCGGCGAGCACCGATTCGCCGGTCATGCGCCACATCAGGCAGGCGTACACCGCGACGCCCACCAGCAGCGCGAGCGCCGCCGACGCGCCGATCGCGACGAGCGGGTGCCCGCCGAAGAGCGACGCGGTGGCGGCGAGGCCGTAGGCCCCGAGCATCATCAGCTCGCCGTGCGCGAGCGACAGCACGCGGCTGACGCGATACACCAGCACGTAGCCGCAGCTGATCAGCGCATAGATCGCCGCGAGGACGGCGATGTTGACGGCGAGTTGCATGGCCGCTGGTCGCGTGCCGGACGCTTGTCTACTTCTTTACCTCGATGGCGGTCCAGTCCTGCACGCGCGTGACGGCGCCCTTCTGCGCGTCCCACTTCCAGACGCGGTACGACTGCTTGGTGCGGAAGTGGTTGTCCTTGGTCCATTCGAGCGGGCCGCCGCGCAGGCCCTTCAGGTCGACCTTCAGGGTGTTCATCGCGGCGAGCACCTTCTGCGGCGTCGCCGGCATCGGCGTCGCCTTCAGCACCGACTCGACCACCATGCCGGCGATGAAGCCCTCGGTGAGGTAGGTGATCGGGCGCTTGAGGTTGGCGCGGTGCGTGACCGCGCGGATCTCGGCGTGGATCGGCAGGTTGTCCTCGAAGAACGCGTTGGTGCCGATGACGTAGAACTCGCCGTCCTTCAGGCGCGCGAGTTCCTCCTCGGCGTTCAGGTGCGCCCAGGTGAGGTAGCGGCCGTTCCAGCCCAGGCGCCGCATCGCCTCGAAGGTGCGCACCTGCGCCACCCACGGCGCCCACGACCACATCCAGTTCGGGTTCGCATCCTTGAGCTTGGTGGCGAACGGCGTGTAGTCCGGCGCGGGCGGCGGCGAGATCTGCTTCTCGACCGGGGTCATGCCCAGGGTCTTCGACAGGCCCTCGGCGTAGTCGATCTCGCCGCGCGAGATCGGGATCGCCATCGCGGCGAGGCCGAGGCGCACCGGCTCCTTCGCCTGGGACTTCACGAACGCGAGCGCGGCCTGCGAATCGAACTGCGCGCCGAACGCGGTGGAGCAGAACTGCAGCGGGTCGGCGGGCGGGTAGGTCTCCTTCGGGCACACCGAGCCGGCGAAGTAGAGCGGCACGTTCGCGCGCTTCGCCTCGGCCACCATCGGCGCGTAGGTCGAGGAGAGGCTGGTGTTCATCAGCAGCACGACCTTGTCCTGCGCGAGCAGCTTCTTCGCGTTGGCGGCCGCGCGCGAGGGCTCGGCGGCGTCGTCCTGCACGATCAGGCGGATCGGCTTGCCGTTCACGCCGCCCTTGGCGTTCACGTGGTCGATGTAGGCCTTCATCGCGTCCACCACCGGCGCGTAGATGCCGGCGCCGGGGCCGGTCATCGCGGCCGACACGCCGATCACGTAGGCGTCCTGCGACTGCGCGGCGTGGGTGCCGAGCGCGGCGAGCATTGCAACGAGCGTCTTCTTCAGCATGGGGATCCTCCTCCTGTCAGTGTTGCAGCGCATCGCCGACGCCGTCGGCGACCAGCCGCTCCTCTCGGTCATCGTACATGGACTCGACGAGCGCCCGGAAGCGCTCGAGCATCTGCGCGCGCTTCACCTTGCGCGTCGGGGTCACGGGCTCGCCTTCCTCCTCCGGGTCGAGCGCCTTGGGCAGGATGCGGAACGCCTTCACCTGCTCGACGCGCGCGAGCGACTGGTTGATGCGCGCGATCTCGGCCTCGACGAGCCGCCGCACCGCGTCGTGCGTGGCGAGGCTCGTGAAGCCGGTATAGGTCACGTCGTGCGTGCGCGCCCAGTCGGAGACGGTGTCGAAGTCGATCTCCACCAGTGCGGTGAGGTACTTGCGCGCGTGCCCGATCACCATCGCCTCGGCGACGTAGGGGCTGGAGCGCAGCAGGTTTTCGATGAAGGAGGGCGACAGCGTCTTGCCGCCGGCGGTGACGATGAAGTCGCGCGCGCGGTCGACGATGCGGATCGTGCCATCCTTCCACTCGCCGACGTCGCCCGTCCTGAGCCAGCCGCCGGCGGTGAAGACTTCGCGCGTCGCCGCGTCGTTCGCCCAGTAGCCGTCGAAGACGTCGGGGCTGCGCACGAGGATCTCGTTTCCCTCGCCCGGCTTCACTTCCCAGCCCTCGGGCGGCGTGCCGACGCTGCCGGGGTGCGGGAAGGGGCCCTTCTGACCGGCGATGATCGCGCCGGCGGTCTCGGTCTGGCCGTAGATCTCGACCACGTTCGCGCCCCAGATCTGCCACAGCGCCATGGTCTCGGCGGGCAGCGGCGCGCCGCCGGACACCACGAGTTCGAGTTCGTCGAGGCCGAGCTTCTCCAGCACCGGCGTGAACACGAACGTGCGCGCGATGCGATAGGCGAGCGATTCGTCGGCGTCGCCGTCCCAGCGGCGGCGCGCCTGCGCACGGCCGACGCGCATCGCCCATTCGTAGGCGGCGCGCTTCACCGGCGTGGTGTTGCCGATCGCGACCAGCACCTGCGAGGCGAATTTCTGCAGGTAGCGCGGCACGGTGAAGAGCACCGTCGGCGCGACCTCGAAGAAGGTGCCGGGCAGGTCCTCGACGTCCTCGCCGAAGTGCGGCACGAGCTTCGAGACGAGCGGCAGCGTCACCGTGACGTCGCGCCCGAGGATGTGGCAGAGCGGCAGGTAGGCCACCGTGCGATGCGTCTTCCCGGCGAGCGTCGGGTAGTGCGCGACGAGGTTCCACGCCGCGGCGAGGTGCCGGCCGTGCGACACCAGCGCGCCCTTGGGGTGGCCGGAGGTGCCGGAGGTATAGACGATGAAGGCGGGGTCCTTCGGGTCGAGCTTCGCCGCGAGCGCCTCGAGGTCGGCGGTCGCACCCTTGCCGCCGGCCTCCATGAGGTCGGCGAACGTCCTGAGCTTCGGGTGCGAATACGCGAACATCGCCGACGCGTCCACCACCACGATCCAGCGCAGGCCCGGCAGCTTGTCCGCGATCGGCAGGATCTTGTCGACGTACTCCTGGTCCTCGGCGACGAAGATCGTCGCGCCGCCGTCCTGCATCTGGTACTCGACCTCCGCGGCGGACGCCGTCGGGTAGATGCCGTAGACCACCGCGCCGAGCGCCTGCGCGCCGAGATCGGCGAGCACCCATTCCTCGCAGGCGTCGCCCATGATCGCGATGCTCTCGCCCTTCGCGAGCCCGAGCGAGGCGAGCCCCTGCGCCGCCTGCGCGACGAGCGCGGCGTAGTCCTTCCACGTGCGCTCGCGGTACAGGCCGAGGTGCTTCGCGCGATAGGCGATCGCGTCCGGCTCGCGCTGCGCGCGTGCGGCGAGCAGCGAGGGCGCGGTCTCCATACGCAGCATGGCTGCGTCGTGACGTGGAAGACGCGTGGCGTCCATCAGTGCCTCGTCCTCGAGGGCGGCGGAGGTTCGGCCCGGAACGCCCGCACCAGCAGCTCGACGTAGTTGCCGGTGATGAACTCCAGCGACGCGCCCGGCTCGCGGCCGAACCACGCCGCCGCCGAGTTGCCGAGGCCCAGCAGCGCGAGCGTCGCCATGCGCGCGTCGAGGTCGCGGCGGAACTCGCCCGAGGCGATGCCGCCGGCGATCACGCGCTCGACGATGCGTTCGTACTTGCGCTCGGATGCCCGGATGCGCGCGCGCGCCGGCTCGGGCAGGAAGCGCCGCTCGCGCAGGAAGACGAGCGTGTAGTCCAGGCGGTCTTCGAGTGGCGCGAGGTGCTGGATGACGAGCTTCTCGACCTTCTCGGCGGCGTTGCCCTCGCCGCGCTCGACGGCGCGCGCGCGCAGCGCGTAGTCCTCGACGCCGCGCTCGCAGACGGCTTCCAGCGCCGCTTCCTTGGAGGCGAAGTAGTAGTACAGGCTCGCCTGCCGGATGCCGAGCACGTCGGCGATGTCCTGCGTGGAGGCGCCGTGGTAGCCGCGCTTCGCGAACACCTTCGCCGCGGCGGCGAGGATCTCCTCCGCCCGGCGCTTGGGCGCGGGGGCGGCGGGGACGCGGGACGCGGCGCGCGGCGGCATGCGGTGTATTCTATAGGCTTATAGAAATCGAAAAGCACCGGAGGAGTCCCGCAATGACCTTGTCCGCGAACGGCCGCCCCCCCTTCCGCGCCGACCATATCGGCAGCCTGCTGCGCCCGAAGGCGCTGCGCGAGGCCTTCCGCGCGCACGCCGCGAAGACGCTGGACGACGCGGCCTTCCGCGCCGCACAAGACGCCGCGATCCGCGACGTGCTGAAGCTGCAGGAGGAGTGCGGCCTGCAGGTGGCGACCGACGGCGAGTTCCGCCGCATCTCGTACTGGGAGAAGTTCGTCCGGTTGACCCGTGGCCTCGTGGTCAAGGAGGCGGTGTTCAAGTTCCACGACGACCACGGACACGAGAGCGACTTCACCGCGCCCTACGCCGAGACGAAGGTGTCGCGCGCCGAGCCGATCACGCTCGACGAATACGCCTTCGCCTCGAAGCTGACGAAGCTCGTGCAGAAGATCACCATGCCGGCGCCGTCGACGATGCACTTCTACCGCTTCACCGACTGGGGCGCGAAGGCGGCGTATGCGGACGCGAAGGCCTTCTTCGTCGACCTCGGCAAGGTGTACCAGGGCGAGATCGCCGACCTCTACAAGGCGGGCTGCCGCTACGTGCAGCTCGACGAGGTTGCGCTCGCGATGCTCTGCGACCCCGCGCTGCAGGGCAAGGTGCGCGCGCAGGGCGGCAACCCCGACCAGTTCGTCGACCTCTACGTGGATGCGATCAACGAGGCCGTGAAGGGCGTGCCGGCCGACATGGTGGTCGGCGTGCACATGTGCCGCGGCAACTACAAGGGCATGTACCTGTCCGAGGGCGGCTACACCTCGATCGCCGAGCGCCTCTTCAACCGCGCGAACGTGAACCACTTCCTGCTCGAGTTCGACTCGCCGCGCGCCGGCGACTTCCAGCCGCTCGCGATGGTGCCGAAGTCGAAGGGCGTGGTGCTGGGGCTGGTCAGCTCCAAGGTGCCGGAGCTCGAGTCGCTCGATCACCTCAAGCGCCGCGCCGAGGAAGCCTCGAAATTCATCGCGCTCGACCAGTGCGCGATCAGCCCGCAGTGCGGCTTCGCGAGCACCATGGGCGGGAATCCGGTGACGGAAGCCGACGAACGTGCCAAGCTGCGGCTCTGTGTCGACGCCGCCAAGGCCATCTGGGGAGCCTGATCCCGCCGACCCGCGCGCGGTCGCCGCGGGCGTCCTCGCCTGCGCCGGCCGCGAGCTTCGCGCCGCCGACGCGATCGATCTCTCCGGCGCCGATCCGGTCTTCCGCACGCCGTATCGCATCGCCACCGCCGGCGCCGCCGCGCTCGGCGCGCTCGGCGTCGCGCTCTCGGATCTCTGGCGCCTGCGCACCGGACGCACGCAAGCGGTGTCGGTGGACCTGCGTGCAGCCGCAGCGTCGCTGCGCGGCAATACCTACGTCCGCCGCGACGGCGAGAAGCCGATCTCGTGGGATCCGCTGACCGGCCACTATGCGACGAAGGACGGCCGGCACTACTTTCTCCACACCAACCACGTGCATCATCGGCAGGGTGCGCTGCGCGTCGCCGGTTGCGCGACGGAAGATCGCGAGGCGCTGGCCGCCGCGATCGCACGACGCGATGCGCTCGAGTTCGAAGCTGCGATCGACGCCGCCGGCTGCGTCGGCGGCATGACGCGCACGCCCGAGGAGTGGGCTGCGCATCCGCATGCAGCAACGATCGCCGCCTTGCCGCTGCTGCAACTGGTGAAGATCGGCGACGCTCCGCCCGAGCCGCTGCCCCAAGGCGATCGTCCGCTTGCCGGCATCCGCGCGCTCGACCTTACGCGCGTGCTCGCCGGTCCGACCGCCGGTCGCATGCTGGCGGAGCAAGGTGCGGACGTGATGCACGTCACTGCGCCGCACCTGCCCTACCAGGACGAGCTGCTGATGGACACCGGCCACGGCAAGCGCTGCGCGAGCCTCGACCTGCGCGACCCCGTAGCGGTGGAGACGCTGCGCGGCCTCGTGCGCGAGGCGCACGTGTTCAGCCAGGGCTACCGGCCCGGTACGCTCGCGCGCCGCGGCTTCGCGCCGGAGGCGCTCGCGGTGCTGCGGCCCGGCCTCGTCTGCGTGCAGCTTTCGGCCTATGGCGACGAAGGCGCGTGGGCCGGTCGCCGAGGCTTCGACTCCATCGTGCAGAACGTCACCGGCATGGCGGCGACCCAGGGCGCGCTCGCCTCGCCGCGCAACCTGCCGGTGCAGGCGCTGGACTACATCGCGGGCTATCTCGGCGCGTTCGGTGCCGCCGCGGCGCTTGCAAGGCGCGCGACCGAAGGCGGCTCGTGGCTCGTCAAGGTGTCGCTGGTGCAGGTGGCGCACTGGGTGAAGGGGCTGGACGCGGTCGATGCCGCGCGCGGCGCCGCGGAACTTGCTCCGGACGAACTCGCGCAGATGACGATGCAGAGCACGGGACCGCTCGGCCGCATCGAGCATCTTGCGCCGGTGCTGAAACTATCGGAAACCCCGGGCCGCTATGCGCGCCCGGCGGAGCCGCGCGGCGCATCGCCGGCGAGTTGGCGTTAGCGGGTGAAAGGCTTGCCGTCGTGATCGAACGCGATCACGCGGTTGCGGCCCGCGGCCTTGGCGTAGCTGAGCGCGGCTTCGGCGCGCTCCAGCACGCGCGCGAGCGGCTCGCCGTTGCGGTACTGCGCGAGGCCCGCGCTGCAGGTGATGCGCCAGTCCTCGGACGCCTCGGGAAAGGTTTCCTTCTCGATCGCCGCGCGCAGGCGCTCGGCGCCGATGATCGCCTTGTCGTAGCCGGTGTCCGGCATGATGACGAGGAAGGCCTTCCCGCCCCAGCGGCCGAAGGTGTCGACGTCGCGCGCGACGCGCGTGGCCACTTGCGCGAATCGCGCGATCACCGCGTCGCCGGTCTCGTTGCCGAACTTGTCGTTCACCGCGCGCATGCGGTCGAGGTCGACGCGCGCGACGCAGAGCGCGTTGGAGGTGCGGCTCGCGCGCGCGGCCTCGCGCTCCAGCGACTCGACCAGCATGTGGCGCGGGTAGGCGCCGGTGAGCGCGTCGCGGCTGCCCTTGTCCTGCGCCGCCGACTCCGCCTCGAGGAGCCTGCCGTGCGTGTCGGCGACGCGCTCGCGCAGCCGCGACACCGAGGTCGCGGCCCACGCCGACCACAGCATGCCGAGCACCAGCGCGCCGTACTGCGTCCAGGTCGCGCCGAGGTCCAGGCGCGCGCCCGAGTCGACCAGCATGAAGATCGCGACGCCATGCAGCACCAGCGCGATCGCGCAGACGATCACCAGCCGCCCGGCGTCGAGGCGCAGGATGCCGTACAGGGTCGTCACCAGGTACATCACGGTCAGCGCGCCCGGCGTGCCGCCGCTCCTCCAGGTCAGCCAGCCGAGCAGCACGTAGAGGCAGGCGATCTGCCCCATCGCGAGGCTGGGGTCGCGCAGCCGCAGCGTGCGCTCGGAGGCGATGAAGCCGTAGAACGCCGCCGCCGCCACCGCGAGCAGCACGCAGGCCTCGACCGCGACCCGATCCGGCACCACCTCGAGCAGCGCCGCCAGCGCCATCGTCAGCGCGCACACGCCCGCCACGCCGGCGCCGAGGCGCGAGCGGTGCAGGTGGACTGCGGCTTGCGGCGAAACCTTCGGCAACATGGCCCGTATTGTAGGGGCATCCCCATGCCGGGGCGCTAAACTCCCCGTCCCCGCGCCGCGAAGGCGTGCATCGCAACAGGAGCAGCCGTGAAACTCGCCACCTACCTCGATCGCGCCGGCGCCGCGCCGCGCGTGGGCATCGTCAGCGCCGACGGCACGAAGATCGCGCCGACCGACGCGACCGACATGGTCTCGCTGATCGCCTCCGGCCAGAAGCCGAAGGCCTCGGGCCCCGAGGTGGCGATCGGCACGGTGACGCTGCTGGCGCCGATCCCGCGCCCGCGCAAGAACGTGTTCTGCGTCGGCTGGAACTACGTCGAGCACTTCGAGGAAGGCCGCGCCGCGCGCCCGCACGTGAAAGAGATGCCCGACCACCCGACCTTCTTCACCAAGGTGACCACCACCGTCACCGGCCCGTTCGACGCCATCCCGTACCACGGCCACGTGTCGCAGAAGCTCGACTGGGAAGTGGAACTCGGCGTGATCATCGGCCCCGGCGGCAAGGACATCGCCGAGGCCGACGCGATGAAGCACGTGTTCGGCTACACCGTGATCAACGATGTCTCGTGGCGCGACATCCAGCGCCGCCACGGCCAGCAGTGGTTCAAGGGGAAAAGCCTGGACGGCACCTGCCCGATGGGGCCGTGGATCGTCACCGCCGACGAACTCGACGCAGGAAACCTCAAGGTCGAGTGCCGCGTGAACGGCGTCGCCAAGCAGTCGGCGAGCACCGCGCAGATGTACTTCAAGATCCCGCGCATCATCGCCGAGCTGTCGCAGGGCCTGACGCTCGAGCCGGGAGACGTGATCGCCACCGGCACGCCCTCGGGCGTGGGCCACGCGCGCGACCCGCAGGAGTTCATGAAGCCCGGCGACGTCATGGAGACCGAGATCCAGGGCATCGGCATGATCCGCAACACGATCGCGAAATGAGCGACGCGCCGAAGGACGACGGGCCCAAGGGCCTCTCGAGGGGCCTCACCAACTATGGCGACGCCGGCTTCTCGCTGTACCTGCGCCGCTCCTTCGCCAAGTCCATGGGCTTCTCGGGCGAGATGCTCACGAAGCCCACCATCGGCATCGCCGATTCGAGGAGCGCGTACAACAACTGCCACCGGCATTTCCCGGAGCTGGTCGAGGCGGTGAAGCGCGGCGTGCTCGCCGCGGGCGGGCTGCCGCTCGAGTTCCCCACGGTGTCGCTCGGCGAGGTGTTCCTGTCGCCGACCTCGATGATGTTCCGCAACCTGATGGCGATGGACACCGAGGAGATGATCCGCGCGCAGCCGATGGACGCGGTGGTGCTCGTCGGCGGTTGCGACAAGACCGTGCCC
>CAZTXP010000007.1:0-6928 GCA_964617355.1 uncultured Enterobacteriaceae bacterium
TGCGGATGTTGTCCAGGCCGGTCTTGAAGACGCCGCTGATCGTCACGCTCGACTGCGCGAGCGCGAGGCCAGGCGCCATCGCGGCCGCGACCGCAACTGCCATGAGCTTCTTGTTCATCAAAAATCTCCCGTTTGTTTGAAATCGGAGGACCTAGGTTCCCCCGGCCTCAACCTCTCGAGGCGAGAAGTTGCCTAGATTCTGCCAAGCGGGGAGAAGGCGCCGCAATGAAATCAAGGGGTTTAGGGTCGATTTGGCCCCTTGATGTTGCATCCATGCAACAAAAACCAACCCATTGATTTAATAGGCAAACATCGCCTTCAGAGCGTCTCCCGGGTCGGCAGCCCGCATGAAAGCCTCACCGACCAGGAAAGCATGCACGCCTTCGCGCCGCATCCGGGCGACATCGGCGGTCGAGAGGATTCCGCTCTCGGTGACGAGCAGCCGGTCGCCGGGAATGCGGGGCAGCAGGGCCGAGGTCGTGTCCAAGGTCGTTTCGAACGTGCGCAGGTTGCGATTGTTGATTCCGAGGAGCGGCGTGCGCAGCTTCAGCGCCTCGTCGAGTTCGGCGCCGTCGTGCACTTCGACGAGCACCGCCATGCCGAGCTCCAGCGCCAGCGCCTCCAGCGCGACCATCGTCGCCGTGTCGAGCGCCGCGACGATGAGGAGGATGCAATCGGCCCCCATCGCACGCGCCTCGAGCACCTGGTAGGGGTCGACGATGAAGTCCTTGCGCAACACCGGAAGCGCGCAAGCGGCTCGCGCCTGGCGCAGGAACTCCGCGGAGCCCTGGAAGTACTTCTCGTCCGTCAGCACCGACAGGCAGGACGCGCCGCCTGCCTCGTAGCTTCGGGCGATGGCCGCGGGATCGAAATCCGCGCGCAGCAGTCCCTTCGACGGGCTCGCCCGCTTGACCTCGGCGATCACGGCTGCCTGCCCGGCCGCGATCCTCGCGCGCATCGCGCCCGCGAAGTCGCGCGCGGGGGCCGCCGCCCGTGCCCGACGCTCGACCTCCCCCAGCGACACCTTCGCCTTGCCGGCCGCGATCTCCTCGCGCTTGGTGGCGAGGATCCGTTCGAGGATGTCTGGAACCTGCGCGGGACCCTTCGTCATTTCGCGTACTTGCGCGTGAAGGCGACGAACTGCTCGAGCTTCTCGCGCGCCGCGCCGCTTGCGATGGCCTTGCGCGCCTTGTCGATGCCGCCCTGCAGGCTCTTCGCGTGCCCCGAGACGTAGATGCCCGCGCCCGCATTGAGCAGCACGATGTTCAAGGCCGGGCCCGGCTGGTTCTCGAGCACGGCGAGCACCATCGCCTTCGATTCGTCGACCGTGTTCACCTGGATCGCGCGACGGTCGTAGAGCTCGAGCCCGAAATCGGAAGGATGTACCTCGTATTCGCGGATCTCGCCCTTGACGAGCTCGCCGACCATGGTCGGGCCGGAGATCGAGATCTCGTCCACGCCGTCGAGCCCGTACACCACCATCACGTGCCGCGAGCCGAGGCGCTGCAGCACCCGCACCTGGATGCCGACGAGGTCGGGGTGGAACACGCCGAGCACTTCGTTCTGCGCGCCCGCCGGGTTGGTCAGCGGCCCGAGGATGTTGAAGATCGTGCGCACGCCGAGCTCGCGGCGGACCGGCCCGGCGTGCTTCATCGCCGGGTGGTGCGCGGGCGCGAACATGAAGCCGACGCCGGTCTTCTCGACGCCCTCGGCGATCTGTTCGGGCGTCAGCGCAAGATGCGCGCCGAGTGCCTCGAGTACGTCGGCGCTCCCCGAACGCGACGACACCGCGCGATTGCCGTGCTTCGCCACGCGCGCGCCCGCGGCCGCGGCCACGAAGGTGGAAGCCGTGGACACGTTGAACGTGTTCGCCGAATCGCCGCCGGTGCCGACGATGTCGAGCAGCGACGCCGGGTCGCTCACCGGCACGCGGGTGGCGAACTCGCGCATCACCTGCGCCGCGGCGGCGATCTCGCCGATGGTTTCCTTCTTCACGCGCAGGCCGATGACGAAGCCGGCGATCTGCGCCGGCGTCGCCTCGCCCGTCATGATCTGGCGCATGACGTAGAGCATCTCGTCGTGGAACACCTCGCGGTGCTCCACCGTGCGCTGGATCGCCTCCTGGATCGTGATCTGCTTGATCGTCATCGCCCTTCTCCCTGCAGGAAATTCCTCAGCATCGCATGGCCGTGCTCGGTGAGCAGCGCCTCCGGGTGGAACTGCACGCCCTCGACCGCGAGCTCGCGGTGGCGGATGCCCATCACCTCGCCGTCCTCGGACTCCGCCGAGATCTCGAGGCAGGACGGCATCGTCGCACGCTCCACCACCAGCGAGTGGTAGCGGGTGGCGACGAAGTCCTGCGGCAGGCCGGCGAACACGCCCTTGCCATCGTGCCGGATGCGCGACACCTTGCCGTGCATCACCGTCCTGGCGCGGATCACGCGGCCGCCGAAGGCCTGCCCGATCGCCTGGTGGCCCAGGCACACGCCGAGGAGCGGCACCCTGCCCGACAGCCGCGCGATCGTCGCGAGCGTGATGCCCGCCTCGTTCGGCGTGCATGGCCCCGGCGAGATCACGACGCGCGAAGGGCGCAGGGCCTCGAGCGCGTCCACCGTGATCTCGTCGTTCCGATGCACCTTCACGTCTTCGCCGAGTTCGCCGAAGTACTGCACGAGGTTCCAGGTGAACGAATCGTAGTTGTCGATCATCGCGAGCATGGCCTCACCCCGCCTTCGTGCCGGCATGCTCGGCCGTGGCCACCTCGGCCGCGCGCAGCACCGCGCGCGACTTGTGCAGCGTCTCCTGCCATTCCGACTTGGGATCCGAGTCGGCGACGATCCCCGCCGCGGCCTGCACGTGCAGCGTGCGGTCCTTCACCACCGCCGTGCGGATCGCGATCGCGACGTCCATGTCGCCGTTGAAGCCGAGGTAGCCCACGGCGCCGCTGTAGACACCGCGCTTCACGGGCTCGAGTTCGTCGATGATCTCCATCGCGCGCACCTTCGGCGCGCCGGTCACGGTACCGGCAGGGAAGCTCGCCTTGAAGACGTCGATCGCGTCCACGCCCGGCGCGCGGGTGCCCTCGACGTTCGACACGATGTGCATCACGTGCGAGTAGCGCTCGACGACCATCTTCTCGGTCACCTTCACGCTGCCGGTCGCCGCGACGCGGCCGACGTCGTTGCGGCCGAGGTCGATCAGCATCACGTGCTCGGCGCGCTCCTTCGGGTCGGCCAGCAACTCGTCGGCGATGCGCGCATCGTCCTCGGGCGTCGCGCCGCGCGGGCGCGTGCCGGCGATCGGCCGCACGGTGACCGCGTCGCCGGCGAGCCGCACGAGGATCTCGGGCGAGGCGCCGACCACGTGGTGGTCGCCAAAGTCGAAGTAGAACATGTACGGCGATGGATTCAGCCCGCGCAACGCCCGGTAGAGCGCGATCGGCGGCACGTCGAACGCGCGCGTCGTGCGCTGCGAGATCTGCACCTGCATGCAATCGCCCGCGAGAATGTATTCCTTGGAGCGCTTCACGGCCTCGAGGAAGCCTTCTTCCGTGAACGAACGTTCGATGGGCGCGGATTCCCCCGTCGGCGGCGCGGAAGCGAGGCCGAGCACCATGTCCTGCGGCAGCGGCGCCGCGAGGCGCGATCGCAGGTGCGCGAGACGTTCCTGCGCGACGCGGTACGCGTCGGGCTGGCCCGGGTCCGCGTAGACCACGAGGTAGAGCCGGCCGAACACGTTGTCCACCACCGCCAGTTCGTCAGAGAGCAGCAACAGCAGGTCGGGCGTGCCCAGCGGATCGGGCTTGCCACCCTTCAGCGCGCGCGGCTCGACGTGCTGCACCGTCTCGTAGCCGAAATAGCCCGCGAGGCCGCCGTGGAAGCGCATGCCGACCGATGCAGGCGCCACGCGATGGCGCTTCAGGTACGCGCGCACGAACTCGAACGGATCGCCGCTCGCCTGCTCCAGGCACACGTCGGTGCCTCGAGCATCGCGCAGCAGGCGCCGCACGAGGTCCCCGCGCGCCTCGATGCGCTCCGCGCACGCTAGGCCGATGAACGAATAGCGCCCGAAGCGCTCGCCGCCGACTACCGATTCGAGGAGATAGCTGTAGGGCCCGCCGGCCAGCTTGAGATAGACGGCCAGTGGCGTGTAGAGGTCGGCCCTCGCCTCGGCCACGACGGGGATGCGCGTGTAGCCTTCCTGGGCGAGCCGATGGAATTCCTGCTCGTTCATTGGAAACTCCGGGGTGCTGCGACTGCGGTTGTAACGGGGATGCGGCAGGGTGCTTCAGCGCGGGCCCGGGCCGCCGGGGCGCGCGCGAGGATCTAGCGGCGCCAGGGGCGCCAGCTACGCCAGGAAGAGGAAGGGTGGCGGGAATCGCGGTTCACGATGGCGACGACTATAGCACCGAAGGCACGGACTGGCACCTCAGCCGCGCCTTGCGCGCCGGCTATGCAGGATGTCGATGTTCATCTCCGCGGTGAGGTTCGAGGCGTAGAACCGCTCGATCATCGCGACCGAGGTTCGCGCGTTCCTCGCCAGCGTCAGGAGGTCGATGCCCTTGCCGTACAGCAGCCGCAGCATGATCGCGGTATGGCGCAGGCTGTAGAGAGTGCGCGCCCGGCCCAGCGCGCCGATTCGCAGGCCGCTCGCTTCCAGGAGTGCGCGAAACTGCTGGTCGAGCCGCCACATGGCGTGGGCACGGTTGGCGATCGCGGGGAGGAACAGGAAGTCCTCGGGCGCCCCCCGGCCGGCGGCGCGCGCTCGCCTGAGCAGCGCTTCGTAGATGCCGACCGCCGCCGGCATCGTCACGACGGGCGCCGTCTTGCGCTTGGTCTCGGGCAGGCGCAGCCGAAGGTAGGGCCGTGGCGTTCGCACCACCTCGACATGCTTGTACTGCAGCAGCTTCACGTCGTGGGGACGTACGAAGCTGTTGACCATGAAGCGAACCAGCAGCGCGAGGGCCGGCTCCCGCGCGACCGCCCGTGGGCGAGGCGCCGATCGATCCGCGCGCCTCGCCTCGCGCACCAGGCGCCGATATTCGGTCAGGGTGAATCCCCCTCGGGGCGAGGCCTTCAGCTTCACCACCGGCATCGCCGGTATCGCTGCCAGTCGCTGGAGAGACACCGCGTGGCGCAGCACCTTGCGGATCGCGATCAGGTAGTGGTGGATCGTGGTCGGCGACAGGCCGCGCTCGCTCAGGTCACGGACGAACTGCTCGATGGCCGGGTAGCCGATCGAGGTGACGTCGCGATCGCCGAACAGGGGGAAGATCTCGCGGCGCAACTGCGACTCGAGCAGTTCGAGCGATCCCGCCGAGAACTCGCCGCGCCGTGCCCGCGATCGCTCCGACGCCAGCATCTGCTCGGCCACCGCGTTGAAGGCCCCGGCGGCCTGCGGGCCCTGCGCTCGCCGGGGCTCGCGCGCGGTGACGCGGTTCCCGGCCAGTTCTTCGTAGAACGCACGCGCCCCGCGAAGGGCATGCCGCGGGTCGCTCGTGCGCAGGCTGCGCGTGCGCATCCGGCCCTCGAAGAAACATCGGGCTTGCCAGAACGGGCTCGCATCGGTGAGGTACACGCGTAGCTTCTCCGGATAACCCGGGACCCCGCGAGACGTTCCCGGGATCGGCGCGGTGCGGCATCTGCGCGCGACCCATCGCAGGTCGTTTGCGGCGTCGACGAGGTCGATGGTTCCGGAGATCGGCACGGTTCTATGAGCGCATTCATTGCGGCCAGTGGAGGGGAGACGATGGTTGCGACTTCGATTGCATTGGTCAACAGGATTTTAAAAATCAAAGTCCACAACAGGCCGCAAATACTGACGTCAGTATGTGATCTTATATATCCGATGAAATTCTTTTGTTTCATGGATTCCTGCCTGCGCCACTTTCACTGCGAATGTGTCCCCGCTTGCAGCGTGAAAGCCCGTTGCAAGTTCCATTCACGAAACCAAAGAAGCGTCCTGCAGCCGCCGAGTTGCTGACGCGCGATCCGGATTCCGCGGCCCTTTCCCTCTGGCGTCGGGGCGGGCGAGGGCACGCCTTCCACAAACGGGAGATTTTTGATGAACAAGAAGCTCATGGCAGTTGCGGTCGCGGCCGCGATGGCGCCTGGCCTCGCGCTCGCGCAGTCGAGCGTGACGATCAGCGGCGTCTTCAAGACCGGCCTGGACAACATCCGCATGGGTTCGCGCGCCGTTGGCAACAGCAGCGAGTGGCGGATCACGGATAACTCCTCGCGCATCATCTTCAACGTGACCGAAGACCTCGGCGGCGGCATGCAGGCCATCGCCCAGCTCGACGTCCGCTTCTCGACCGACCTGAACACCAACGCAGCCGGCACGCCGACGATGGGCAACGGCGGCAACACCTGGGTCGGCCTGCGCGGCAAGTCGTGGGGCACGGTGACGATGGGCCAGCACGACCTGCACTACGGCAAGCAGCCTGACGACATCGCCTCGAAGGCCGGTGCCCTGATGGCCTCGTCCGTGTCGCTGATGGACTCCACCAGCGCCGCCGGCGTGACCACCGCGATCGCGGGCAACACCCGTACGCGCAACGTCCTCCGCTACGACACCCCGCAGTGGGGCATCTTCAGCGGCACGGCGGCCTGGTCGGCCAACCCGACGGGCGTGGAAGCGGACATCACCGCGGCCAACACCACCCGCAAGGGCCAGGCGTACAACCTGAACCCGGTGCTGACCGGCGCGAACTGGCAGTTGGGCTACAGCTACTGGCGCCAGAAGGCTGACGTGGCAGGTGCCGCCACGGGCCAGCGCGGCGACGTGCTGTACGGCTTCTACCGCTGGGGCGGCTTCAAGATCGGTGCGGCGTGGAACAAGTCGCGCGTTCGCAGCGACCTCGCGGGCGGCGGCGACGTTGCCCGTCGTACGGCGTGGACGATCCCGGCCAGCTACACGTGGGGCAACC
>CAZTXP010000008.1:0-60838 GCA_964617355.1 uncultured Enterobacteriaceae bacterium
CACGAGGTCGCCGCGGCCGTGGTGCTTCAGGTGGCCGGGGCCGGCCATCTCGGTGGCGACGTACACCACCGCGGGGATCACCGGGTTCGGCACGCGCGCCTGGATGCGCTCGGTGTTGTCGACGCCGTTCTGCAGGTTGACCACGATCGCGCCGGGCGCGAGGTGCGGCGCGACCTGCGCGGCCGCGGCCTCGGTGTCTGTGGACTTGACGCAGAAGAGCACGAGGCTCGCGCCCTTCACGCCCGAGGGCTCGGTGTCCGCGAGGACCTTGACGCGCTCGTCGAAGGTCTTGGCCTCGAAGCGCAGGCCCTCGCGCCGGAAGACCTCGACGTGCGCCGGCCGGCCGATCAAGGTCACCGCGTGCCCCGCGCGCGCCAGCATGCCGCCGAAGTAGCAGCCGACCGCGCCCGCCCCCAGTACCGCCACCGTTTCTCTTTGCATGGCGCGATTTTCCCACGGCGATGCACAATGCGGCATGCGCGTCATTCATCCGCTCGCCCTCCTGCTGCTCTGCGCGGCCCTGCCCGCGTTCGCCGCGTCGCCCGTGGACAAGGCGAGCTGCACGTTCAAGGGCAAGAAGCTCTACGGCAAGATCCAGGTCGTCACGTCATTCCCCGATGTCAAGGTGCAGGTGGTGACCTCGTTCCCCGACCTCAAGGTGCAGAACGTCACCTCGTTCCCGGACAAGTGCGGCAAGTGGCAGGTGGTCACGTCCTTCCCCGACACCAAGATCCAGTACGTCACCTCGTTCCCGGACGTGAAGATCCAGTACGTCGAATCCTTTCCGGGGGTGCCATGAATCACGCGGTAGCCCCGAACATCTCGCCGCGCTTCGATGCCGCCCTGCGCGACACGCTGCGCCAGCGCTTGCCCGCGCTCGGCGGCCATGTGGTGCCGGATGCCGAGAAACTCAAGCGCGCCGCGGTGTGCCTGATCGTCGCCGACGACGGTGCGGGCGCCGCCGCGGTGGTGCTGACGCTGCGCCCCAACCACCTGAACCGCCACGCCAACCAGTTTGCATTGCCGGGTGGCCGGATCGACAAGGGCGAATCCGCGCTCGAGGCGGCGCTGCGCGAATGCCGCGAGGAAGTCGCGCTCGACCTGCCGGGCGACGCCATCATCGGCCGGCTGGACGATTTCCCGACGCGCTCGGGCTACCTGATCACGCCGTTCGTGGCGTGGATGCCCGAGGGCGCGACCATGACGCCGAACCCGGACGAGGTCGCCGAGATCTTCCGCGTGCCCTTCGCCGAGTTCTGCAAGCCGGGGTCGCCCGAGTTCGTGTCGATCCCCGAGTCCGACCGGCCGGTGATCCGCTACCCGATGCTCGGCACGCGCATCCACGCCCCCACCGCGGCGATGGCCTACCAGTTCATCGAGTGCGCGGTGCACGGCCGCATCACGCCGGTGGCGCACCTCGAGCAGCCGACCTGGGCCTGGCGCTAGCCGGCCCCGCCAAGCCACGCCAAGCCCCGAATTGGGCCCGCAAAGGGCCCGAGTTCCCCGGACCATCCGTCGGACGACGGGAGAACAATGGTCCTGCAGCCTTTTCGCCACAGGGGGAGAACCGTGCGTCTATCAGACTATTCGCTTGGCGCCCGGCTCGCCGCCGGATTCGCCGTCGTGCTGTTGCTCGGCATCGCCGATGCCGTGATCGCCGTCGTGCGCCTCGGCGACACCGCCGCCGACGTGAACCACCTCGCCTCGGCGGCCATGCAGAACGTGCGCACGCTGGAGGACTGGGCCTCGAACACGCGGCAGAACGCGATCCGCGCGCGCGCCGTGGCGCTCAGCACCGAGCCCGCGGTGACGGCGCAGTTCGCGCCGCAGATCGCCGCCACCACCAGCCTCATTTCCACGCTGCAGTCGCGCGTCGAGACCGGGCTGGCCACGCGCGAGTCGCGCGAGCTCTTCGCCGAGATCGGCCGCAACCGGACCGCCTACCTCGAATCCCGCTCGCAGGCGCTGAAGCTGAAGGAAGCCGGCAAGCGCGACGATGCGATCGCCATGGTGCAGACCGACATGGGACCGAAGCTCGACCGCTACCTCGCCTCGATCGGCAAGCTGGTGGACGCGGAACGCGCCAGCATCGACGCGGTCGCGCGCGGCGTCGAGTCGCGCGCCTCGGGCGCGCGCTCGGTGATCCTCGGCATCGCGCTCGCCGCGCTGGCGCTGGGCGTGTTGATCGCGTGGACGCTGACCCGCAGCCTGACGCGGCCGCTGAAGTCGCTGGTCGACGCCGCGCGCCGCGTCGCCGCCGGCGACCTGCGCCAGCCGGTGGTCGCCGAGGGCCGCGACGAAGTCGCCGAGGTCTCGCGCTCCATCGGCGAGATGCAGGCGCAGCTGAAGGACCTGATCGGCCGCATTCGCGCCGACGCGGAATCGGTCACCGCCACCGCCTCGACGTTGTCGAGCTCGGTGGACGAGGTCTCGGCCGCCTCGCAGGAGCAATCCGAGGCGGTGTCCTCGGCCGCCGCGGCGATCGAGGAGATGACCGTGAGCATCGGCCAGATCGCCGAGAGCGCGCGCCTCGCGCACGAGGTCGTGCAGACCACCGCTCAGGTTTCCAGCGAAGGGCAGGAACACGGCACGCGCGTCGCGCGCGAGATCGAGCAGATCGACCAGACCGTGGGCAGCTTCGCCGAGCAGATGCAAGCGCTGGAGCGGCAGACTTCCGACATCGACACCGTGATCCGCCTGATCCGCGAGATCGCGGAGCAGACCAACCTCCTCGCGCTGAACGCCGCGATCGAGGCCGCGCGCGCCGGCGAGCAGGGCCGCGGCTTCTCGGTGGTGGCCGACGAGGTGAGGAAGCTCGCCGAGCGCACCGCGCACGCCACCGGCGAGATCCAGCAGACCATCGAGGCGATCCAGAAGAACGTCGGCGGCGCGAACGCGATGCTCGCCGGGGTGCGCGGCCGCGTCGCGGCCGGCGTGACCGAGATCCGGGGGCTGTCGGACCCGCTCGCCTCGCTGCGCGAGCGTGCCGCGCGCGCGCTCGACGAACTGAACCACCTGATGAATGCCACGCAGGAGCAGCGCCAGGCGAGCGAGCAGATCGCGCGCAGCACCGAGAAGATCGCCTCGTCCTCGGAGCAGAACGCGGCCTCGATCGAGCACAACCGCGAGACCGCGGGACGCCTGCGCGGCTTCGCCGACGGCCTGTCGGCCTCGGTGGCGCGTTTCCAGCTGCAGTAGCGGGAATCCTTTGCGTCGGCCCGAGGGCTACTCGGGCTTGATGCCCTGCTCGCGGATCACGCGCGCCCACTTCGCGATCTCGGCGCGCTGGAACTCGGCGAACTCGTCGGGCGAGCTGGCGATCACCTCGGCGCCGATCGCCTCCAGCCGCCCGCGGATCTCGGGCGGCGCGAGCGCCTTCACCACCTCGGCATGCAGGCGCTGCGCGATGTCGCGCGGCAGGCCGCCCGGGCCGGCGAGCCCGAACCACGTGTAGGCATCGAATCCCGGCAGGCCCGACTCGGCGATCGTCGGAACCTCGGGCATCGCGCGCGTGCGCTGCGCGGTCGAGGCGCCGAGCACCTTCAGCTTGCCAGCGCGGATCTGCGGGATCGAGGTCGGCCCGAGCTCGATCATCATGTCCACCTCGCCCGCGACCACTGCGGCGGTGGCCGGCGCGCTGCCGCGATACGTGATCGGCAGGATGAAGACCTTCGCCAGACTCTTGAAGAGCTCGGGGTTGGTATGTTGCGAGGTGCCGTTGCCGGCCGAGCCGTAGGTGAGCTTGCCGGGATTGGCCTTCGCGTACGCGATGAGCTCCTTCACGCTCGACACCGGCACGCCCGGGTGCACCACGAGGTAGCTCGGCACGCGGATCACGTTCGACACCGGCGTGAAGTCCTTCACCGGGTCGTAGTTGCGCTTCTCGAGCAGCGTGGCGTTCACCGCCATGATGCCGGTGGAACCGACGATCAGCGTGTGGCCGTCGGGCACCGCCTTGGCGATGCGCTCGGCGGCGATCACGCCGCCCGCGCCCGGCACGTTCTCGACCACCGCCGGCTGGCCGAAGGCGCGCGTGAAGTGGTCGGCGATGACGCGCGCGGTGAGGTCGGCGCTGCCGCCCGGCGGGAAGGGCGCAATGATGCGGATCGGTTTCGACGGGAATCCCTGCGCCGACACCGCGCAGGCGTACGCCAGCAACAGCACTCCGATGGTTCTTCGCATCCTCACCCCTCCTCGTTGAATCGCTCCTTCAGGCGGAACTTCTGCACCTTGCCGGTCGCATTGCGGGGCAAGGCCTCGACGAAGCGCACGTGCTTGGGCTTCTTGTAGCCGGCGATGCGCTCGCGGCACCAGTCGACGAGTTCGTCGGCCCCGGCCTTCGCGCCGGCCTTCAATTCGACGTACGCGGCCACCGCTTCGCCGTACACGGGGTCGGGCACGCCGATCACCGCGACATCCTGCACCGCGGGGTGCTCGCCGAGCGCGGCCTCGACTTCCTTCGAGTAGATGTTGTAGCCGCCAGAGAGGACCATGTCCTTCTTGCGGTCGACGATCGCGTAGTAGCCCTCCGCGTCGCGCCGGGCGACGTCGCCGGTGACGAACCAGCCGTCGCGCAGCGCCTCGGTCGCGGCCTCGGGCCTGTTCCAGTAGGTACGCAACGTGACGAAGCGGCCGGGCTCGCCGGTGCGGATCCACAGTTCGCCGGCCTCGCCTTCCGGCGCGTCCTTGCCGTCGGCGCCGACGAGGCGCGCCTCGATGCCGGGAATCAGCCGGCCGATCGACGCCGGGCGCGAGAGCTGCTCGGCGGGCGGCAGGTCGGAGAGCGCGCCGCACTCGGTCATGGCGAAGTACGAGTGGATGCCGGCCTTCGGCAGCGCGGCAAGGATGCGACGCTTCACGTCCACCGGGAAGGCCTCGCCGGTGGCGACGATGATGCGCAGCGTGGCGAATTTCTCCGGCTGCGACTCGATCACCGGCAGCAGCATCCGGCCCACGGTCGGCACCATGCCGAGCACGGTGATGCGCTCGGCCGCGGCGACGTCGGCCGCGGCCTGCGGATCGAACTTCGGCAGGATGACCAGCGGCGAGCCGAGGCAGGCCATGTTGATCACGCGGCCGAACGCGGTGCGGTGCGTGAGCGGCGTGGTGATCAGGTGCCGGTCGGCCGCCGAGATGCCCCACTGCGCGGCATTGATCCAGCCGTTGGGCACGAAGTAGTTGGCGTGCGTCAGTACCGCGCCCTTCGGGCTGCCGGTGGTGCCCGAGGTGTAGCAGATCATGCAGTCCTCGACCGACGCGGGCAGCTCGATGCGGCGCTTCTGGTGGATCGAGACCAGCGGGCCCCAGTCGTGGCCGTCCACCGCGAAGACATAGCGCACGTCCACGCCGGCCTTCGCGAACAGGTCCTTCGTGTCCGCGTGGACGAAGGCGACGCGCGGCGCGGAGTCCTTGAGGATGTAGGCCACTTCCGCGGCAGTGAGGCGCGTGCCGATCGGCACCGCGATCGCGCCGGCCTTGATGATGCCGAAGAAGGCGACGACGAACTCGGCGCAGTTCGGCAGCAGCAGCGCGACGCGGTCGCCCGGCGCCACGCCGCGATCGGCCAGCGCGGCGCCGAGGCGCGTGCTCGCCTCGTCGAGCGCCGCGAAGCTCATGCGGCGCGCGCCGCAGACCAGCGCTTCGTCGCCGCCGCGCGCGATCACCTGCGCGGCGAGGAAATCCTGGATCTTCACGCCGGATCCTGCGTCGGGGACGGCACGACGGCGGGCGCGGCAGAGGGGGCGACTTCGGCGGCCGGCGCCTCCGGCGCGGAGGGCACCGGCGCCGCCGTGGCGTGCGTGCCGGCGTCGATCTCCTTCTCGATGCCCTTGAAGAAGCGGCCGACGAGGAAGCGCGCGACGCCGATCAGCACGCGCTGGCCCACGCCCGCGACCAGCCCGCCGACCTCGGCGGTGCCGACGTAGCGCAGCTGCGTGCTGCCGTCGTCGCGCGCGTCGAGGTCGAACGACGCGCGGCCCTTCATGAAGCCGATCGAACCCTCGCCGCCGACGAGCAGCACGTAGTGCGTGGGAATCACGCGATCCTGGATCTCGACCTCGCCCATGTACTCACCCGAGACCGCAGCCACCTGCACCTTGAGGCCCATGCGATAGCGGTCGTCGGTGATGCGCTCGACCGCGTTGCAGCCGGGAATCGCGCGCTTCAGCACCTCGGGGTCGTTCAGCAGCGCCCACAGGCGCTCGCGCCCGACCTTGAAGGCGTTGTCGCCGCTCAGCTCTAGCATGCGCAGTCCGGGCGGATGCGGAAGAGGCTCTTCGCGGTGCCGCCGAGGACGGCATCGCGCTCGGCCGCCGGCCAGCCCATCGATTCGACGAGCTTGCGGGGCGCGAGATCGCCGATCGGGAACGGCATGTCCGAGCCCATCAGGATGCGGCGCGTGCCGGCCTTCTTCGCGAGGAACTCGAACGCGTCGCGATCGAACACGATGGAGTCGAAGTACAACGCCTCGAAGCCCTTCTTCGGGTCGGCCAGCTTGCCGTGTGGGGCGGCATGCTTGCCTTGCGCGATGTCGAAGGCGCGCGCGAGGCGCCCGAGCACGAACGGCAGCGCCGCGCCGCCGTGCGACAGCACGAGTTTCACGCCCGGGTACTTCACGAGGTGGCCCGAGAACAGCAGCCGCGCCACCGCCACCGAGGCGTCGACGATGCGGCCGATGGCGTTCTGCAACTCGAACGAATCGAGGCGCGGATCGCACGGGAACATCGGGTGCAGGAAGATGCCCGCGTTCAAGCGCGAGGCGGTTTCCCAGAACGGATCGAGGTGCGCCGCGTCGAGCGTGGCTTGCGGCATGGTGCCGATCATGACGCCGCCGAAGCCGTCGGCCATGCATTCCTCCAGTACCTGCGCCGCGGCCTTGCCGTCCTGCAGCGGTACGGTGGCGAGCGGCGTGAAGCGTGTTTCGCCGGCGGTGGCTTCCTTCATGCACGCGTTCGAGTAGCGGCTCCACGCGAGGCCCTGCTCCGCCGGCAGCTCGTAGCCGTAGACGTCCATCCAGCCGCCGACCAGCTGGTGGTCTATGCCGTTCTGCGCCATCCACTGCTTGCGGTCGTTCAGGTCCGAGAGCTTCGGCGCCACCGGGCGCGTCGGCTCGGTGCCGGGAAAGCGGAAGCGCACGCCCTTGTCGTCCTTCAACACCTCGACGCCGGGGAAGCGGCTGCGCTGCGAGTCGAAGCGCTCGACGAGGATCGGGGGCAGGAAGTGGGCGTGGACGTCGATGATCATGGTGTGCTCAGTGAGGAAGTTCGCGAAGGGCGTTGAGGCCGGCGAGGCGGCCGAAGACGAGGGCGCGCAGCATCGACACCGCATTCGGCGCGCGCCCGTGGAAGTGGCCGGTGACCTCGCCGGCGGCGTAGAGGCCCGGAATCGGGCCGCGCGCGCCGATCACGCGCGCGTCGGGGTCGGTCTCGATGCCGCCAAAGGTGTAGGCGATCGCGCCGACCAGCGGCCACGCAAGGAAGGGCGAGGCCTCGATGCGGCGCGCCCAGTTCGACTTGCGCGGCGCGTAGCCCGGCGCGGTAGCGAGCCCGTCGGTGCGCGTGGCATCGAAGCCGGCAGCGTCGGCGACGGCAGCTGCGTTGTACTCGCGCACGGTGCGCTCGAGCGCATCGGCGGGCACGCCCATCTGCGCGGCAAGGCCCGCGAGCGTGTCGGACTGCCACGCCGGCACATCCGAGCGGATCGCGCGCGTCCAGTCGGGGATGTCCATGACGCGGCGATCGAGCACCGCGTAGGCGATGCGGCCGGGCAGCTCGAAGTGGATCTGGCGCGCGAACGCTTCCCAGGTCTCGTGCATCAGGCCGGCGCCCTCGTCGAAGAAGCGCTTGCCGTCGCGATCCACGACGATGCCGTACGGGTACACGAGCACGACGGGCGCGGAACCCTTGCAGCGCGCATCCACCGGCTCGGCGTGCATGCCGTTCCAGTCTCCCGCGCGCTTCGCGCCCGCGGCGAGCGCCGCGCGGATACCGGCGCCGTCGTCGAACAGCGTGCCGGGAGAGATCGGCCGCATCGACGGCGCGGCGTCGCCAAACTGCTCGCGCATCATCGCCGCGCTGCCCTCGAAGCCGCCACAGGCGAGCACCACCGCGTCGCCGCGCAGCGTGTCGCCCTCGCATTCGATGCCCGCGACGCGCTCGTTCTCGACCACCAGCGAGCGCAGCGCCCGCCCATGCACGAAGGCCACGCCTGCGGCGGACGCCGCATCGCGCAACGCCTTGAGCAGCACCGCGCCGCCGCCCACCGGCTGGATGCGCGCCGGCCCCTTCGCGAGGTAGTAGGGCGGGCTCTGGAACTCGACGCCGAGCTGCACCATGCGCCGCGCCATCGCCGGCGCCTCGGCCACCAAGCGCTCGAAATACGCGCGGTCGGCGCGGCCGCCGGACTCGTGCATCACGGCATCGACGAAGCCGGCTTCCATCGCGTCCACCGACTGCATGCGGATGTTCGACGGGCTCCAGCGGCTGTTGCCGCCCGCCTCGGCCTCGGTCGCGCGATCCACGACCGTGACGCGCGCCGCGACGCCCCGCTCCCGCGCCGACTCGGCGGCGGCGAGCGCAGCCGACAGGCCCGCCGCCCCCTGCCCGACGACGATGACGTGGCGTTCGCCCACGCGGGCTACTGGACCTTGATGCCCGCGGCCTTCACGAGCGCGGCGTTCGACGCCACCTCGTCGCGCAGTTGCACATCGAACTGCTCGGGCGTCAGGACCTGGGCGTCGACGCTCAGCTTGGCGAAGCGATCCTTCATTTCCGGCGAATTGACGGCCTTCGCGACTTCGGCGTGCAGCTTGGCGACGATGTCGCGCGGCACCTTGGACGGCACCGCCATGCCGACGTAGAAGTTGTACGCGGAGTTCGGCACGCCGGCCTCCTCGGTGGTCGGCGTGTCGGGCGCGCCCGAGGCACGCCGACCGGAGCCGACGGCGATCATGCCGAGCTTGCCTTCCTTGGCCATCGGCAGCACGTTCGAGATCGGGCAGAAGCAGTAGTCGACGCGGCCCGCGATCAGGTCGGTGAGCGCCTCGGGCGTGCCCTTGTACGGCACCTGCTGCGCCTGGATGTTCGCGCCGAGGCGGAAGCGCTCGGCGTTCAGGTGCGTGCCGCTGCCGGTGCCGACGGTGGCGTAGTTCAGCTTGCCCGGATTCGCTTTCGCGTAGTCGACCAGTTCCTTCACCGACTTGAAGCCGCGCGCCGGCGACACCGCGAGCGCGAGCGGCGTGTTGGCGAGCACCGTGATGCCGGAGAAGTCCTTGATCACGTCGAACGGCAGGTTCGGCACCGTCGAGGGCACCACGGTCGCGGACGACGAGAATACGAGGATCGTGTAGCCGTCCGGGTCGGCCTTGGCGACCAGCGCCTGCGCGATCGAGCCGCTGGCGCCGACGCGGTTCTCGACCACGAAGGGCTGGCCGAGCTGCGCGGAGAGGCGCTCGGCGACCGCGCGGCCGACGATGTCGGTGGCGCTGCCCGCGGGCAGCGAGACGATCACGCGCACGGCCTTGGTCGGCCAGGCCTGTGCCTGTACGGTGAGCGATGCGAGCGCCGCGAACAGCGCGAGGACGAATTTCATGTTTCCTCCTTGTGGATGCGACGCCAGATCTCGTGCGGCGTCATGGGCAGGGCGTCGATGGTAGCGCCGAGCGGGGCGAGCGCGTCGTTCACCGCGCCGGCGATCGCCGCGGGCGCGCCGAGGTAGCCGGCCTCGCCGGAGCCCTTCTGGCCGAACACAGTATGCGGCGAGGGCGTGCAGTGGTCGACGATGTCGATCTTCGGCACTTCCATGGAGCTGGGCAGCAGGTAGTCCATGAAGGTCTGGCTGGCGAGCTGGCCGGTGTCGGAGTACGCGAAGCGCTCGTAGAGCGCGGCTCCGATGCCGTGCGCGATGCCGCCGTAGGTCATGCCGTGCACCACGTCCGGATTGATCATCGTGCCGCAGTCGTGGCCGCAGGCGTAGCGCTGCAGTTCCGGCTTGCCGGTGTCCGGGTCGATCTCGACGTACACCACGTGCGCCTCGAACGAGTAGCACGGGTACATCTGGATGCGGCCGTCCGGCGTGGGCAGGCCGCCGCCGGTGGGCACTTCCCAGACGAATTTCTCCTGCAGGCCCGGCTCCATGCCCGGCGGCAGCTTGTGGAACTTGCGATGCGCGATCTCGATCAGCTGGTCCCAGCCGAGACGTTGGTCTGGCGCGCCCTTTTTCGACGCGTGGCCGTCGCGATACTCGACGTCCTCCGGCTTGCAGCCGAACTGGTGCGCCGCGATCGCGACGAGCCGCTCGCGGATCAGCTTCGCGGCGCCGGCGGCCGCGCCGCCGAGCATGATCGCCATGCGGCTGCCGACGGGACTGTTCGAGGGCAGCGCGACGAGCGAATCGGCGCGTACCACGCGGATGGTCGCCGGATCGCGCTCGAGGATCTCGCCGATGCAGGTGGCCACCAGCGTTTCGTGCCCCTGCCCGGAACTCGAGGTGTGCATCACGCCGGTGATCGCGCCCGAGAGGTCGACGCGCACCAGGCACGAGTCCATCCACGTGGTGGTCTCGTTCTTCGGGTGGAAGAGCGGCTCGAAGGCCGAGTTGCCGCCCGAGGGTTCGAGGCAGGTCGACACGCCGATGCCGGCGAGGCGCCCCGCGCGGCGCGCCTCGTCGCGGCGCTTCACCAGCTCGTCGTAGTCGCCGGCGGCGAGCGCCTTGTCGAACACGGCGTGGAAATCGCCCGAGTCGTAGGTGGTGCCGCTCGGGATCAGGTACGGGAACTGGTCCTTGCGGATGAAGTTGCGCCGGCGCAGCTCGCGGCGATCCATGCCGAGGTGCGCGGCGACGCGATCCATCGTGGTCTCGATCGCGTAGTTGGTCGGCGACTGGCCGAAGCCGCGCACCGCTTCCTGCGCGGTCTTGTGCGTCAGCACCGAGATCGGCTCGTACTCCACCGAGTGGATCTGGTACGGCCCGACGATCGCGCCCACGGGCTTGCCGAGCTGCAGCGGCGAGCGGCCGGCATAGGCCCCGACGTCGTCGAGCGCGCGGATCTTCAGCGACTTCACGATGCCGTCGTCGTCGAACGCCGCCGTCATGTCGAAGATGCGGTCGGGGCCGTGCATGTCGCCGCCGCGCATGTTCTCGAGGCGGTCCTCGATCAGGCGCACCGGGAAGCCGGTCTTCCTCGCCAGGTAGGCGACCAGCACCGTGTGCTTGATGCCGCGCTTCACGCCGTAGCTGCCGCCGACGTCGACGTCGTAGTGCACGCGCACCATGTTGCCCGGCAGGCGCAGCGCGCGCGCGAGCTGGTCCGGGTACTTCGGCATCTGGATCGAGGCCCAGACGTCGAGGATCTCCCGGCCCGCGTCCCACGACGCGAGCACGGCGAAGGTCTCGATCGGCACGGTGGCGTTGCGGTGCCAGCGCACGCGCAGCGAGACCTGGTGCTTCGCGCGCGCGAAGTCCTCGGCCACCGGGCCCCAGGTGAAGGTGCGGCGGTAGAGCACGTTCGAGCCATGCGCCGGGTGCACCAGCGGCGTGGCCGCGTCGAGCGCCTTCTCGGGATCGACGTTGTACGGCAGCGGCTCGTACTCGATCTCGACTTTCTCGGCGGCGTCCTCGGCCGCGGCGCGCGTGTCGCCGACTACCGCGACCACCCACTCGCCCGCGTAGCGCGCCACGCCCACGGCGAGCGGATACCTCTTCACCAGCGGCGCGTCGACGCCGACCATCAAGGGATCGGTGCCGGCGGCAAGCTCCTCGCCATCGAGCACCGCGACGCAGCCCGGCATCGCGAGCGCCTTGTCCTTGCGGATCGCCTTGATGCGCGCGCAGGGGTAGGGCGAGCTGACGAGCGCCACGTGCTTCATCAGCGGCGCGGCGATGTCCGCCGCGTAGCGCCCACGGCCGGCGACGAAACGCGGGTCTTCCTTCGGACGGCGATGCTGGCCGACGTATTTGAACGCGGTCATCATTCCGCCTTCGGGGGGTGCGGGGGGGCCGGGAGGGCCCCGGTCGCACCACTCGGAAGGGGCCCGGCCCCCCTGCTCCTGCGGGCGGCAAGCTCGACCGCATCGACGATCTGCCGATAGCCGGTGCAGCGGCACAGGTTGCCGCTGATCGCCTCGCGGATCTGCGCTTCGGTCGGCTTCGGGTTTTCGGCGAGCAGCGCGTGCGCCGCGACGATCATGCCCGGCGTGCAGTAGCCGCACTGCAGGCCGTGCGCCTCGCAAAAGCTGTCCTGCAGCACCGAGAGGCTGCCGTCGGGATTGGCAAGGCCCTCGATGGTCGTGACGGCATGGCCGTCGGCCTGCCACGCGAACATCAGGCAGGCGCGCACTGGCTCGCCGTCGAGCAGCACCGAGCAGGCGCCGCAGATGCCGTGCTCGCAGCCGACGTGCGTGCCGGTGAGGCGCAGCTCGTCGCGCAGGAAGTCCACCAGCGTGAGGCGCGCGGGCACCTCGGCCTCGCGGCGCTTGCCGTTCACGTTCAAGGAAATCGCGTGCTGCTTCTCGGTCATGCCTTGCTCCTGGCTTCCTCGCGCGCCGCAAGCAGCACGCGCTTGGCCATCACGCCGGCGAGGTGGCGCCGGTACGCAGCGCTCGCGTGCAGGTCGGCGTCCGGCTCGACCGCGGCGCGCACCGCGTCGGCCACGGCGGCGATGGCGTCGTCGTCGAGCATGGTGCCGACGAGGCGCTCGGCGATGTCGGCGTGGGCCTGCGCGAGCGGCGCCGACGAGGTGCCGATGGTCGCGCGCACGCAGCGCCCGTCCGCGTCGAGCGCGAGCTGCGCCGCGGCGCCGACGATCGCGAAGTCGCCGTGGCGCGGGCTCACCTCCTCGACCGCGCAGCCGATGCGCGACTCGCTCCACACCGGGAAGCGGATCGCCGCGAGGCATTGTTCCGGCGCGATCGCGGTGACCATGGGCGCGAAGAAGAATTCCCGCGCCGGCATCTCGGTGTCGCCCGAGGTATCGCGCAGGACCAGCGTGGCGTCGAGCACCACCGCGGCGAGCGGCTGCTCGGCCGACGGGTCGGCGTGCACGATGGAGCCGCCGATGGTGCCGCGATTACGCGTCTGCACGTGGCCGGTCCACGCCAGCGCCTTGCGCAAGAGCGGCACCTTGGCGGCGAGCAGCGCGTCGCGCTCGATCACGCACTGGCGCACCGCGCCGCCGACGGCGACTTCGGCGCCGAGGTCCTCGATGCGCTTCAGGTCCTCGGCGCCGTTGAGGTCGACGAGGTATGCCGGCCGCGCGAGCCTCATCGCCATCATCGGCACGAGGCTCTGGCCGCCGGCGATCAGCTTGGCGTCGCTGCCCAGTTCGGCAAGGAGCGCGCAGGCCTCTTCCGAGGATCGCGCGCGGCGGAAATCGAAGGCGACGGACTTCATCCTCCGATTTCATCAGATGCGCGCAGGTCGCGCCCGGAGGCGCACGGCGGGATTGCGAAATGCCGCGTGCACCAGAGGGTGGCAGCGCCCGGGCAAAACCGCGACAATGATGGTTTCCCCCTGCCCTTCCTCCCATGCCGCGCCCGCTGCCGACCTCGATCGACGATACCCAGAAACTGCTCGCCGCCGCCGACTACGTGGCCGAGCGCAACCTCGCCACGTCGCTCTACCTCGCGCTGGCGATGCGCAGGCCGCTCTTCCTCGAGGGCGAGGCGGGCGTCGGCAAGACCGAGATCGCCAAGGTCGTCTCCGGCGTGCTCGGCCGCGAGCTGATCCGGCTGCAGTGCTACGAGGGCCTCGACATCGCGCAGGCGGCCTACGAGTGGAACTATTCCCGGCAGATGATCGAGATCCGGCTGGCGGAGGCTGCTGGAGAGAAATCCAAGGAAAAGTTGTCCTCGGATATCTATTCCGAGCGCTTCCTCGTCAAGCGCCCGCTCGCGCGCGCGCTGGAAGGCGCGGCCGGCGCCGCGCCGGTGCTGCTGATCGACGAGCTCGACCGCACCGACGAGCCCTTCGAGGCCTACCTGCTGGAAGTGCTGTCCGACTGGCAGATCACGGTGCCCGAGATCGGCACGCTGAAGGCGAAGGAGCCGCCGATCGTGATCATCACCTCGAACCGCACGCGCGAGATCCACGACGCGGTGAAGCGCCGCTGCTTCTACCACTGGGTCGACTACCCGGATGCGCCGCGCGAGCTCGCGATCCTGAAGAAGAAGGCGCCCAAGGCCGCCGACGCGCTGTCGAAGGAAGTCGTGGCCTTCGTGCAGCGGCTGCGCACCGTGGACCTCTTCAAGCTCCCCGGCGTCGCCGAGACCATCGACTGGGCGAACTGCCTGGTGGCGCTCGACAAGCTCGCGCTCGACCCGAACGTGGTGAACGACACGCTCGGCGTGCTGCTCAAGTACCGCGACGACCTCGAGCGCGTGCAGGGCGAGGAAGCCGTGCGCCTCGTCGCCGAAGCCAAGGCTGCCGCCGCGCCGCTGTAGCGAGACGGCACCCACCGCGCGTGTTCCCGGAACTCCAGCACCCGACGGCCGGCGGCAAGCTCGCCGAGAACGTCATGTACTTCGCGCGCCTCCTGCGCGCGGCAGGGCTGCGCATCGGGCCGGATCGCGTGATCGACGGCGTGAAGGCGCTCGAGATCGCCGGGCTTTCGCGCCGCGACGACTGGTACTGGACGCTGTCGGCGGTGTTCCTGTCGAGGGAAGAACAACGGCCGATCTTCGACCAGGCCTTCCAGGTGTTCTGGCGCGACCCGAAGATGGTCGAGAAGATGATGGCGGCCATGCTGCCCAAGACCTACGGCCGCGCGGCGAAGGACGAGCAGCAGCAGAGCCAGCGCCTGACCGACGCGCTGATGCAGCAGAAGAAGGACGCCCAGCCCGCGCAGCAGGAGGAGAAGGTCGAGATGGATGCGCGGCTGACCTTCTCGTCCTCCGAGGTGCTGCAGCGCATGGACTTCGACACCATGTCCTCGGCGGAGCTGGCGGAAGCCAAGCGCATGATCCAGGACCTTCGCCTGCCGCTGCCCGAGATCCGCACGCGCCGGTACGCGCCCGACAAGCGCGGCCACCGCGTCGACCTGCGCGCCACGCTGCGCGAATCGCTGCGCGAGGGCGGCAACGTCATCCCGCTGGTGCGCACCGCGCCGAAGGACATCCACCCGCCGCTCGTCGTGCTGTGCGACATCTCGGGCTCGATGAACCCGTACGCGAGGATGTTCCTGCATTTCCTGCACGCGATCACCAACGACCGCGACCGCGTGACGGTGTTCGTGTTCGGCACGCGGCTCACCAACGTCACGCGCCAGCTGAAGCACCGCGACGTCGACGTCGCCATGCAGCGCGTCGCGGACGCGATCAAGGACTGGTCCGGCGGCACGCGCATCGGCACGTGCCTGAGGGACTTCAACTGGAAGTGGTCGCGCCGCGTGCTCGGCCAGAACGCCTGCGTGCTGCTGGTCTCGGACGGCCTCGATCGCGAGGCGGGCGAGGGCCTCGGCGAGGAGATGGAGCGCATGCACAAGTCCTGCCACCAGCTCGTCTGGCTGAACCCGCTCCTGCGCTACGAGCAGTTCGAGGCGCGGCCGGCGGGCGTGCGCGCGATGCTGCCGCACGTGGACCTCTTCCTCCCGGTGCATAATCTCAAGAGCCTCGTGGACCTCGCGAAGACCCTTTCGCGACCCGTGGTGCGCAGACAGGAGCAACGCAAATGGAAATGACCGGCGAGCAGTTGATCCCCGCGTCGCAGAAGGACACGTGGAACGCGCTCAACGACACCGAGATCCTCAAGGCCTGCGTGCCGGGCTGCGAGTCGATCGAGCCCACCGGCGAGAACGAGTTCGCGGTGATGATGACCGCGCGCGTCGGCCCGGTGTCGGCGAAGTTCAAGGGCAAGATGAAGCTCTCGAACATCCAGCCGCCGGTGTCCTACGACCTCGCCTTCGAGGGGCAGGGCGGCGTCGCCGGCTTCGCCAAGGGCTCGGCGAGCGTGAAGCTCGCGCCCGAGGGGCATTCGACCAAGCTCACCTACAGCGCCAAGGCCAACGTCGGCGGCAAGCTCGCGCAGATCGGCTCTCGCCTCGTCGACGCGGCGGCGCAGAAGGTGGCGGGCGACTTCTTCACCGCCTTCAACGAGAAGGTGGCCGCTGCGCACGCGGCCGCGCACACCGACGAACCCGAGCACCACGGCGACGAGCACCACCCGGAACCCGTGCCGCGCGACCCGGACCTGCCGGACGTGCTGCCCTCGACGCTGCAATGGGTGGCCGCGACCGCGCTCGTGGTGGCGGGCGTGGCGCTCTTCGCGCTGCTCTGAACGCATGTCGCGGCTGCTCTTCCGCGACGACCCCTACCAGCGCACCGCCCGCGCCACCGTCGTCGCGGTGCACGACGGCGCGGTCGAACTCGACCAGACGATCTTCTATCCGCTCGGCGGCGGGCAGCCTGGAGACACCGGCACGCTCGGTGGCGTGCGGGTCGCAGACACGCGAAAGGCGAGCGAGGACGGCCCGGTGCTGCACCTCCTCGAGCCGGGCGCGACGCCCCCGGCCGTCGGCGCCGCGGTCGACCTCGCGATCGACTGGGAGCGGCGCTACCGCTTCATGCGCTACCACACGCTGCTGCACCTCCTCGGCACCGTGGTTCAGGCGCCGTTCACCGGCTGCCGCATCGGCGAGGACAAGTCGCACATCGACTTCGACACCGACATGGACAAGCTCGTGAAGGAGGAGATCGAGGCGGGGCTGAACGCGCGCATCGCGGCCGGCCACGAGACGCGCGCGCAGTGGGTCGACTACGCCGAGCTCGAGCGCAACCCCGAACTCGTGAAGACGCTCTCGGTGATGCCGCCGCGCGGCGATGGGCGGCTGCGCATGGTCGCGATCGAGGGCCTCGACCTGCAGCCCTGCGGCGGCACGCACGTCGCCAGCACGAAGGAAATCGGCCCGGTCGCGGTGGCCCGCATCCGCAACGAGGGCAAGCGCAACAAGCGCGTGACGCTGGTGCTGGCGAGCTGAGCCGCGTGCAAGGACGACCCAAAGCGATGCAGGCAGACGGGGGACCCTTCATGCACGCCGATCACGCTGCGACCGGCCTGTCGCGCCGGCGGATGCTCCAGGGCGCGCTGCTCGCGCTCCTCGCAGGCGCCGTGCCCGGATCGAGAGCGCAGGGCTATCCGTCGCGCGCGATCCGCCTCGTGGTTCCGTGGGGACCCGGCGGACTCGTGGATACGGGCGGACGCGTCGTGGGCGACGCGCTGCAAAAGGCGCTCGGGCAATCCACGGCGGTGGAGAACGTTCCCGGGGCCGCGGGCACCCTCGGTGCGCAGCAAGTCGCCAAGGCCGCGCCCGACGGGCACACGCTGCTCGTCGCGACGAGTTCGCTCGCGATCGACGTCGGCGGCGGCCGCAGCCTGGCGTTCGATCCCGCCACCGACCTCGTGCCTACGGCATTGATCGGCGACTCCCATTCGGTCGTCATCGTTCCGGCGGCCTCGCCGCTGCAGACCCTCGCCGACCTGGTCGCCGCCGCGAAGGCCCGGCCGGGCGCGCTCTCGTATGGCACGCCCGGAATCGGGAGCCCCGCCCACCTCTTTACCGAGCTGTTCCTGCAGGTAACCGGCGTGACGATGCTGCATGTGCCTTACGCCCGCGCAAGCGCGCTCAACGACCTGATGGGCGGACGGCTGGACGTGATGTTCGCCACGGTGCCGGTCGCGCTGCCGCAGGTCGCCGCCGGTACCGTTCGCGCGCTCGCCGTGACCGGCGCAAGGCGCGATGCCGCGCTGCCTCGCGTACCCACCGCCGCGGAGGCAGGCGTGCCGCGGTACGAAGCCGGCCAGTGGGTCGGGTTGTTCGCGCCCGCCCGTACGCCCGCGGAAGTCGTCGCGCGCCTGAACGCCGAGATCTCGCGGGCGCTGTCGGCGCCGGACACCGCCTCGTACCTCCGGTCCCGCGGCCTGGAGCCGCGCACCGCGACGCCGGCGGAATTCGCCGCCGTGTTCGCCGCCGACGTGCGCAAGTGGGGCGAGGTCATCCGGCGCGGCAGGATCGAGCTGAAGTGAGCCGCCCGCCCGACATCGTTCTGCTGATGGCGGACCAGCTCGCCGCGCCCGCGCTGGCGTGCTACGGCGGGACGCTCGCGCCGGCACCGGCGATCGATCGCCTCGCCGCCGAAGGGATGGTGTTCGACCGTGCGTACTGCAATTCACCGATCTGCGCGCCTTCGCGCTACTCCATGCTCGCCGGTCGGCTGCCGCATGCCATCGGCGCGTACGACAATGCCACCGAGTTCGCCTCGTCCATCCCGACGATGGCGCACTACCTCGCCGCCGCCGGGTACCGCACCATCCTCGCCGGCAAGATGCACTTCGTCGGACCCGACCAGCTGCACGGCTACGCGGAGCGCCTGACCACCGACATCTATCCGGCCGAGTTCCTGTGGGTGCCGGACTGGTCGAAGGGCCCCGCGCACAAGCCGACCGGCGTCGGCATGACGCACGTCGTCGACGCAGGCCCGTGCCTGCGCAACATGCAGATCGACTACGACGAGGAAGTGGCCCACGTGGCGGTGCAGCGCGTCTGGGACATTGCGCGCGAGCGCGCCCGGGCCGAGCGCGGCGGCGACGAGGCGAGCCCGTTCTTCCTCACGGTCTCGTTCACGCACCCGCACCCGCCGTTCGTCGCGCCCGAGGACCACTGGGATCGCATCGATCCGGCACGCGTGCCGATGCCGTCGGTGCCGGAGATCGCGTTCGAGCAGCTCGACCCGCACAGCCAGTGGCTGTACCTCGCCCACGGGCAGGATCGCCATCGCCTGACGGCGGAGCACGTGCGCCGCGCGCGGCGCGCCTACGCAGCGATGGTGAGCTACGTGGACGAGAAGATCGGCGCCGTGCTCGACGCGCTGGAGCGCTCCGGCCTCGCGAGCGACGCGCTCGTCGTCTTCTGCGCCGACCACGGCGAAATGATGGGCGAGCGCGGCATGTGGTTCAAGCAGACCTTCTACGAATGGTCCTCGCGCGTGCCGCTCGTGTTCCGCTGGCCGGGACGGGCGAACCGCGGTCGGAGCGACGCGGTGTGCTCCCTGGTGGACCTGCTGCCGACGTTCATCGAGGCCGCGTCGGCAACGGAGGTCGTGCCGGTCGACCCGCTCGCGGGTCGGAGCCTGCTCGGGCTCGTGCGCGGGGCTGCCGACCCGTCGACGCGCGAAGCGCTCGCCGAGTACTCGTCGGAAGGCGTGGCCGCAGCTTCGCGCATGCTGCGCACGGGTCGGTGGAAATACATAGTGACGCACGGGCTGCCGCCGATGCTCTATGACCTGGAGGCCGACCCGGCGGAGCTTCGCGACCTCGCCGGCGATCCCGCCCATGCGGCAATCGAGGCCGCGTTGCGCGAACGCATCTTCCGGGACTGGGACGCGGACGCGATCGACCGGGACATCCGAGCCAGCCAGCGCCGCCGCCTGTTCCTGCGCGATCTTGCGCAGCGGCAAGGCACGTTCCCGCAATGGACCCACGAGGTTCGACCCGGCGACGCGGGCCGGTTCGTACGGCCGTCCACCGCCGGGGGGCCGGTCGGCCCGAAGCCGCGCTCGCGCTTTCCGTACCGGCAACCGACGCCGCCCGACGCGCCCAAGGGCTGATCGCGTCGGAGCCGATTCGCCGGGCGGATCAGGCTGGCTTGCGCCCCGCGAATCCGCCCTTCCAGCCCTCGGCCATCAGGCGATCGAATTCCGCCGCGACGGCGGCGTCTTCTTCCAGCATCTGCACGGCGTCGCGCTTGCCGTATTCGATCGCGCCGAGGTCGGTGAACGCAGCCTGCATCTTCTCGCTCCACAGGCCGATGTCGCGCACCGTGGGCACGATGCGGCTGAAGAGGCGCTTGCGGAACCGCACCTGCCCGCTGGAGCCGGCGATCGCGCCGTTGGCGTCCTTCGGGTCGATGCCGATCCTGTCCCACATCTCGGCGGCGTCGAAGCGGTCGCGCATCAGGTACAGGCCGGCGATGACGAAGTCCTCGCGCTCGCGGCGCTCGGCCTCGGTGAGCTGCGGGTAGTACTCGCGCAGCGCGAGGCGGCCGAAGGCGACGTGGCGTGCCTCGTCCTGCATCACGTAGGCGTTGACGGCCGCGCAGAGCGCGTTCTTTGCGTAGTCGCGGTTCCTCTGGAAGGCGGCGAGCGCGAGGCCCTCGATCAGCACCTGCATCGCGAGGTAGGTGAAGTCCCAGCGGCGGTCGGCGAGGCCCGACTCGATCAGCTTCGCCAGCGGCGGCGTGATCGGGTACACGAAGCGGAATTTCTCGTGCAAGAGGCGCCGGAAGGCCTCGACGTGCCGCGCCTCGTCCATCACCTGCGTGGCGGCGTAGAACTTCGACTCGATGGTCGGCACGTCCTGCACGATGCGCGCGGTGCAGATCAGCGCACCCTGCTCGCCGTGCAGGAACTGCGACAGCTGGTGCACCTGCGTGTGGTAGCGGATGTCCGACTTCTGCCGATCGGAGAGCTTGTCCCAGAGCGGCGTGCCGTGGACCGGCAGCATCGCGTCGTCGACCTGCATCGGGTCGTCCGGGTCGACCGGCAGCGACCAGTCGATGCGCGTGTCGGCGTCCCACTGGCCCTGCTTGCCCTTGGCGTAGAGCTTGAGGAGGTCGTCGGACCGCGCGTCGTAGTCCCAGGTGAACGCGACCTCGGACTGGCCGTTCGGCTTCCAGTGCGTGTCTTCTACCGGCAGCGTGTAGCGGTGGAGGCTCATGCCCGCGATGCTACGCGAAGACCACGGGCAATTTGCGAGGGCCGCGCACGGTGCCCTCGGACCAGTTGACCTTTTCGTCCGGCGCGAGCCGGAACGACGGAATCCGCTTCAGCCACTCCTCGAGGGCCACGCGCAGTTCCATGCGCGCGAGGTTCGAGCCCACGCAGCGGTGGATGCCGAGGCCGAAGGCGGCGTGGCGGTTCTCCTGCCGTTCGAGCACCACCTTGTCGGCGTCGGGGAACATCGCGGGATCGCGGTTCGCCGCCGGGAAGGACAGCAGGACCATGCTGCCGGTCTTCATCGGACAGCCGTTGATGGTGACGTCCTTCTTCACCTCGCGTGCCATCGTCACCGGCGCGAAGGCACGCAGGAATTCCTCGACCGCGGTGTCCATCAGCGCGGGCTCGGCGCGCAGCCGCGCCGCGTCCTGCGGATGCGTGGCGAGGTGCCAGAGGCTCGCGCCGATCGCGCTCCACGTGGTGTCGATGCCGGCGATCAGGATCAGGCGCAGCGTGCCGATCAGCTTCTCGGGCGTGAGCGGCTGGCCGTCGACGCGCTGGTCGCGCATGAGGCAAATGAGGTCGTCGCCGGGGCGGTCGCCACGCTTGGCGACCTCGGCGGCGAAGTACTGGGTCATCTCCTTCAGCGCCACCATGGCGACCTGGTTGTCGTGGATGCCCTCCTCCAGCGACATCTTGATCCAGCGCCGGTAGCGGTCGCCGTCGTCCTCGTCGACGCCGAGCATCTTCGCGATGACGCGCGTCGGGATGTGCTGGGCATAGTCGGTGGCCGCGTCGCAGCCCGGCTTCGACGCGAAGCCGTCGATCAGGCGGTTGCACAGCGCGCGCGTGGCGGGCATCAGCGCCTCGACCGACTTCGGGTTGAACGGCGGCAGGAGCGGCATGCGCGCCGCGCGGTGTTCCGGCGGATCGGAGGTGATCGGCGGCGAGGGCAGCGGCGGGTGCAGCTTCTGCTCGCGCACGATGACGCGGCGCGACGAGAAATGCTCGGTGTCGTAGGCGATGTCGCGCACGTCGTCGAAGCGCGACGGGAAGAACGCGCCGCCTTCGAAGCGCTCGCTGTGCGCGATCGGGCATTCCTTCCGCAGCCTGTCCCAGATCGGGTACGGGTCCTCGATCCAGCGCGGATCGGTGTGGTCGAAGTCCTTCGCCCAGTCGGTCACCGGTGCCTTGGCCATGCGCCCTCCCCTCAGTCGTCCTGCGTGAGCCGCACTGCGTGCTCGGGGCAGTTCTTCACCGCGAGCCGCGCCTTGTCGAGCAACGCCTCCGGCACCGCGCCGTCGCCCTTCGCCTTCGCCGTGCCGTAGTCGTCGATCTCGACCAGTTCCGGCGCGATCGAATGGCAGCGGTTGTGGCCCTGGCAGCGAGCGGTGTCGATGGTGAGCCGGAAGGTCTTGGTCATTGCCACCTCAGCAGGCGGCGCTCCAGGGCCGTCATGCCGCGCGTCACCAGCATGCCGAGGCACGCCAGCAGCACGAGCAGGCCCATCACGCCGTTCATGTGGAAGGTCGACTGCAGGTACGACAGCGTCTGCCCGAGCCCGTGCTCGGCGGCGATGAGTTCCGCCCCGATGACGCCGAGCATCGAGTAGATGAGGCCGAGCCTGAGCCCCGAGAAGATCACCGGCACCGCCGAGGGCAGCGTCACCTTGGTGAAGAGCGCGAGCGGCCGCGCGCCGAGGGACCGCGACAGCGTGAGGTGGTCCGGGTTCACGCCGCGCATGCCGGCGACGGTGGACGACAGCACGATGAAGAACGCGAGGCTGGTGCCGACCGCGATCTTCGAGCCGATGCCGAGGCCGAACCAGAGGAGGAACAAGGGCGCGAGCGCGATCCTCGGCGTCGCGTTCATCACCATCAGGTACGGGTCCATCGCGTGTTCCAGCTTCGGCCAGGTGACGAACGCGAGCGCGAGCAGGATCGCCATGGCGCTGCCGAGCAGGAACGAGACGAGCGTCCCGGCCACGGTGTAGCCGAGCTGCTTCCACAGCGTCGCCTTCACCACGAAGCCTTCCCAGAGGTACTGCGCGACGCCGCTCGGATAGCCGAAGAAGGTCGGATCGAGCCAGCCGTGCTTCGACGCCAGTTCCCACGCGACGAGGAACGCCGCGATGAACGCGGCGTGCCCGGCGTACGCCAACGCGGCATCGCCCGCGTTCGCTACGGCCCGGCTCAATGCACCTCCTCGAAGGCGCTGCCGAGGCCTTCCTCGAGCTTCTCCCAGACCGCGGAGTAGAGGTCGTGGAAGCGGTGGTCCTTCTGCAGCCCGCGCACGGAGCGCGGCCGTTCCAGCGGCACGCGGATGTCGGCGATGACGCGCCCGGGGCGCGCGCTCATCACCACCACGCGGTCCGACAGCGCCACCGCCTCGGCGAGGTCGTGCGTGATGAACACCACCGTGCGACGCTCGGCCGTCCACAGTTCGAGCAGGAGGTCCTCGAGCTGCAGCTTGGTCTGCGCATCCAGGGCCCCGAAAGGCTCGTCCATCAGCAGCACCGGAGAGTCGAGGCAGAAGGTGCGCGCGAGCGCGGCGCGCTGGCGCATGCCGTGCGACAGCGCCTTGGGCCACGCGCGCTCGAAGCCCTGCAGGCCGACGCGGCGCAGCAGTTCCATCGCCTTCGCCTCGCGCGCCGCCGGCGGCACGCCGCGCAGTTCCATGCCGTAGCAGGCGTTGCCGAGGGCGCTGCGCCACGGCAGCAGGCTGTCGCGCGCCAGCATGTAGGCGATGTCCGGGTTGCCGGCCGCCGGTCGCTTGCCGAGGATGGAGATCTCGCCCTGCGCGAGCGGCAACAGGCCGGTGAGCAGGTTCAGGATCGTGGTCTTGCCGCAGCCGCTCGGCCCGACGATGGAGACGAACTCGCCCGCCTCGATGGCGAGCGAGACGCGATCGACCGCGAGCACGTCGGCGCCGAAGCGCACGACGAGGTCGCGGATCTCGATCGCCGCAGGCACGCGCCGCTCAGGGCGCCTTGTCGTGGATGAAGTCCGAGACCGGCGGCGCCTTGTCGATCTGCTTCGTCTCGACCATGAAGTCGAGGCCCGCCTTCACCGCGTTGCGGTTGATCGGCGCGACGTAGGTCTTCGCGTCGATCGCGAGCCGCAGCGCGAGCTTCAGCACCTCGTCGCCCTTGGGCATCTCGAACTTGAAGTAGGTCTCGGCGATCCTGACCACCTCGTCGAAGTTCGCCGGGTTGTTGATGAAGGCGTCGGCGTCCTTCATCGCGCGCATCACGCCCTCGACCACGTGCGGATTGCGGTCCATGTACTCCTGCGTCATGACGATGCCGCTGCCGCCGCCGTTCAGCGCGTACTGCTCGGCCGGCTGCTTGTCCGTCGCGCCGCGCCAGAGGACCTTGCAGGTGTTCAGCACGGTGCACATCGCGCCCGCCGGCTCGAACATCATGATGGCGTCGACCTGCTTGGACACCAGCGCGCCGTAGGCGGTGTTCGGGCCGCCGACCGCGACGAAGGTGACGTCGTCCGTCTTCAGGCCCGCCTTCACCAGCATCCACGAGGTGATGACCTCCATCAGCGAGCCGCGCGCGGTGACCCCGATCTTGCGGCCCTTCAGGTCCTGCATGAAGGCCGGCCAGCCCTTGCCGGCGTTCGGGAACGGCTGGTGGTTGCCGGCGATGAGCGAAGCGACGTTCGAGGTCGCGCCGCCAGTGACCATCTTCATCTTCGCGCCCTTGGAGATCGCGCCGACCATCACCTCGGCAGGGAAGAGGCCGGCGTCGATGCTCTTGGCGAGCAGCGCCTGCGCGCCCAGCGGCCCCGAGGGGATCGGCTGCACCACGCACTTGAGGCCGGCCTTCTCGCAGTAGCCCTTGCTGATGGCGACGCGCGCCATCATGTTGCCGATGCCGGGATAGTCCTGGAAGCGCACCGTCTCGCCCTTGCCCTGGGCGAACGCCCCCGTGCACAGCGCGAACGCGGCCGCCGCGATCAGTCTCTTCATGGGTCCCCTCCTCCTCCGGCGGCATCCTACCCGAATCGCCGTCGGCAACCCCCGACGGCCGCCGCACGGACGCCGCCCGCCGCCGTTCGTCGGCGCCGCGGCCGGGGAGGAACTATTTCCTCCCTTGCACTCTTTGACGCCCCTACCATCGGCCCGGTACCAGACAAGGGGAGCAGCGATGTCGGCAGTCATGGCGGTGCAGGAAGGCCCGGTGTCCACGGCGGAGCGGCGGCAGGCGGTGGTGCTGTGCGCGCGCCTGCGCGGGTTCACGCGGCTGTCGGACATGCTCGAGCCCGAGCGCGTGCTGGCGCTCACCGACGATTTCTTCTCGCTCCTGCAGCGCATCGTCGGCGGCAACGACGGCGAGGTGGTGTCGACGCACAACGACCAGCTGATGGCCACCTTCCGCCACGGCAAGCCCTCGGAGCTGGTGCGACGCGCGATCACCGCCGCGCAGGACGCGCAGTACGGCTTCGCGCCGCTCGCCGAGGCCTGGCAGCGCGACTACGGCCTGCCGGCGTCGGTGTCGATGGGGCTGCACCTGGGCAACGTCGTCTACGGCTCGGTCGGGCCGGAGGGCCACGGCCGCTTCGTCGCGATGGGCGACGCCGTGAACGTCGCCGGCCGGCTGATGCACCGCGCGCGCGCGGGCGAGTTCGTGCTCTCGGACTCGGTGATGGGCGCGCTGCTGCTGTCGAACCTCGAGATCCACGCCCAGCCGCTGCCGTCGCTCGAGTCGCCGCGCGGCCCCGCCGTGCGCATCTACGGCGTCCTGCTCGACACCCGCCTCGACTTCACCTGATCGTCCCCGCTGGGCGCGGGGAACCCGTTGCAGGGGGCCGGTGTCATAATTTCCCGATGCGCGCCCTCGCCCTCCTCGTCGCCGCGGCCACGCTCGCCGGCTGCTCGCTGGTGGTCGAGCCGCTCGAGCAGCGCTACCTCTTTCGCTCGCGCCCGGTCGGGCCGGAACGCTTCGAGAACATCGTGCGCACCACCGAGGGCGTCGAGGAAGTGCGCATCGACGCACCCGACGGCGCGAAGCTGCACGGCCTGCTGAAGCGCCCATCCGGCGCCAAGGCCGGCGAGCGCTTCCCGCTGGTGATCGTCTTCGGCGGCGCGTTCCGCGAAACCTCCTGGCTGGTGAACTGGGGGCAGAAGCCCGAGGGCTGGGGCTGGCTGCTGGTCAACTACCGCGGCTATGGGCTATCGACGGGCGAGCCCTCGGAAACCGCGCTGAAGGACGATGCGCGCCGCATCTACGACTGGGCGGTGGCGCGCGCCGACGTCGACCGCGAGAACGTGGTCCTGCTTGGCCGCAGCCTGGGTTCGTATGTCGCGGTGTCGCTCGCCAACACGCGCCCGGTGCGCGGGGTGATCCTCGCCACGCCCTTCGACAGCATCGCGTCGATCGGCGAGAAGCGCTACCCGTTCCTGCCGCTGCAACTGCTGGTGGGCGACCGCTACAACTCGATCGAGCAGGCGCCCGCGATCAAGCAGCCCGCGCTCTTCCTGCTGGCGGAGAACGACGACGTGACGCCGCCGGAAAACGGCGAGCGCCTCGCCAAGGCCTGGGGCGGCCCGTCGCGCGTGCACCTCCTGAAGGACACCGGCCACCGCATGGTGGAGTGGCGGGACGACTACTGGAAGGAGATCAACGCCTTCCTGGACGGGATCGCCAAGGCGAATCCCTAGGAAGCCTTCGTTACTTCCGCGGCACGGTCCAGAAATAGATGGTGCGCGTGCCGGACTCGAGCCGCTTCTCCGGCTTCCAGTCGCCCATGTCGAACTGGTGCGACACCACGCGCGAGCCCGCCTTCAGCTCGGCCCAGAGCTTCGGGCGCAGCTTCACGTTGAGGTCGGGCAGCAGGTAGAGCGTGACGATCGTCGCGTCGCGAAAATCGGACTGGAAGAGGTCGGCCTGCCGGAACTGCACGAGCTTTTCCACGCCGGCCTTCTTCGCGTTCTCGTTCGCCTCGCGGATGCGCGCCGGATCGATGTCGATGCCGACCGCGCGCACGCCGTACATCTTCGCCGCCGTGATGGCGATGCGGCCGTCGCCGGAGCCGAGGTCATAGAGCACGTCGCCCGCCTTCACGTTGGCGAGGCGCAGCATGTCCTCGACCACCTCCTGCGGCGTCGGCACGAAGATCACGTCCGGGAAGCGCTCGGCGGGCTTGTCCTGCGCGAACGCGGTGCCCGCCGCGAGGAGGAACGACACGAACACGAAGCGAAGCGCGATCATGCGAGGCTCCTCAGTTGCCGGCGATGGTCATGCGCTCGACGAGGATCGAGCCGCAGGTGCGCGAGCCGCGCACGATGGTGTCGGCGCCGATGGCGACGATGCCGCGGAACATGTCGCGCAGGTTGCCGGCGATGGTGATCTCCTCGACCGGATAGGCGATCTCGCCGCCCTCGACCCAGTAGCCGGCTGCACCGCGGGAATAGTCTCCGGTGATCAGGTTGACGCCGTGGCCGAGCAGTTCGGTCACCAGCAAGCCGCGGCCCATCTTCTTCAGCATGCCGCGGAAATCGGGGCCGTCGGAATGCACCACGAGGTTCTGGCTGCCGCCCGCGCTGCCGGTGGTCTTCAGGCCGAGCTTGCGGGCGGAATAGCTGCCGAGGAAGTAGCCCTGCAGCACGCCGTCCCGGACCACGTCGCGCGCGCGCGTGGCGACGCCCTCGTCGTCGAACGCGCTGCTCGCCAGCCCGCGCTTCTCGTGCGGCCGCTCCTCGATGGTGACGTTCTTCGAGAACACCGGCTTGCCGAGGCTGTCGAGCAGGAACGAGCTCTTGCGATAGAGGTTGCCACCGCTCACTGCCGAGACGAAGGTGCCGATCAGCGCGGTGGCAAGCGGCGCCTCGAACAGCACCGGCACCTGGCAGGTGGCGATCTTGCGCGCGCCCAGGCGCGCGAGCGCGCGCTCGCCGGCGTAGCGCCCGAGCGCATCGGGGTCGGCGAGGCCGCCCGGCAGGCGCGAGGTGCTGTACCAGTCGTCGCGCTGCATGAGGCCCTTGTCCTCGGCGATCATCACGCAGTGCAGCGAGTGCCGCGTGCTGGCGAAACCGCCCATGAAGCCGAGGCTGTTGGCGAACGCGAACTGGTAGTGCTGCGCGGACACGCCCGCGCCCTCGGAGTTCTTCAGCTTCGGCGACAGCGCGAACGCGGCGCGCTCGGTGCGCTTCGCGAGCGCGATCGCCTCCTCCGCGCGGATGTCCCACGGGTGGCAGAGGTCGAGGTCCGGCAGGTCGCGCGCGAGCTCGGCGGCCTCGGGCGGGCCGGCGCAGTCGTCCTCGGCCGTGTGGCGCGCGATGGCGAGCGCGGCGTCGACCGTCTGCGCGATCGCCGCGGGCGAGAAATCCGAGGTGCTGGCGTGGCCGCGGCGCGCCTTCGGGCGATCGCCGAGGTACACCGTGACGCCGATGCCCTTGTCGCGGTTGTTCTCGATGGTGTCGACCTCGCCCTTTCGCACCGACACCGACAGGCCGTAGCCCTCGGAGACGTCGCACTCGCACGCCGAGGCGCCGGCGCGGCGCGCGTGGTCGAGCACCGACTGCGCGAACTCGCGCAACTGCTGCTGCGCGTAGGTGAATTTCGTCGAGGCATCCATATGGCGCGCTATGATACCGCCCCTTGAACGACGAACCCGACTCGCGGCCGAGCAAGACGCAGCAGAAGGCGCGCATGCACGAGCTGCAGGCGCTCGGTGCCGCGCTCGTCGAGCTGCCGGAGGCCACCGTCGCGGCGATCGCGATCCCGGAGAACCTCGCCGCCGCGGTGCGCGAGGCGCGCCGCATCACCAGCCACGAGGGCCGGCGCCGCCAGCTGCAGTACATCGGCAAGCTGATGCGCGACGTCGATCCGGAGCCGATCCGCCGCGCGCTCGCCGAGCGCGCCGGGCAGTCGGCGCAGGCGCGCGCGCAGCAGGTGAACCTGGAGCGCTGGCGCGCGCGGCTGATCGAGGACGAGGGCGCGCTGACCGCGTTCGCCGAGGCGCACCCCGGCGCCGACCTGCAGGCGCTGCGCACGCTGATCCGCAACGCGAGGAAGGAAATCGCCGAGGCGAAGCCGCCGCGTGCGCAGCGCGAGCTCTTTCGCATGATCCGGGACCTCGAGGACCGCGCGCGCGCAGCGCCCGGCGACACAGGAGAAGACGCATGACGGAACGGCTGAAGGTCGGCCTAGTGTCGGTGAGCGACCGCGCGAGCGCCGGGGTCTACCGGGACGAGGGCATCCCCGCGCTGAAGGAGTGGCTCGCCGCGGCGATCGCGTCGCCGGCGATCGACTTCGAGGAGCGCCTGATCGCCGACGAGCAGCCGGTGATCGAGGCGACGCTGAAGGCGCTCGCGGATGACGCGGGCTGCCACCTCGTGCTGACCACGGGCGGTACCGGTCCCGCGCCGCGCGACGTCACGCCGGAAGCCACGCTCGCCGTCGCGCACAAGGTGATGCCGGGATTCGGCGAGCAGATGCGCGCCATCAGCCTGAAGTTCGTGCCCACCGCGATCCTGTCGCGGCAGGTGGCGGTGATCCGCTACCGACGCGAAGCCGGCGGTCCCGGCGGGAGCCTGATCGTCAACCTGCCCGGCCAGCCGAAGTCGATCCGCGAGACGCTGCAGGGCCTGCCCGACGCGCCGGGCATCTTCGCCGCGATCCCCTACTGCATCGACCTGATCGGCGGTCCGTACATCGACGCCAACGAAGCGGTGATCAAGGCGTTCCGGCCGAAATCGGCGATCCGCCCTCGGCCGGCATGACCGTGCCGCCCTGCGGGGCGGCCCCGGAGGCGGCCGCGTCCTGCGGCTTGCGGACCTTGAACCACGCGGCGTAGAGCGCCGGCACGAAGAGCAGGGTCAGCGCGGTCGCCACCAGCAGGCCGCCCATGATGGCGTAGGCCATCGGCCCCCAGAGCACGCTGCGCGCGAGCGGGATCATCGCCAGCATCGCCGCCGCCGCCGTCAGCACGATCGGCCGGAAGCGCCGCACGACCGCCTCGCGGACCGCCACCCATGCGGGATGGCCGGCGGCGATGTCCTGCTCGATCTGGTCCACCAGGATCACGGTGTTCCGCATGATCATGCCGGCGAGCGCGATGGTGCCGAGCATGGCGACGAAGCCGAAGGGCTTGGAGAACACCAGCAGCGCGAGCGCGACGCCGATCACGCCCAGCGGCGCGGTGGCGAGCACCATGAACGCGCGCGAGAAGCTGCGCAGTTGCAGCATCAGCAGCGTGAGCACCACCAGCAGCAGCATCGGCATGCCGGCGCCGATGGATTTCTGCGCCTTGGTGTTCTCCTCGAACGCGCCGCCGGCCTCGATGCGCACGCCGGGCGGCAGCGACTGGCGGATCGCGGCCAGCGTCGGATCGATCGCCATGGTGACGTCGGGCGCCTGCACGCCGTCGACGATGTCCGCGCGCACCGTGAGCGCGAGTTCGCGCGCGCGGCGCCAGAGGATCGGCTCCTCGAGCACCTCGCCGATGCGCGCGACCTGCGCGAGCGGCACGCCCTGGCCGCTGCCGGTCGACACGGTCAGTTCGCCAAGCGCCTCGAGCGTGCCGCGCTCGCCCTCGGGCGCGCGCAGCACCACGTCGACCAGGCGATCGGCCTCGCGGTACTGGCCGATCGCGACGCCCTGCACGGTCGCCGCGACGGCGCGCGCCACCGCCTGCGAGGACGCGCCCAGCGCCCGCACCTTGTCCTGGTCCACGTCCACGCGCAGCGCGAGCACCTTGTCGCCCCAGTTGACGTTGGTGTCCACCGTGTGCGGGTTCGCGCGCACGCGCTCGGCGACCTGGTCGGCCACCTTCTTCAGCGTGGCGACGTCGTCGCCGATGACGCGGAACTGGATCGGGTAGTTCACCGGCGGCCCGAGCGGCACGCGGTTGACGCGCGCGCGCACGCCGGGGAAGCCGGTCTCGAATTCCTTGCGCAGCCGCGCGATGGTGCGCTCGCGCGCGGGCACGTCCTTCGTCAGCACGATCACGTGCGCGAAGTTGGTACGGAAGAGCTGCTGTTCCAGCGACAGGAAGAAGCGCGGCGAGCCGTTGCCGACGTAGCTGACGAAGCTCGTCACGCCGTCGTCCTTCGCGAGCAGCGCCTCGACGCGCTGCGCCTCGCGCTCGGTGGCGCGGATCGAGGCGCCCTCGGGCAGCCACAGCTCGACCATCAGTTCGGTGCGGTTCGAGGACGGGAAGAACTGCTTCTCGGTCGCGCCCATGCCGGCGATGCCGAGCGCGAAGGTCGCGGCGGTGGCGGCGATCACCGTCCAGCGGTGCCCGAGGCACCAGTCGACGGTGGCGCGCAGGCGCCGGTAGAACGGCGTGTCGAACACCTCGTGGTGCGCCTCGGGGCCGGCGCGGCGCTCGCGCAGCAGCCACGCGCCGATGAACGGCGTGGCGATCACAGCGGCGAACCACGACAGCACGAGCGCGATCGTCGTCACCTGGAAGATCGCGAACGTGTACTCGCCCGTGGTGGAGCGCGCGGTGGCGATGGGCAGGAAACCGGCGACCGTGATCAGCGTGCCGGAGAGCATCGGGAACGCGGTCGACGTGTACGCGTAGGTCGCGGCGCGCAGGCGGTCGTAGCCCTCCTCGAGCTTCCTCGCCATCATCTCCACCGAGATCATCGCGTCGTCGACCAGCAGGCCAAGCGCGATGATCAGCGCGCCGGTCGAGATGCGGTGCAGGTCGATCCGGAGCCACGCCATCGCGAGGAAGGTGGCGGCGAGCACCAGCGGGATGGTCAGCGCGACCACCAGGCCGGTGCGCGCGCCGAGCGACACGAACGAGACCGCGAGCACGATCGCCACCGCCTCGAGGAGCGAGGCCATGAACTCGCCCACCGCGAGCTTCACCACCGCCGGCTGGTCCGACACCTGCTCGAACTCCACCCCGGCCGGGAACTCGGACTTCAGCCGCGCCATCGTGCGCCGCAGGTCCTCGCCCAGCTTCAGCACGTCGCCGTCGCGCACCATCGACACCGCGAGCGCGATCGCCTCGCGGCCGCGGAAGCGCACGAACGACACCGGCGGATCCACCGTGCCGCGCGACACCGCGGCGATGTCGCCGAGCCGGATGGTCTGCCCGCCGGCGCGCAGCCGCAGGTCGGCCACCGCCTGCACGGAGTCGAGCTGGCCGGTGACGCGCAGCGCCACGCTCGCGTCGCGCAGCTCGACCGCGCCGGGCGGCACGACGGCGTTCTGCGCGGCGAGCGCCTGCGCGATCGCGGCCCCGTCGATGCCGAGCGCGGCGAGGCGCTTGGGCGAGATCTCGACGTGGATGCGGTCGTCCTGCACGCCGACCAGCTCGGCCTTCGACACGTTCGGCAGGCGCAGCACCTCCTGCCGCGCGCGCTCGACGAAATCGCGCAGCTCCGAGTGCGTGAAGCCGTCGGCGGTGAACGCGTAGATCGAGCCGAACACGTCGCCGAACTCGTCGTTGACGAACGGCCCGAGCGCTTCCGGCGGCAGCGTGTGGCGCATGTCGCCGAGCTTCTTCCTCACCTGGATCCAGATCCACGGCACCTCGTGCGGCGGCGCGGTGTCGAGCAGCTCGAGCACGATCAGCGACTCGCCCGGCTTCGAGTAGCTCGTGGTGTGCTTGTAGTAGGCCGTCTCCTGCAGCTTCTTCTCGAGGCGGTCGGTGACCTGCCGGTCCACCTGCTCCGCGGTCGCGCCAGGCCACAGCGTGCGGATGACGATGCCTCGGAACGCGAAGTCGGGATCCTCGCGCTGGCCGAGCTTGAAGTAGGCCATGATCCCGGCGACCGCGATCGCGAGCAGGAAGAACAGCGTGAGCTCGCGGTGCCGCAGCGCCGCGGCCGAGAGGTTGAAGCGGCCCTCGGTCATCGGGCGGCTACTCGAGGACCCGGACCTTCTGTCCCGGGCGCAGCAGCGAGGCGCCCGCGGCCACGACGACGTCGCCGGCCTTCACGCCGGACTCGACGACGACGCGGTCGCCGGCGAGGCCGGCAGTCTTCACCGGCTGGGCGCGCGTCGTGCCGTCGGGGGCGACCAGCAGCACCTGCGGCGCGTCGCCACGCGAGTGCAGCGCCGCGACGGGAAGCTCGATCCGCGGCGCGCCCTCGGGCGCGGCGACGGCGATGCGCGCGCTCATGCCAAGGTCTACTTCCGGGCCGGGCGAGCGCAGCGTGGCGCGCGCGGCGTAGGTGCGCGTCGCCGGGTCGGCGGCGGGCGAGAGCTCGCGCAGCGTCGCCGGCCACGAGCGCCCGGGCAGCGCGTTCAGCGTGACGGTGTACGCCGCGCCGGGCGCGACCAGGTCGCGGCGCGATTCGGGCACGGCGAACGCGATCTCCTTGTCGCCCTGGCGCGCGACGCGCGCCACGACCTGCCCGGCGGCCACGACCTGCCCCGCCTCGGCCTCGATCGCGACCACCACGCCCGCGTGGTCCGCGGCGAGCACCGCGTACGCCGCCTGGTTCGCCGCCTGACGCTGCTGCGCGCGCGCCGCCTCGTAGCGCGCGTCCGCGGTGGCGAACGCGCTCGCGCGCCGCTCGTACTCGGCGGCGCTGATGAAGTTGCGCTCGCGCAGGTCGCGGTAGCGCTTGAGCTCGGCCTCGGCGAAATCGCGCTCGGCGCGCGCGGAGGCAAGCTGCGCGCGCGCGCCCTCGGCGGCGAGCGCAAGGTCGGAAGGGTCGAGCCGCGCGAGCGGCTGCCCGGCGCGCACCGTCGTGCCGACCTCGACCAGGCGCTCGACGATCTTGCCCGGCACGCGAAAGCCCAGGCGCGTCTCGTAGCGCGCGCGGACCTCGCCGGCGAACTCCGCGGTGCGCGCGCCCGCGCCCTCGCCGATGCGGATCACGCGCACCGGACGGGTCTCGTCCGGCTTCGGGTCCGGCGCCTTGGCGCAGCCGGCGAGGAGCGCCGCGGCGGCGGCGAGGATCAGGAAGGGCTTCATCGGGGTCCCCCGGCGGCACGGCGCGCCGCGCCGTCCCAGAGGTCGGCCAGCGCGTCGATCAGCTGTTGCTCGAAGTCGATACGCAGCGGTACGACGCCGGCACGTTCCATCGCGCGACGCAGCTTCGGCGGCGTGTCGGCGAGTTGCCACAGGCCGATGATCAGCGCGTGGCTGTTCATGAGCAGCGCGGCGCCTGCGCCGGGCGCGAGCCCGGGCAGCAGCGCCTCGAGGCGCGCGCCGAGGCGCTCGATGCGCGGCCCGAGGCTCGCCTTGAACGCGACCGCGGCCTCGGTGCTGACGTGGTCGGCAAGGTACGCGCGGCAATTGCCGGCGAGCGCATAGGCCTCGGGACGCTCGCGATGGAAGCGGATGCCCGCCTCCAGCACGTCGCGCGAGGTGGTACCCGGCACGTCGAGGGCGGCCTCGAAGGCGTCGAAGAGCTGGTGCACCTGTCGCTCGTGGATCGCGAGCAGCACCTCCTCGCGCGAGGCGAAATAGAGGTAGACGGTGCCCTTGGCGAGTCCGGCTTCGCGCGCGAGCGCCTCCACGGCGAACGCGCACGACGGATCTGCGTGGGCGAGCGCCTGCGCGGCGGCGAGGATCGCGGCGCGGCGCTCGGACTTCTGCTCGGCGGCCACGGCGCGACCGAAAGGCTTCGCGGCGGGCACGCGCGAACGCGCGGGGCGGTGGCGGGACTGACCGTGGGTCATTTCCCGCCAGTCTAAATGACCGGCGTTCAGCCGGTCAACGTCAACTCTCGCGGATCATTTCGCGGAAGCGGCCGATCTCGTAGTCGTCGCCGCGCTCGACGAGCGCCTGCGGCAGGTAGACGTGCTGGCGCCCGCCGGTGCCGGCCATCTCGAGGTTCTGGCCCGGCGCGAACACGCCCGGCTTCAGCACGATGCGCGCCTCGCCGGATTCGGGCTCCGCGCTCCGCAGCAGCACGCCCGCCTCGCTGGTGCCGAACGCGCCGGCGATGGTGAACGACGCCGCGAGCGGTGCCTTGGTGAGCGTCTGGATGCCGATGCGCGCCTGCTGGCCCGAGGTCTTGTTCACGCGCCGCACGAGGCCGACCACCCAGTTGCTGCCGCCGTCGGGCTGCATCGCGAGCAGCGCACCGACCTTCAGCCAGTCGCCCTTCACCTGCGGCACCAGCGCGCCGAAGCCGCCGGCACTGACGTTCTCGACGATCCAGTTCTCGATGTCCTTGGCCTCGAAGTCGAGCGAGTCGCCGACGGGATTGCCGAGCGCGGTGAACACCGCGTCGAGCCCGTGCGTCACCGACAGCCGAGACTTGACCGCGTGGCGCTGCGCGCGGCGCTCCGGCGGCGCGCTCGACCAGTGCATCGCGAGGTGGCGCAGCACGTCCAGCACCGCCTCGGTCTCGGTCATCGCGCCCTGCAGCAGTTCGGGCGGCGCGCGGCCGGCCGACTGGATGCGCTCGACCTGCGCCTCGATCTCGGCGCGCGGCGCGCTGGCGCCGAGGTAGCGCACGCCCGGCCCGACCGGCGGCGTGCGCAGCATGCGCTGCGCAGGCAGCGGCTGCGCGAGGTCGATCCAGAAGGCGTGCTCGTCGCCGCGGGCCGCGGCGAGCGTGAAGCGCGCCGCGTGGTCCGACACCAGGCGCTCGACGAAGTCGGCCTCCACCGGCAGCAGGCTGTCGGGCGAGCTCGCGCTGAACATCGCGATCTTGAGGTACTCGCGCTGCGCCGTGGTCTCGGCGCCGCCGGCATACGGCGTGCAGCTCGCGGTCGCGGCGCCACGCGCCTCGGCGAACGCATAGATGTTGTTGACGATGCCCCAGACCGACAGCTCCATCGGGCCGTAGCGCAGGTGCATCCACTTCACCTGCTGGCCGAGGCTGCGCAGCGCGCGGCACAGCACCACGGGCAACTGCGCCTTGGCGGCATCGATGCCCTTGGCGCCCTGCACGTAGAGGTCGATCGCGCGCGCGTAGGCGATGCCCGCGGCCTTCCAGTAACCCTGCACCGCGGTCCAGATGCGGTTCTCGGTGAAACGCGAGGGCCGGGAGCTGCCCGAGTAGTCGCGCGCGAGCCGGCGCAGCCGCGGCTGCGCGGCGTCGTCGACCATCAGCAGGGTCTGGATGCGATCCAGCGGCTTGAAGCCCTCGACGGTCGACGTGGAGTCCAGCCAGTGCGAGAGTTCCTCGAGCGCCTTGAAGGCGTCGTCCGCCGGCAGGGCGTCCAGGATGCGCCTGGCTTCCTTGGGATCGGCGAGCGGATGGTCCGGCTTGCCGCCTCCGAACAGCTTGAGCATGGGAACGGGACTCGGCGCGGCGTCAGTGGGAAGGCGGGCATCCTATCACGCACCCCTGCGCGACCCGGACAGTAGAATAAGCGTGCGCCGGCTCGAGGCGCTTCCCGCCCCGCGCCATCGTCCCCGTGCCCCGCCCATGCGCTTCCTGATCGTCGCCGACGCGCCCGCGCATCGCGCCTCGTTCGTCGAGTGGCTGGCACGCGGCTGGCCGCAGGCGGAGCTGCGCCAGTGGGCGCCTGCCGAGCGCGGCCATCCCGGGCACGCGCTGCGCGACACGCGCTTCGACGCCGTCATCCTCGACTCGGGCGACGAGCCGGAGGCCGGCATCGCGCAGGTCGCGGAGATCCGCCAGAGCCCCGACGCGCCGCCGGTGATCCTCGTCTCCGACCAGGGCAGCGAGCACCTCGCGGTGAAGGCGATGCGCGCCGGCGCCGCCGACTTCCTTTCGCAGGCGCTGATGACCGAGGCGCGCCTGCTGCGCGCGGTGGGCGACGCGGTGAAGGAGGAAGCCGCGCGCCGGGTGGACGCGACGAACCCGATCCCGCGCTATCTCCGCACCGTGGAACTCGACGTGCGGCGCATCGGCAAGGCACTTGGCGACGACGGCCCGCCGATCCCGGGCTATCGCATCCTGCGCATGATCGGGCAGGGCGGCATGGGGCAGGCCTACCTCGCCGAGCGCGAGCACGACGCGCTGCAGCTGGTGCTGAAGACGCTCGACCCGGCACTGCGCGGCGACCGCGTATTCCGCGAACGCTTCGTGCGCGAGTACAAGCTGGTAGCGAGCCTCGAGAACGAGCACGTGGCGCGCATCTACGACCAGGGCTTCGCCGGCGAGGTGGCGTACATCGCGATGGAGTACTTCCCCGGCGGTACGCTGGCGGCGCGCATCCGCGAGGGCTTCACCTCGATCGCGGCGCTGCGCCTCACGGCGCAACTCGCGCGCGCGCTCGACGCCATCCACTCGCGCGGCATCGTGCACCGCGACCTGAAGCCGCAGAACATCCTCTTCCGCGACAACGGGCGCCCGGCGATCGTCGACTTCGGCCTCGCACGCAACATCGACGCCGCGTCCTCGCTCACCGAGGTCGGCGAGGTGATCGCCACGCCGCGCTACATGAGCCCGGAGCAGTGCCAGGGCTTCCCGGCCGATGCGCGCTCGGACCTCTACAGCCTCGGCGCGATCTTCTACGAGATGCTCTCCGGGCGTAAGCTCTACGCCGAGGAGAACAACGCGGAACTGGTCACCATGCACGTGCACGGCCCCCTGCCCCTGCTGCCGGCCCGCCTAGCGGGATACCAGCCGATCCTCGACCGGCTGCTCGCCAAGGACCCGGCCGAGCGCTTCCAGAGCGCGCGCGAGCTGTTCTCGACGATCGCGGTCTAGCCCATGGTCCCGAATCCCGGCGAACGACAGTACCTCGACCTGCTCGCGCACGTGCTCGCCGAGGGCGCCGAGAAGGGCGATCGCACCGGCACCGGCACGCGCTCGGTGTTCGGCTGGCAGATGCGCTTCCCGCTCGGCGAGTCGTTCCCGCTGCTCACCACCAAGAAGCTGCACTGGAAATCGATCGCGTACGAACTGCTGTGGTTCCTGCGCGGCGACACCAACGTGCGCTGGCTGCAGGAACAGGGCGTGACGATCTGGGACGAATGGGCCGACGCGAGCGGCGACCTCGGCCCGGTGTACGGCTACCAGTGGCGCCACTGGCGCACGCCCGACGGCCGCGAGATCGACCAGATCCGCGACGTCGTCGCGCAGATCCGCGCGAAGCCGGATTCGCGCCGCCACGTGGTCACGGCGTGGAACCCGGCCGACGTCGACCGCATGGCGCTGCCGCCCTGCCACGCGCTCTTCCAGTTCTACGTCGCCAACGGCCGCCTGTCGTGCCAGCTCTACCAGAGGAGCGCCGATCTGTTCCTCGGCGTGCCGTTCAACATCGCCTCGTACGCGCTGCTGACGCTGATGGTGGCGCAGGCGACCGGGCTCGCGCCGGGCGACTTCGTGCACACGCTGGGCGACGCGCACCTGTACTCGAACCACGTGGAGCAGGCGCGCGAGCAGCTCTCGCGCGCGCCGCGTGCGTTCCCGCGGCTGCGGCTGAATCCCGACGTGAAGGACCTCTTCGCGTTCCGCTACGAGGACTTCGCGCTGGAAGGCTACGACCCGTACCCCGCGATCAAGGCGCCGATCGCAGTGTGAAAAAAAGCGGCCCGCGTTCAGGGGGGAGCGGGCCGCGTGAAGCTGCTACTCAGGGGGTTTCAGTCTTCGTCGATAGCGCCTCCTCGCCTGGTCAGAAGATGCCGGTCATCCCGAAGCGCACGGCATACACCAGCCCGGCGGCCGTGAAGCCGTACACCACGAGGTCCGAGAATCGGGTGCGGTGGCCGTAGCCCGCGTACGAGCGCGAGAACCACGACACCATCCCGAGGAAGGCCAGCGCGGCGAGCACCACGAGGCCCGAAGTGATGCCGCGCCCGAAGGCCTGCGCGATCCACCCGCCGGGCGCGAGCAGCTTGTAGATCGTGCCGGTGATGCCGAGCAGCATCAGCACCAGCACGCCGAAGCCGAAGAGCGCCTGGCCGAGTCCTTGCGACGATTGCCGGATGTTTTCCATTTGTGTGCACCGCTCCTTTCACACAAATCTTTGCAACCGCCGTGCCAGCGCAAGTGCCCCTATAGGAATCAGGCGCTTGCGCGCGCCGCGTGACGTCGTTCACGAGCCGCTCGCGCGCGAAACCGTCGCGCGACGGCGACGCCGGAGTTCACGCTTGGCGCAAGTGCTTGATCGGGCGAGGGATCGGGCTGTCGGCGCGCCGCTACGCGCGCGCCGACAGGACGACGCGGCTAGAGGTGCGCGTCGGCGGAAGCCGCAGCAGCGTTGGCCCGCGGCTTGAACATCGACGGCTCGAGCGCGTGGCGCTCCAGGAGCCGGTAGAACTCGGTGCGGTTGCGGCCCGCGAGGCGCGCGGCCTGCGTGACGTTGCCGGCGGTGACCTTGAGGATGCGCACGAGGTAGTCGCGCTCGAATCCCTTCCTCGCCTCGTCGAGCGTGCGGCGGTAGTTCTGGCCGGCGTCGATCGCCTGGCGCACCAGCGACTCGGGGATCACCTCGGTGGTGGCAAGCGCCACCGTCTGCTCCACCGCATTCAGCAGCTGGCGCACGTTGCCGGGCCAGTGCGCGGCGACCAGCGCCTCCATCGCCTCGGGCGAGAACGCCAGCCGCCGGCGCCCGTAGCGCTCGGCGAGCCGCGCGAGGAAGTGCTGCGCGAGCAGCGGCACGTCCTCGCGTCGCTCCTCGAGCGAGGGCAGCGCGAGCTTCACCACGTTCAGCCGGTAGAAGAGGTCCTCGCGGAACTCGCCCGCGGCGACGCGCTCCTCGAGCTTCCGGTGCGTCGCGCAGACGATGCGAACGTCGACCGGCACGGTCTCGCTGGTGCCGACCGGGCGGATCGCGCGCTCCTCGATCGCGCGCAGCAGCTTCACCTGCAGCGCGAGCGGCATGTCGCCGATCTCGTCGAGGAACAGCGTACCGCCCTCGGCGGCCTGGAAGAGCCCCTTGCGGTCGGCGGTGGCGCCAGTGAAGGAACCCTTGCGGTGGCCGAAGAGTTCCGATTCGAGCAGGCCCTCGGGGATCGCGCCGCAGTTCACGGCGACGAACGCCGCGCCGGCACGGCGGCTCGCGCGATGGATCGCGCGCGCGAGCACTTCCTTGCCGGCGCCGCTCGGGCCGGTGAGGCACACGCTGGCGCCGGTGGCGGCGACGCGCTGCGCCTGCTGCAGCAGTTCCTCCATCAGCGGCGAGCGCGTGATCACCTCGGCGCGCCAGTCCTCGGCGTCCGCCGGCTCGCTGGTGAGCCGCAGCGCATCGGCCACGGTGTCGAGCAGCGCCTTGCCGTCGAAGGGCTTGGTGAGGAAGCCGAACACGCCCTTCCTCGTCGCGGCGACCGCTTCGGGTATGGTGCCGTGCGCGGTGAGGATGATCACCGGGATGGCGTGCGACTGGCGCCGGATCTCGTCGTAGAGGGCGAGGCCGTCCATGCCCTCCATGCGCAGGTCGGTGATCACCAGGCGCGGGCGCGACACGGCGAGGCTGACGAGCGCGGCCTCGCCGGAAGCCACCGCGGTCACCGCATAGCCGGCGGACTGCAGCCGCATGGAGATGAGCTGCAGCAGGTCTCGGTCGTCGTCGACGAGGAGGATGCGGACGGGATCGTTCGTCTGGGTCATGGTCGGGACCTCCAGGTGATGCGGGTTGCGCTTCGAAAGCGGGTTCATGCGGCGCGCACCGCCATCGACGGCGGCGCGACGGGCAGCGTGACGCGGAAATGGCCGCCGTTGCGGCCGGGAACGACGGCGATGCGGCCGCCGTGCGCCTGCGCGTACTCGCGCGCGATGGCGAGGCCGAGGCCGCTGCCGGCGACGCGGCCGCCGGCGGTGGCGCGGCCACGGAAGAAGGTGTCGAAGATCGCCTCGCGCTCGCCCTCGGGCACGCCGGGGCCGGTGTCGAGCACGTCGATCGCCACGCCGCCGGACTCGCCGCAGGCGTGCACGCGCACCTCGCCGCCGGGGGGCGTGAACTTAACTGCGTTGCCGATCAGGTTGTCGAGGATGGAGCCGAGCTTCTCGGCGTCCGCCACCAGCGCCACCGGCCGCGTCTCGACCTCGAAGCGCTGGCCCTTGGCCTGCGCGGCGAGGCGGTGCGTGCCGGCCACGCGGTCGATCAGGCGGTCGAGCTGCACGCGGTCGACGTCCAGCGAGGACGCGGCGTACACGGCGCGCTGGTAGTCGAGCAGCTCGTCGATCATGCGCTGCAGCCGCAAGCTGTTCTCTCGCATGATGCCGACGACCTGCCGCTGCGAGGGCGCAAGCTCGCCGGCGACGCCGTCCTGCAGCAGTTCCGCGCCTTCGCGCAGCGCGGTGAGCGGCGTCTTCAGCTCGTGCGACAGGTGGCGGATGAAGCGGTTCTTCTGCTCCTCGAGTTCGGTGAGGCGCCGGCGCAGCCAGTCGAGGCGCTCGCCGACGTCGCGCAGGTCCTGCGGGCCGCTGACCGCGATCGGGCTGGCGAAGTCGGCGCTGCCCAGGCGCCGGATCGCGGCGTCGAGCTCGGAGATCGGGCGCGCGATGATGCGCGTGAGGAACAGCGCCACCGCGAGCGCGAACGCGGTGCAGACGAGGAGCAGCACGGCGATCTGCCACTGCACCGCCTCGGCCGCCGAGCGCAGCCGCTCGGCCTCGCGGTCGGCGGCGAGGTAGCTGATGGCGAGCGCCTCGTAGCCGCTGTCGGCGAGTTCCGCGGTGCGCTGGTGCACGACCCTGGGGTCGAGCTTCGCGCCGGGCGTGACCAGCAGTTCGTGCAGCGCCTGCTCGTGCGCGACGGTGCGGTAGACCACGCCGAGCTGCTCGACGTCCATCGGCAGGCGCGAGAGCTCCGCCGCGACGGTCTTGAAGCTGCGGTGCACGCGCTGGTAGTCGGCCACGAGTTCCGCGCTTGGCTCGAGGGCGAGCTGGTGCGCCAGGCGCTCGATGGACGCGATGCGGTTGACGAGCGATCGGCTGGCGCGCGCGGCCTGCGCGGCGTTGAACACCGCCGTCGCGCTGCGCTCGGAGAGCTTCTCGATGTTCCATGACGACCACGCGAGGCCGCCCGCGAGCGGCGCCGCCACCAGCAGGAAGCCACACAGCAGCAGGCCGAAGAACGAGCGCGGGTAGCGGCGCGGCGCTCGCGCGACCGTCATCCCGGTGTCCGGCGTCTCCATGTTCCTATAATGCAGCGCAAGAGATCGTCCGGGAGAGGGGAAATGTCACAGGATGCATCCGGCACCGCGCCGGGCGAGCAATACGTCACGCCGCGGGTGACCCTGATCGCGGCGGTGTCGGCCAATGGCGTCATCGGCGCCGGCGGCCGGTTGCCGTGGCGACTGCCGGAGGACTTGAAGTTCTTCAAGGCGCAGACGCTCGGCCATCCGGTCATCATGGGCAGGCGCACCTGGGAATCCATCGGCCGCCCGCTGCCGGGTCGCCGCAACATCGTCGTCTCGCGCAACGCCAGCCTCGCCGCGGAAGGCGCCGAGGTCGCGCCCACGCTCGAGGACGCGATCGCACGCTGCGCAGGTGCGCCGGAAGCCTTCGTGATCGGCGGCGGCGACCTCTACCGCGCAGCGCTGCCGCGGGCGACGCGCATCATCCTCACCGAGATCCGCAAGGCCTTCGACGGCGACGTGCGCTTCCCCGAGTTCGATCGCCGCGAATGGCGCGAAGCGCGCCGCGAACCCCATGCCCCGGAGGGCGGGCTCGCGCACGATTTCGTCTGGTACGAGCGCGCGGGCGCCGGCTAGCCGGGCTGCCGGACGCAGTCCACGAAATAGCGCATCGAGGCGCCGTCGGGCTCCTCGACGAGGCCGTGGATGTCGGTCTCGAAGCCCGGGAACTTCTCGTTGAACTGCTGCGCGAACTGCAGGTACTTCACGATCGTCGAGTTGAAGCGCTCGCCCGGGATCAGCAGCGGGATGCCCGGCGGGTAGGGCGTGAGCAGCACGCTGGTCACGCGGCCTTCCAGCTTGTCGACCTCGACGCGGTCGATGTCGCGGTGGGACATGGCGGCGAACGCGTCCGAGGGCTTCATCGCCGGCTGCATGTCCGAGAGGTACATCTCGGTGGTGAGCTTGGCGACGTCGTTCGCGCGGTACATGGCGTGGATCTGGTCGCAGAGGTCCCTCAGGCCCATGCGCTCGTAGCGCGGGTGCGCCTGGCAGAACTCCGGCAGCACGCGCCAGATCGGCTGGTTCTTGCCGTAGTCGTCCTTGAACTGCTGCAGCGCCGCCACCAGCGTGTTCCAGCGGCCCTTGGTGATGCCGATGGTGAACATGATGAAGAACGAGTAGAGCCCGGTCTTCTCGACGATGACGCCGTGCTCGGCGAGGTAGCGCGTGACGATGCCCGCCGGGATGCCGGTCTTGGCGAACTTGCCCGAGACGTCCAGTCCCGGCGTGATCACCGTGGCCTTGATAGGGTCGAGCATGTTGAATCCCGGCGCGAGGTCGCCGAAGCCGTGCCAGCGATCGTTGGCGCGCAGCATCCACGCCTCGCGCGAGCCGATGCCCTCGGGCGCGAGCCGCTCCGGGCCCCAGACCTTGAACCACCAGTCCTTGCCCCACTCGTCGTCGACCTTGCGCATCGCGCGGCGGAAGTCGAGCGCCTCGATGATCGACTCCTGCACCAGCGCCGTGCCGCCCGGCGGCTCCATCATCGCCGCGGCGACGTCGCACGAGGCGATGATCGCGTACTGCGGCGAGGTAGAGGTGTGCATCATGTACGCCTCGTTGAACACGTGGCGGTCGAGCTTGCGCGTCTCGGACTCCTGCACGAGGATCTGCGAAGCCTGCGAGATGCCGGCGAGCAGCTTGTGCGTCGAGTGCGTGGCGAAGATCAGCGCGTCCTTGGGCCGCGGCCGGTCCTTGCCGATCGCGTGCATGTCCTTGTAGAAGTCGTGGAACGCCGCGTGCGGCAGCCACGCCTCGTCGAAGTGCAGCGTATCGATCGACGAGTTCAGAGTCTGCTTCAGCATCTCGACGTTGTAGACCACGCCGTCGTAGGTGCTCTGCGTGATCGTCAGGATGCGCGGCTTCTTGTTCTTCGCCGCGCGCGCGAACGGATTGGCCTCGATCTTCTTCTGGATGTTCTCGGGCTTGAACTCCTCGAGCGGGATCGGGCCGATGATGCCGAGGTGGTTGCGCGTCGGCGTCAGGAACACCGGGATCGCGCCGGTCATCGTGATCGCGTGCAGGATCGACTTGTGGCAGTTGCGGTCCACCACGACGATGTCGCCCGGCGCCACGCTCGAGTGCCAGACCATCTTGTTCGAGGTCGAGGTGCCGTTGGTGACGAAGAAGCAGTGGTCGGCGTTGAAGATGCGCGCCGCGTTGCGCTCGGAGGCCGCGACCGGGCCGCTGTGGTCGAGCAACTGGCCGAGTTCCTCGACCGCGTTGCAGACGTCGGCGCGCAGCAGGTTCTCGCCGAAGAACTGGTGGAACATCTGCCCGACCGGGCTCTTCAGGAAGGCGACGCCGCCGGAGTGCCCCGGGCAGTGCCACGAGTACGAACCGTCCTGCGCGTAGTGCGTAAGCGCGCGGAAGAACGGCGGCGCAAGGCCGTCTAGGTAGGACTTAGCCTCGCGGATGATGTGGCGCGCGACGAACTCCGGCGTGTCCTCGAACATGTGCAGGAAGCCGTGCAGCTCCCGCAGGATGTCGTTCGGGATGTGCTGCGAGGTGCGCGTCTCGCCGTAGAGGTAGATCGGGATGTCCGCGTTCTTGAAGCGGATCTCCTCGATGAACTTGCGCAGCTTCAGCACCGCCGGGTCGAGCTCCGGCCCCGGCGTGAACTCCTCGTCGTCGATCGACAGGATGAAGGCGCTGGCGCGGCTCTGCTGCTGCGCGAACTGCGACAGGTCGCCATAGCTCGTCACGCCGAGGACGGGCATGCCTTCGTCCTCGATCGCCTTGGCAAGCGCGCGGATGCCGAGGCCGCTGGTGTTCTCCGAGCGGAAGTCCTCGTCGATGATGACGATCGGGAAGTGGAATTTCAAAGGAGCCTCCGGCCGCGACGGGCGGGGATCAGGTACGAGGCAAGGTCACGCCGCGCTGACCTTGGTACTTGCCGCCCCGGTCCTTGTAGGAGGTCTCGCAGACCTCGTCGGACTCGAGGAACAGCATCTGCGCGACACCTTCGTTGGCGTAGATGCGCGCGGGCAGCGGCGTGGTGTTCGAGAACTCCAGCGTCACGTGCCCCTCCCACTCGGGTTCGAGCGGGGTGACGTTGACGATGATGCCGCAGCGCGCGTAGGTGCTTTTTCCCAGGCAGATGGTGAGCACATTGCGCGGGATGCGGAAGTACTCGACCGTCCGCGCCAGCGCGAACGAGTTCGGCGGGATGATGCAGACATCGGCGTTGACGTCGACGAAGTTCTTCGCGTCGAAGGCCTTCGGGTCGACGATCGTCGAGTTGATGTTGGTGAAGATCTTGAATTCCGTCGCGCAGCGCACGTCGTAGCCGTAGCTCGAGGTGCCGTAGGACACGATGCGCCGCCCCGCGACTTCCTTCACCTGCCCGGGTTCGTAGGGCTCGATCATGCCGGCGTCCGCCATGCGGCGGATCCAGCGGTCGGACTTGATGCTCATGGGGCGGGGAGTCTACCCCTTACCCGCAATGTGGTCAGGTGTTCTGGACCACGATGTTGGGAAATTTCGACGACATGTCCTTCTGCGACTCGGCGATCTTGACCGCTACCCGGCGCGCGATGCGCTTGTAGACCTGCGACACGGGCCCGTCCGGGTCGGAGACCACGGTCGGCTTGCCCGAATCCGCCTGTTCGCGGATCGCCATGTCGAGCGGCAGCGCGCCGAGCAGCTCGGTGCCGTAGTCCTTGCACATGCGGTCCGCCCCGCCCGAGCCGAAGATGTGGCTCTCGTGGCCGCACTTAGGGCAGATGTGGGTGGACATGTTCTCGATCAGGCCGAGGATCGGGATGCCGACCTTCTCGAACATCTTCAGGCCCTTGCGGGCGTCGATCAGCGCGATGTCCTGCGGCGTGGTGACGATCACGGCGCCGGTCACCGGCACCTTCTGCGCGAGCGTCAGCTGGATGTCGCCGGTGCCGGGCGGCAGGTCGACCACCAGGTAGTCGAGGTCGCGCCAGCGCGTGTCCTTCAGCAACTGTTCGAGGGCCTGCGTCACCATCGGGCCGCGCCAGACCATCGGCGTGTCGACGTCGATCAGGAAGCCGATCGAGATCGCCTGCAGGCCGTGGCCTTCCATGGGCTCCAGGCTCTTGCCGTCCTTCGACTCTGGGCGCCCCGCGATGCCGAGCATCGTGGGCTGCGAGGGGCCGTAGATGTCCGCGTCCAGCATGCCGACCGACGCGCCCTCGGCGGCGAGCGCGAGCGCGAGGTTCACCGCGGTGGTCGACTTGCCCACGCCGCCCTTGCCCGAGGCCACGGCGACGATGTTCTTGATGCCCGGGATCAGCTTCACGCCGCGCTGCACCGCGTGCGGCACGACCTTCGAGCGCACCGTGACGGTCGCGTTCGCCGCGCCGGCGGCCTTCAGCGCCTTCACGACCGCGAGGCGCACCGGCTCGAACTGGCTCTTGCCGGGGTAGCCGAGCTCGATCTCGAGCGACACGTCGGCGCCCGAGACCTTTACGTTCTTCACCGACTTCGAGGCGACGTAGTCCTTGCCGGTGTTGGCATCGACGAGTTTCGAGAGAGCTGCGAGGACGTCTGCGTCGCTGAGCGCCATGGCGGACAAGGGGGAAAAGGGAGGGCGACGAGTGTACCGAAATCCCCGCGATGCGCGCCGCCTTTTCGAGGGCGAAAGACCCCTCGCGCTGCTAGAATTTCGCTTTCCCCTCAGGCATCCGCATGTCCCGGCGCAGGCTCTTCGTCACCACGGCCCTCCCGTACGCGAACGGGTCGTTCCACGTCGGCCACATCATGGAGTACATCCAGGCCGACATCTGGGTGCGCTTCCAGCGCATGCAGGGGCACGAGGTGCATTTCGTCTGCGCCGACGACGCGCACGGCGCGCCGATCATGCTGAAGGCCGAGGCCGAGGGCATCACGCCCGAGGCGCTGGTCGCGCGCTACGCCGCCGAGCGCCCGCGCTACCTCTCGGGCTTCCACGTCTCGTTCGACCATTGGCACTCGACGCATTCGCCCGAGAACACCGCGCTGTCGCAGGACATCTACCGCAAGCTGAAGGCGCGCGGCCTCGTCGACAGCCGCGTGATCGAGCAGTTCTACGACCCGGTGAAGGGCATGTTCCTCGCCGACCGCTACGTGAAGGGCGAGTGCCCGCGCTGCGGCGCGAAGGACCAGTACGGCGACGCCTGCGAGGTCTGCGGCAGCACCTACGCGGCCACCGAACTGAAGAACCCGCGCTCGACGCTGTCAGGCGCCGAGCCGGTGCTGAAGTCCTCCGAACATCTCTTCTTCCGCCTGTCCGATCCGCAGTGCGTGGCCTTCCTGCGCGAATGGATGGACGTGCCGGGACGACTGCAGCCGCAAGTGGCGAACAAGGCGCGCGAGTGGCTCGATGGGGAAGGCGACAAGGCGCTGGGCGACTGGGACATCTCGCGCGAGGCGCCCTACTTCGGCATCCCGATCCCGGACGCGCCGGGCAAGTACTTCTACGTCTGGCTGGACGCGCCGGTCGGGTACCTGGCGAGCTTCAAGGCCTACTGCGCGAAGCGCGGCATCGATTTCGAGGGATTCCTCTCCGATCCGGGGACCGAGCAGGTCCACTTCATCGGCAAGGACATCATCTACTTCCACACGCTGTTCTGGCCCGCGATGCTGAAGTTCGCCGGCGCGCCGTACAAGGTGCCCGACCACGTCTACGTGCACGGCTTCATCACCGTGTCGGGCGAGAAGATGTCGAAGTCCCGCGGCACCGGGATCAGCCCGCTGCGGTACCTCGACGTCGGCATGAACCCGGAGTGGCTGCGCTACTACATCGCCGCGAAGCTGAACGCGGCGGTGGAGGACGTGGACTTCAACCCCGACGACTTCCTCGCGCGCGTGAACAGCGACCTCGTCGGCAAGTACGTCAACATCGCCAGCCGCGCGGCCGGATTCGTGTCGAAGCAGTTCGGCGGCGCCCTCGCCGCGCGCGAGGCCCGCGCGCCGGAGCTCGATTCGGCCGGGATGATCCGCGAGGCCTACGACGGGCGCGAGTTCGGCAAGGTGATCCGCGAAGTCATGCGCCTCGCCGACGTCGCCAACCAGCGCTACGACCAGGCGAAGCCCTGGGAGCTCGCCAAGGACCCGGCGCGGCGCGACGAACTGCATCGCGCGTGCACGCAGGCGCTGGACGCGTTCTACGTGCTGAGCGTCTACCTCGCGCCGATCCTGCCCGCCACGGCGCGCCGCGTCGCGCGCGAGCTCTTCGGAATGGAGCGCGAGTTCACCTTCGACGACCTCGAGGTGCGCCCGGCGCGCATCGCGCCGTTCAAGCACCTCCTCACCCGCGTCGAGGACAAGCAGCTCGACGCCCTCTTCGACGTCGCGGCCGTGCCGCAACCGGCGGCGCCGCAGCGCCATGCCGAGCAGCAGCAGCACGCCGCCACCAAGGAACCCGCCGTGACCGAGACCGCCGCCGCCAACGCCCACATCACGATCGACGACTTCGCGAAGGTCGACCTGCGCGTCGCGCGCATCGCCGACGCGCAGCCGGTCGAGGGCGCGGACAAGCTCGTGCGCCTGACGCTCGACCTCGGCACCGAGACGCGCAACGTGTTCGCGGGGATCAAGTCCGCGTATGCGCCTGAACAGCTCAAGGGCCGCTACACCGTGATGGTCGCCAACCTCGCGCCACGCAAGATGCGGTTCGGCGTATCCGAAGGCATGGTGCTCGCCGCGTCGGGCGAGGGCCCGGGCATCTTCCTCGTCGCGCCCGACGCCGGCGCCCAGCCCGGCATGAAGGTGAAGTAGGGCGGTGGCGAAGAACGGCGACTCGCTCCCGGGCCCGCGCAAGGGCTGGCTCGGCCTGCCGCTGCACCCGTTCCGGCCGACGCTGCTCGGCTGCCTGCCCGGCTACGACCGTCACGCGTTCACCGCCGACCTCGTCTCGGGGATCACCGTGGCACTGGTCGCGCTGCCGCTGGCGATGGCGTTCGCGATCGCCTCGGGCCTGAAGCCCGAGGCCGGCATCTTCACCGCCATCCTCGCCGGCTTCCTGATCTCGCTGCTCGGCGGTTCGCGCGTGCAGATCGGCGGCCCGGCCGGCGCCTTCATCGTCATCGTCTACGGCATCGTCACGCAGTACGGCGTCGCCAACCTGATCCTGTCGACCGTGATGGCGGGCATCCTGCTCTTCGCGATGGGCCTGACGCGCGTCGGCTCGCTCATCCGCTTCATCCCGGTGTCGATCATCATCGGCTTCACCAACGGCATCGCCGTGCTGATCGCGCTGTCGCAGGTGAAGGACTTCCTCGGCCTGCGCATCGAGAAGATGCCGGCGGACTTCTTCGGCGTCACGCGCGCGATCGCCGGTTCGATCACCGAGGTGCACTGGCCGGCCTTCGGCCTCGCGTTCGCGTGCCTCGCGCTGATCGCGTTCTGGCCGCGCTTCGGCGCGTTGCTGAAGCCCGCGGAGGCGGGACAGGACGCGGCGCGCACGCGCCTGCAGCTCGTCACGCGCCTGCCGGCCTCGCTGGTGGCGCTGGTGCTCGCCACGGTGGCGACCGCGTTCCTGCAACTGCCGGTGGAGACCATCGGCTCCAAGTTCGGTGGCATCCCGACCGGCCTGCCCGCGTTCGCACTGCCCGATCTCAGCTGGGACAGCGCGCGCAACCTGGTCGGCCCGACGATCTCGATCGCGCTGCTCGGCGCCGTCGAGTCGCTGCTGTGCGCGCGCGTCGCCGACGGCATGACCGGCGACCGCCACGACCCGAACCAGGAGCTGATGGCGCAGGGCGTGGCGAACATCATCACGCCGTTCTTCGGCGGCATGCCCGCCACTGGAACGATCGCGCGCACCACGGTGAACGTGCGCACCGGCGCGCGAACACCGGTGGCGGGGATGATCCACGCGGCGGTGCTGCTGGTCATCGTGCTCGCCGCCGCGCCGCTCGCGAGCCACGTGCCGCTCGCCGCGCTGGCGGCGATCCTGATGTATGTCGCCTGGAACATGGGCGAGTGGCACGAGTTCGCGCGCCTGCGCCAGTTCTCGAACCAGTACCGAATGGTGATGCTGTCGACGTTCCTGCTCACGGTGATGATCGACCTCACCGTGGCGATCGAGTTCGGCATGGTGCTGGCCGCGCTGTTCTTCATCTACCGGGTGTCGAGCCTGACCTCGACCGAGCGCGTCGTCGACGAGGCGCTGCCCGCCGGCATCGTCGCCTACCGGCTCTACGGGTCGCTCTTCTTCGGCTCGGTGGGCAAGCTGGAACTCGTGCTGGAGGAAGCGGAGCGCTCGGCGCCGCGCGCGCTGGTGCTCGACCTGCACCAGGTCATCAACATCGACACCACGGGCCTCGACATGCTCGACGTGGTGCGCAAGGCACTCGAGAAGCGCGGCGCGATGCTGGTGCTGTGCGACCCCAACGAGCAGCCGAAGTCGCTCTTCCGGCGCAGCGGATTCCTGGAGAAGCTCGGCGTGGGCAACCTGCAGCCGGACCTCGCCTCCGGGCTCGCGCGCGGGCGCGAGATCCTCTCCGAAGCGCGACAGGCCGCCGCCGGCTAGCGCCGGCGGGTTCGGCGTTTCAGCCGCGTCCGCCGCAGCTGGCGGGCATCGCGACGATCGGGTATCCGCGGCAGGTCCACGACACCTTGCCGCCCTGCAGCGCCGGGCGCACCGAGATCTCGATCGCGTTCTTCTCGTTCCAGCCGCGGATCGTGCCGCCGGCCTCGACGACCCACTTCAGCTCGCCGTGCTTGCCGTCGGCCTTCGGCGCCACCTTCACGCCGTTGCCGGAATTCTCGAGGTTGCCGGCCTTCTCGGCCGCCGCCGCGACCTGCTGCTGCGCGGCCTGCGTGCCGGCGATCAGGGACTGCGCGGCTTCCTTCGCCTCCGCACCGGCCATCTGCGGCAGCACGACCGAGACGACGATGAATCCGATGAGCGCAAGGCCGGCGACGACGATCAGCGCGATCCGCATGTCCTACCCCTTCTGGAATGTTGAGTCTTCCCGCCTCGACCAGACGATGCGACGCGGGGACAAGTCGCGCGAAGCTTAGCACGCAGCGCGGGCGCGTTCGATTGCGCGGTTCGCCCGCGTCGCGCATCCAAACACTTGTTTAACTTCCGGTATCGGCCGGAGCTACCCCGACTGGCGCGATTGCCGGAGCGTCCTTGCGCCGCGAGCATCCGCCCCCACCACCCATCCGCAAGGAGCCCGCCGATGCTCGCCACGCTGCCGCTCTACTCCGCCCACGACCTGCGCGCCGCGCTGCGCGACGACGATGCGCGACGCGGCCCGCCCGCGCTGGATCGCCTGGATCGGCCGCTGGCCTGCTGCCCTGCGCTCGGCCGGATCGAGGTGCAGGTCTCCACGCCGTGGACGAGCGTCGCTCGCACGCTGGCAGCCGAAGCCGGGATCGATGCCGACGCCTTCGCTGCGGCGTTCGCGCCGCTCGGCACGACGGTCGGCCATGCCGTGGAATCGCTGCCGCCGCTGCCGGACGGAACCCCGTTCACCGAAGCCGTGGAATCGATCGCCCTGGTCACCGCCGATGGCGAGCTGCGCTCGGCCAGCCGCGCGCGGCACGCCGAACTCCTTCGCCTGGTGCTCGGCGGCCACGGCGCGATCGCCGTGCCGTATTCAGTGACGCTGCGCATCCCGGTCCTGCTGGCCGCGCTGCGCCGGGCAGAAGCGCCCGTGGAATTCGACGCAGCAACGAATCGGGGATCGGAAACTTGCGACACACTGATCTTCTACGTGCCCCCCGCGCACGTGCACCGCTGGCTGGAGGAAGCCCGGCGCGTGGCACGCGCGTTCGGCATCTCGGTCGCGCGAATCCGCGTGCGCCGCGCGCGGCCCGGCTCGATCTCCTTTCTGGATGCGGCGCCCGAGGAACGGGCCCTCGTGGAACTGCGCGTCCCTCGAGCCACGACCCTGCCATCGCGGACCACCGCGGCGCAGGTGCGCAAGGCCTGGATCGACCATGCAATCGCCCTCGGCGGAACCTTCGACCTGTCGACCGGCTTCGACGCCAGCCGCGAGCAGGTCGAGGCGGGCTACCCTCGCTTCAGCGCTTTCCTCGCCGAGGCGCGGCGGATCGACCCGCGCGGCCGGCTCGCCGGCTGCTGGCTGCGGCACTACGCGGCGCTGTTCGCTTGCGGGCCGGTGGCCGGGCGCTGGACGAACGCCTGAGCGCTCCGGCGGCGGCCAGCGCGGCTTCCGCGTTGGAACCCGCGACCACCACGCCCGCCGCGCGCAACGTGGCGACCTGCGCGGCGTAGCGCTGCGGATCGCCGTCGGTGCCGGTCACCGAGGCGACGACGCACACCTTCGACTTCGGCACCTTCGAGAGCGAGGCAGCGACCAGTCCCGCCGGGTCCGCGTGCGCGCCGAACCCGATCACGAGGTCCAGCAGCACCACCGAGACCTTCGCGTCGCGCAGCGCGTGCTCCAGCCACTCGGCGCGCAGCGCCGGGTCGATCATCGGATGCGGGCGGCCGCGCGTGTAGTCGTCGTCGCCGAGGTCGATCAGCGCGTGCGCCGCCACGTCGGGACTCTTGCAGGCCTCGACGCCATGCACCGGCACGTTCGAGCGCAGCGCGAATCCCTTCGACTGCAGGATCAGCTGCGCCTCGGCGCACAGCGTGCCGCCACAGAACAGGCCCCGCAGCCATCCGGCGCGCGGCGCGAGCTTCGGTACGCGCGGCGTCGCGCGACGACCCAGCGCGGCGAGCGCGGCTCCCTGCAGCGTGCCTGCGACCACCGCGTTCTTCGGCGGTCGCAGCGCATTCGTGCCAAGGAGGCACAACACGACCTTCTTGCGGCTCTTCGCGACACGCGCGAACACCTTCTCGGCGACTTCCGGCGCCGGCGGCTTCGAGATCAGCACGATGGTCTTCGTCGCCGGATCGGCCTCGAGCGCGTCGAAGGCCGCGAGCGTCATGCGCGCGCCGACCTCGCGGTAGAGGTCGCGCCCGCCGACGCCGATGCCGTGCGAGATGCCGCCGCCCAGCCGCGCGACCAGGCACATCACTTCCTGCAGCCCGGTGCCCGACGCCGACACGAGGCCGATGTCGCCGCGCGGTACGACGTTCGCGAACGCGAGCGGCACGCCGGCGACGTGGCTGGTGCCGCAGTCCGGGCCCATCATCAGGAGGCCCTTCTCGATCGCGAGGTCCTTCAGCGCGATCTCGTCTTCGACCGGGACGTTGTCCGAGAACATCATCACGTGCAACCCGCGCTCGAGCGCCTTCCTCGCCTCGAGCGCCGCGAAGTCGCCCGGCACCGAGACCAGCGCGAGGCTCGCCTGCGCGTCGAGCGCGAGTGCGCCCTCGAGGCTGCGCGCCTTCGGCACGCCCGGGGCCGGCGCCGTCGCATCGCCCTTCGCGAGTCGAGCTTCGGCCGCGTCGAGCGCGGCCTTCGCCGCGGCATCGCCCTTGGCGCGCACCGCGATCACGAGGTCGTCGGGACCGGCGCCGCGCCCTTCGCCCGCGAGCAGTGCGGACTCGGCGAGAATCGCCTTGTTCGACGGCGAGCCGATCATCAGCGAGGCTTCCAGCACCCCCTCGAGCGCCGAGAGTTCGCGCGCGATGCGCATCAGCGCGACCGAGTCGGCGTAGAACCCGCGCCTCAACCGGTTGGCGACGACGCCGGCCATCACGCCACTCCCAGCGAGCGCGCGAAGGACCGCAGGCCGTGCTCGAAGCAGGCGAGCGGCGCGCGCGACACGCCCGCGCCGACCTGCCCGATGCCGGGCTTGCGATGCGCGATGCCGGTGTTGATCGCCGGCTGGATGCCGGTGTCGACCACGCGGCGCACGTCGATGCCGGTGGGCACGCCCTGGAAGTCGAGCGCGGGCATGGTCCAGCGCGGGCTCTTCGCGAGCGCGATCTCGGACATGGTGCGCGTGAAGCCGAGCGCCTCGGCCGCGCCGCCGGCGCCGACGAAGCCCGCCACCGCCGGCGCGCTCGCCATCGCGAAGGCACCGAGACCGACCGTCTCCATGATCGCGGAGTCGCCCATGTCGGGATTCGCGTCCTTCTCGGAGTAGCCCGGGAAGTACAGGCCCTGCGGCATCTCGACCGGTGCGGTGAACCACTCGTCGCCGCAGGCCGAGACGCGCACGCCAAAGTCGGTGCCGTTGCGGCACATCGCGGTGACCAGGCTGCAGGCCTCGAGGCCGCGCACCGGGTCCATGATGCACTTGCCCATCGCCATGCCGACGTTGAGGAAGAACTGCTCGTTGCCGGCGATGAAGGCGAGCATGCGCGACAGCGTCTCGCCGTCGGCGCCGACCTTCGCGAGGTGCGGCCCCACGGCGCGCAGCGTGAGCGCCGAGCAGGCGACGTTCCTCTGGTGCATCTCGTCGCCCATCGCGAGGCCGCGCGAGATCAGCGGCGCGAGTTCCAGCCCGCCCATCGCGCGCAGCGCGACGCCGAGCGCGGGGCCGAAGGTGCCGGCGAGCCAGCGCAGGCGATCGAGCACCTCGGCGTCGTTGGCGCCGAAGCGCATCACCTTGCCCAGGCCCTCGTTGATCATCACGTACGCGCGATTCCCGAAGGCGCGGTTCTCGGTGATCATCACCGGCATCGATGGCGTGGTGATGCCGGTCATCGGGCCGACCGCGCCGTAGTGGTGGTTCGGGTGCAGATGCACGCCACCCGAGGCCGCGAGCTTCATCGCCGCGTCGAGGTCGTTCGCCCAGCCCTCGAAGACGATCGCGCCGGCCACCGCGCCCTGCATCGGGCCGCACATGCGATCCCACGACACCGGCGGGCCGGCGTGCAGCAGCACGCGATCGCCGAGGCCGGCGATGACCTCGCCCGCCGGACGCACGTCGACCAGCACCGGGTCGGCGGCCATCATGCGGCGCAGGCCTTCCTGGTTCGCGGCCGCGATGCGCTCCTCGTGCCGCGCGAGCTTCGCGAGCAATTCAGCGAGATCGCGACGCCCCTGCGCTGGCGGCCGCCAGTCCACCTGCACCACCGACGCCCCCTGGGAGGCGAGTTCCTCGGCGAAGGACGCGAGGCCGATGTTGACGACGCGGGGCGCGCCGGAAAGGAGCGGACGGAGCTTCATGGAGAGTGCGCGTGATTATACCGGCGGGGTATGATCCGCCGGATCATGAAGCCCGAACGGCTCGTGGTCGCGATCGGCGGCAACGCGACGCATCCCGAGAACATCCGAGGTACCACCGGCGAACAGGAGCAGGTGGCCGCGCGCGCGGCGCGCTCGCTCTTCCCGCTGCTATCGCGCGACAACCGGCTCGTCATCACGCACGGCAACGGCCCGGTGGTCGGCAAGATCCTGCTGCGCCAGTACTACGCGCGCGAGCAGGTGCCGCCGATGCGGCTCGACGTCTGCGTCGCGCACAGCCAGGGTGGCATTGCGCACCTGCTGATGCAGGGCATGGAGGACGAACTCGCGCGCAACGACGTCGAGCGCCGCGTCGCCTGCGTGCTGACGCGCGTCGAGGTCGATCCGGACGACCCGGGTTTCAAGAACCCTTCCAAGCCGATCGGCCCGTTCTTCACTGAGGAGGAGGCGAGGAACCTCGAACGGTCCCTCGGCTGGACCATGATGGAGGACGCCGGCCGCGGCTGGCGCTACATCGTCGCCTCGCCGCGCCCGCGGCGCATCCTCGACCTCGACCTCATCGCCTCGCTCGCCGACCAGGGCCACGTGGTGATCGCCGCGGGCGGCGGCGGCATCCCGGTGGTGCGCCGGCCCGACGGCTCGCACGCCGGCGTCCCCGCGGTGATCGACAAGGACCTGACCTCGGCGCTGCTCGCCTCCGAGATCGGCGCGGACACGCTGCTGATGCTGACCGCGGTCTCGCGGGTCGCGGTGGACTTCGGCAAGCCGACGCAGCGCGCGCTCGAGCGCGTCACTGCCTCCGAACTCGCCGAACTGCAGAAGGCCGGGCACTTCGGCAAGGGCAGCATGGGCCCGAAGATCGACGGCGCCCTGCGCTTCATCGCCGCCGGCGGCAAGCGCGCGATCATCGCGCACCTGGACGAAGCCGAGCCGGCGCTCGAGGGCCGCGCCGGCACGCATGTCGTGCCCGGCTGAACTTCGGGCCGCGAACGCCGGACGCGAGGCGGCACGCGTGCTCGCCGCCGGCCGGCCCGCCCGCGTGATCGCGCGCTTCGCGCGCAGCGCCTACGTCGCCAACGCACGCGGCCTCGCCTGCCTCGGCGAGGCCGGGCTCGGGCGCGGCCCCCTGAACGCCAGCCTCGCTCCCGGCTCGCGCCTGCCCGCTCTCGATGAAGAGGTTCGCGTCGTGCTGCGCGGCGCCGAGCGTTGGCGTCCGGCCGTGCCGCCGCGACCGGTCCAGGCCCGATTGCGCCGCGCGCTCGGCTCGCTCGAGGCCGTGAAGGGACGCGGGCTGTTCGCCTCGCGCCGCACCGATCCTGGGGTGAATGCGCTGCACTGCTGGCTCGCCTTGGGCGCGACCGGCCGCGCACCGCGCCCGGTCGCGGCCCTCATAGGGCAAGGCGCGGGACTCACGCCTGCGGGCGACGACCTCGTCGGCGGGGCGCTGGTCGCGCTGCGCGCCGCCCGGCGCCACGCCCTCGCGGCGCGCCTCGCCCGCTGGGCGCTCGCGCGTGCGCTCGGTCGCACGAATCGCATCAGCCGTGCCCACCTTGCCTGCGCCGCGCGCGGCGAGGGCGGCGAGGCGCTGCACGCCTTCGTCGCCGCGCTGCTCGCCGGTGGCCGCGGCCTCGATCGCGAACTCGCGGCGCTGGACGCGATCGGCCACACCTCCGGCTGGGACGCGGCGGCGGGCGCCTGCCTCGCGCTCGATATCGCCGCGGGGAGCGGGTAGACTCGCCGCTGCTGGAGGGAGGGCCGGCGCCGCATCCCCGGGGCCGGCCTCATCGAGAACCGGAGGAGGAATCCATGAACGTCACCCGCATCGCCGCGTCCGTCGGCGTCGCGCTCGCGCTTGCCGCGGGCACCGCAACCGCGCAGCAGAAGCTCAAGTTCGCGCACGTCTACGAGACCAGCGAGCCGTACCACACCGCCGCGGTCTGGGCCGCCGGCGAGATCGCCAAGCGCACCAGCAACCGCTACACGATGGAAGTCTTCCCCGCCTCGTCGCTCGGCAAGGAGACCGACATCAACCAGGGCCTGTCGCTGTCGACGGTCGACATCATCTACACCGGCCAGCTCTTCGCCGGCCGCGCCTACGGCCCGATCTCGATCGGCGGCGCGCCGTTCGTGTTCCGCGACTTCGACCACTGGCAGAAGTTCTCCAAGAGCGCGCTCTTCAAGGAACTCGCCGACGGCTACCAGAAGGGCTCGGGCGGCCACGCGGTGGTCTCGATCACCTACTACGGCAACCGCCAGACCACCGCGAACAAGGCGCTCAACAAGCCCGAGGACATGAAGGGCCTGAAGATCCGCGTGCCCGACGCGCCGCTCTATACGCTCTTCCCGCGCGCGGTCGGCGCGAACCCGACGCCGATCGCCTTCGCCGAGGTCTACCTCGCGCTGCAGAACAAGACCGTGGACGCGCAGGAGAACCCGCTGCCGACCATCGACGCGAAGAAGTTCTACGAGGTGCAGTCGCACATCAACATCACCGCGCACATCACCGACGCGCTGCTCACCATCGTCGGCGGCCCGCTGTGGAACAAGCTGACGCCGGCCGACCGCACGACCTTCACGGCGGTGTTCCAGGAGGCGGCCGCCAAGGCCACCGCCGAGATCATCGACAGCGAGAAGAAGCTGATGACCGACTTCACCAAGCGCGGCAAGACCGTGGTGATGGTCGACCGCAAGCCGTTCATCGCCGCGGTGCAGAAGTTCTACGCGAGCGGCAAGCAGCCCGACGGTTCCGCGCTGCCCTGGCCGAAGGACGTCTACGACAAGCTGCAGGCGATCAAGTAACGCGCCCGTGCAGCAACCGGAAGTGAATCCGCCCGTCGGGCACGAGGTGCTCGACGAGGCGGGCTTCCACGTCGTCGACGAGGCGGTGGACCTCTCGGTCTACGCCTGGGAAGACTGGGTGTCCTTCGCCCTCTTCTGGACGCTGGCGCTGATCGTCTTCTACCAGGTGTTCACCCGCTACGTCGTCGACGACCCGGCGGGCTGGACCGAGGAGATCGCGCGCTACTTCCTGGTCGCGCTGGTCTTCGTCGGCGCGGCGATGTCGGTGCGGCACAACAACCACATCCAGGTCGACTACTTCTACCGCCTGATGCCCCGCGCGATGGCGCGCGTGCTCAGCACGCTGGTGGACGTCTTCCGCTGCGCCTTCCTCGGCTACTCCACGTGGCTGTGCGCGCTGCTGATCCAGCGCATCGGCTCCAGCCGCATGGCGATCGTCGACCTGCCGATGTCCTGGGTGTTCGGCGCGATGATGTTCGGCTTCGCGCTGATGTTCTGGCGTTCCCTGGGCGTGGCCTGGCGCCACTGGAAGCAGGGCTACAGCGCCCTCGAACGCCCCGAAGCGGAAGGAGACGCGCGATGAGCGGCGCCGGCATGATGGGCGCGTTCGTCGCGCTGATGACCACCGGATTGCCGGTGGCGATGGCCATGGCCGGCGCTTCGCTCATCTACGTGATGGTCTCGGGCAACGTGCCCGACTTCGTGGTCATCCATCGCATGTACGGCGGCGTGGATTCGTTCCCGCTGCTCGCCGTGCCGTTCTTCATCTGGGCCGGCAACCTGATGAATTCCGCCGGCATCACCAACCGCATCTACAACTTCGCGCTCGCGCTGGTGGGCTGGCTGAAGGGCGGCCTGGGGCACGTGAACGTGGTCGGCTCGATGATCTTCGCCGGCATGTCCGGGACCGCGATCGCCGACGCCGCGGGCCTGGGCACCATCGAGATCAAGGCGATGAAGGATCACGGTTACTCCACCGAGTTCGCGGTCGGCGTCACCGCGGCCTCGGCCACCGTGGGCCCGATCATCCCGCCGTCGCTGCCCTTCGTGATCTACGGCATGATGGCCGGCGTCTCGATCGGCCAGCTGTTCCTCGCCGGCATCATCCCCGGCATCCTGATGGGCATCACGATGATGCTCACCGTCGCGTACTTCGCCCACACCCGCAACTACGGGCGAGACGTGCCGTTCTCGGCGTCGAAGCTCTTCAAGGCCTCGCTAGAGATCGTCACCGTCGCGTGCGTCCCCGGTGGCGCCTGGCTGCTGTGGTCGCTCGGCGTACCCGGCGGATGGGCGGTGATCGCGGCGTTCGCGCTGCTGCTGGTGCTCGACAGGATCTACAACTTCTCCGCGGTGATGGCGCTGCTCACGCCGGTGATGCTGATCGGCGGCATGACCATGGGCGTGTTCACGCCGACCGAGGGCGCGATCGCGGCCTCGATGTGGGCGCTCTTCCTCGGCCTCTTCTGGTACCGCACGCTCGACTGGCGGCGCCTCGTCAAGCTCACCATGGACACGATCGAGACCACGGCGACCGTGCTCTTCATCGTCGCGGCGGCCTCGATCTTCGGCTGGCTGCTGACGGTGACGCGGGTCACCGACGAGGTCGCCGCGTGGGTCCTGTCGTTCACCAGCAACCCGCACGTGTTCCTGCTGCTCGCGAACCTGCTGATGCTCTTCGTCGGCTGCTTCCTCGAGCCGACCGCGGCGATCACGCTGCTGGTGCCGATCCTCGCGCCGATCTGCCAGAAGCTCGGCATCGACCTGGTGCACTTCGGCCTGGTGATGGTGCTGAACCTGATGATCGGCCTCTTGCATCCGCCCATGGGCACGGTGCTGTTCGTGCTGTCGAGGGTCGCGAAACTCTCGTTCGAGCGCACGACGATCGCGATCCTGCCGTGGCTGGTGCCGCTGCTCGCGATGCTGATGCTTTGCACCTACGTGCCGTCCGTGGTGCTCTGGCTGCCGCGGCAGTTCTTCTAGGCCGCGTCGTCCGGATGGCGCCCGGCGGCCCTCAAGCCGCCGCGTAGACCACCTTCACGTTGTCCGGCGCGAGCCAATCGCCCAGCGACGCCAGCAGGCGCTCGTCGGGCTTCACCTTCCACGCGTCGCCGAGCGCGACCTCGCAGACCGTGCCGTTGGAGCGGTATTCGACCAGCACGCGGCACGAGCCCGGCCCGCCATTGGCGCGGTAGGGGGCGAGCAGCTCCTGCAGCTTCTTCGCGTCCGCCTGGCCGTTCATCGAGATGCGGATGCGAGCGGCGTAGCGCTCGCGCATCGCGGCGATGTCGAGCAGTTCCTCGGCGCTCACGCGCTGCCCGCCGGAGAACTCGTCGTGGCGCACCGTGCCGCAGACGACGACCAGCGAATCCTCCTTCAGCTTCTCGCGGTGCTTCTCGAAGAGCTCGTTGAACACCGTCACTTCCAGCTGCGCGGTACCGTCGTCGAGCATGATCACCATCATGCGACCGCGGCGCGTCATCTGAACGCGCGCCGAGTTGACGATGCCCGCCATCCAGACGCGGCCCTCCGAGGGCTGCAGCTTCGCCAGCGGCGTGCGCGGGAACGCACCGAGCTCCGCGGCGTAGACCGAGAACAGGTGCCCCGAGAAGCAGTAGCCGAGCGCGACCTTCTCCTCGGTCAGGCGCGTGCGCAGGTCCCAGGGCTTCGCCGGCACCAGCGAGAACGCGGCGTCGGACGAGGCCTCGGCTTCGCCGAAGAGGCTCACCTGGGAGGCCTGGCGCTCGGCCTGCTCCGCGGCCTCGATCGCGCGGCCCACCGTCGCCAGCACGCTCGCCCGGTTCGCCTCCAGCGCGTCGTAGGCGCCGGCGCGCACCATCGCCTCGATCGCACGGCGGTTCACCAGCCGCTTGTCGACGCGCCGGCAGAAGTCGTAGAGATCCTTGAACGGGCGTTCCTTCCTCGCCTCGAGGATGGACTCGATCGCCGACTGCCCGGTGCCGCGGATGCCGCCCAGGCCATACCTCACGGTCTTCGCGTCCACCGGCACGAAACGGTAGTCGGAAGCGTGGATGTCCGGCGGCAGGATGCGCACGCCGTTCTCGACCGCGTCATCGTGGAACTGGCGCACCTTGTCGGTGTCGTCCATCACCGCGGACATGTTGGCCGCCACGAACGCCGCCGGGTGGTGGCGCTTCATGTACGCGGTCTGGTAGGCGAGGAGCGCGTACGCGGCGGCGTGCGACTTGTTGAAGCCGTAGCCCGCGAACTTCTCCATCAGGTCGAAGAGCTGCGAGGCCGGCCCCTTGGCGAGGCCATTCTCCTGCGCGCCCTTGACGAAGATCTCGCGCTGCTGCGCCATCTCCTCGGGCTTCTTCTTGCCCATCGCGCGGCGCAGCAGGTCGGCGCCGCCGAGGGTGTAGCC
>CAZTXP010000009.1:0-20903 GCA_964617355.1 uncultured Enterobacteriaceae bacterium
ATGGTCGCGGCGTGCAGCGTGGCGACCACCGCCGGCGGCGTGGCCTTCGGCACGAACATGCCGATCCACGTGTCCATGTCGTAGCCCGCGAAGCCGCTCTCGGCGATCGTCGGCACGTTCGGCAAGAGCGGCGAGCGCTCGGGCGAGGTCAGCGCGATCGCCTTGATCTTGCCCGCCCGGATGTGCGGGAAGAGCCCGGTGAGCGTGGAGAGGATGTACGGCACCTGCCCGCCGATCACGTCGGCGATCGCCGGCCCCGCGCCGCGATACGGCACGTGCGTGAACTCGACGCCCGCGAGCGATTCGAGGTAGGCCGCCGCGAAGTGTCCCGGCGAGCCGACGCCGCCGCTCGCGTAGACGCGCTGCTTCGGGTCGCTCTTCGCGCCGAGCGCGAGGAACTCCTTCATCGTATTGGCCGAGGCCGACGGATGCGCCGCGAAGGCCTGCGCCAGCGAGCCGATGTACGACACTGCGCGGAAGTCGCGCTCGGTGTCGTAGGGCAGCTTCGGGTACAGCGCCTGGTTGATCGAGTGGTTGTTGAGCGTGAAGAGGATGGTGTAGCCGTCGGCCGGCGACTTGGCCACCAGGTCGGCGGCGAGCGTGCCGCCCGCGCCGCCGCGGTTCTCGACCACCACGGCCTGCTTCAGTACCTCGCCCATGCGGGTGTTCATCGCGCGCGCGATGGCATCGGTGCCGCCGCCGGTGGAGAAGCCCACCACGAGGCGAATCGGCTGCTTCGCCGGGAAGTCCTGCGCCGCCACCGGCAGCGCGACGAGCGCGGCCAGCACCGCGACGAACGAGATCGAGCGTTTCATGGTTCCTCCTCCCAGAAGGTCTTCAGACCGGATCGCGCTGCACGAGGTGCATCAGCACCCCGCCCAGCGCCTTCGGATGCGGAAAGCCGATCCGCGCGCGGCGCGAGCCGGGACGGCCGACGGTGTCGATCATCGGCACGCCGGCCTTCGCCATGCGGCCGAGCAGCGCGTCGATGTCCGGCGTCTTCAGCGCCATGTGGTGCAAGCCCCGCCCGCGCGAAGCGACGAAGCGCGCGATCGCGCCCTGGTCCTGCTTCGTGGTGCCGGCGGTGCCCTTCTCGACCTCGCCCTTCTGCCGCGGGTCGAAGTTGGCAAGGAACTCCAGTTCGCAGTCGCCGACCGTGATGAACGTGACGCGCAGGCCTCCGCCCAGCACCGGCGCGCGCGAGTGGTAGATCACGCCGTACTTGTCGGAGGTGAAGCTCTCGACCGTGGTCGTCACCTCCATGTCGGTCTGCCGGCTCTCGACCTCGAAGCCGAGCTTGCCCGAGAACACGGCTTCGTCCTCGCGCACGTCGGTGCTGGCGATGCCGATGTGGTCGATGCGCTCCAGCGCGCCGGGCGCATGCGCGGGCAGCACGGGCGGCGTGGCGAGCATCAGCCGCACGCCGGTGCGCGCCTCGCGACCCAGTCGGCGCACCGATCCGCCACCGAGACCCGCCGCCTCGCCCGCGACCGTCAATCCGGCGGCGCACGCCTTGGCGACAGTGGCCGCCAGGTCGGGCGCCGCGAGCGCGATGTGATGCACGCCGGTCTTCGTCTCGCCATCGCAGAGCGGGTGCTCGGGCTCGAACAGCGCGAGCGAAGCCTTGCCGAGCGCGAACACGGGCACCTTGCCCACCGGGCTCTCGAGGTCCTTGCGCTGCAGCCCGAAGTGCTCCTCGAACACGCGCGCGGCGCCCGCGACGTCGTTCGAGACGAGGCCCAGCCAGGCGATGCGATCAGACAGCATGCGATTCCCTTCCGTTGTTCAAGCGCACTGCACGACCTTGGCGCGCACGAGTTCGTCGATGCGCCCTTCTGCGATCCCGTAGTCCGCCAGCACCTGCCGCGAGTGCTCGCCCAGCGACGGCGGCGGCGTGCGCACCGAGCGCCCGGCGGTGGATTCGAGCCGGATCGGGTTCGCCATGGTGCGCATCCGGCCGAGCTTCGGGTGCTCGACTTCCTCGACGATGCCGGTCTGGTTGACGTGCGGGTCCGAGAACACCTGCCCGAGGTCGAGGATCGGGCCGGCGGGCAGGCCGAGCTTCACGAGATCGAGCGTCCACTCCATCTTGGTGCGCGCGGCGAACTTCTCGTTCAGCATTGCCTTCACCTTCTCGCGGTTCTTCATGCGCGAGGCGTTGTCCTTGTAGTCCGGGTGCGCGGCGATCTCCGGCATGCCGACGAGGCCGCAGAGCTTGACCCACATGTCCTCGGTGGCCGCGGCCATGTTGAACGGCCCGTCGCTGGCGTGGAAGAGCCCGTAGGGGCAGATGCCCGGATGGTCGTTGCCCGCCACGCCCGGCACTTCGCCGAGCGACAGCGCGCGCTGCCCTTGCAGCGTGAGAAGGCCGATCAGGCCCGCGAGCAGCGAAGTCTCGATCTTCTGCCCCTTGCCGGTGGCGTGGCGCTGGATCACCGCGGCCTGGATGCCGAGCGCGGCCCACATGCCCGCGACCACGTCGCCGATCGGGATGCCGACGCGCGTCGGCCCGTTGTTCGCATGGCCCGTCAGGCTCATCAGCCCCGACATGCCCTGCGCGATCTGGTCCACCCCCGGCCATTCGCCATAGGGGCCGGTAGTGCCGAACCCGGTGATCGACGCGAACACGAGGCGCGGGTTCTTCGCGGCGAGCGCCGGCCAGTCCATGTCCATCTCGCCCATCACGCCGGGCTTGAAGTTCTCGACCAGCACGTCGGCGGTGCCGGCCATGTCGCGGATCAGCTGCAGGCCGCGGGGGTCGCGGAAGTTGACCGCGAGGCTGCGCTTGTTGCGATGGATCGAGAGGTAGTAGACGCTGATGCCGTCCTTGAACGGCCCCCACTTCCGTACCATCTCGCCCTCCGGCGTGGGCTCGATCTTGACGACGTCGGCGCCGAGGTCCGCGAGAATCATGGCGCAGAACGGCCCCGCGAGCGCGCGCGACAGGTCGAGCACCTTCAGGCCGGCGAGCGGCAGTGCGGCGGTGGACGGCGTCACGAATCTCCTCCCGGGAATCGACGCCTCACTGTACCTGCGCAGCGGCACTGCAGGTAGGCGCGGCGGTGAAACGGCCGCGGCCGCTGCGGAATCAGGGCGTGACGAGCACCCGGTTGCGGCCGGCCTGCTTCGCGGCGTACAGCGCCTTGTCCGCGGCCTGCACGAGGTCGCCGAGCGACCAGCCGTCGCGCCACGCGGACACGCCGCCCGAGAAGGTGATCGTCAGCGAGCGCCCGTCGTCTAGGGCGATCGTCGAACCCTCGATGGAGACGCGCAGCCGCTCGAGCGCCGCGTGCGCCTTGTCGGGCCGGGTATCGGGCAGCAGCACGCAGAACTCCTCGCCGCCGTAGCGCGCGATCAGGTCGGTGGGACGGAAGTGCCGCTGCAGGGCGCGGGCCACCTGCATCAGCACCTGGTCGCCGCCGGGATGGCCGTAGGCGTCGTTCACCGCCTTGAAGCGGTCGATGTCCAGCACCGCAAGGGAGAGCGGCTGCCCGCCGCGCGCGCAGCGGTCGATCTGGCGCGGGAACATCTCGTTCATCCAGCGCCGGTTGTGCAGGCTGGTCACCGGGTCGATGGTCGAGATCGCCTGCAGCTGGGCTTGCTGCTTGAGGGATTCGAGGATCGCTGCGTTGTTGCGCCGGATGCGCTCGGTGAAGATGTGCATCATGTTGAGCGCGATGGCGTGCTCGGCGCGCATCAGCTCCCACACGTGGTCGGGATTGGTCATCAGCAGCTGCGAGGGCTCGACCGCCACGACCGACGCCGACGCCGCCTCGTCGTCGAGGATCGAGATCTCGCCGACGCACTCGCCGGGATGCACGTAGGCCACGGGGATCCGGTTCTCGGCATCGAGGTGGATCGCGAGCTTGCCCGAGACCAGCAGGTAGATCACCGAATTGCGCTGCCCGAGCTCGAGCAGCACCGCGCCCGGGCGCAGCGTGATCTCGCCGGTGGGCTTCAGGCGCTCGCGGATCTTCTCGATGGGCACGCCTTCGAAGAGGCGCGATTGCGCGAGGGTGGCGAGTTCGGATTCGTTCAAGGACATGTGCGCTGGCTCCGGTCCCGGGCGCGAACTTCGACGCGAAGGGCGCGAGCGCCGGGCGCGCTATTTTGCCCGGATCGGGCCCGGGGCGAACGCGCGATTGACGTCGCGACGAAGCGGGCGATACATTGCGCTCGCCTTCCCCATGACCCGGCATCCATGAACCTCGGCATTTGCGCGGCGGTCGGCATGACCCTCGCGGCCCTCGCGCTGCCGGCGCCGGCCGCGGGCTACCCCGAACGGCCCTTGCGCCTCATCGTCCCCACGACGCAGGGCGGCGGCGCCGACACGCTCGCGCGGCACATCGGCACGCGCGCATCCGAGCGCTGGGGCCAGCAGGTCGTCGTCGACAACCGCCCGGGCGCGAACGGCATCACCGGCGTGGAAGCCGTGGCCAAGGCGCCGGCCGACGGCTACACGCTCCTGATGGCGTTCACCGACCACTTCGTGAACCCGAGCCTGTACCGCACGCTGCCCTTCGACATGGCGAAGGATTTCGCCCCCGTCGTCTTTGTCGGCTCGCTGCCCTTCGTGCTGGCGGTGCACCCGTCGGTGCAGGCGAACTCGGTGCAGGAGCTGATCGCGCTCGCCAAGGCGAGGCCCGGGAAGCTCAACTTCGGATCCGCAGGCACCGGCGGCAGCGTCCACCTCGCGGGCGAACTGTTCAAGTCGATGGCCGGCGTGAACCTCACGCACGTGCCGTACAAGGGCACCTCGGCCGCGATGCCGGACCTCGTCGGCGGGCGCATCGAGCTGATGTTCCCGTCCGCGATCACGGCGAAGCCGTTCGCGGACAACGGGCGACTGAAGCTGCTCGCGGTCACCAGCGCGCAGCGCTCGCCCGACGTGCCGCAGCTGCCCACGGTGGCCGAGTCCGGGATCCCCGGCTTCGAGGTCGGCATCTGGTACGGCGTGCTCGCGCCGGCCGGCACGCCGGCGGAGGTCGTGAAGAAGCTCAACGTCGACATCCGCGACGTCGTCGGCACCGACGACTTCAGGGCGCTGATGGCGAAGCAGGGCGTGACCGTCGCGCCCGGCACGCCGGAGCAGTTCGGCGCGTTCTGCGCCGCGGAGACGCGGAAGTGGGCGAAGGTCGTCGCGGACGCGAAGATCCCGCCGATGAACTGAGGGGCACGGCTCCGATGAGCACCGTCACCGTCGTCGATCCGGCTGCGGAAGCGGCCGCCAGGTCCGGCGCCTCGCTCGCGCCGCGACGCACCCGCCTGCAGGGCGCACGCCTCGCGCTCGTCGACAACTCCAAGCACATGGCCGCCGAAGTGCTGGACGAAGTGGAGGCGCAGCTGAAGGCGCGCTTCGGCGTCGCCGAGGTCGCGCGCTACCGCAAGGCCAACCCGAGCATCCCGATGCCGCCCGAGGTGCTCGCGAAGTTCGCCACCTCGTACCACGGCCTCGTGCACGGCGTCGCCGACTGAGGCTCGTGCATATCGTGGGGTCTCCACGATACGACCGAGGCCGAGAAACTCGGCCTGCCCTCGGTGACGCTGATCACCACCGCGTTCGCGAAGGCCGCGACGGTGCGCGCCGAGATCCTCGGCCTCGACGCGCTGCCGATCGTCGTGCTGCCGCATCCGCTCGCGAGCCGCAAGGCCGACGAGGCCCGGGCGATCGCGGCCTCGCTCGTCGATGCGATCGCGGACGGGCTTGCCGGCGCATGAGTACCGCCGCCCGCCGCCACGTGATCCCGGCGGATTTCGCCGCCGCGCAGCGTGCGCTCGAGGAACGAGGCTGGACCGACGGCCTGCCGGTGGTGCCGCCGACCGAGGCGCTGGTCGAAGCGATGCTCGCGGCAACGCCCCTCGCCCGCCACGAGACGCTCGGCGTCATGGAGCCGGTCAAGGGCACGGTCACGGTCGAGAAGGTCGCGGCCAACGCGGTGATGGCGGGCTGCGAGCCCGCGTATTTCCCCGTGGTGCTCGCCGCCGTGAAGGCGGTGCTGCAGCCGCAGTTCCATGTCGGGTCGACCGCCTGCACCACGGGCGGCGCGGCACCCGTGGTCATGGTGAGCGGCCCGCTCGCCGGGAAACTCGGCATCAATTCGGGCACCGCATGCTTCGGCGGCAACGTGAAGGCCAACGCGACGATCGGCCGGGCGCTGCGCCTTGCGATGCGCAACCTCGGCGGCGCGAAACCCGATGGCATGGAGAAGTCCACGCTCGCGTGGCCCGGCAAGATCTCGATGTGCTTCGCCGAAGCCGAGGCGCGCTCGCCATGGACGCCGATGCGCGAGGACTTCGGCATCCCGCGCGAGCGTACCGGCGTGGCGGTGCTCGCCGCGCGCGGCATCTACCCGATGACCGAGGGCGTGCAGGAGACGGGCACGGGCGTGCTCGAGACCATCGCCGCCGCGATGCGCGCGATGGGCGCGCCGATCTACTACCAGATGGGCGTGCCCGTGGTGCTGTGCCTCTCGCCCGAGCACGCGAACGAGATCGCGAAGGCCGGCTTCTCGAAGGACGCGGTGCGCAACTACCTCTTCGAGCACTGCCGCCTGCCGGTGCGCGCGCTGAAGGGCCGCGGCTACTATGCGCCCGGCTGCTGGCCCGCGGGCATCGACGCGGACGACCCGGATGCGCTCGTGCCCATGGTATCGGCACCGAAGCACTTCTGGATCATCGTCGCCGGCGGCGACGGCCGCCACAGCGCGTGGATGCCGGCATGGAACGTCTGCGAGGGTGCGGCCGAGGCGGTGGAGGAACGGCCGGCAACCTGAGACGGCGCGCCGCGCGGCCGTTTCATTATGTCGTGCATGCCGCGGGAAACGCACGCATATAGTGGCGGCTGACCGATCCCCAGCCGCCGACCACGCCATGCTCACGCCCCTGCTCTTCGAACCGATCCGCCTCGGCCGGCTCGAGGTCCCGAACCGCATCACGATGCCGCCGATGCACACCAACCTCGGCGGCATGGCGGACGGCGTCTCGCCCGACGGCGTGGACTTCTACGTCGCGCGGGCGCGCGGCGGTTTCGGCCTCGTCAGCGTCGGCGTGATCGACGCGTTCTTCGTCGAGGGCGCGGGCAGCCCCCACGAGTTCTTCCTCGAGACGCCGCGCCACGTGCGCAACTACGCGCGCATGGTGAAGCGGATCAAGGGCTTCGGCTCGGTCCCCTATGTCCAGATCGGCGTGCGTAGGGTGTGGCCGGTGCGCCACCTGCACCGCGAGAAAGGCGTGGACCGCCCGAGCCTGATGGACGTCCCCGCCGAGGACATCGAGGAGATGATCGAGGCGGTCGCCGCCACGGCCGCGCGCGCGGCCGAGGCCGGATTCGATGCGATCGACATCATCGGCGTCGGCGGAAGCGCGCATTCGATCTTCACGTCCCGCGTGTTCAACGACCGCACCGATCGCTGGGGCGGAACGCCCGGGAATCGCATCCGCTTCGCCGTCGAGACGGTGCGCGCGATCAAGAAGCGGCTGGGCGAGGATTTTCCCGTCTTCTACCGCTTCCACGGCAGCGAGTTCCTGAAGGGCGGCTACGGCCTCGAGGGCGCGCAGTTCAATGCGCGCGCCCTGGAAGACGCGGGCGTGTGCTTCTTCAACGTCACGGGCGGCGGCCACGCGACCTCGGTGCCGCAACTCACGCCGAACGTGCCCGAGGGCGCCTACGGCTTCCTCGCCGCGGAAGTCAAGAAGGTGCTGAAGCACGCGGCGGTCGCCGCCTCGAATCGCAACAGCCACCCGCTGGATGCCGAGGCGCTGCTGCGACGAGGCTGGGCCGACATGATCAGCCTAGGCCGGCAGGCGCTCGCCGACCCCGACTGGCCCGCCAAGGTGCGCGAGGGCCGCCACTCGGACGTGCGCTACTGCGTCGCCTGCAACGAATGCATGGACATCGCGGTGCTGCACAACGCACCGGTGCGCTGCCTCGTCAATCCGCGGCAGGGGTCGGTCTCGGAGGTGAAGCCGATCGCGCGCGCGAAGGCGAAGAAGCGCATCGGCGTCGTCGGGTCCGGCGTCGCGGGCCTGCAGTTCGCGCTCACCGCGCGCCAGCGCGGGCACGAGGTCACCCTGGTCGAGCGGCGCAACTGGGTCGGCGGCATGTGGCACCAGGCCTCGGCGCCGCCGGGACGCGAGCCGCTCTTCTCGTTCCTCGAGTGGCTGCTCGGCCAGTGCCGCGCCGCGGGCGTGAAGTTCCGCATGGGCACCGAGGCGACCCCGGAGCTCCTCTCCGGGATGCGCCTCGACGCGATCGCGGTGTCGCCGGGCAGCGAGCCGATCGTGCCCGACGTGCCCGGCGCGAAGCTGCCGCACGTGTTCCCGGCGATCGCCGCGCTCGAGGGACGCATCCCGCTCGGCCGTCGCGTGGTCATCGTCGGCGGCGGCGGCATCGGCGTCGAGATCGCGCCGTTCGTCGCGCACCGCTTCGACGTACGGCCCGAGGTGCTGGAGTTCCTGGAGCACTACGAGGCCTACGCCGACAACGACCGCGAGATCATCGGGCGCCGCAAGCACGAGGTGACGCTGCTGTCGCGCCAGAAGCGCATCGGCGGCACCGTGGGCGGCTCCACGCGCTGGGTGCTGGCGAAGGAAGTCTCGATCGCCGGCGTCGAGGTGATCACCGGCGCCGCGGTGCGCGCGATCACGCCCGAATCCGTGCGCTACGAGCGCGAGGGCCTGATGCACGAGATCGAGGCCGACACCGTGCTGCTCGCGACCGGCCTGCGGCCGAATCTCGGGCTGTACGAGCGCCTCGCCGCCGCCCGCGTCGCCCCGGAAGTACACATGATCGGCGACCCCGAGGCGGCGATGCACGCGATCGACAGCGTGACGAAGGCGTTCCGGCTCGCGCTGGCGCTGTAGCCTCGCCGGATGGCCCGCGTCGCGCGATACACGGCGGAACTCGTCGCCCGCCATGTCGGCGCAGGCCGCTGGACGCCGGAGTATCCGGTCGACTTCTGGCGACGCAATGCGCGCGAACGCGCGGGCGATACGGCGGTGGTCGCGCCCGACGGCCGCTATACCTGGGCCGAGGCCGTCGAGCGGATCGAGCGCATCGCAGCCGGCCTCGTGGCCGACGGCTGGAAGAAGGACGAGCGTCTCGCGCTGCAGGCGCCGAACTCCGCCGCGCTACTCTTCCTGCGGCTTGCCTGCGAAGCCGCCGGCGTGGTCTCGATCCTCGTGCCCGCGACGTTCTCCCGCAGCGAGGTCGAAGGCATCGAGCGCACGCTCGCGCCGCGCGGCGTCGCAGTGGCGCCCGGGCCGGGCGGCGCCGGGCTCCTCGCGCACTATCGCCGCGCGGCGGTCCGCTACACGCTCGGCGAGGTGCCGCTGCCCGGAACGCGCCCGCTTCCGTCGGCCGCGGCGCGGCATTCCGGCACGGCCTTCGGGCCCTGGGAATACGCCGCCATCACCACCACGAGCGGCACCACCGGCGCCCCGCGCTTCGTCGAGCATGCGGCCTGCGCGCGCCTCGCGGCGGGTCGCGAGTACCTGCGTCGCCTCGCCATCGGCCCCGGCGACGCGATCTGCGCGTTCACGTCGATCTTTTCGGGGAACTGCGACCTCGTCGCCTATCACGCGGCGCCGCAGGCCGGTGCGCGCGTGCTGCTCGTCGATGCCTTCGATCCCGGATCGGCCTGCGCGCTGATCGAGCGCGAGCGCGCGACGGGCGCCGTGTTCGTCCCGACGTTGCTGCACCGGCTGCTCGCATGGCCGGGCCTCGCGGGCCGCGACCTGTCCTCGCTGCGCTTCGTCACGAGCTTTGGCGCGATGCTCGCGCCGGAAGTGGCAGCCGAGGTCGAGCGCAGGCTCGGCGCGCGCGTCATCCAGGGCTACGGTGCATCCGAATACGGCGCGCTCGCGAGCACTGCGATCGACGATCCCGAAGCCGTGAGGCTGCGGGGCGTCGGTCGGCCGCTTCCCGGCACCGAACTCGACATCCGCGACGCCGAAGGCCGCCCGTCGCCACCGGGGACCGTGGGTCGCCTGCACGCGCGCGGGCCGTACTGCGTCGGCGGTTTCGTCGACGACCCGCAGATCACGGACGACGCCTGGCGCGACGGCTACCTCGCGCTGGGCGACCTCGGTCGCGTCGACCCCGACGGCTACCTCTGGCTCGAAGGGCGCGCGCGCGACCTGATCATCCGCGGCGGGCAGAACATCTCGCCGCTGGAGGTCGAGGACGCGCTGCTCGCGCATCCTTCGGTATCCGAGGTCGCCGTCGTCGGCGCGCCGGACGCCGAGATGGGCGAGCGCGTGTGCGCGTTCGTCGTTCCGTCCGCGCACGAGGTGCCGCGCCTGGACGCCCTGCGCGACTTCATGCTCGAGCGCGGACTCGCGCGCTTCAAGCTGCCGGAACGCCTCGAGCTCGTCGCGCGCCTGCCGATGAACCCGGCCGGCACGAAGATCGACAAGCGTGCGCTGGCCGCCCGCCTCGCGGACGGCGCAGGACACGCGCAACGGAGGAGCCTGCCATGACGAAGATGACCATCACGAAGATGACCATCGCCGCGCTCGCGCTCTGCCTGGCGTGCGCCACCGGCGCGCGCGCGCAGGGCTGGCCCGATCGCCCGGTACGCGTGATCGTGCCGTTCCTTGCCGGCGGCTCGATCGACCTCGTGATGCGCCTCGCCAACGAGAAGCTCGCGGCACGCCTCGGCCGGCCGGTGATCGTCGACAACAAGGCCGGCGCCGGCGGCATGGTCGGCGCATCCGAGGTCGCGAAGTCGGCGCCCGACGGCTACACGTTCCTGTTCTCGGCGCAGGGGCCGCTCGCCATCGCGCCCCTCCTCGTGAAGGCCCCGCCCTACGACCCGCGAACCGCGTTCTCGCCGGTGTCGCTCGTCGGGGTTATGCCGAACGTGCTGCTCGTGAACCCCGCGCTCCCCGCGCGCAACGCCGGCGAATTCGTCGCGCACGCGAAGGCGAACCCGGGCAAGCTCACCTACGGTTCGCAGGGCATCGGCACCACCGGACACCTCACCGGCGCGATGTTCGCGCAGGTGGCGCAGCTCGAGCTCGTGCACGTGCCCTACAAGGGCTTCCCGCCGCTGCTCGCCGACGTGAAGGCCGGGCGCGTGGAAACCATGTTCGTCGACACGATCAATGCGCTGCCGCGCATCCGCGCCAGGGAACTCAACGCGCTCGCGGTCGCCAGCGAGCGGCGCACGTTCTCGCTACCCGACGTGCCGACGTTCGGCGAAGCGGGTTTCGCGGCCGTGATCTCGGAGGCGTGGTTCGCGATGTACGCGCCCGCGGGCGTTCCGGCCGATATCCGCCGCCGCATGGCCGACGAGATGCGCGAGGTGCTGAAGGACGCCACCGTGGCCGAGCGGCTGCGCGACCTCGGCGTCGAGGTGCGCGCGACCACGCCCGAGGACCAGGCGGAGGCCACGCGGCGCGAGCAGGACCGCTGGGCACAGGTGGTGCGCGGCGCGGGACTGAAGCCGGAGTAGGCCGCGCACGCGCGACGGGTCGCTAGAATCGCCGCATGTCGAACGGTGGATCCACAGGTGGACTGAGCGGGCTGCGCGCCCTCGAGATGGGACAGCTGATCGCCGGGCCTTTCTGCGGCCAGCTGATGGCCGACCACGGCGCCGAGGTGATCAAGATCGAGCAGCCGGGCGAAGGCGACCCGATGCGCAACTGGGGGCAGGGCAAGCCCGTCTGGTTCCCGGTGATCGCGCGCAACAAGAAGTGCATCACGCTCAACCTGCGCACGCCCAAGGGGCAGGACATCCTTCGCAAGCTCGCCGCGAAGTCGGATTTCCTCATCGAGAACTTCCGCCCCGGCACGATGGAGAAGTGGAACCTCGGCTACGAGCAGCTGCGCGCCCTGAACAAGGCATTGATCATGGTGCGCGTATCGGGCTACGGGCAGAGCGGCCCGTACGCGTCGCGCGCGGGCTACGGCTCGATCGGCGAGGCGATGGGCGGCATGAGGTACCTGGCCGGCGACCCGTCGACCCCGCCCTCGCGCGTCGGCCTGTCGATCGGCGACGGCCTCGCGGCGGCGTTCGCGTGCCTCGGCGCACTGGTGGCGCTGAACCGCCGCAAGGAAACCGGCGAAGGGCAGGTCGTGGACAGCGCGATCTACGAGGCGGTGCTGTCGATGATGGAGTCCACCGTTCCCGAGTACACCGAGGCCGGCGTGATCCGCGAGCGCACCGGCTCGATCCTGCCGAAGATCGCGCCGTCGAACGTCTACAAGACGGCGGACGGCCAGATCGTGATCGGCGCGAACCAGGACACCGTGTGGCGAAGGATGGCCGAGTGCATGGGCCGGGCCGAGCTCGGCACCGACCCGCGCTTCGCCGGCCACGTCGCGCGCGGCGAGAACCAGAAAGAAATCGACGCGCTGATCGAAGAGTGGACGAAGACGCTGCCCACCGCGCAGGTGCTCGAGAAGCTGAACGCCGCGGGCGTGCCCTGCGGCCAGATCTACCGCGCGCCGGAGATGCTCGCCGACCCGCACTTCGCCGCGCGCGAAGCGCTGGTCAAGGTCGCGCACCCGACATTCGCCAACCTCTGGATGCAGAACGTGGCGCCGAAGCTGTCGGCCACGCCCGGCGAAGTGAAGTGGCCCGGCCCCGCGCTTGGCGCGCACAACGAGGAAATCTACGGCGGGGTGCTGGGGATGGGCGCAGCGGAACGCGCGGCGCTAGTCGCCGAAGGGGTGATCTGAGCCGCCTCAGCGCGGCGCCATGCGGATCGCGCCGTCGAGGCGCACGTCCTCGCCGTTGAAGTAGGCGTTGGTGATCATGGTGTGCGCGAGGTGCGCGAACTCCTCGGGCATGCCGAGTCGCTGCGGATGCGGCACCTGCGCGGCGATGCTCGCCTTGACCTTCTCGGGCGCGCGCGCGAGGAGCGGCGTGTCGAAGATGCCCGGCAGGATCGTGTTGACGCGGATCTTCTCGTTCGCGAGGTCGCGCGCCACGGTCAGCGTGAGGCCGACCACGCCTGCCTTCGAAGCCGTGTAGGCGGCCTGCCCGACCTGCCCGTCCTCGGCGGCGACGGACGCGGTGTTCACGATCGCGCCGCGCTCGCCATCCGGCAGCAATGGCAGCGTCAGCATGCCGGCCGCCGACTTGACGATGCAGCGGAAGGTGCCGATCAGGTTGATCTGCACGATGCGCTCGAAGTTCTCGAGCGGGTACTCCTTGATCGCGCCGGTCTCGCGGTCGCGCGACACGGTCTTCACCGAGCCGCCGACGCCCGCGCAGTTGACGAGGATGCGCTCCTGCCCGATCGCGGCGCGCGCCTTGGCGAGCGCGGCGTCAACTTCGGCGCTGGAGGTGACGTTCACCTTGCAGAACACGCCGCCCAACTCACGCGCCAGCGCCTCTCCGAGGTCTTCGTTGAGATCGAGGAGCGCCACGCGCACGCCCTCGGCCGCGAGCCGCCGCGCGGTGGCGGCGCCGAGGCCCGAGGCCCCGCCGGTGATCACCGCGGAAATCGTGGAGTCGAGTTTCATGGGCGGCAGCCTAGCATGGGGAGTGCGCTAAGCTTCGACGACCCCATTCACCGGAAGTCGCCGCATGACGATCCTGCTGCTCGGCCTCGCGCTCTTCCTCGGCGTGCACTCCGCGCGCATCGTGGCCGAAGGGCCGCGGCAGGCGTTCATCGCGAAGCACGGCGCGAATGCGTGGAAGGGCCCCTACACGCTGGTGTCGCTTGCCGGATTCGCGTTGATCATCTGGGGCTACGGCCTCGCGCGCCATCAGCCGGTGGTGCTGTGGACGGTGCCGCCGGGCATGCGGCACGTCGCGGCGCTGCTCACGCTGCCCGCCTTCGTGATGATCGCGGCCGCCAACGTGCCCGGCAACGGCATCAAGGCGCGGCTGCGCCACCCGATGATGATCGGCGTGAAGACCTGGGCGCTGGCGCACCTGGTCGCCAACAACACGCTGGCGGACCTCCTGCTCTTCGGCGGGTTCCTCGCGTGGGCGGTGGCCGCATTCATCGCCGCGCGCAAGCGTGATCGCGTGCAGGGCACGACCTATCCGCCCGGTCGCATCGATCGCACGATCATAACGGTGACCGCCGGCACGGCGGCGTGGGCGGCGTTCGCGTTCTGGCTGCATGCGTGGCTGATCGGCGTGCGGCCGTTCGGCTGAGCCGGGCCGCGTCGCGACGAACCCGTCTTCGAAAGTCACCGCGCCTGCGCGATCTTCACCGCGCCCGCGCGCGACCCGGCGCCTTTCCCTCCGCGACTCCAGGGCGTTCGCCTCCCCGGCGCCGGTTCGCGGGCGACGGGTCGGCATGGCTCGCCACCACCAGTTCGACGAACGCGGCGACGCTCGCCGACACGAGGCGCGACTGCAGGTAGACGAGGTGGATCGGGACCGGCGGCGGCTCGCAGGCCTCGAGGACGCGCACCAGCGCGCCCTTCTCGACCAGCGCTTCGACCTGGTACGACAGGAGGCGCGCGCACCCCAGCCCGCGCACGCAGGCGTCCAGCGCCACGTCGAGCTGGTTGGTGCTCAGCACCGTGTGCGGCGATACGCGTTCGCGTTCGTCGTCGCCGAAAGCCCATTCGCCACCGCGGGCGAGACCCAGGAACTGCACGCCGCGGTGCGCTGCGAGGTCGCGCGGACGCCGGGGCACTCCCTGCCGGCGAAGATAGGACGGCGCGGCGCAGACCACGCGCCGCGTCTCGCCGATGCGGCGCGCGACGAGGGAGGAATCGGGCAGTTCGCCGATGCGCACCGCGACGTCGATGCCCTCTTCGACCAGGTCGACGACCCGATCGAGGAGCAGGAGGTCGACCTCCACGCCGGGATGGCGGGCGAGGTATTCCGCGACCAGCGGGGCGATGCGCAGCCGGCCGTAGCCCACCGGCGCCGTGACCCGCAGCCGGCCGCGCGGCTCGCGGCGCCGGGCGGACATCGCGGCGTCTGCCTGCTCGACCTCCGCCAGCACCCGCTTGCAGCGTTCGTAGTACTCGCGCCCTTCGTGGCTCGGCGACGAGCGCCGGGTCGTGCGGTGCAGGAGGCGCACGCCGAGATCGTGCTCCAGCGCAGCAAGCAGGCGCACGACCGCCGGCAGCGACATGTCGAGGCGGCCGGCGGCCGCGGTGAGGCTGCCTTCGTCGACGATCGCCACGAACACCCGCATCGCGCGCAGCTTGTCCATGCGGGGATGATTACTCCGGTTTCCGGATTAGTCCAGTTCCATATGGGTCATTTATTCCACGCCTGGAATCGCGGAGCATGCCGCCCCTGACCCCATCAAGGACCCCACGAGGACCGCATGAAGACCTTCGGCGACATCGCATTCACGCCTTCCGTGCAGTCGCTGCAGGCGCAGGACGGCTCGCGCGCTTCCTACGCACGCATGCAGGCAGGCCCCGCCCCGGAAGCACTCGGCGCGGCGGAACGCGAATTCCTCGCCGACGCCGACAGCGTGTACCTCGCCACGGTTGGCGAAACGGGCTGGCCATACGTGCAGCACCGCGGCGGACCGCCCGGATTCCTGCGCGTCGTCGGGCCGGCCCTGGTCGCGTTCGCCGATTTTCGCGGCAACCGCCAGCACGTCAGCGAAGGGAACGCCTCGGTCAACGACAAGGCGTCGATGATCGTCATGGACTACGCCGCGCAGCGGCGGCTGAAGCTCCTCGGGCACCTTCGCTTCCTGCCGATCGACGAGGCGGAACCGGGGATCGCGCAGGCGATCGCGCTGCCGGCCTACCGCGCCCGCGTCGAACGCGTCGCGCTGTTCGAGGTGGTGGCGTTCGACTGGAACTGCCCGCAGCACATCACCCCGCGCTACACGCTCGCGCAGATCGCGGCGCTGCGCGGCTGAGCGGCTAGCGCGGCTCGGCGACGAACACGGGGATCGTGCGCGAAGTCTTCTTCTGGTAGTCGTCGTACGGCGGGAACGCGGCGGCGGCGAGCTTCCACAGGCGCGCACGCTCGGCCGCGTCGGTCACCTCGCGCGTGCGCATCGGCGTAACCACGGCGAGGTCGCGCAATTCGATATCCGGATCGGCGCGCAGGTTATGCACCCAGACCGGGTCCTGCGGTGCGCCGCCTTGCGAAGCGATCAGCACGTAGGCATCGCCGTCGCGCACGCGCATGAGCGGCGTCTTGCGTACGGCGCCCGTGCGGTTGCCGCGGTGCGTCACGATGATCACGGGCAGGCCCGTGTCGCGCAGCGTGGTTCCCCTGGTGCCGTTGCTCGATTCGTACAGCTCGACCTGTTCGCGCACCCAGTCGCGCGGGCTCGGAATGTAGTTCGCCATGCATCCTCCTCGAGAGCGGCGCTAGTCTAAGCTATCGACCCATGAATCCGTGGCAGCGGTGGACGCAGCTCGCACTCGGCATCGCGTGCTCGGTAGCGATCGCCAACCTGCAGTACGGATGGACCCTCTTCATCGATCCGATCCACCGCGCGCACGGCTGGAGCCTCGCGGCGATCCAGTGGACCTTCACGATCGCGATCACGGTCGAGACCTTCATCGGCACGCCCTTCAGCGGCCGCTACGTGGATCGCATCGGCCCGCGCCTGGGCGCGATCGCCGGGCCGCTGATCGCGGCGGCGTGGATCGTCAACGCGCACGCCGACCAGCTGTGGATGTTCTACGGCGCCGCCGTGCTGTCGGGCCTTGGCACGGGGCTGGTGTTCGCCTGCACCAACGGCAATGCGCAGCGCTGGTTCCCCGATCGCCGGGGGCTCGCCGCCGGCCTGTCGGCGGCCGGCTTCGCGGGCGGCGGCGCGCTGGTCACCATCCCGCTCGGCAGCACGATCCAGGCTAGCGGCTACCAGTCGGCGTACCTGTGGTTCGGCATCGTGCAAGGCCTCGTGGTGCTCACCGCCGCGAGCTTCCTGCGCGCGCCGACGGCCGCCGAGGCGAGCGCGATGCCACCGGCACGACTGCCGCAGCGCGACGGCCACCTGCCGCCGCGCGAGATGCTGCGCACCGTGCCCTTCTGGCTGATGTACGCCATGTTCCTGATGGTCGCCACCGGCGGCCTGATGACGGCCGCGCAGCTCGCGCCGCTGGCGACGGCCTACGGCGTGGCGCAGGCGCCGGTCGTCCTGCCCGGCGCGTCCGTGCCGGCGCTCCAGCTCGCGCTCGTGTTCGGCCTCGTGATGAACGCGCTGTCGCGGCCGCTGTTCGGCTGGGTGTCGGACCACATCGGCCGCGAGCGCGCGATGTTCGCCGCCTTCGCCACCGAGGCGGTCGCTCTGCTCGGGCTCGTCCTGCAGGGGCACGACCCGGCGGCCTTCGTGCTGTTCACGGGGCTGGTGTTCTTCGCCTGGGGGCAGATCTTCTCGCTCTTCCCGGCGATCTGCGCCGACACCTACGGCCACCGCTTCGCGAGCACGAACTTCGGCCTGCTCGCGACGGCGAAGGGCTTGGCCTCGTGGTTCGTGCCCGTGGCCAGCATGATCACCGCGGCGACGGGGTCGTGGACCGCCGCGTTCGCGTTCGCCGCGATCCTGAACGGCTGCGCGGCATTGCTCGTCTTCGCCCTGCACCCCGCCCGGCGCCGCCTGATGGCGGCGAGCCGCCCCGCTATTTGATTTCCCGTCGCCACTGCGCCACCAGCTCCATGTGGCGCTCGTGTTCCCCGGTGAAGCGCAGCGCGAGGTGGGAGGCGCCCGCCGCGGCGAACTTGCGCAACCAGTCGAGCGCGCCGCTGCGCGAGCCGGCGAAGCAGTACTGCCGCCGCCGGATCGACTCGCCCGGCACCAGGTAGTACGACTGCAGGAACTGGTCGAGCTTCGCGCGCGCGCGATCCTCGTCGTCGTCGATCGCGAGCGTCAGATAGGCCGCGCCGGCAAGCGAAGCCGGATCGCGCCCCGCCTCGCCCGCATGCGCCTTCACCTGCGACCAGCCCTCGCTCCACTTCTCCGGCCCGCCCGCGCCGGCCGGGAACCAGCCGTCGAACACCTTGCCGCTGCGCTCGATCATCGCCGGCCCGCCTCCGCCACCCCAGATCAACGGCCCGCCGGGCCTGCACGGCCTCGGCGCGACCGTGGCCTGGCGTAATTTCCAGCGCCCGTCCCAATCGACAGGCTTGCCGGCCCACAGCGCGCGGCAGAGGCTCACGCCCTCCATCAACCGCCCGACGCGCTTCTCGAACGGCACGCCGACGGCCTCGAACTCGGCGCGCACCGCGGGCGTGTCCGCGCCGATGCCGAGGCCGAGGATCAGGCGCCCTTCGCTGATCTGGTCGATGGTGGCCGCCTGGTGCGCGAGCAGCACGGGATTGCGCAACACCGGCAGCAGCACCGCGGTGCCGAGCTTGAGATGCTTCGTGCGCGCGCCGATCGCCGCCAGCAGCGCGAGCGGCTCGTGCCGCGGCTTGGTGATCAGCGAGTCTCCGATCCACACCGAGTCGAGGCCGAGGCTTTCGGCGCGGTCGGCGAGTTCGAGCAGCGTTCGTGCCTCGTCCACGCCCGCCATGCACAGTTCGCGGGTGGGCAGCAGGTAACCAAGGCTGACGGGCATGGCGGACACCGTAGGCGGATGGAAGGATGGAAGCGACGATGATAACGGGCGCGCCGGATCACCCGCGGCGCAGCAGCGGCCGCAGCGCCCACAGCCCGAACGCCGGCCCCGGCGCGAGCCACAGGAAGAGATACTCCACCGGGATACGCCCGGCGAGCGCGTTCAGCAGTTCGACGCTGCCCACCGTGATCGCGAAACCGAGGCTGTTGGCGATCGTCAGCGCCGAGCCCACCGATTCGGGCGGTGCGTGCTGGGCGTTCATCGTCGAGTACTGCGGCGAATCGCCGACCACGACGATGCCCCAGAAGACGAGGAACGCGAGCACTACCGCGGGCGAGGCCATCAGCACGAACGGCGAGACGAGGCAGCAGATACCCGAAGCGGCGAGCATCGCGAACGCGACGCGTGCGCTGCCGATCCGCAGCGACACCAGCCCGCCGCCCGCGCAGCCCAGCGCCCCCGCCGCGATGACGAAGAAGGACCACATCGACGGGTCGTGGCCGGGTGCGCGCGCCGCGATCGCCAATGGCAGGAAGGCCCAGAACGCGTACAGCTCCCACTGGTGGCCGAAGTAGCCGAAGCACGAGGCGCGGAACTTGCGAGACGCGAACACCGTGACGAGCGCGCGCGGATCGAACCGGCCGCCACGATAGAGGTGCGGTCCGTCGGGCACGAGCAGGAACATCAACGCGCCGCCGAGCGCGGCGAACACCGACACGCCGACCATCACGCCCTGCCACGGCCAGCCCTGCCCCAGCGCCTTCAGCAAGTGCGAGAACGCGGTGCCTAGCACCAGCGCGCCGACCAGGAAGCCGAGCGCGCTGCCCAGGCCGGTGCGATACCAGCCGGACGCGATCTTCATCCCGACGGGATAAATGCCGGCGAGGAAGAAGCCGGTGGCGAAGCGGCTCGCGAGCAGCAGCGGGAACGAACCCTCGACCGCGAGCGCGCCGAGGTTCGCGCCGGCGCCCGCGAGCGCGCAGAGCAGGAACACCCAGCGCGGCGAATGGCGGTCCGCGATGGCGAAGAACGCAAAGACGAGCGTGCCGATGATGAAGCCGAGCTGCACCGCCGAGGTGATCGGGCCGACGGCATCCGCGCCGAGGCCCCAGGCGCGCTGCAGGTCGGGCAGCACCGCGTTGCCGGCGAACCACAGCGAGGTCCCCGCGAACTGGGACGCGATGATCACCGGCAGGATGTGCGCGGGATGCGCCCGCGCGGCGCGCGCCAAGGGCGGCCTATTCCGCCTGGATGCCGGCGGCCTTCACCAGCTTCGCGAACTTGTCGTGCTCGGACTTGGTGAACGCGGCGAAATCCTCGGGCGTGCTGGCGATGGCCTCGGCGCCGAACTGGCTGAGCTTCTCGCGCATGTCGGGCAGGCGCACGATCTTCGCGATCTCCTGCTGGATCTTCGCGACCACGTCCTTCGGCACCGCCTTGCCGGTGTACATGCCGTACCACGCGTAGGTTTCGTACTCCGGCATGCCGCTCTCGATCGCGGTGGGGATGTCTGGCATCGACGGGTGGCGCGCCTTGCCCGCCACCGCGAGCACGCGCAGCTTGCCGGACTTGTAGTGCTGCAGCACGGTGAGCGTGCTCGTGAAGCCGGTCTCGATATGGCCGCCGAGCATGTCGGTCATGATCTGCGAGCCGCCCTTGTAGGGCACGTGCATCAGCTCGACGCCGGCCTGCTGCTTGAACTGCTCGCCCGCGAGCCGCGACGACGGCTCGGAACTGCCGAAGCGCAGCTTGCCCGGATTGGCCTTGGCGTGCGCGATCAGCTCGCGCACGTTCTTCGCCGGCACCTCGGGGTTCACCACCACGACCCAAGGCGAGGTCGCGATCAGCGTCACCGGCGAGACGTCGGCCACCGGGTCGAAGGGCATCTTCGCCACGAGGCTGGCGTTGATCACGTGCGCGCCGACCACGACCACGAGGTTGTGGCCGTCGGGCGGCGACTTCAGGACCACGTCGGTGCCGACGATGCCGTTCGCGCCCGGCCGGTTCTCGACGAACACGCTCTGGCCCCAGGCCTCCTGAAGCTTGGCGGCGAGCGTGCGGCTGATGATGTCGGTGCCGCCGCCAGGCGCGTAAGGCACGACGATGCGCACGGGCTTCGACGGGAACGCCTGCGCGAGCGCGGCGACGGGCGCCGCCAGCGCCGCGACCAGCGCGGCGGCAATCGTGATGCGGTTCATGCGGTCCTCCTCCTCGGGGCGGGTCTCAGGCCGGATGGCGCTGAATGTACTGCTTCGCGATGATCATGCGCTGCATTTCGTTGGTGCCCTCGCCGATGCAGAGGAGCGGCGCGTCCCGGTACAGGCGCTCGACCGGGAACTCCTTCGAGTAGCCGTAGCCGCCGTGGATGCGCATCGCCTCGTGCGCGTTCTCGAACGCCGCCTCGGTGGCGAAGTACTTCGCCATGCCGGCCTCCATGTCGCAG
>CAZTXP010000010.1:0-63995 GCA_964617355.1 uncultured Enterobacteriaceae bacterium
GATGCACGGCCGCTTCAACAAGTCGAGCGGCAAGTTCTCGATGGACCGCAAGGCGAAGACCGGCTCGGTCGACCTCGTGATCGAGACCGCCTCCATCGACACCGGCGACAACGAGAAGGGCAACCGCCCGCGCGCGCGCGACGAGCACCTTCGGAACGCCGACTTCTTCAACGTCGCCGAGTTCCCGCGCATCACCTTCAAGTCGACCAAGGTGACCTTCGGCGCCGACCTGCCGACCGCCGTGGAAGGCAACATGACGATGAACGGCGTCACCAAGCTCGTGACGCTGAAGTTCGAGCGCTTCAAGTGCGGCACGAACCCGTTCAACAAGAAGGACCGCTGCGGCGGCAACGCCGTCGGCACGCTGAAGCGCTCCGACTTCGGCATGAAGTACGCGATTCCCGCGGTGAGCGACGAGATTGCCCTCGACATCGAATTCGAAGGCGACAAGGACTAGACCAGCAGCACCAGCCCCCAGACCAGGCACGTCGCGGCGATCGACACCATCACCGCGGCGCTGCCGAGGTCCTTGGCGCGCTTGGCGAGTTCGTGGATGTCGGGGGAGGCCCGGTCCACGATCGCCTCGACGCCCGAATTCAGCAGTTCCACCACCAGCACCGCCAGCACGCTGCCCGTGAGCAGCGCCTTCTCTACCCCGGTGCGGCCCAGCCAGAGCCCGAGCGGCACCAGCACCACGGCGAGCATCGCTTCCTGCCGGAACGCGGCTTCGTGCTTCCACGCCGCGGCGAGCCCCTCGATCGAGTAGCGCGTCGCGTTCAGCACGCGGCGCAGGCCGGTCTTGCCTTTCAGGGAGGCTGTCACGCGGGCGTCGAGAGCGTGAACAGCAGTTCCTCCTGCGCCGAGCGGCGCCGCGCGCGCCGGGGCTTCAGGAGCTCGTAGCCGCCGTCGGCGTCCATCGCCCACGACTGGCAGTTGTCGTCGAGGTAGGGTTGCAGGCCCTCGCGGATCACGCGGCGCTTCAACGCGGCGTCGAGCAGCGGGAAGCACAACTCGATGCGGCGGAAGAAGTTGCGGTCCATCCAGTCGGCGCTGGAGAGGTACACCTCGTCCGCGCCGTCGGCGAGGAAGTGGAAGATCCTCGAGTGCTCCAGGAACCGGCCGACGATGGAGCGCACGCGGATGTTTTCCGAGAGCCCGGCGATGCCCGGCCGCAGCGCGCAGACGCCGCGCACCAGCAGGTCGATCCTGACGCCGGCCTGCGAGGCGGCGTAGAGCTCCTCGATGATGATCGGCTCGAGCAGCGCATTCATCTTGGCGACGATGCGCGCGGGCTTTCCGGCGGCGGCGAGCTTTGCCTCGCGGCGGATCGCCGCCACGATGCGCCGGTGCAGCGTGAAGGGCGACTGCCACGCGTGGCGCAGGCGACCGGCGCGGCCGAGGCCGGTGAGCTGCGTGAACACCTCGCTCACGTCGGCGCAGAGTTCCTCGTTCGAGGTGAGCAGGCCGAAGTCGGTGTACAGGCGCGCGGTGCGCGGGTGGTAGTTGCCGGTGCCCAGGTGGACGTAGCGCTTCAGCCTTCGACCCTGGTCGGTCTCCTCGCGGCGCACGATCAGCGCCATCTTGGCGTGCGTCTTGTGTGCCACCACGCCGTAGACCACGTGCGCGCCGGCTTCCTCGAGCCTTGCCGCCCAGTTGAGGTTCGCTTCCTCGTCGAAGCGCGCCATCAGCTCGACCACCACGGTCACTTCCTTGCCGCGGCGCGCCGCCTCGACGAGGATCTCCATCAGCTCCGAGTCGGTGCCGGTGCGGTACACCGTCTGCTTGATGGCGAGCACGTTCGGGTCGGTGGCCGTGGTGCGGATGAAGTCAAGCACCGGCGTGAACGACTGGAACGGGTGGTGCAGCAGCACGTCCTGCCTCGACAGCACCTCGAAGAGCTCGCCGCCCTTGTCGATCGCGGCCGGCAGGCCGGGCTGGAACACCGGGTATTTCAGGTCCGGGCGATCCACCTGCTCCGGGACCTCGCGCAGCCGGTAGAGGTTCACCGGGCCGTCGACGCGGTAGAGGTCGGCGCTGGTGAGCGAGAACTGCTGCTGCAGGAACTCGACCATGCGCTCCGGGCAGTTGTCGGCCACTTCCAGCCGGATGGCGTCGCCGAAGTGGCGGTGCAGCAGTTCGCCCTGCAGCACGGTGCGCAGGTTCTGCGTTTCCTCCTCGTCGACGAAAAGGTCCGAGTTGCGCGTGACGCGGAACTGGTAGCAGCCGAGCACCTTCATGCCCGAGAACAGGTCGCCCACGTGCGCGTGCAGGATCGAGGATAGGAACACGAACTCGTGCGCGTGCCTGGCGATCTCGCGCGGCACGCGGATCGCCCGCGGCAGCGCGCGCGGCGCCTGCACGATGGCGGTGCCGGAGTTGCGGCCGAAGGCGTCGCGGCCCTCCAGTTCGACGGCGAAGTTGAGGCTCTTGTTCAGCACGCGCGGGAACGGGTGCGCCGGGTCGAGGCCGATCGGCGTCAGCACCGGCTGCAATTCGCGTGTGAACGTGTCGTGGACCCAGGCCTTCAGCGCGGGCGACCAGTCCTCGCGCTTGGGGAACACCACGCCCTCGGCGGCGAGCGCCGGCAGGATCACGTGGTTCAGCAGGCGATATTGCTCCGCGACGATCTCGCGCGCCTCGCGCGTCACGGCCTCGAGCACGTCCTGCGGGCCGCGGCCGTCCGGGCCGGGCTCGGGCAGGCGCAGGCTGATCTGCTCCTTCAGCCGGGCGACGCGGATCTCGAAGAATTCGTCGAGGTTCGAGGACACGATGGTCAGGAACCGCAGGCGCTCGAGCAGCGGCACGGCCGCGTCCGCCGCCTGCGCGAGCACGCGGCGGTTGAACGCGAGGATGCCCAGTTCCCGGTTCAGGAAGTGGGCGGCGGGCGGGAGGCGCCTCATGGGGGAGCGGAAATTGTACTGGGCGCCGCATGACAGTCCCGTGACAAGCGGAAACCAGGCCCCGCGATTGCGCTACAGTGCGGCCATGCCGCGCCCGGAGATCCTCGCCGCCATCGACCTCGGCTCGAACAGCTTCCACCTGCAGATCGGGCGCGTGGTCGACGGCCAGATCTACCCGCTCGACGCGGTGCGCGAGGTGGTGCGCCTGGGCGCCGGCCTCACCGAGGACAAGCGCATCGACCGCGCGACGCAGGCCAAGGCCCTCGAGACCCTGCGCAAGTTCGCCGAGCGGCTGCGCGGGCTGCCGAAGCAGGCGGTGCGGGCGGTGGGCACCAACGCGCTGCGCGTGGCGAAGAACTCGCCGCAGTTCCTGCGCGAGGCTCGCGAGGCGCTGGGCTTCCCGATCGAGGTGATCGCCGGCCGCGAGGAGGCGCGCCTCATCTACCTCGGCGTCGCGCACTCGATGCCGCCGGCGCAGCACAAGCGACTCGTGGTGGACATCGGCGGCGGCTCCACCGAGTTCATCATCGGCACCGGGCTCGAGCCGCAGCACACCGAGTCGCTGTACATGGGCTGCGTCAGCTACAGCCTGCGCTACTTCCCCGACGGGCGTGTCGACAAGGCGCGCCTGAAGAAGGCCGAGCTCGCCGCCACGCAGGAACTCGAGGGCATCGTGCGCGAGTACCGCGCCACCGGCTGGCAGGAGGCGGTGGCGTCCTCCGGCACCGCGCGCTCGATCGAGAACATCCTGCAGGCCAACGGCTTCGCGGCCGACGGACTCACGCGCGAGGGCCTCGACAAGCTGCGCGCGCTGCTCGTCAAGCAGGAGAAGGCCGAGCCCGAGCGCATCCCGGGGCTGCGGCCGAACCGCGCGCTGGTGCTGCCCGGCGGCCTCGCCATCATGTGCGCGGTGTTCGACGCGCTCGGGCTCGAGTCCATGCGCGTGTCCGAGGGCGCGCTGCGCCACGGCGTGCTCTACGACCTGCTCGGCCGCGTCGAGCACCGCGACATGCGCGAGGCCACCGTCGCGCAGTTCGTGCGCCGCTACCACGTGGACGCGGCGCAGGCCGCGCGCGTGGCTTCACTCGCGCTCGGCATCTACGATGCGCTTACCGTCAGCCGCCGGGAGGACGTGCCGCGCGACGACGATCCCGACCGCATCTTGCTCGGCTGGGCGGCACGCGTTGCCGAGATCGGCCTCAGCATCGCGCACGCCGAGTACCACAAGCACTCGGCCTACATCCTGCAGAACGCCGACATGCCGGGCTTCTCGCGCATGGAACAGCAGCGCCTTGCGCGCGTCGTGCTGGCGCACCGCGGCAAGCTCGCCAAGGTGCGCGACGCAGGCCTCGAAGGCAGCGACTGGACGCTGGTGTTCGCGCTGCGCATCGCCTCGCTGATCCACCGCAACCGCGCGGACGGGAAGCTGCCGTTCCTGCGCGTCGCCGGCGAGGATGCCGGCTTCTCGATGGAGCTGCCGCAGGCGTGGCTCGACGGCAATGCGCTCTCGGCCGCGGCGCTGGAGACCGAGGCCGAGTTCTGGCGCGCGGTCGGCATGCGCTTCGAGTTGTCCGGTCTGTCCGACAAGAAGGTGTCAGTGCTGAATCGCTGAAGCCGCTGCGCGCGTCGTCTCGGTAAGCCTGCCGTCATCCAGGTGATAGACGGTGTCGAAGCCCTCGATCATGCGGTGGTCGTGCGTCACCGTGATCACCGACGAGCGCCGTTCTCGCGCGATCTTGCGCAGCAGTTCCATGACCTTTGTGCCGCGCTCCGTGTCGAGCGCGGCCGTGGGTTCGTCGGCCAGCACCAGCCTCGGCTCGTTGGCCAGTGCGCGGCCGATCGCCACGCGCTGCTGCTCGCCGCCGGAGAGGTTCGCCGGCAGCGAATCTGCGCGGTGTGCAATCTCGAGGTAACCGAGCAATTCCTTGGCGCGTCGCGCCGCCTCGCGCCGCCCGATACCGTTCAGCTGCATCACCAGCGCGACGTTCTCCACCGCCGTGAGGAATGGAATCAGGTTGTGCTGCTGGAAGATGAAACCGATGTTCTGCCGGCGGAACGCGCGCACGTCGATGCCGACAGGGCCGTCGTTGTAGACGTCCCGGCCGTCGAGTGCGATGCGTCCGGTGGTCGGCTCGAGGATCAGGCTGATAGCCAGCAGCAGCGTGCTTTTTCCGGAGCCGCTGGGCCCGAGCAGCGCCGCGAGTTCGCCGGCTTCCACCGACAGGGTCGTCGGCTTGAGGGCCTGCACCGCGAGCTCGCCGTGGCCGAAGGTCATCGACACCCGCTCGACTTCGAGGACCGCCACCTCAACCCCCGAGCGCGAGCTGCGGTGGAGTACGCAGGGCATGCCAGATCGCCATCAGACTGGCGAGCACGCCGCCGGCGAGCATCACTGCGAACGTGACCGCGGTTTCGTCGGCGAGGAAGGCGAGGGTGCGCGGAAAGCCGGGCGCGATCAGCTCGCGCAACCCGTAGGCCGCCGCGAAGCTGGCCAGTGTCAGCGCCAGCGACTGCTCCATGATGAGGCGGACGATGACCCGGTTCGGCGCGCCGATCAGCTTCAGCGTCGCGATCGAGCGGATCTTCTCGATGGTCAGCACGTACACGATCAGTGCCATGATGACGATCGACACCATCACCAGCAGCGCGCGAAAGAGGCCCAGCACCGCCGACATCTTGCGCAGGCGGCCTTCGAGCATCAGTTCGCGTTCCTCGTCCGTGGTGTAGACGTTGAAGTACAGCCAGTCGCGGATGTGGACGGCGACTGCGCCGGCGTCGGCACCCGGCGCGAGCCGTACCAGCACGGCATTGATGGTGTCGCCCTGCGTGGACAGCAGCGGCAACACGCGGGTCGCCTGTTCCGGCGTGTACCCGGCGCGCTCGAGCCGCTTCAGGCTCGCCGCGCGGGCCGCGACGAGCGCGCGATTGTCCTGCTGGAATTGCACCTCCTGCGCATCGGCCAACGACAGGTAGACGAGCGGATTGCCTGCCGAGTCGACCGCGCCGCGCGTGACGCCGACCACCGTGTACGTGTGGGCGCCGAGCGGCAGTTTGCCGCCCAGGCTCAGCCCGAGCTTCTCGTCGGCGACCATTTCGTAGTGTGGCGCCGCGAGCGGACGGCCTTGTGCGAGGCGGCCGGGCCCGCCGAGGCCGCCGAAGACGTCGTAGCCGACGATGGTGAACTGCTGGCTTGATCCACCGATGACGCGCTGGGCGGTATAGAGGGCAAGCGGGCTTGCCTGTGCCACCCCGGGCGTGGCCGCGATGCTCTTGTAGCTGTCCAGCGGAATGCGCGAAGACTCGTTGAAGGGACCTCCCCGCTCGCGCTCGACCACCCACAGGTCCGTTGCGGTATTGTTGATCAGCCATACGCCGTCGGCGATGTTGCCCTGGTAGATGCCGTTCATCACCAGCACGATCGCCAGCAGCATCGCCACGCCGAGGATGGTGGCGACGAATTTCCCGGCGTGGCGCCGGATGTCCTTGAGCGCGAGGTCCATGAACGTGGGCCGCGAGGCGCGCCGGTCAGCGCTTCGCCGCGTCGGGCTGGCGCACGCGCATGCCGGCCTTGATTCCCGCGGCCGGCGCGACCACGCGTTCGCCGCCAGCGAGGCCCTTGGTCACGATCACCTGCCGCGCATCCGCGCCGCCGGTCTCGATCGGGCGGAAAGCGGTGCGTGCATCGCTGACGACGAGAACCCCTTGGCGTCCCTCGCGGTTGCGCATCAGGGCGCTCACGGGCACGACGGTGCCCGCCTGCTCTCCCGCGAGGATGGTGACTTCGGCCTCCTGGTCGATGGCGAAGCGCTCCGGTGGCGAGGCGAATGCCACGTTGACTTCCAGTTCGCGGGTGGCGGCGTCCGACTGGCGCGCGATCCGCGCGACCTTTCCGGTGCGCACTTCCCCGGTGCGCAGCCGGATCTCGGCAGGCTGGCCGACCGCGACACGCCCGACCATCGATTCGTCCACGCGCATCGCCACCCAGAGGGTCGCCGGATCGGCGAGGCGGAAGATCGGGCTGCCCGGAACCACCGTCGCGCCGATCTCCGCCTGCCGCAGGATCACCACGCCGTCGCCCGGCGCGGTGATCCGGGTGAACGAGAGCAACGTGTCCGAATAGCGGACTTCGTGCCCCAAGGCGCGTTGCTCCGCCTCGCGGGCGGCGAGCACTTGGCGCGCGTTCTCAAGGCCGGCGCGCGCCGATTGCAGCGCGGCCACTGACGAATCGAGCGAGCCCTGCGAGAGGAAACCCGAGCGCGCCAGGTCGCTGTCGCGCCGGTGCCGGCTCTGCGCGAGATCCAGATCGGCCTGCGTCTTCGCCACCGTCGCCTGTGCGGCCTTGAGGTTGCGGGAGAGAACTTCCTGCTGGCCGCCGGCGACGGCGCGCCGTGCCGCAAGGTCGCGGTCGTCCAGCACCGCGAGCAGCTGGCCGCGCTTGACGACGTCGCCGACATCCGCCTCGATGTGCACCACCGTCGCGGTGATGCGCGAACTGAGCGTCACCGGGATGCGAGCCTGGACGGTCCCGGGTCCAGCGACGCGAACGGCGATCCGCCCATGGGCGACTTCCGCAGTCGCGACCGGGTCGGCGCGCCACAGGCGCTGGTAGGCGAAGACGAGGGCGACCGCGACTGTCAGCAGCGCGGCCAGGGCCATCGTCACGTTTCGTCTTCCCATGAATGGCGATCCTAGGCGCATGCGGCGATCGGCATTTGATCTTCCTCAACGCTTCCGGGCCACGTAGATCGGCATTTGATCTTCCTCAACGCTTCCGGGCCACGTAGTAGAGCACCGGAATGACGATCAGCGTCAGCACGGTCGACACCAGGATCCCGGACACCAGCGAGATCGCGAGGCCGTTGAAGATCGGGTCGTCGAGGATGAAGGTCGCGCCGAGCATCGCCGCGAGGCCCGTGAGAGCGATCGGTTTGGCGCGCGCGACGGCAGAGCCGATCACCGCGTCGGCGAGCGGCACGCCCTCCGCGAGCTTCAGGTTGACGAAGTCGACGTGCTGGATCGATTTGCGCAGGATGATGCCGGCGAGCGCGATCTTGCCGATCATCGACGTGGCGGTGAAGTTCGCGCCCAGCAGCGCGTGCCCCGGCATCACGCCGATGAGGGTGAGCGGGATCGGCGCCATGATGACCAGCGGCACGAGGTACGAGCGGAACTGCGCCACCACCAGAAGGTAGATCAGCACGAGGCCCACCGCGTACGCGAGGCCCATGTCGCGGAAGGTCTCATAGGTGATCTGCCACTCGCCGTCCCAGTTGATGGCGTAGCCGCGATACGGGTCGGAGGGCTGGCGGATGAAATACTCGCCCAGCGTGCCGCCATCGGCGAGCGCCATGCCGGCGATCCGGCTGCGGCTCGCGAACATGCCGTAGAGCGGGCTGTCGACGCGCCCGGCCTGGTCGGCCACCACGTAGACCACCGGCAGCAGGTCCTTGTGGTAGATCGGGCGGTCGCGCTCGTTGCGCACCACCGACACCACCTCGGAGAGGGGAACCAGCGCGCCGTTCGCGCCGCGCGCCGAGAGCTTCAGCAGCTCGTCCATCGAGCCGGCCTTCTCGGGCGCGAGCGCGAGGCGCACCGGCACCTCGAATTTCGACTGGCCGTCGAACACCGGCGTCGCATCGGCGCCGGAGAGCCCGATGCGCATGGTCTCGGCGACGCTGCGCCGCGTGACGCCGGCGAGCGCGGCCTTGGCCTGGTCGACCTTCAGCACCGCGCGCGGCGCCGGGTCCTCGACCGAGTCGTCGACCGCGACCACGCCCTCGGTCTTCGCGAGTTCCTCGCGCACGCGCTTCGCGGTGCGGATGCGGCCCGCCTCGTCGGGGCCGTAGACCTCGGCGACGATCGGCGCGAGCACCGGCGGCCCGGGCGGCACCTCGACCACCTTCACGCGCGCGTTCCAGCGCGCGCCGACCTTCTCGAGCGCGGGGCGCACGGCGGCGGCGATGTCATGGCTCTTGCGCTGGCGCTGCGCCTTGTCGACGAGGTTGACTTGCAGGTCGCCCGTCTCGGAGGCCTGGCGCAGGTAGTACTGGCGTACCAGGCCGTTGAAGTTGATCGGCGCCGCCATGCCGGCGTAGGCCTGGTAGTCGGTGACTTCGGGCACCTTCGCGACCTCGGTGCCGAGCTCGTGGAGCGCCGCCGCGGTGATCTCGACCGGCGTGCCCGCCGGCATGTCGACCATCACCTGGAACTCGGACTTGTTGTCGAACGGCAGCATCTTCAGCACCACCAGCTTCACGCCGGCGAGCGACACCGAGGCGAGGATCGCGACCAGCACGCCGAAGAGCAGGCGACGCCGCCGCCGCGGCGAGTCGAGCAGCGGCTGCAGCACGCGCGTGAAGAAGCGGTCCACCCTGCCGCCGGCCGCGTCGTGGCCGCCGTGCGCGGCCGCGGGCAGCAGCTTCAGCGCCAGCCAAGGGGTCACCGTGAATGCGATGGCGAGCGAGAGCAGCATGCCGAGGCTGGCGTTGATCGGGATCGGGCCCATGTAGGGGCCCATCAGCCCGCTGACGAAGGCCATCGGCAGCAGTGCCGCGATGACGGTGAACGTAGCGAGGATGGTCGGCCCGCCGACCTCGTCGACCGCCGCGGGGATGACCTCGAGCAAGGGCTTGCGGTCGAGCGCCATGCGGCGGTGGATGTTCTCCACCACCACGATGGCGTCGTCGACGAGGATGCCGATCGAGAAGATCAGCGCGAAGAGCGACACGCGGTTCAGCGTGAAGCCCCAGGCCCACGACGCGAACAGCGTCGCCGCGAGGGTCAGCAGCACCGCGAGGCCGACGATCAGCGACTCGCGCCGCCCGAGCGCGAAGAACACCAGCGCCACCACGGAGAGGGTGGCGAAGAAGAGCTTCTTGATCAGCTGCTGCGCCTTGTCGTTCGCGGTGGCGCCGTAGTTGCGCACGATCGCGGCCTTCACGTCCGCCGGGATCACCGTGCCGCGCAGCTCGCCGATGCGCGCCTCGATCGCGCGCGCCACGTCCACCGCGTTCTCGCCGGGCTTCTTGGTGACCTGCAGCGTCACCGCCGGGAATTCGCCCTTTGCGCTGCCGGTCCACGCGTAGCGCGACGGCGGTAGCGGGCCGTCGCGCACCTCGGCGACGTCGCGCAGGTAGACCGGGCGGCCCTCGGAGACGCCGACCACCAGGTTGCGCACCTCGTCGGCCGAGGCGAGGTGGTTGCCGGTCTCGACCACCACCTCGCGGTTGTCGCGCAGCGTGCGCCCGCTGGGCAGCGAGACGTTCGCCAATTGCAGCGCGGCGGCGAGGTCGAGCGCGGCCAAGCCGTGCGCGTTCAGGCGATCCGCGTCGATCAGCACTTGCACCGCGCGCCCCGGGCCGCCGAGCGTCTGCACCTCGCGCGTGCCGGGCACGCGCTTCAGTTCGATCTCGGCGGCGTGCGCGATGCGTTCCAGCTCGTAGGCGCCGCGCGAGGGGTCTTCGGTCGACAGCGTGATCGCCACCACCGGCACGTCGTCGATGCCCTTGGGCTTGATGATCGGTTCGCCGACCCCCAGCGTGGGCGATACCCAGTCGCGGTTGGCGTTGATCGTGTCGTAGAGGCGCACCAGCGCCTCGGTGCGCTTCTGCCCGACCTTGAACTGCACCGTGAGCACGGCGAGGCCCGGGCGTGATACCGAGTAGACATGCTCGATGCCGGTGATCTGCGCCAGCACCTGCTCCGCGGGCGTGGCGACGAGCTTCTCGACGTCCGCGGCCGAGGCCCCGGGGAACGGAATCAGCACGTTCGCCATCGTGACGTCGATCTGCGGCTCTTCCTCGCGCGGCGTGACCGCGACCGCGAACAGGCCCGCAAGCAGCGCCACCAGCGCCACCAGCGGCGTGAGCTGCGAGTCCTGGAAGAACCTCGCGATGCGGCCGGAGACGCCCATCGCTCAGCCCGCCGGCGCGGAAAGGCCGGCCTTGACCGGCTCGGTGGCGACGCGTTCGCCGACCTTCAGGCCCGAGAGGATCTCCACCGAGCGCTCGTCGCCGGCGTCGCCGAGGCGCACCTGCCGCAGCAGCGGCCGTCCGTCCGCGCCGACCACGTAGACCGCGGTGAGCTCGCTGCGCCTTACGATCGCCGAGCGCGGTGCCAGGAGGCGGGGTGACTTCCCGACGATGAAGTGCGCGCGCGCGAACACGCCCGGGTACACGCCCGTGACGTCCTCCGGCAGGTCCAGGCGCACGCGCGTGGTGTGCGTGCGCGGGTCGGCCGAAGGGATCACGGTGAGCGACTTCGCCTCCACCCAGCGCCCGAGGGAGGGGATCTCGACGCGCGCGCGACCGCTCGCCTGCACGGCCGCGACCTGCGCCTGCGGCACGTTCGCCGAGACGCGCAGCGTCGCCGGGTCGAAGCCGGTCATCAGCGGCTTGCCGGGCACGGCCATCTCGCCGAGCTCGACCAGGCGCGCCGACACCACGCCGCTGTAGGGCGCCACGATGGTGGCGAAGCTGCGCTCGGTGGCGACCTGCCCGGCGCCGGCGAGCAGCGACGCGACGCGCTCCTGCGCGGCCTTGTAGGAGGCCTCGGACTGGTCGACCGCGGCCTGGCTGACGAACTTCTGCGCCAGCAGCTGCTTCTGGCGCTCGTTCTGCGCGCGCGCGTTGGCCAGCGCGGCCTGCGCCTCGCGCACCTGCGCCTCGCTCGCCGCTACCGCCTGCGACGCGGCGCGCTCGTCGATGCGCACGATCACCTCGCCCTTCTTCACGCGGTCGCCGACATCGAAGCGGATGTCGACGATGCGCCCGGCGATCTGCGCCGAGACGGTGGACTGGCGCACCGCCTCGATCACGGCCTCGGAGGACACCGAAAGCTCGACCTCGCGCAGTTCCACCGGGGCGGTCGCCAGCGACGGCGTCGCCACGGACGCGGCGGGCGGCTTCGATTCGCCGCAGGCGGCGAGCGCCGCGGCGAGCGCGAGGACGAGGAGGCGCTTCACGCCGCCCACCGCGCGAGCTCGCCCGCGTCCAGCGCGCCGGAGGCCCGCTTCACCTCCGCGCCGTCGCGGTACAGCACGAGGGTCGGGATCGCGCGGATGCCCATGCGCATCGCGAGGCGCGGCGCGGCCTCGGTGTTCACCTTGACCAGCTGCACCCGCCCCTTCAGCGCCGCGGCGGCGCGCTCGAAGTGCGGCGCCATCGAGCGGCACGGGCCGCACCACGGCGCCCAGAAGTCGGCCAGCACCGGCAGCTCGCTGCGCGCGACGTAGTCGTCGAAGCCGGCTTCGTCGAGTTCGGCGGGGGCGCCGGCGACCAGCGCCGTGCCGCACTTGCCGCACTTCGGGTCCTCGCCGATGCGCTCGCTCGGCACGCGGTTGGCCGCGAGGCAGGACGGGCAGGGGACCTGCGTGATTCCGCTCACGACGCGGCTCCCGCGGAGCGCACGCCGAGGCGCTTCAGGATCATCTCGAGCGGGCAGAAGCAGGTGAAGCCGCTCTGCAGCAGGTTGGCGCCGACGAAGGCGGTGAACCAGAGGAAGTTGGCGTTGACGAAGAGCGGGCTTTCCTTCACGCCGAGGGCGAGAGAGGCGAGCACGAAGCTGCCGGCGAAGATGCGAATGAGGCGTTCGGTGTTCATGGCGGTGTCCTTTGCGTGGGCCAGGGGATCTGACATGCGTCAAAGATGGGGTCTCGGGCGAGAAAATTCCGTGACCTTGGTTACAGACCGGCCGGAGGGCGGTCGCGGACACTTCGTCCACCATAACCCAGAAGAGGGAGTTCGCGATGAAAGCCAACGTCGGTGGAATCGACCGGGTCCTGCGCATCCTTGCCGGCCTCGGCATCCTGTCGCTCGTGTTCGTGCTGGAAGGCCCGGCGCGCTGGTGGGGCCTGGTCGGCATCGTGCCGCTCCTCACCGGGACGTTCTCGTTCTGCCCGGTGTACCCGATCCTCGGCATCAACACCTGCCCGATGGAGAAGAAGGCCGCCTGACGCGGGTACACTTCGGGCGGCGCCGGAGTGCGCCGCCCGATGAAGGAAACCACCCCCGATCCCGCCGCGCTGAAGGCGCGGCTGCTGAAGCACTTCCCCGTGTTCGCGGACGTTGCGCCCGCGCGCTTCGATGCGCTCGTCGCGGGCGCCATGCTGATCGATGCGCCCGCCGGCACCGTCCTGTTCGACGCCAAGCAGCCCTGCCGCGGCTTCCCGCTGCTGCTCGAGGGCACGGTGCGCGTGTCGAAGTCGGCGGCGAACGGGCGCGAGATCCTGCTGTATCGCGTCGATCCGGGGCAGGGCTGCGTGCTCTCGGGCGGGTGCCTGCTGGGGCATTCCGACTACTCCGCGCGCGGCATCGCCGAGACCGACGTCACGCTGGCGGCGATCCCGCCGGAGCCCTTCCATGCCCTGATGGTCGAGTGCGAGCCGTTTCGCCGCTGGGTGTTCGGCATGTACGGCGAGCGCCTCGCCGAAGTCATGGAACTGGTCGAGGAGGTCGCGTTCCGGAAACTGGATGAGCGCCTCGCGCAGCTGCTGGTGCATCGCGGGCCGGTGATCGCGGGCACGCACCAGGCGCTCGCGGACGAGTTGGGCAGCGTGCGCGAGATCGTCAGCCGGCTGCTGCGCTCGTTCGAGCAGCGCGGCTGGGTGCGGACCGAGCGCGAGCGCGTCACGGTGCTCGACCCGAAGGCGCTCGCAGGGCTCGCGCGCGGCGCTTGACCAGGCCGGTTCGCCTCCGCATGATCCGCAGCGGAGGAGGGATCATGACTCGCATCGCCTTGTTCTTCTTGTCGTCCGTGTTCGCGTACACCGCGCACGCCCAGGACGCCTATCCGTCCAAGCCCGTCAACATGGTGGTCGCGTTCCCGCCCGGCGGCGTCGCCGACATCGTCGGCCGGCCGCTCGCGGTGGCGATGGAAAAGTCGCTCAAGCAGCCGGTGCTGGTGATCAACCGGCCGGGCGCGGGCGGCGCCACCGGCACCGCGTCGGTGGCCAAGGCGGCGCCCGACGGCTACACGATCCTGATGGCGCTGTCGTCGATCTCGATCTTCCCGGTCTCGGACCGCATCAACGGCAAGACGCCGGCCTACGAGATGGCCGACTTCACGCCCATCGCGCTCGTCACCGCCGACCCGACGGTGCTCGTGGTGCGAGCCGACAGTCCGCACAAGTCGCTCGCGGACTTCGTCGCCGCGGCCAAGGCGAACCCGGGCAAGATCAACTACTCGTCCTCTGGCGTCTACGGCACGCTGCACGTGTCGATGGAGATCTTCGCCAACGCCGCGGGCGTGAAGCTCTTCCACGTGCCCTACCAGGGCGGCGGGCCGGCGGTCACGGCGCTGCTCGGCGGGCAGGTCGAGGCCCTCGCTTCGGGACCGGCGGCCGCGATCGGCCAGATCAAGGGCGGCAAGATGCGCGCGCTCGCCAGCTGGAGCACGCAGCGCCTGGCGCTGCTGCCCGAGATCCCGACGTTCAAGGAGCTGGGCTACGACGCCGAGTTCTACATCTGGTCGGGCGTATTCGTGCCGGCCGCCACGCCCGCCCCGATCGTGCAGCGGCTGCGCGATGCGGTGCGCGAGGCGGCCAACAGCGCCGACTTCAAGGCAGCGATGGAGAAGGTATCCACGCCAGTGAGCTACCTGGATGCGCCCGAGTTCCGCAAGTACTGGGAGACCGACGCGGCGCGACTCAAGGTGGCGCTGGAGAAGATCGGCAAGGTCGACGAGGCGAAGAAGTAGCGCCTCGCGACGAGCCGAGTCAGCGCGGCGGCCCCTGCCGCGCGCGCTTCACGAGCTCGACCAGCGCCTCGTAGGGCTGCGCGCCGACCACGCCGCGCATGTTGGCGACGAAGGTGGGCACGCCGGTGACGCCGTATTCGTGCGACTTCTCCCAGTCGGCGTCGACGACGGCCTTGAACGTGCGCTGCTCCAGCACCTCGCGCGCGCCCGCTTCCGGCAGGCCGCAGGCCTTGGCGATCGCGACGAGCGTGTCGACGTCGCCGATGTTCTTGCCGTCGACGAAGTACGCCCGGAAGAGCGCGTCGTGGATCGCGTCGCCGCCGGGCTGCGTGTCGGCCCACGCGCCGAGCTCCTGCGCGAGGCGGCTGTTGTAGGTCATCGAGCGGTTGCCGTAGGGCAGGCCCTCGGCCGCCATGCGGTCGCGCATCTGCGCCTGCATCTTCGGGATGTCGTAGCCGCGGCCGCGGAAGAGGTCTTCCAGGCTGCGTCCTTCCATGGGCGTGTCGGGGTGCAGCGGGAAATGCACCCACTTCACGGTCACGCCGTGTTCCTTCCGGAGCCGCTCAATACGCACGGTACTGAGATAACACCAGGGTCAGACGTAGTCGGAGAAGATCTCGAGGACGAGGGGATCGGACATGTCGCGATTGTCGCGCAGTTCGGCGGCCGCGCCTACAGGCTGGCATTCGCCACGACCGTCGCGACGGCCGCGGTGAGCTTCTTCACGCAGTCGATGTGCAGGAACTCGTTCGGCCCGTGCGCGTTCGAGCGCGGGCCGAGCACGCCGGTGATGACGAACTGCGCCTGCGGGAACTTCTCGCCGAGCATGTTCATGAACGGGATGGTGCCGCCCTCGCCGGTGTAGGCGGCGGGCTTGCCGAAGTGCGCGTTCGACGCATCGTCCAGCAGCCGCCGCAGCCACGGCGCGGTCTCGGGCGCGTTCCAGCCGGTGGACCACGACTCGGGCTTGTAGGTGACGTTCGCGCTGTACGGCGCGTCCTTCTCGAGCGCGGCCTTGATCGCGCGCACCGCGTGCTCGGCGTCCACCGACGGCGGCACGCGCATGCTGAGCTTCAGCGTGGTCTTCGGCCGCAGCACGTTGCCGGCGCCGTCCACGCTCGGCAGCCCGGCACCGCCGGTGACCGACAACGCGGCGCGCCAGGTGCGCGCGAGGATCGCGTCGGTCGGGTCGGTGGTGGTCGGCATCGCGTGCGCATGCGCGCCTTCGCCGTGCGAGCAGCTCGCCCACGGGAACTCCTTCCACACCTCGTCGCCGAGGATCGCCCCGGCCACCTTCGCCTCGGCCTGCCGGTCGGCGGGGATCTCGGTCTGCAACTCCGGCAGCAGCACGCGGCCGGTGTCGGGATCGTCGATGCGGTTGAGGAGCTTCCGCGCGATGCGGAACGACGAGGGCACGAGCCCGCTCGCGCGGCCGGAGTGCACGCCTTCCGAGAGGATCTCCACCGTCAGCACGCCGTTCACGAGGCCGCGCAGCGAGGTCGTCACCCAGAGCTGCTCGTAGTTGCCGCAGCCGGAATCCAGGCCCAGCACGAGCCGCACGTCGCCGAGGCGCGGCGCAAGCAGGTCGAGGTAGGCGGGCAGGTCGGGGCTGCCGCTCTCCTCGCAGGTCTCGATCAGGCCGACGCAGCGCGGGCGCGGCGTGCCCTGGGTGTCGAGGGCGGCGATGATGGTCATCGCGGCGAAGATCGCGTAGCCGTCGTCGGCGGCGCCGCGGCCGTAGAGCTTGCCGTCCTCGATCTTCGGCGTCCATGGGCCGAGGCCCTCGCGCCAGCCGACCATCTCGGGCTGCTTGTCGAGGTGGCCGTAGAACAGCACGGTCTTGTCGTTGCCGCGTCCCGGCGTCGCCGGGATGTCGAAGAAGAGGCACGGCGTCTTGCCCTCGATGGACACGATCTCGAGGGTCATGCCTTCGATTCTTTGCGCCTCGGCCCATGCGCGCGCGGACTGGATCACCGTGGCGAGATGGCCGTGCGCCGACCAGTCGCCGTCGAACGCCGGCGATTTCGCGGGCACGCGCACGTACTCGACGAGGCGCGGGATCAGGTCTTCGTCGTAGCGGCGCGCGACGAATTGGCGCAGCGAAGCGTGGTCCATCGGGTGTCCTAGAGGAGGTCGGGCGACAGCACCGCGCGGATCACGATGCCGCTCTCGCCGTCGCGCACGCGGTTGGAGAACCACCACAGCCCGCCCTTCTTGATGGACAGGTCCGATCCCGGCACGCCCATGAGATGGGCCGCGACGCGGCCGAGATCGGGCTGGTGGCCGACGACGATGACCGGGCTTTTGTGCTCGGGCCAGTCGGCGGCCTCGAGGATTGCGCGCACCGAGGCGCCCGGTGCGAGTGCCTCGACGGTCTTGAAGGGCACGCCGAGCGCCTTTGCGGTCTGCTGGGTGCGTTCGGCAGGGCTGGCGAGCACCGAGAACTTCGCCGGCAGCCGCTGCAGCAGCCATTGCGCGACATTGTCGGCCTGGCGCACGCCCTTCGAGGTGAGCTTCCGCGCGCGGTCGGGAATGCCGTCCTCCGCGTCGGCGTGGCGCCACAGGATCAGGTCCATGGGGCGAGTGTAACTCGCGAAATGCGGTAAAATCATCGGCTTGCAGGCGCGTAGCTCAGCTGGTTAGAGCACCACCTTGACATGGTGGGGGTCGTTGGTTCGAGTCCAATCGCGCCTACCAACGTTAGGGCGGAGCCGTTGGCCCGCCCGTAACTCCGCGCATTCGAACTGACGCGAGCGAAGCTCGCGCAGTTCAATGCGCGGTGTTATTTCGGGGTCCCGGTTCATGGTCAACATCAAGCTTCCTGACGGTTCGGTGCGGCAGTTTCCCGGGCCCGTGACGATCGCGGAGATCGCGCAGTCGATCGGCGCCGGCCTCGCGCGTGCCGCGCTCGCCGGGCGCGTGAACGGGAAGCTGGTCGACACTTCGCATCGCATCGAGGCGGATGCCGATGTCGCCATCGTCACCGACCGCGATCCGGACGGCCTCGAGATCATCCGCCACTCGACCTCGCACCTGATGGCGCAGGCGGTGAAGGAGCTCTTCCCCGAGGCGCAGGTGACGATCGGCCCGGTGATCGAGAACGGCTTCTACTACGACTTCTCGTACAAGCGCCCGTTCACGCCGGAGGACCTGGTCGCGATCGAGAAGCGCATGAACGAGCTGGCGAAGAAGGACCTGCCGGTCGCGCGCCGCGAACTGCCGCGCGACGACGCGGTGAAGTTCTTCCGCGACCTCGGCGAGGTCTACAAGGCCGAGATCATCGCGTCGATTCCGTCGAACGAGCCGATCTCGCTGTACGGGCAGGGCGACTGGGTCGACCTCTGCCGCGGGCCGCACGTGCCCTCGACCGGGAAGCTCAAGGTCTTCAAGCTGATGCGCGTGGCCGGCGCCTACTGGCGCGGCGACTCGAAGAACGAGATGCTCCAGCGCATCTACGGTACCGCCTGGGCGAAGAAGGAAGACCAGGAGGCGTACCTGAAGATGATCGAGGAGGCCGAGAAGCGCGATCACCGGCGCCTCGGCCGCAGCCTCGACCTCTTCCACATGCAGGACGAGGCACCGGGCCTGGTGTTCTGGCACCCCAAGGGCTGGACGCTCTGGCAGCAGGTCGAGCAGTACATGCGCCGCGTGTATCGCGACAACGGGTACCTCGAAGTGCGCTGCCCGCAGATACTCGACCGCAGCCTCTGGGAGCGCACCGGGCACTGGGAGAACTACCGCGACAACATGTTCACCACGGCGTCCGAGAACCGCGACTACGCGGTGAAGCCGATGAACTGTCCCGGCCACGTGCAGGTGTTCAACCAGGGCGTGAAGAGCTACCGCGACCTGCCGTATCGCCTCGGCGAGTTCGGCGCCTGCCACAGGAACGAGCCCTCGGGTTCTCTGCACGGTTTGATGCGCGTGCGCGGCTTCACGCAGGACGACGGCCACATCTTCTGCACCGAGGACCAGATCCTCGACGAGTGCGTGGCGTTCACCACGCTGCTGCAAAAGGTGTACCGCGACTTCGGCTTCCAGGAGATCGTCTACAAGGTCGCGACGCGCCCGGAGAAGCGCATCGGCGGCGACGAGGCCTGGGACAAGGCCGAGGCGGCGCTCATGGAATCGCTCAAGCGCTCCGGGGTCGAGTACACGATCTCGCCGGGCGAGGGCGCGTTCTACGGCCCGAAGATCGAGTACTCGCTGAAGGACGCCATCGGCCGCGTCTGGCAGTGCGGCACGATCCAGGTCGACTTCTTCATGCCGGGGCGCCTCGGCTCGGAGTACGTGGCCGAAGACAACACGCGCCGCGTGCCGGTGATGCTGCACCGGGCCATCGTCGGCTCGATGGAGCGCTTCCTCGGTATCCTGATCGAGAACTTCTCGGGCGCCTTCCCGCTGTGGTTGTCCCCCCTGCAGGTGGTGGTCATGAGCATTACCGAGCGCCAGGGCGCCTACGCCGAGGCGGTCGCCGCGCAGTTGCGGGCGGCCGGATGGCGCGCCGCCGCGGATTTGCGGAACGAGAAGATTTCCTATAAGATTCGGGAACATAGCCTTCAAAAGCTCCCCTACCAGCTGGTCGTGGGAGACAAAGAAAAAGAGGCAGGGACCGTGGCCGTGCGTACGCGCGTCGGCGAGGATCTCGGCGCCATGGCGCTCGAGGCCTTCGTCGCACGCCTCCAGTCGGAGGCTTCCGCGCCGGGCACGGCCTAGTGTTTTTCCCCGGCCGTGAGTGCCGGGGCGGTCGACGCGGCCACCGCGAAAGCGCCGCTGTAAGAGGAGTTGTCACCCATCGCACACGAACGAGGGCAGCGCATCAACGCCGAGATCACCGCACCGCAAGTGCGACTGGTCGCGGACAACGGGGACCAACTGGGCATCGTCGCGGTGTCCGAGGCCCTGCGGATGGCCGAAGAGCAGAACGTGGACCTGGTCGAGATCGCCCCGATGGCGGTGCCGCCGGTCTGCAAGCTGATGGACTACGGCAAGTTCCGGTACCGCGAGCAGAAGAAAGCCCACGAGGCCAAGCTCAAGCAGAAGCAGATCCAGGTCAAGGAGATCAAGTTCCGTCCCGGCACCGACGACGGCGACTACAAGATCAAGCTGGCCAAGCTGGTGCAGTTCCTCGAGGAAGGCGACAAGGCGAAGGTGACGTTGCGGTTCCGCGGTCGCGAGATGGCGCACCAGGAGTTCGGCATCCGGCTGCTCGAGCGCGTGAAGGCGGACCTGGAGCAGGTCGGGGTGGTGGAGCAGTTCCCCAAGCTCGAGGGGCGGCAGATGGTGATGGTGCTGGGGCCGAAGAAGAAGCAGGTCCCGGTGGCGCCGGCGGCGAAGCCGAAGAAGGAAGCGGCGCCGACCCCGGCGCAGTAGCAATGGCAGGACGGCAGCAACGATTGCAGGACCCCGCCGCGACAGGGCGTCGCGGCGGCGGAAAACGAAGTGATGTCCGGTGCTCCCTAAGTGCCCGAAGGACGGGCCGCCCGGCGTCAGGCTAAAAGAGAGGTAAGCATGCCCAAGATGAAGACCAAGAAAAGCGCATCCAAGCGGTTCAAGGTGCGCTCGAGCGGCAGCATCAAGCGCTCGCAGGCGTACATGCGCCACATCCTCACGAAGAAGTCGACCAAGCGCAAGCGCCACCTGCGCGGCACCACCTCCGTCCACGAGACCGATACGGCACGCGTCCGCGCGATGATGCCGTACGCGGGTTGAGGAGAGCGCCATGCCTCGAGTCAAGCGTGGTGTAACGGCGCGCGCGCGCCACAAGAAGGTCCTCAAGAAGGCCAAGGGTTTCCGGGGTCGCCGCGGCAACGTCTTCCGCGTCGCCAAGGAAGCGGTGATGAAGGCGGGGCAGTACGCCTACCGCGACCGCCGCAACAAGAAGCGCGTGTTCCGCGCGCTGTGGATCGCCCGCATCAACGCGGCCGTGCGCGAGCTCGGCATGAGCTACAGCGCGTTCATGGCCGGGATGAAGAAGGCGAAGATCGAGATCGACCGCAAGGTCCTCGCCGATCTCGCCGTGATGGACAAGGCCGGCTTCGCGGCGATCGCGAACCAGGTCAAGGCCGTCATCGCCCACTAAGGGAAGGGACGCGGGAGGCGCATCTCCCGCCACCGCTTTCCCGTCGCCCGGGCGATGCAGGATCTCGACACGCTCGTTTCCCGCGCCGCGGCGGATTTCGCCGCGGCGTCGGATCCGGCCGCGCTCGAGAACTCCAAGGCCAGGTACCTCGGCAAGTCCGGCGAGCTCACCGCGCGGCTGAAGTCGCTCGGTGCGCTGCCGCCCGAGGAGAAGAAGTCCGCGGGCGCGGCGATCAACGCCGCGAAGCAGGCGATCGAATCCGCGCTCGACGCGCGCCGCGCGGCGCTCGCCGAGGCGAAGCTCTCCGCGCGCCTCGCCGAGGAGGCGCTCGACGTCACGCTGCCGGGCCGCGGCCGCGGTCGCGGCGGCATCCATCCGATCCTGCGCACCTGGCAGCGCGCCGAGGCGATCTTCCGCTCGATCGGCTTCGACGTCGCGGATGGCCCCGAGATCGAGACCGACTGGACCAACTTCACCGCGCTGAACAATCCCGAGAACCACCCGGCGCGCTCGATGCAGGACACGTTCTACGTCGACGCGAAGGACTCCTCGGGCCTGCAGCTGCTCCTGCGCACGCACACCAGCCCGATGCAGGTGCGCTACGCGCGCGAGCACGTGGAGCGCCATCGCGAATCAGGGTCGATGCCGCCGATCAAGGTGATCGCGCCGGGCCGCACCTATAGGGTCGATTCCGACGCGACGCACTCGCCGATGTTCCACCAGATCGAGGGCCTGTGGATCGACGAGGACGTGAGCTTCGCGGATCTCAAGGGCGTGTACACGGATTTCCTGCGCCGCTTCTTCGAGTCCGACGACCTGCAGGTGCGCTTCCGGCCGTCGTTCTTCCCGTTCACCGAGCCCTCGGCCGAGATCGACATGATGTTCGAGAGCGGGCCGCTGAAGGGCCGCTGGCTCGAGATCTCGGGCTCCGGGCAGGTGCACCCGAGCGTGGTGCGCAACTTCGGGCTCGATCCCGAGCGCCATATCGGCTTCGCGTTCGGCTCCGGCCTCGAGCGCCTGACGATGCTGCGCTATGGCATCGACGACCTGCGCCTGTTCTTCGACGGCGACCTCCGTTTCCTGAAGCAATTTTCCTGATCGATGAACGTCCCTGAGCATTGGCTGCGCAGCATGGCCGATCCGTCGCTGTCGACGGACGAGCTCGCGCACCTGCTGACCATGTCCGGGCTCGAGGTCGAGCACGTCGCGCCGTTCGCGCCGCCGTTCTCGGGCGTGGTCGCGGCGCGCGTCGTGTCGGTGGCGAAGCATCCCGACGCCGACAAGCTTTCGGTGTGCGCGGTCGATGCCGGCGGCGAGGCGCTGCAGGTCGTCTGCGGCGCGCCGAACGTGCGCGCCGGCATGATGGCGCCGCTCGCGACGGTTGGCGCGAAGCTCCCCGGCGGGCTCGAGATCCGCGCCGCGAAGATGCGCGGCGTCGAGAGCCGCGGCATGTTGTGCTCGGCGCGCGAGCTCGGCATCTCGGACGAGCACGAAGGCCTGCTCGAACTCGACGCCGCGGCGAAGCCCGGCGAGGACGTGCGCAAGGTCCTCGCGCTCGACGAAGCGGTGCTGACGCTGAAGCTCACGCCGAACAAGGCCGATTGCCTGTCGATCCTCGGCGTGGCGCGCGAGGTCGCGGCGCTCGCGCAGACCAAGCTCACGCTGCCCGACACCAAGGCGGTGCCGGCCCGCAACGACGCGCGCCACCCGATCGCCATCGACGCGCCCGAGGGCTGCGGCCGCTTCTCGGGGCGCGTCATTCGCAACGTGAACGCGAGCGCGCCGACGCCCGAGTGGATGAAGCAGCGCCTCGCGCGCGCGGGCCAGCGCAGCATCTCGGCGCTGGTCGACGTCACGAACTACGTGATGCTCGAACTCGGCCGTCCGCTGCACGTATACGACGCGGACAAGCTGCGCGGCACGATCCGCGCGCGCTGGGGCCGCAAGGGCGAGCAGGTCAAGCTGCTGAACGAGCAGGCCGTGGAGGTCGACGAGACGGTGCTCTGCATCGCCGACGACTCCGGCGCCATCGGCCTCGGCGGCATCATGGGCGGGGACTCGACCAAGGCGGAACTCGACACCCGCAACATCTTCGTCGAGTCGGCGTTCTTCTTCCCCGAGGCCATCCAGGGCCGAGCGCGCCGCTACGGATTCTCGAGCGACGCGTCGCACCGCTTCGAGCGCGGCGTCGACTTCGACAACAACCTCGCGGGCCTTGAGCGCTACACGAAGCTGGTGCTGGAGATCTGCGGCGGCGAGCCGGGCCCGGTGGACGACGTCGTCGCGCGCCTGCCCGAGAGGAAGCCCGTGCGCATGCGCGTCGCGCGCGCGCAGAAGGTGATCGGCATGCCGATCCCGGCCACCGAGATGTCCGAGATCTTCACGCGCCTCGACCTGCCGTTCACCATGGACGGCCACGTGTTCACGGTGACGCCGCCGTCCTTCCGCTTCGACCTCGAGATCGAGGAAGACCTGATCGAGGAAGTGGCGCGCGTGCACGGCTTCGAGAAGATCCCTGCGCATCCGCCGATCGCGCGCGCCGCCATGCGGCTGCCGTTCGAGGCGCGCCGGCCGCTGCACGCGGTGCGCGAGCGCCTCGCCGCCTGCGACTACTTCGAGACGGTGAACTTCAGCTTCGTCGAGCCGGCCTGGGAGGCCGACTTCGCCGGCGTCGCGGACCCCATCCGCCTGCTCAACCCGATCGCCAGCCCGTTGTCGGTGATGCGCACGTCGCTCATCGGGTCGCTGGTCGCCAACGTGCGTGCGAACCACGCGCGCAAGGTGCCGCGCATCCGCATGTTCGAGGTCGGCCGCGTGTTCATCCGCGACGCCGCCGAGCGCGACGGCCCGCTGTCGGTGGCCGGCATCCGCCAGCCGATGCGCGTGGGCGCGATCGCCTACGGCCCGGCGTTCGACGAGCAATGGGGTACCGAGGATCGCGACGTCGACTTCTTCGACGTCAAGGCCGACGTCGAGGCGCTGTTCGCGCCCCGCGTGCCGCGCTTCGAGGCAGCGCCGCACCCGGCGCTGCACCCGGGCCGATCGGCGCGCGTGCTGGTCGACGGTCGCGCGGTGGGCTGGATCGGCGAACTGCATCCGCGCTGGCAGCAGAAGTACGAGTTGCCGCGTCCGGCGGTGGTCTTCGAGCTGGAGGCCGCGGTGCTGGAAGAGGCGCCGATCCCGCAGGTGCGCACGCCGTCGAAGTACCCGCCGGTGATCCGCGACCTCTCGTTCCTGGTGCCGGCCAGCGTGCCCGTGCAGGCCTTGCTCGACGCGATTTCCACCGAGCGGCCGGCCATCGTGCAGGAGGTGAAGGCCTTCGATCTTTATCAGGGCGTCGGCCTGCCGCAAGGGCAAAAAAGCCTTGCTTTCCGGGTAGTTATGCAAGATACTGAACGCACCCTCACGGATGCTGAAGCCGACGCCGCCCGGGACGCGTTGTTCGCGATCCTTCGGCGCGATTTCTCCGCAACCCCACGAACATAAGAGGAATTCAGGGAGTGGTGATGACTTTGACCAAGGCCGAGCTGGCCGATCTTCTCTTCGAGAAGGTCGGGCTCAACAAGCGCGAGGCAAAGGACATGGTCGAAGCGTTCTTCGAGGAGATCCGCGGCGCCCTGGAACGCGGCGAAAGCGTCAAGCTCTCGGGGTTCGGCAACTTCCAGCTGCGCGACAAGCCGCAGCGCCCGGGCCGCAACCCGAAGACCGGCGAGGAAATCCCCATCAGCGCGCGCCGCGTCGTCACGTTCCACGCCAGCCAGAAACTGAAGGCCATGGTCGAGAAGGCCCGCCGTGGAAACCAGCAAAAAGAAGGCTGATCTCCCGCCGATCCCGGCGAAGCGCTACTTCACCATCGGTGAGGTGAGCGATCTCTGCGGGGTCAAGCCGCACGTGCTCCGCTACTGGGAGCAGGAATTCACGCAGCTGAAGCCGGTCAAGCGCCGCGGCAACCGGCGCTACTACCAGCACCACGAGGTGCTGCTGATCCGGCGCATCCGCGAGCTGCTGTACGAGGAAGGCTTCACCATCAGCGGCGCGCGCAACCGCCTCGACCATTCCGCGTCCACGCTCGACGACGCGCCGGCGCCCGCGCGCGCCTCGCGCGCCGCGGCTTCGCAGCCGGCCGCCGCAGCGGCGCCTGCGGGCGGGGTCGACCTCGCCGCCCTCAAGCAGGCGCTGCGCGAACTCGTCGACGCGCTCAGGCACTGAATCTCGCGCCGCGGGGAACCGGGGCGCTTGCTGGTAAAATCGCCGTCTTCGGGGCGTAGCGCAGCCTGGTAGCGTACCTGCATGGGGTGCAGGTGGTCGGAGGTTCAAATCCTCTCGCCCCGACCAAATCCCTTCGATCAGCCGTCCTCGCGTGCCTCCGCAGCGACGAGGCGATCGACCAACCTGCGCGCGACCGGCGCGACCACCAGCACGGCGGGAAACGCGATCGCCCAGGACGCGAGCCACGCCTGCAGCCAAAGCGCGAGGAATCCCGGCACCGGTCCGGCCGCGCGCAGCGTGGAGACGCCGGAAACCAGGAACGACATCAGTCCAGAGAGCACGAGCCCGAACAGCACGGGCGCGTATCGGCGCGGGATCATGCGAACCTCCGCGCCGAGGCGGCGTCCTCGTTCGCGGCCGATAGTCGCAACAGCGTGCCCGCGAAGTGGCGCCCGAACGCGAGCGCGGTGCGCACGTCGCCGGGCGCGAAGGCGTCGGCCGGCGAGGCGTGCCCGGCCTGCGCCATCAGTCCCGACCACGAGCCCAGACGGTTGATCGCCTCCTCGTAGGGCACGCCGGCGTGCTGCTCCGGAAGGAACGGATTGCCCACCCAGAGCATGCCGTGCTGCATGGAGAAGACGAACATCGACATCAGCGTCGATTGCTTGTCGCCCGCGGGCAGCGACGAGACGGTGAACCCCGCGGCCAGCCGGCCGTTCAGTTGCTGCCGGCTCCACATCCGGCCGGTCGCGTCCATGAAGGTCTTGAACGGACCGGAGACGCCTCCGAGATAGGTCGGCGAACCCAGCACGAAGCCGTCGTAGGCGAGCAGGGCGTCCGGCGATGCGGCGACGCGCTCGGCCTTCAGCAGGTCGACGGCGACGCCTTCGACGCTGCGCGCGCCCTGCGCGACGCGGTTCGCGATGTGCTCGGTGTGCCCGTGGGCGCTGTGGTAGATCACTGCTACGTTCTTCTGCATGGCGAGACTCCTGTGCGAGATTGGGGGATGGCCTTCATTCAGCGCGAGATCCACGCGACGACGACGGCTGCGATGTAGAGGCCGAGGCCGAATACGCCGTGGTTGACCACGCTGCGCAGGCAGTTGCGAAGCGGGGTTGGCGTCCTCGACGCAGCGAAGCCCGCGCCCATCGCGGGCTGCATGACGAAGAGCGGCATCACCACGGTGGCGGTGCCCACGGCGAGCGCGGGGACGAGCGCAGGCTCCCGCATCCAGCCGGCGCCCTGCACGAGCACCAGCAGTGCAGCGAACGCGACGCCGACGCCGTAGTGCACGAGCCAGCCCCACGCACGCTCGCCGCGGACGGGCGCGGCCCTGGCGATCGCGGCGTGCGCGATCCGGCCGCGCAGCAGGTGTCCGGCCCAGCGGCCGACGAGCGCCATGTCGAGCGTGCGCACGCCCATGCGCTGCAGGAGCGCGAGCCACGCGTCCATGAAGGCGGTGGCGCCGATGCCGACGGCAATGGTGCCGGCGAGGGGTTCGAGGGAGATCATGAGCGGTCCTTTCCGTTGACGTCCGAGCGTGACGGGCCCACTCTAGGAGTTGAAGCCGACTTCAAGTCAAGGGGGCGGATTGGACATTTCGGAGGTTGCAAAGCGCACCGGCGTGCCGGCGTCGACGCTGCGCTATTACGAGAAGCGCGGCCTGATCGTCCCCGTTGGCCGGCTCGGGCTGCGGCGCCGCTACGCGCCCGGAGTGCTGAACCAGCTGGCGCTCATCGCGCTCGGGCAAGCGGCCGGCTTCTCGCTCGAGGACATCCAGTCGATGCTCGCGCCCGGTGGCGGCCCGGCGATCGACCGCCGCAAGCTCGCGACGAAGGCTGCCGAGATCGACGCAACCATCCGCCAGTTGCGCGCGGTCGGCCGCGGGCTGCGCCACGCCGCCGCCTGCCCGGCGCCCAGCCACGCCGAGTGCCCTACCTTCCAGCGCCTGCTGAAGGTGGCGGCGTCGGGCGCACTCGCCCGGCGCAAGAGGGCGCGGGCCCGCTGACCCGCGCGCCGCACGTCGCCTGCGCCGCCCAGATCCTCCGGCGCGACGGCGCGATCGATGTGCGCGTGTTCTCCACCGCGCCCGAGGCCGAGGCCTGGCTGCGCGCGGTCAATTGAGCGTGGCGCGCGAACGCATCCGGCTCGCCGCGACGATCGCGACGACGAACATCGCGGCGATCAGCAGGAATCCTTCCGCGTAGGCGCTCGCGAGGTCATGGGGCGCGGCCTGCCGTGAATCCTCGCGCCAGGTGACGAACACGGCGACGATCGCCACACCGAGCACGCCGCCGAGCTGGCGCAGGTAACCCACGACGACCGACGCCGCCGGGATCGTCTCGGTGCGCAGGAAGTGCAGCGTCGCGATGCTGACCGCGGGCAGCAGCAGGCCGAGTCCGACGCGGCCGAACACCGTGGCGCCGATGACCTCCGGATTGCCCATGCGGCTGGCGAAGATGCCGAAGTACACGAAGGACAGGCCGAACATCGCGAGGCCGATGATCGTCACGAGCCTCGGGGAATGGGTGTCGGCGAGGCGGCCGGCGAGCGGGATCGCCACCGCGAGCGCGAGGCCGGAGGGCAGCAGTGCGGCGCCGGCGGCGGTAGCCGTATAGCCCGCCGCGTGTTGCAGGAAAACCGGGATCAGGTAGGACGAGGCGTACAGGCCGAATCCGTAGGCGAAGGTGACGATGGTGCCCATCGCGAAGCTGCGATCGGCGAATGCGTGCAGGCCGACGATCGGGTGCTTCGCGCGCCGCGCGTGGCGCGCGAAGCCGGCCCAGCCCGCGATAGCAAGCGCGAACAGCCCGAGCGTCCACGGCGACGCGAGCCCGTGGCGCTGCAGGTTCGCCACCGCCTCGATGATCGCGAGCGTCGCCAGCGCGAGCATGCCGAGCCCCGGCCAGTCGAAGCGCGTGCGCTCGGCCGGCCGCGCGGCCGGCAGCAGGAACCAGCCGGCGACGAGCGTCAGCACGCAGAACGGCACGTTCAGCAGGAAGATCGCGGGCCAGCCGTGGCGGTCGAGCACCATGCCGGCGAAGGTCGGCGCGAGCGCGGGTGCGAGCACCACGCTGAAGCCGAGGATCCCCGAGGCGCGGCCCTGCTGCTCGCGCGGGAAGAGGCGCATCACGGCGATCGTGCCGAGCGGTTGCAGCACGCCCGCAGCTGCGCCCTGCACGATGCGCAGCGCCACCACGGCAGCGAAGCTCGGCGCGAACGACCCGGCGATGCCCGCCGCGGCCATGACCGCGATCGCGCCGAGGAGCAGGCGGCGAAAGCCAATCGTCGTGAGGAGCCATGCGGTCGGCAGCATCGAGACCGTCATCGCGGCCATGAAGCCGGTAATGGTCCATTGCACGTCGGTCTGGCCGATGCCGAAGCGCGCCATCAGCGAGGGCACGGCGACATTGAAGCTGGTCGAGGCCAGCAGGCTGCTGACCACGCTCAGTCCGACCACCGCCAGCACCATCCAGCGATAACGCGGCCCGTGGCGGGCGGCGAGGCTCTCGAAGCTCTGGGTCTGGCGGGGCGCGTTCATCCTCGGGCCCCAGTGTGGCCCGGAACGCGCCCTCGCGCCATCAGTCGGTGGCGACGATGTTCGCCGCCTTCACCACCGGCGCGATGCGCGCGACCTCGGCCTGCAGGAATTCGCGTGACTCCTTCGGGCCGACGTTCGGCGTGATCTCGATCGACACCTTGCGGAACTGCGCCGCAGTGTCGGGGCGCCCGAGGATGTTGCGCACCGCCTCGGCGATGCGCGCCACGCGCTCGGGCGCGGTGCCGGGCGACGCCGAGAGGAGGCCGTAGGTCGAGCCGACGACGTCCAGCCCCTGCGCGCGGCTGGTTGGCGCGTCGGGCAGGAACTCGCTCGGCTTCTCGGCGAGCACCGAGAGCACGCGCAGGCGCCCGTCGCGCACGAACGGCATCACGCTCGACATCGACTCGACGAGGTAGTCCGCGCGCCCCGCGACCACGTCGGCGATCGCCGGCGGGCTGCCGCGGTACGGCACGTGCGTCACCGACAGGTTACCGGCGCGCTGCTTCAGCATCTCGCCGACCACGTGGCTGATGCTCCCCACGCCGGCGGTGGCGTACGAGAGCTTGCCCGGCTCGCGGCGCGCCGCGTCGACGAACTCGGCCATCGTCGCCGCCTTCACCGAAGGGCCGACCGCGACGACGAGCGGTTGCACGCCGAGCAGCGCGATCGGCTCGAACGCGGTGACCGGATCGTAGGGCTGCGGCCGGCGCACGAGCGCGGTGTACACCGCGGACGAGGACACGTGCACGATCAGCGTCTGGCCGTCGGGCGGCGCGCGCAGTACCGACTGCGCGCCGACGAGGCCGCCGGCGCCAGTGCGGTTCTCGACCACCACCGTCTCGCCGAGCAGCTCGCCGAGCGGCGCCGACAGGATGCGCGCGAAGAGGTCGGCAAGGCCGCCGGGCGGGAACGGCACCACGAGCTTCAGCGTCTTCGCGCTCGATTGCGCCCACGCGGGCAGCGCGCAGGCTGCGAGCGCGGCGGGGACGACTTTCAGGAAACGTCTGCGGGACACGGTCGGATCCTCCTCGGGGATGCTGGTTCGCAGCGCGGCAAGCGGATGCGCCATGCGCGCGGCTAGACTGCGCCGCATGGTAGTCCTGCGCGCCGCGGGATTGAACCGCCGGTTCGCAGGCGAACGAACAGGGGACCCTTGCACGTGATGCCGCCGTCATTCCTGCCGCTCGGCGAACTGGTTCGCGCGCGCGCCGCGGCCGCGGGCGGCGATCGCGAGTTGCTGCGATTCGTCGACCACTCCGCGGGCGAGTACCGCGTCGAGCGTCGCAGCTACGCGACGCTGTGGTCGAACGGGCAGGCGCTGGCACGCGCGCTCGTTCACCAGGGGCTGAAGCCCGGCGACCGGCTCGCGCTGATGATGGAAAACCACGCCGTGTTCGTGGACGCGATGATCGCTTCCGCGATCGTCGGCACGGTGCTGGTGCCCATCGACCCGCGCACGCGAGGCCGCAAGCTGCGCTACCTGCTCGACTTCGCGCAGTGCCGCGGCGCGCTCGCGGGCAGCTACTGCAGCGACGCGATCGCCGAGGTGCGCGCCGACGTGCCGACGCTCGATTGGACCTGGCACGTGGACGAGGCGACCTTCGCGCAGCGCCTCGAGGGCGCGGGTGCCGAGTTGCCGATCGCGACGCGCATGGACACGCCGATGCTGCTGGTCTTCTCGTCGGGCACCACCGGCGACCCGAAGGCCTTCGTCGCCACCTACGAGCGCTACGCGACCAAGGGTAGCGAGCTGCGGGGGCAGTTCGGCATCCGCGACGACGATCGCATGTACACCGGGCTGTCGCTGACGCACGGCAGCGCGCAGAACATGTCGCTCGGCATCAGCCTCTACAACGCGATTCCGCTCGTCTTCAGCCGCAAGTTCAGCAAGTCGCGGCTCTGGCGCATCGTCGCCGACTTCGAGTGCACGACGATGGTCCTGCTCGGCGGCATGTTCGCGGCGATCTACGCCGAGCCGCCGTCGCCGAGGGACCGCGAGCACCGCATCCGCCTCGTCGTCTCGGCAGGCCTGCCCGCGGCGCTGTGGGAGGCGTTCGCCAACCGCTTCGGCGTGTCGATCCTCGAGTTCTACGCCGCGACCGAGGGCGGCATGACCGTGAACCCGCCCGGCGGTGGTCCGGTGGGCAGCATCGGCAAGCCGCCGCCGACGCTGGTGGCGCGCGTCGTGGACGAGCAAGACCGCGACTGCGCGCCGATGGTGCCGGGCGAGATGATCTTCCAGCGCGCCGACGGCACGCCGCCTAAGGTCGAGTACCTCGGCAACCCGCGCGCCTCGGCCGAGAAGGTGCGCGGCGGCTGGCTGCGCTCCGGCGACCTCGGCTACCGCGACCGCGACGGCTGGCTGTACTTCGCCAGCCGCAAGGGCTACGAGATCCGCAGGAACGGCGAGTTCCTGTCGCCGGGCTTCATCCAGAAGGAGATCGCCGAGCATCCGGACGTCTCCGACGTGTTCGTCTACGGCGTGCCGGGCGAAGGCGGGGTCGCCGGCGAGAAGGACGTGGTGGCCGCGATCGTGCTGCGCGAGGGCGCGCGCTGGGACCTCGACGCGATGATCGGGTATTGCGCTTCGCGCATGGAGGCGAATGCCGTGCCGCGGTATTTCCAGTTGCTGGACGAGATCCCCAAGACCGCGTCCGAGAAGCCGCTGGAAGGCGTGCTGCTCGGCGGCTTCGATCGCGCCGCGCCGAACGTGCGCGGTCGCTAGGCTGCGGCGGCGGCGCGGTACTGCAGCCAGTCCCGCAGGTCCGAGTCCTCGGTGTCGATGTGCTCGAGGAGCCACTGCCAGAGCCACTCGACGAGGCGGAACAGGTCCGGTGCATTGGAGGGCTGCCGGGATGTGCGCCAGCGCGCGAGGTCGGCCAGCAACTGCGCGTGCGCTTCGGCGTGCCGCTCGTGCGCGCGGTAGCCGGCGGACGCCATCACCGATTCCTCGAAGCGGAAGTGCTGCTCGGTGTACTCGATCACCTCGCGCAGCTTGGCGAGGTCCGGCGTGCCGTCGCCCGACTTGATCGCGGAGTCGCTCAACTCCTCGACCAGCCGCGACAGGCGCTTGTGCTGGGCGTCGATCTCGCGGAGCGCGCGATTGAAATCCGTGGCTGCGTGCGCGTCCATGGCCGGAATGCTCTTCCCGTCCGCCTTGCGCCGCAAGGCGAAAAGCCGCTGGAATTGATCCAGTTCAAATTCCCGGCGGGTCAAGTCGCGGCGGCGACGGCCGTTATCCCGGTTGTCGATTGCCCCAACCGCGCCCACCCATGCACCTCGCCGCCCCCGTGTCGAACGCCCCCCGCATCGGGCGCTTCCGGCTGCGCCGCAAGATCGGCGCCGGCCTGCAGGGCACGGTCTACCTCGCCGAGGACCCGGAGCTCGAGCGGCCGGTCGCCGTGAAGCTGCTGCAGTCCGACGAGGGCGCGGCGGCGCCGGCCGACGAGGGTCGCAGCCTCGGCCGGCTGCGCCACCCGAACGTGGTCTCGGTGTTCGAATCGGGCCTGCACCGCGGCCACCGGTTCCTGGTCTTCGAGTACGTCGACGGCGACACGCTGGCGTCGCGGCTGCGCGGCGGGCAGCGCATGCCGGCCGCGGAGGCGCTGCCGCTGTTTCGTCGCGTGGTCGAGGGCGTCGCGCACGCGCACGCGCAGGGCGTCATCCACCTCGACCTCAACCCGAACAACATCATGATCGACCGGCACGGCGTGCCGCGCATCATGGATTTCGGCCTTGCGCGCCGCGACGCCAACCGGGACGCCGGCGGGATGTGCGCCGGCACGCCGCTCTTCATGGCGCCGGAGCAGTTCGACGGCGGCGCGCTCGGCCCGCAGGCCGACGTCTACGCGCTCGGGCTGATCCTGTACCTGATGCTCACCGGCCAGTACGCCCTGAACGGCGAGCGGCTGGCGCATATCGCCGAGACGGCGCGGCGCGGGGACTACGATTTCGGGCGCCTGCTCGCCTGCGACGCGGGCCCGGCGATCGAGCCGCTGGTGCGCGCGATGCTCGCGACGCGCGCGTCCGCGCGCATCGCCGACGCGAACGAACTGCTGCGACGCCTGGACGACGCGCTCGCCGATCCCTCGGCGACGCCCGCCGCGGCGCACGGCACCGTCGAATTCCTGCTGCGGCGCATGCGCCTGCGCAAGGAGCTGCCCGCGCTGTCGTCGACGCTGCTCGAGGTGAACCGGCTCACCGCCGACGACTCGCTCGCGACGCCCGCGCGCCTCGCGCAGGTGGTGCTGCGCGACTATGCGCTCGCGAACCGGTTGCTGCGGCTCGCCAACTCGGCCTACTTCGGCGGCGGCCGCGCGCCGATCACCACCGTGTCCGAGGCCGTGGTGCGCCTGGGCTTCGACCAGGTGCGCGTGGCGTGCAACGCGCTGCTCTACGTCGGGCGGCTCGAGTCGGTGGATGAGCGCGCGTCACGCCTCGTCGACTTGCAGGTCGAGGGCTTCGTCACCGGCCTGATCGCGCGCCACCTTGCGCGCGACGCCGCGGGTGTCGACGCCGAAGCGGCGTTCCTCTGCGGCATGTTCCGGCGCCTCGGCGAGACGCTCGCGGCGTACTGCTTCCCGGAGGAGTCCGACGCGATCGATGGCGCCGTGCGCGCCGGCGCTTCTCCGGAGGCCGCGTTCCTGGACGTACTGGGCCTCGCGCCGCACGAACTCGGTGCCGCCGTCGCGCGTGAATGGAAGCTGCCCGAGGACATGGCGCAGTGCATGGCGCCGCTGCCGGATCCGCTGCCCACGGCCCTCGATGGCGCTGGTCGCCTGCACGCGATCGTCGCGCTCGCCGAGGAACTGGCGTGGCTGCTCACGCGACAGGGACCCGAGGCGGCCGCCGGCGAGTCCGCGCGCCTGGCGGCGCGCTACGCATCCGTTGGCCGGTTCGAGGCCGACGCGCTGGAACGCCTGGCGCGCGCGGCCGCCACGAAATTCCGCGAGTTCGCCAGCGTCGTCGGCTTGCGCGGCCGTCCCGGTCGCGCGCTCGATCGGCTGGCGGCCTGGGACGAAGGGGCAGGCGCGGCCGGATAGGCGCCGGTCAGTCGACGACGCTGAAGTGCGCGTCGTGGATCACGCAGTCGCGGCCGTTGATCGGCAGCATGTCCTGCGGGCAGGCCGAGAACGCGACCACGCAGTCCATCTCGGCGCGGAACTCCGCGTAGTCGCCCGGCTTGCCGACCGGAGGGTCGAACGACAGGGCCATGCCGTCCGCCACCGGGATATTCATGAAGAGGTTAAAGGGGCTGGGGTGCACCACGCGCTTCAGGCCCATCGCCTGCAGCGCGTTGCCGAGGTTGTCGGTGCAGTTGTCGTGGTAGGTCGTGCAGCCGAGCTGCTGGTAGCGGTAGACGTCGCAGGACGCGATCAGCGTGTCGTGCACGCCGGGCGAGGTGTCGGCGACCATGGTGAGGATCGGGCGGCGCTTGTTGGTGAGCATCACGTCGCCCACCTTCGGGATCAGGCGCAGGATCGACGCGCGCGTGTGCTCCATGGACATGCATTCGCCGAGGTCCGGATCGTTGAAGGCCCAGAAATCCACCACCTGCGAGCCGTGCGTGTTGGTGACGCGCAGGCGCTGGCCCTTCTTCATGCGGTGCGCGGCGCCCTTGCGGGCGGGAATGAGTTGTTGCTCTGGGGCAGCCATCGGATCTCCCGGGAGGTTCGTCGAAACAGCCCCGGACGGGCCGGGAGCTGCCGGTAATATTATTTGCCGGAAATCCTGCCAACCAGTGCGAGGTTCGAACCATGGCTGCCGTCGTCCAGACTCTTTCCTTCGAGCCGCCCGCCGCGTCCCTGTTCGAGCCGGCGCACTACGCGGGGGTGCGCAAGCCGCTCGCGCAGGCCCAGACGCTGCCGCCCTGGTGCTACACCTCCGAGGCGTTCTTCCGCCGCGAGGTGGAGACCATCTTCCTGAAGGAGTGGAATTTCCTCGGCCGCGCCGATCGCATCCCGTCGGCCGGCGACTACTTCACCGTGACGTTCGCCGGCGTGCCGGTGATCGTCCTGCGCGACAAGGCCGGCGCGGTGCGCGCCTATGCCAATACCTGTCGCCACCGCGGCGCGGCGATGCTCTCGGGCGAGGGCAACTGCAAGACCATTCGGTGCCCCTACCACTCGTGGGTGTATGACCTCGACGGCAAGCTGATCGTCGCGCCCGAGATGGAGCAGACCGAGGGCTTCCACCTCTCGGACTACCCGATGATCCCGCTGCGCCTCGAGACCTGGGAGGGGTTCCTGTTCGTCAACTTCGACGACGGTGCGCGGCCGCTGATGGAATTCCTCGGCAACCTGCCCGCGACGCTCGCGAGCTACGGCTTCTCCGGCATGACGTGCGTGCGGCGCAAGGAGTTCGACCTCGCGTGCAACTGGAAGATCTACGTCGAGAACGCGATGGAGGCCTACCACGTCGCCACCGTGCACCGCTCGACGCTGTCGCGCCAGCGCGGCCAGTTCCCGACCGTTGAGCAGGCCGAGGGCGAGTGGATGGGCCTGCACAAGGAGCACGAGGGCACGCGGGCGCTGCTCACCGGAGACACCGGCTTCCCGCGCATCCCCACGCTCGCCGGCAAGGCCGCGAAGGGCAGCTACTACCCGCTGATCTTCCCGAGCACCATGTTCGGCTGCACCGTCGACTGCATGTGGTGGCTGGAGCTGCACCCGGTGAGCGCGTCGCGCACGCGGCTGATCGTCGGCTCGTGCTTCCCCGAGGAAGTCACGAAGCGCCCCGACTTCGAGGAGGTGGTGCAGCGCTACTACAAGCGCTGGGACCTCTCGATCCCCGAGGACAACGTGATCTCCGAGCAGCAGCAGATCGGCCTGTCGTCGCCGTTCTCGAAGCCCGGACGCCTCTCGTACGCCGAGCCGCTGGTGCACGTGTTCAACAACTGGGTGCTCGATCGAGTGGTCGGGCGCCAATGAATTCGCTGCGACTCCACGTCGAGGACATCCGCGCGAAGCCCGACGTCTTTCGCATGACGCGCGCGCGGGTCGCCGCGGCGCGTCGGCGCAATCCGGTCGCCGCGCGCGGCTGCGAGATCTCGCACGGCGAAGACCTCGAGCGCGTCGAGCGCTGGCTGCCCGGGATCGAAGCGCTGGTCTGCTCGGGCGACGTGCTCGCGCACCCGCGTTTCCCGCTGCGTGCGCTCGCCACGGCGGCGCCTCGCCTGCGCTGGATCCACGTCATCGGCGCCGGCGTCGAGCGGCTGCTGCCGCTGGACTGGGTGCCGCGCGGGCTCGTGCTGACCAACAACAGCGGCGTGCACGCGCGCAAGATGTACGAGTACGCGCTGATGGCCTTCACGCTGCTCAATGCGCGGCTGCCGGCGATGATCGCGAACCAGTCCGCGCGCCGCTGGGCGGCGACCTTCACGCCGACCTGCGAGGGACGGACCGCGCTGGTGCTCGGCACCGGCGACATCGGCGGCGCGTTCGGCCGCGCGGCGCGGCACCTCGGCATGCATTCGATCGGCGTGAACCGCAGCGGCCGCCGCGCCGCCGATTTCGACGAGACCCGGCGCGTGTCCGCGCTCGCCGCTGCGGCGAAGCGCGCCGACTTCCTCGTCGTCGCCACGCCGCTCACCGACGAGACGCGCGGCCTCGCCAGCCGGCGCGTGCTCGCCGCGCTGAAGCCCGGCGCCGCGGTGGTGAACGTGGGCCGCGGCGCGGTGCTCGACACGGCGGCTCTGGTCGCGGCCTTGCGCACCGGCCGGCTCTCGGGCGCGCTGCTCGACGTGTTCGATCCCGAGCCGCTGCCGCCCGCGTCGCCGCTGTGGCGCGTGCCGAACCTGCTCGTGTCGCCGCATTGCTCGTCCGACGACGCGGAGCAGTACATCCCGCTCACGCTCGACCTCGTGATGGACAACGCGCGGCGCCTCGTCGCGCGCAGGCCGTTGCGCAACGCGGTCGATCCGCGCCGGCAGTACTGATGGCGATCGTCGACGCGGGATCGCTGGACGCGGAAGAGGCCTACAAGCTGCTCACCGGCGCGGTGGTGCCGCGACCGGTGGCGTGGGTGACCTCGCTGTCGGCGGGCGGCAAGGTGAACCTCGCGCCGTTCAGCTGCTTCACCTTCGTCGCCAACGACCCGCCGATGCTCGCGATCAGCGTCGGTCGCCGGCTCGGCGCGGCCAAGGACACCTCGCGCAACATCGAGGAGCGGAAGGACTTCGTCGTGCACATCGCTCACGAGTCGCAGGTGTCGCTGGTGCACGAGTCGTCGGAGGAACATCCCCCGGAGGTGAGCGAAGCGGAGGTGCTCGGTCTCGAGACCGTGGCCTCTCGCCACGTGCGCGCGCCGCGCCTCGCCGCGGCGCCGGTGGCGATGGAGTGCCGGCACGCGCAGACGATCGAGTTCGGGCGGCTGCGCACGCAGCTGGTGGTGGGTGAAGTGCTGTGCTTCCACGTCGACGACGCGCTGTGGACCGGCAAGCGCATCGACGCCGAGCGCTTTCGCCCCGTGGCGCGCCTCGGCGGCCCGCGCTATGCCGCGCTCGGCGAGGTCATCACGCTGCGGCCGGTGACCGTGTCGCCGAGGACGGCATCGTGAGGGCGGCGGACGCGGGCGAGTAGCCCGAACCGGCTAGAATCCGCGACGCGATGCGGATCCTGGTCTCCAACGACGATGGCTACTTCTCTCCCGGCATCGCGTGCCTCGCGCAGCGCCTCGGCGCGCTCGGCGAGGTCACCGTGGTCGCGCCCGAGCGCGACCGCTCCGGCGCGTCGAACTCGCTCACGCTCGATCGTCCGCTGTCGGTGAAGCGCGCGCCCAGCGGCTTCTGGTACGTGAACGGCACGCCGACCGACTGCGTGCACCTCGCGGTTACCGGGCTGCTGGATTTCCTCCCCGACGTGGTGGTCTCGGGCATCAACCTCGGCGCCAACATGGGCGACGACACCATCTACTCGGGCACGGTGGCCGCGGCGATGGAGGGCTTCCTCCTCGGCATCCCGTCCCTCGCGGTGTCGCTCGCGGGGCGCGAGTCGAAGAACTTCGACACCGCCGCGAACATCGCGGTCGAGCTCGTGGCGCGCTTCGCGCGCGACCCGATCCGCCAGCCGGTGCTGTTGAACCTCAACGTGCCCGACGTGCCCGCGGCGGAGCTGAAGGGCGTCGAGGTCACGCGCCTCGGCCGCCGCCACAAGGCCGAGCCGGTGGAGAAGATCCGTACGCCGCGCGGCGAGATGGCGTACTGGGTGGGGCCCGCGGGCAGCGCGGCCGACGCCGGGCCGGGCACCGATTTCCACGCCGTCGAGAACCGGCGCGCGTCGGTGACGCCGCTGCAGGTGGATCTTACGCACCACGCGCAGCTCGCGACCGTGAAGGACTGGGTCGCGCGATGAACGCGCCGCGCCCGCGCGCGACGCCCGTGGGCCTGCGCGGCGACCCCGCCGGCAGCGGCATGACCTCGCAACGCACGCGCGCGCGCATGGTGGAGAAGCTGCGTGCGCAGGGCGTGAAGGACGCGCGCGTGCTCGAGGCGATGGCCACGGTGCCGCGGCACCTCTTCGTCGACGCCGCGCTCGCGCACCGCGCCTACGAGTTCGACGCGCTGCCGATCGGGCAGGGCCAGACGATCTCGCATCCGTTCGTGGTGGCCTCGATGATCGAGCGCGCGATCGCCGGCAAGCGCAGCGTGGCGAAGGTGCTGGAAGTGGGTACCGGGTGCGGGTACCAGGCCGCGGTGCTCGCGCACTGCGCGGCCGAGGCGTACTCGATCGAGCGCATCAAGGAGCTGCACGAGCTCGCGCGGCGCAACCTGCGCGCGCTTCGGCTCGCCAACCTGCGGCTCACCTACGGCGACGGCCGGCTCGGCCTGCCCGCGGCGGCGCCGTTCGATGCCATCGTGGTGGCCGCGGCGGCGCCCGAGGTGCCGGCGGCGCTTTTGCCGCAGCTCGTGCCGGGTGGCAGAATGATCCTCCCCGTGGCGAAGGGCGCGGAGCAGCACCTGCTGCTCATCGAGCGTCGCGCGCACGGCTTTACCGAGACGGTGCTGGATCCGGCGCGCTTCGTGCCGCTGGAGGCCGGGAAGGCATGACCATGAACAGACCCTGGATCACGATCTTGCTCGCGGCGGCGCTGCTGGCCGGCTGCGCGAGCACCAAGACGCCCGCGCCCGTGGACGATCGCCGCCCGGTGCCGAGCACGACGGCGAAGCCCCCTGCGGCATCCACGGTCCCGGCCGCGCCGGCCGCGGCAGCCGGGGCCGGCACCTACGTGGTGAAGCGCGGCGACACGCTCTACAGCATCGCGCTGGAGCACGGCGTGGACTATCGCGAGCTCGCCGCCTCGAACAACATCGACGATCCCTCCAAGCTGCGCATCGGGCAGGTGCTGCGCCTCGGTGCCGGCGAGCCGAAGCAGGCGGTGCAGGTCGGTGCGGCGCGTGGCACCGCTCCGGTCGAGTCGCGCCCGCTCGACGGCGCGCCGTCGAAGCCCGCGGCGGCGTCGCCCGCCCCGGCGACCGGCGGCGATGCGATGAAGACCGAGCCGAAGGCCGTGCGCCTGCCCTACAGCGAGCAGAACGTCGCGCTGATGCAGAAGGGCGAGGCGGCGAAGCCCGCGCCCGCGAAGCCGGAGCCCGCCAAGCCTGCGGCGGAACCGGCGAAGCCGGCGGCCGAACCGGCCAAGCCCGCCGCCGCGCCGACCGAATCCGCCGAAGGCATCGAGTTCATCTGGCCGCACCGCGGCCGCGTGCTGCAGGGCTTCTCGGAGCCGAACAACAAGGGCGTCGACATCGCCGGCAAGCCTGGCGACGCCGTGGTCGCCGCCGCCGCGGGGCGCGTGATGTACACCGGCACCGGCATCCGCGGCTACGGCAAGCTGATCGTCATCAAGCACGACAACAACTTCAACAGCGTCTACGCGCACAATCGCGAGATCCTGGTGAAGGAAGGGCAGGCGGTCGCCAAGGGCCAGAAGATCGCCGAGCTCGGCGACACCGACGCCGACGCGCCGAAGCTGCACTTCGAGATCCGCCAGTCGGGCAAGCCGGTCGACCCGACGCGCTTCCTGCCGAAGCAGTAGCCCCGCGCTCAGGGGGCCGCGCGCAGCGCGGCGGCAAGATCCAGCACCGCCGAGGCATAGAAGCTCGAACGGTTGTAGCGCGTCACCACGTAGAAGTTCTGCAGGCCCACGCGGTACTCGGGCGGGTCGTCGCGGTTGGCGAGCTCCACGAGGATGCCCTGCGCCTGCGGGTCCCCGCCGTCGAACGCGATGCCGGCCTTCGCCATCTCGCCGAGCGCGAAGCGCGGCAGCACGCTGCCGTCGGCGAAGGGCTTCCAGGCCTCGCCGCTGACGCGCGCGGCGAACAGCGCCGGCTCTCCCGCGCGCCAGCCGTGCGACTTGAGGAAGTTCGCCACGCTGCCGATCGCGTCCACCGGGCTCGCGCGCAGGTCGATGCGGCCGCTGCCGTCGAAGTCCACGGCCCACTTCAGGATGCTCGTGGGCATGAACTGCGGGATGCCGATCGCGCCGGCGTAGGAGCCCGTCACCGAGAACACGTCGACGTCGTAGTCGCGCGCGAACACGAGGTAGTTCTCGAGCTCGCCGCGGAAGTACTCGGCGCGCGGCGGGTAGTCGAAGGCGAGCGTGGCGAGCGCGTCGACGACGCGCCACTTTCCCATGTTGCGGCCGTACAGCGTCTCGATGCCGAGGATGGCGACGATGACGTCGCCGGGCACGCCGTACTCGCGCTCGGCGCGCGCCAGCGCGTCGGCGTGCTTCTTCGCGAAGGCGCGCCCAGACTGCACCAGCCGGTCGTTGACGAAGAGGCCGCGGTAGTCGTTCCAGGAGCGCGCGCGGCCCGGCTCCGGCGGGCGGATCGCCTGCAGGATCGGCTCGCGGCGCTTGGCGCGGGAGAACAGGAACAGCAGCTCCGACTCGACGAAGCCGTGGCGCGCCGCCATCTCGCGCACGAAGGCCTGCACTTCCGGGCGCTTCTCGTAGCCCGAGGCTTGCGCGGCGACGGCCGCGATTCCAAGTGCGAGCGCGAGGAGGGCGCGGCGCATCACGCGATCCTCAGGTCGCGCACGCGACGGCGCAGTTCGCCGATTCGAGGGGCATCGGCGTCGCGGCCGTAGCGCAGGGCGATGTAGAGCTCGCCGATGGCGCGGATCGCCTCCGCGCCCGAGGGCAGGGCGGCGGCGGCACGCGACGCGTAGTCTCGCGGGCCCTCGTGCGGCGCGCGCGCGACGCCACGCCGGCCGAGCTTGGCGCAGAACGCGATCCACGCGCGCTGCACCGGGTCGGGCCTGGCCAGCCGGCGGAACGACCACACCGCGAGCAGCACCGTGATCGCGCCAAGGATCGTGAAGAGGATCGCGGTCAGTTCCTTCCAGTCGATGTTGCGCAGGCCGATCGAGGCCAGCACGTCGCGCTGGCGATCCGGGTTGTAGCCCAGCACCCAGACGTTCCACTTGTGCGCCAGCGCTTCCCAGTTGTAGCGCAGGCCGCGCAGCCACTCGGCGCGGGAACGCTGCATGAAGGGCAGCGCGTCGGCGTCCGGCAGCGTGCGCGCGATGCCGGACTCGACGCGCGCCGGTGCCGACACCGCGGTGGGATCCACGCGCACCCAACCGCGACCGCGCAGGTGGACCTCGGCCCACGCGTGCGCGTCGGACTGTCGCACCGTGATGTGGCGGTCGACCGGGTTGACGTCGCCCCCCTGGTAGCCGGTCACCACGCGCGCGGGCACGCCGGCGGCGCGCATCATGAACACGAAGGCGGAGGCGAAGTGCTCGCAGAAGCCGGCGCGCGTCTCGAACAGGAACTCGTCCACCGTGTCGCGGCCGAGGAGCGGCGGCTCGAGCGTGTAGGTGAGCTTCGCGCCGCGGAAGAAGGCGATCGCTCGCTCGAGCACCTGCGCCTCGGAGGCCGCGTCGCGGCGCCACTCGTCGGCGATGGCGCGCGCGCGGGGGTTGTAGCCCTCGGGCAGCTGGGTCGCACGGCGCAGCACGCCCGCCGAGGTCTCCGGCGCGGGATCCGGATCCACCACCGCGATCATCTCGTAGCGCAGCCGTGCGCGCACCGGAGCGATCGCGAACAGCTGGCCATCGGGCGTGATGCGCGCGCGATCCGGCAGCGAGGCGATCGATTCGAGGCCGAACAGCCAGTTGCGCTCGTGCGCCTCGAGCAGCACCGTGTAGCGATAGCGCTGCGTGCCGCCGGCGGGCGGCTCGAATGGCGTCATAAAGGGCGGCGCCATGCGCCAGGTACGGCCGTCGAACTCCCACATCACCGGCCCGCGCCAGTAGCGCGCGCGCGCCGGAGGCAGCTCGCCGGGGAACTCGGCGCGGAACGCGATCGCGTCGGTCTGCGCGAGTTGCGCGATGTTACCCGGCGACATGGTGTCGGAGAGCCCGGTGACGCCGGCGTTGACGTCCTGCGGCAGCCCCCAAAGCGGGCCCTGCACGCGCGGGAACAGCAGGAAGAGCACCAGCGCGATCGGCGCCGCATGGCCGACCAGCAACGCCACGGTGCGCAGGTTGTCGCGCGCGCCGCGCACCGGCGCCGCGAGGCGCACCAGCGTGGCGGTGATCTGCACCAGCGCCACCGCCATCAGCAGCGCGGTCGGGATGGTCTGCGTATAGAGCAGGTTGGTGACGATCAGGAAGTAGCAGAGGAACGCCAGCACGGTGGCGTCGCGGTGCGTGCGCATCTCGAGCATCTTCAGCCCCGAGAACAGCATCAGCAGCACGATGCCCGGCGCGCGGCCGAAGAGGATGCGGTACTCGAGCCATACGCCCGCCATGCCCGCGGCCGCGATGGCGAGCAGCATCCAGCGACCCGGCAGCGGCAGGCCGCGCGCGAGCGCGGCCCAGCGCCAGGCGAAGAGGGTGGCGGTGGCGGTCGTCAGCCACCACGGCGCGCGCAGCGCGTGCGGCGCGATGACGAGCGCGAGCGACAGCACGAGCGCATGCACGTCGCGCAGCGTGATCGCGCGCTGCTCGGGGGCGAGCGGGTGGGCCGCGGCGCTCATGGCGACCCCTCCTCCGCGATGCTCGCGGGCGCCTCGCCGTGCAGCGCCAGCGCGGCGAGGCAGCGCGCGCGGTGATCCTCGCCGTGGTCGGGGGCGAGTTCGGAGCCCGGCAGGCGCAGGCCATAGCGCGCCCCGCTGCGCTCGGCGTCGAGCACCCAGCCGGCGAGTCGCGACAGGCGCTCCTCGGCGTCGAGCCCGGCGGGCAGCTCGGCCCAGTCGAGCCAGAGCTCGGCCGCGGCTTCGCCCGAGAACTGCTTGGTCAGCATCTCGTCCGTGCGCGCCACGGCCTTCCATGCCACGTGGCGCGGCGGGTCGGAGGGCTGGTAGCTGCGCAAGCCGGAGAAGTCGTCGTTGCCGCTGGCGCGCGCCTGCGCGCTGCCGGCACGCTCGTCGGCGCTCGCCGGCGGCAGCGGGCCGCGCAGCGGGCGCGGATAGACCAGCGCGCGCTGGTCCGGCTCGACGTAGCTCCAGGCGCGGAACAGGCCCAGCGGGAAGCGCGTCTCGAGCATCACGCGGCCGACCGGCATCCAGCCGCGGCGCGCGGCCGGCACAGCGAGCACCACGTCGGTGCCCGCGTGCGGCGCGACGTCGACCACCGTCTGGGCGCCGGAGGCGAGGTGGCGCGCGAGGATCGCCGGGCGATCGTGGTCGGCGCGATTGTCGAGGTAGAGGCGGAACTGCGCCGACTCGCCGGCGAACACCGGCTCGACGCGGCCCGCGGTGACCGCCGCGCGCGCGAGGTTGCGCGCGGTATGCACCATGCCCGCGAGGCCCATGCCGGCGAGCAGGAACGTGAGCGCGAAGCCGAGCTGCAGCGCGTAGTTGATCGAGCCGACCAGCAGCACGACGAGCGTGGCGCCGAACAGCCAGCCCATGCGCGTCGGCACGATGTAGACGCGCCGGTGGTGCAGCACGATGGTGCCGCGCTCGGGCGGCGCGTAGCCGTAGAACCAGTTGCGCAATGCCGGGCTCGCGCGCATCGCCTAGCTCGTCGCCCCGTCGTAGCCCCAGCGGTCCTTCCAGGCCGCGCGCACCGCGTTCGGGTATTCGGGGCGGCCGAGGCTGCCGTTGTAGCGCCCGAGGGCGCGGAAGTAGTCGCCCTTCTCGATGTCGACGTAGTGCTGCAGGATGGCGCAGCCGTAGACGATGTTGGTGCGCATGTGGAAGAGGTTGTCGTTCGGCTGCCCGATGACCTTGATCCAGAACGGCATCACCTGCATGTAGCCCATCGCGCCCGCGGAGGACACCGCGTAGCGCTTGTAGCGCGACTCGACGTGGATCAGGCCGAGCACCAGTTGCGGGTCGAGGCGCGCGCGGATCGCGTAGTAGTGCACGGTCTTCAGGAAATCGTCGCGCTCGTGGCGATCGGGGATGTGGGCGCGCAGCCGCCGGCTCATCTCGGAGCTCCAGCGGTGTGCGTCGCCCGCGTTGCCGAAATGCAGCACCGGTGCCCGGCGGTGCTGGACGACGATGCGCAGCTGGTTGCGTACGCTTTCGGCGATCGGCTCGTAGACCTGCGCGCCGGCGACGACGCTCGAGGGTCGCGCAAGCAGCGCCGCGGCCAGCGGCAGCAGGCCCGCGAGCGCCTCGCGCCGGTTCACGCCGCGAGGCGCGCGGCGACGAAGGCCGCGATCGCGTCGGCCGGGACCATCTGCGGCGCCGCATCGCGGCGGCCCTTGTACTCGGCCTGCCCGGCGGCCAGGCCCTTGTCCGAGAGCACGACACGGTGCGGGATCCCGACCAGGTCGGAGTCCGCGAACAGCACTCCCGGCCGCTCGTCCCGGTCGTCGAGCAGCACGTCGATGCCCTGCGCCGAGAGTTGCTCGTAGAGCCGGTCGGCGGCGGCGCGCACGGCGTCGCTCTTCTTGTACCCGATCGGCACCACGGCGACGGCGAACGGGGCCATCGGCACCGGGAAGGCGATGCCGCGCTCGTCGTGGTTCTGCTCGATCGCGGCGCCGACGATGCGCGTGATGCCGATGCCGTAGCAGCCCATCTCCATCGTCACGGGGACGCCCTTGTCGTCGAGCACCGACGCCTTGAGCGCGGTGGAGTACTTGGTGCGCAGCTGGAAGATGTGGCCGACCTCGATGCCGCGCACGATGCGCAGCGTGCCCTTGCCGTCGGGCGAGGGGTCGCCTTCGAGCACGTTCCGCAGGTCGGCGACCTCGGGCTCGGGCAGGTCGCGGCCCCAGTTCACGCCGACGACGTGGTAATTCTCCTCGTTCGCGCCGCAGACGAAGTCGGCCATCGCGGCGACGCTGCGGTCGGCGACGATGCGCACCTTCGCGAGATTGCTGGAGGCGAGGGGCGGTCCAATGTAGCCCGGCTTGCAGCCGAGCGCGGACTGGATCTCGGCATCGGTCGCGAAGCGGAAAGGGTCGAGCCCCTGCACCTTCTGGGCCTTGATCTCGTTCAGCGAATGGTCGCCTCGAATCACGAGCAGGACGAAGGTTCCCTCGTGCATCACCGCGATCGCCTTCACGGTGCGCGCGAGCGGGATCGCGAGCTGCTCCGCGACGGCTTCGCAGCGCGTCTTGCCGGGCGTGAGCACCTTCTCGAGCGCCTGCGCGGGCGCGGGGCGCGGCGCGGCGGGCGCGAGCGCCTCGGCGAGCTCGACGTTGGCGGCGTAGTCGGAATCGGGGCAGAACGCGATCGCGTCCTCGCCCGAGTCGGCGAGCACCTGGAACTCGTGCGAGCCCGTGCCGCCGATCGCGCCGGTGTCGGCGGCGACCGCGCGGAAGCGCAGCCCGAGGCGCGTGAAGATCCGCGTGTACGTGTCGTACATGTTGCGGTACTCGCGCACGAGGTCGTCGTGGCTGGCGTGGAAGGAGTAGCCGTCCTTCATCACGAACTCGCGGCCGCGCATCACGCCGAAGCGCGGGCGGCGCTCGTCGCGGAACTTGGTCTGGATCTGGTACAGGTGAACCGGCAGCTGGCGGTAGCTCTTCAGCGCGCCGCGCGCGATGTCGGTGATCACTTCCTCGGAGGTCGGCTGGAGGATGAAGTCGCGCTCGTGGCGGTCCTTGAAGCGCAGCAGGTCGGGGCCGTAGGCCTGCCAGCGGCCGGATTCCTGCCAGAGCTCGGCGGGCTGCACCATCGGCATCGCGACCTCTAGCGCGCCGGCGCGGTTCATCTCCTCGCGCACGATAGCCTCGACCTTGCGCACCACGCGCAGGCCGAGCGGCAGCCACGAGTAGATGCCGGCGGCGAGGCGACGGATCATGCCTGCGCGCAGCATGAGCCGGTGGCTGACGATCTCCGCGTCGGAGGGCGCTTCCTTCAGGGTGGAAAAGAAGTATCGGCTCGCTCGCATCGCGGGGTCGGTGGCGTAGGTGATTCCTGACGTTCGGCTGACGGCGCGGAAGCTTTTCAAGGCCCCGCGATGTGTGGAAAAATCGACGCGGATTCTAACCGAGAGAGTGCGCGACGCCATGCTGGACCGGGACGGCTACCGTCCGAATGTCGCCATCATCCTCGCGAATGCCCGCAACGAAGTGTTCTGGGGCAAGCGGGTCAACCAGCACTCGTGGCAGTTCCCGCAGGGCGGGATCAAGCACGGCGAATCCCCCGAACAGGCGATGTACCGGGAGCTCGAGGAGGAAACCGGCCTCAAGCCCGCGCACGTGCGCATCCTCGGCCGCACGCGGCAGTGGCTGCGCTACGAAGTGCCGGACAAGTGGGTGCGCCGCGACTGGCGCGGCCGCTACCGCGGCCAGAAGCAGATCTGGTACCTGCTGCGCATGGTCGGCCGCGATTGCGACGTCAGCCTGCGCGCGAACGAGAAGCCGGAGTTCGACGCGTGGCGCTGGCACGACTACTGGGTGCCGCTCGAGACCGTGATCGAGTTCAAGCGCGACGTCTACCAGCAGGCGCTCACCGAGCTGCATCGCTTCCTCGCGTCCGACCGCCGTCCGCGGCGCGCCGCCGCGGCGGCCACGGCCGCCGAGTAGCGGCCCGACCGCGCCCGCCGAATAGCGGCCCTCAATCGGGCAAATTGCGTTTTTCCATTTGATCTATCGGGGATCGGGGACTACGCTCGGTTCCAGGGTCCACCCACGGACCCGTTCCATCCCGAGCTTTCCCAAGGAGGCACCATGGCTCAACTGAAGGGCAGCAAGACCCACGCGAACCTCAAGGCCGCGTTCGCGGGCGAATCGCAGGCCAACCGCCGTTACCTGTACTTCGCAAACAAGGCCGACGTGGAAGGCCAGAACGACGTCGCGGCGCTGTTCCGCTCGACGGCGGAAGGCGAGACCGGCCACGCGCACGGCCACCTCGAGTACATGGAGGCCTGCGGCGACCCGGCGACCGACCTGCCGATCGGTGCGAGCCGCGCGAACCTGAAGGCCGCGGTCGCCGGCGAGACGCACGAGTACACCGACATGTACCCGGGCATGGCGAAGACGGCGCGCGACGAGGGCTTCTCGGAGATCGCCGACTGGTTCGAGACCCTGGCGAAGGCGGAGCGCAGCCACGCGAACCGCTTCCAGAAGGCGCTGGACGCGCTGGTCGACTAGCGCGAGACGCGCGAGGGGAGGGAGCGCCGCCGCCTGGCGGCCTCCCGGCCTCGTCGCCGTGCGCAACCTCACCATGATGCAGACAGGAACCGCCATGACCGGCATTGCCCGCGAATCCCTGCTCGGCCTCGAGGCCTACGCCCGGGAGCGCAAGGCATTCCGCGCGCGCGTGATCGAGCACAAGAAGGTGCGCAACGTGCACCTCGGCCAGCACGTCACCCTGCAGTTCGAGGACGAGCTGACGATCCGCTACCAGATCCAGGAGATGCTGCGCATCGAGCGCATCTTCGAGGAAGAAGGCATCCAGTCCGAGCTCGAGGCCTACGGGCCGCTCGTGCCCGACGGCGGCAACTGGAAGGCCACGATGATGATCGAGTATCCCGACGTCGACGAGCGGCGCGCGATGCTCGCGAAGCTGAAGGGCGTGGAGGACCGCGTCTGGGTGCGCGTCGAGGGCTTCGAGCGCGTGTTCCCGATCGCCGACGAGGACCTCGATCGCGAGAACGACGAGAAGACCTCGTCGGTGCATTTCCTGCGCTTCGAGCTCACCGGGCCGATGCGCGAGGCGCTGCGCGCCGGGGCCGCACTGGCGATGGGCGTGGACCACGAGGCGTACCGCGTGGAGACGGCGATCCCGGCGCCGGTGCGCGAGTCGCTCGCCAGGGACCTCGCCTGAGCCTCGCGCGCGTCGCCCTCGCGGCGACGGCGGTCGCGTTCGCGGCCGCCGCATCCGCCCAGCCGAAATCGGACTGGGAGGAGCGCGAGGCCGATCGCAACTGGAAGGAAGGGGTGTTCGAGTACCCGGCGGCGCCCCGGTCGGCGGACCTGGTCGAGTTTCAGGTGAGCGCGCTGGCGTCCTTCCGCTTCTTCGTCGACGCCGCGTCGATCCGAGTCGGCGCCGATGGCGTGGTGCGCTACACGCTGGTCGCCCGGAGCCCGAACGGCGTCGACAACGTGAGCTTCGAGGGCATCCGCTGCAAGGGCGGTCTCGTGAAGGTCTACGCGGGGATCCGTGGCGACGGCAGCTGGAACCAGCGCCCCGGCGCGCAGTGGCAGGAGATCCAGGCGAAGTCCATCCAGCGCTGGCACCAGGTCCTGCGGCGGGAGTATTTCTGCCCGCAGGACGCGATCATCGCCGACGCCGCCGAGGGCGTCGACGCGCTGAAGCGCGGTGGTCACCCCCGCAAGGGCAACTTCTTCACCCGCGACTAGCGCGGCGCGAGCACCACGAGGTTGTCCCGGTGGATCAGTTCGGGCTCCTCGACGTAGCCGAGGACGGCCTCGATCTCCCCGGAGGGGCGGCGCAGGATGCGCGCGGCGTCGGACGATCCGTAGTTGACCAGCCCGCGAGCGACCTCGCGACCGCCACCATCGTCGCAGGCCACGACTTCGCCACGCTCGAACGTCCCGCTCACCGAGACGACGCCGATCGGCAGCAGGCTCTTGCCGTCGGCGACGAGCGCGCGCACCGCGCCGTCGTCTAGCTGCAGCCGGCCTCGCACGGCGAGGTGGTCGGCGAGCCACTGCTTGCGCGCCGCGAGCGGCAGGGTGCCGGCGACCAGCAGCGTGCCGATCGACTCGCCCTGCACGAGGCGCACCAGCACGTCGGGCTCGCGGCCGGAGGCGATCACGGTGTGCGCGCCACTGCCCGCCGCGCGCTGCGCGGCGAGGATCTTGGTGATCATCCCGCCCTTGCCGACGCCGCTGCCGGCGCCGCCGGCCATCGCGGCGAGGCGCGGATCGTCGGCGCGGGCCTCGGAGACGAAGGTCGCGCCCGGATTCGCTCGCGGGTCGGATTCGTAGAGCCCGCGCTGGTCGGTGAGGATCACCAGCGCGTCGGCCTCGATCAGGTTGGTCACCAGCGCGCCCAGCGTGTCGTTGTCGCCGAACTTGATCTCGTCGGTGACCACGGTGTCGTTCTCGTTGATCACCGGCACCACGCCGAGCTCGAGGAGCGTGCGCAGCGTCGAGCGGGCATTCAGGTAGCGATTGCGGTCCGCGAGGTCGGCGTGCGTGAGGAGCACTTGTGCGGTGGCAAGGCCGTGTTCGCGGAAGCACGACTCGTAGCATTGCGCGAGGCCCATCTGCCCGACCGCCGCCGCGGCCTGCAGTTCGTGGACGGCATGCGGACGGCGCGTCCAGCCGAGGCGCTTCATGCCTTCGGCGATCGCGCCGCTCGAGACCACGACGACGCGGCGGCCGAGCGCGCGCAGGCGCGCGAGTTGCGCGGCCCAGCGCGCGATCGCCGTCGCGTCGAGGCCGCGGCCCTCGTCGGTGACGAGCGAGGAGCCGACCTTGACGACCAGCGAGCGCGCCTGCGCGATCCGGCCGCTCATGGGGCGCGCTTCGCCGCGGCCTGCGCAGGCGGGTTCGCGGAGAGGAACTTCGCCACGGCCTTGCAGAGGGCGGGGCAGCCGTCGCCCGAGATCGCCGAGATCGCGAACACGGGGCCCTTCCAGCGCAGCCGGCGCACGATCTTCGCGATGCGATCGCCGGCGTCATCGACGAGGTCGGCCTTGTTGAACACCAGCCAGCGGGGCTTGCGATGCAGCGCCTCGTCGTACTTCTTCAGCTCGGCGGCGATCGCGCGCACGTCCTTCGCCGGGTCGGCGCCCTCGTCCAGCGGCGCGAGATCCACGAGGTGCAGCAGCAGGCGGGTGCGCGACAGGTGGCGCAGGAACTGGTGGCCGAGGCCGGCGCCTTCCGCCGCGCCCTCGATCAGGCCCGGGATGTCGGCCACCACGAAGCTCGCGTCGTGCGCCACGCGCACCACCCCCAGCGACGGATTGAGCGTCGTGAACGGGTAGTCCGCGACCTTCGGCCGCGCGCTCGACACCGCGTGCACGAACGTCGACTTGCCGGCGTTGGGCATGCCGAGCAGGCCGACGTCGGCCAGCACGCGCAACTCGAGCGCGAGGTTGCGGCTCTCGCCGGGCTCGCCGCGCGTGAACTGCCGCGGCGCGCGGTTCACGCTCGACTTGAAGTGCAGGTTGCCGAGGCCTCCCTTGCCGCCCCGCGCGAGGCACAGTCGATCGCCGTCCGCGGCGAGGTCGGCGAGCAGCTCGCCGGTGTCCTCGTCGCGGAAGATCGTGCCGACCGGCACCCGCAGTTCGATGTCCGGGGCGGAGCGGCCGTTGCAGTCGGAGCCGTGGCCCTTGTCGCCGTCCTTGGCGCGGTGGATGCGCGCGTAGCGGAAGTCGATCAGCGTATTGATGTTGCGGTCGGCACGCGCCCAGATGCTGCCGCCCCGTCCGCCGTCGCCGCCGTCGGGGCCGCCCCGCGGGATGAACTTCTCGCGGCGGAACGACGCCGAGCCATCGCCTCCCTTGCCGGCATGGACCTCGATGCGCGCTTCGTCGATGAATTTCACGGGGAAGGCTCCAGAAACAAAAAAGCCCTACCGCGAGCGATAGGGCTTTCGCGGCGAGGGCGGTCGCTCAGGCCGGCAGGACGCTCACGATCCGGTTGCCGTTCGCGCCCTTGATGCCGTAGACCACCTTGCCGTCCGCACGGGCGAACAGCGTGTGGTCGCGGCCGATGCCGACGTTGGCGCCCGCGTGCACCACGGTGCCGCGCTGGCGGACGAGGATCTGCCCGCAGTTGACCGCCTGGCCGCCGTAGACCTTGACGCCGAGTCGCTTCGCGTTGGAGTCGCGCCCGTTGCGCGAACTGCCGCCTGCCTTCTTGTGTGCCATGGTGGGGGTCCTTTCGCTTACGCGCCCGCGATTTCGTCGATGCGGACCTCGGTGTACGACTGCCGGTGTCCCTGCGATTTCTGGAAGTGCTTGCGGCGGCGCAGCTTGAAGATGCGCACCTTCTCGCCGCGGCCGTGCGCGACGACCGTGCCCTTCACCTTGGCGCCGGCGACGAGCGGGGCGCCGACCTTCGCGGCATCGCCCTCGCCGATCATCAGCACTTCGTCGAAGGACACCGGCGCGCCGACGTCGGCCGCCATGAGTTCGAAGCGGACCTGTTCGCCCGCCTTGACGCGATACTGCTTGCCGCCTGCCTTGATCACTGCGTACATGTGCCTACCCTGACGGTTAGAATCGCGGTTTCGCCCCGCACTCCGGGTTGCAACCGCAAAGACTTGGAATTATAAGAGATTTATGGCCGCGTTGTCCATCCTCCAGCCAATCGCCCCGGACATGGGGCGGGTGGACGCCCTGATCCGGGAACGGCTGGCCTCGGGGGTGCCGCTGGTCTCCCAGGTCGCCGAATACATCGTCGCCGGCGGCGGCAAGCGCCTGCGCCCCGCGCTGGTGCTGCTGTCGGCCGCCGCCTGCGGAGTGCGGGGTAGCGCCCCGCTCGAACTGGCCGCGGTGGTCGAGTTCATCCATACCGCGACCCTGCTGCACGACGACGTGGTGGACGACTCGCCGCTGCGCCGGGGCCGCAAGACCGCCAATACCGCGTTCGGCAACGCCGCGGCGGTGCTGGTGGGCGACTTCCTCTACTCCCGCGCCTTCCAGATGATGGTCGGCGTGGACAGCATGCGCGTGATGCAGGTGCTCGCCGACGCGACCAACACCATCGCCGAGGGCGAGGTGCTGCAGCTCATGAACTGCCACGACCCGGACGTCGAGGAGGACGCCTACCTCGACGTGATCCGCCGCAAGACCGCCAAGCTCTTCGAGGCCTCGGCGCGGCTCGGCCCGGTGCTCGCCGGCGCTCCGGCGGCCATCGAGGAAGCGCTGGCCGGATACGGCATGCACCTGGGCACGGCGTTCCAGCTGGTCGACGACGTGCTCGACTACTCGGGCGACGCCGACACGATCGGCAAGAGCCTCGGCGACGACCTCGCCGAGGGCAAGCCGACGCTGCCGCTGATCCGCGTGCTGCGCGCAGGTGGCGACGCGGAGCGCGACGTGGTGCGTCGCGCGATCGTCGATGGCGGGCGCGACGACTTCCCGGCGGTCATCGCCGCGATCCGGGCCACCGGGGCGCTCGACTATGCGCGCGCCGCGGCACAACGCGAGGCGCAGGCGGCGATCGCCGCGCTTTCGCCGATACCGGATTCATCGGCGAAGCAATCTTTGCTAGAATTAGCGTCCTTTTCCGTGACGCGCGACCACTGAAGTCCGTTTTTGTCCGTCTTTTGCAGGACGACACGGTCGCCGCTCCCGCCTCGGGGTGTAGCTCAGCCTGGTAGAGTACTGCGTTCGGGACGCAGGTGTCGGAGGTTCAAATCCTCTCACCCCGACCAATTCCTTCCCGCTGCCTTGCAGCGGATAATCCCGCCGACCCGGCGCCCGCGCATGCCGCGCGGGCGCGGCTCGTGATCGCCACCTGAGAATGGGCAGGCTCCTCGTCCTCGTCGCCATCGTCGTCGCGCTCGCCTGGCTGCTGCGCCGCGCGCTTGCGCGCGTCGAGCGCGAGCGGAAGTCGGGCGGCGCCCCGGCCGCCTCCGACGCGCACGCGCCGGGCGACCTCGTGCGATGCGCGCATTGCGGCGTGCACCTGCCTCGGGCGGAGGCGCGCGAATCCGCCGGCGCTCTCTACTGCGGCGACGATCACGCGGCACGCGGCCCCGGAGCGCCGTCGTGAGCGCGGTCGCCCGACCCTGGCACGGTGCCGGCGACACCGGCGCGCGCTACTCGCCGCTCTTCGGTCGCAAGGCACAGACGCCGGAGTCCTTCTGGATCTCGCTGCGCTACCTGAGCCTGTACCGCATCGTCGTCGCCGCGGTGTTCCTCGGCGCGAGCATCTGGTACGAGGACGCGCTCAATTTCGGCGCCCACAACCTCGCGCTGTTCCGCGCGACGGCGCTGGCGTGGGGCGTGCTCGCGATCGGCCTGCACGTGGCCCTGCGCAACATCCGCGACCTCTTCAACCTGCAACTCACGCTGCAGGTGATGCTCGACATCGTCGCCATCGCGCTGCTGATGAACGCGAGCGCCGGGATGCGCAGCGGCATCGGCGTAATGCTGTTCGTCTCGCTCACCGCCGCCGCGCTGGTGGCGCCGTGGCGCCTGACCACGCTGTACGCGGCCCTCGCCAGCATCGCGCTGCTGATCGAGCAGACCTACTGGGTGCTGGTGTTCGACTTCCCGACCGCCGCGTACCTGCAGCCGGGCCTGATGTCGATCGGTCTGTTCGCGACCGCCGGCGCCACGGGGCTGCTCGCCCAGCGAGTGGCCGCCAACGAGGAACTGGCGCGGCGCAGGGGGCGCGACCTCGCCAACCAGATGCGCGTCAACCAGCTCGTCATCGAGGACATGCACGACGGCATCCTCGTGATCGACGCCGCCGGCCGCGTGGTGCAGCAGAACCCCAGCGCGCTGCAGATGACGGGGCGCGATTCGCTGCTTGGCGTCGACCTCGCTGCGCTTTTCCCGGAGGGGGGGGAGCGCCTGCGCGCCTGGCGCGAGCAGGGCGAGCGCCTGCCGGCGCCGGTCGCGGACCTGAGCCTGGATGGCCGCGACCTGCGCCTGCGCATGGTCGACGCCGGCGTCGAGGAGGACCTCGCGGTGGTCTTCGTCGAGGACATGACGCGGCTGCGCGAGCAGGCGCAGCAGCTCAAGCTCGCGGCGCTAGGGCGCCTCACGGCCAACATCGCGCACGAGATCCGCAACCCGCTCGCCGCGATCACGCACGCCACCGAGCTCCTGGCCGAGGAGCAGGCGCCGGCGGGGCGCGAGCGCCTCTACCGGATCGTCAAGGACAACGCGCGCCGCCTCGACCGGCTGGTGGCCGACGTGCTGCAGTTGAACCGGCGCGACCGCATGGCGGTCGAGCGCGTCCCGGCGCTGACCTGGCTCACCGGCTTCGTCGAGGAGTTCTGCGCCAGCGAGTCGGTGCCGCCCGAGCGCTTCGCGGTCGACCTGTCGCGCGACGCCGGGATCATGTTCGACCGCGACCACCTGCGGCAGGTGATGTGGAACCTGCTGCGCAACGCCGTGCGCTACTCCTCCGGGGAGCCGCGCAGCGTGCGCGTCGGACTGTACGCGAGGGGGCGCCAGGTCGAGCTGAGCGTCACCGACGACGGGCCGGGCGTGCCGCCCGAGCACCAGGGGCAGCTCTTCGAGCCCTTCTTCACCACCGACAGCAAGGGCACCGGCCTCGGCCTGTACCTCGCGCGGGAACTGTGCAGCGCCAACGGCGCCACGCTGGAATACGTCGACGACCTGAGCGGCGCGCACTTCAGGATCCTCTGCCGAGAGGCCGACCCGCGATGACCCGCCTCGACCGACGCGGCCAGCCACGGCCGAGCCGGGTACTCGTCGTGGACGACGAGCCCGACATCCGCGAGCTGCTCGAGCTGACGCTCGTGAAGATGGGCGTCGACGTGGTGCTCGCGGGCAGCGTGGGCGAGGCCGTCGCGCGGCTGCGCGAGGGCGAGCTCGACCTCTGCCTGACCGACATGCGCCTGCCGGATGGCGAGGGGCTGGAGCTGGTGCGCCTGATCGCGTCGCAGGGCGGCGAGCCGCCAGTCGCGGTGATCACTGCGTTCGGCAGCGCCGACAACGCGGTGGCGGCGCTGAAGGCCGGCGCCTTCGACTACGTCGCCAAGCCGGTGGCGCTGGAGCGCGTGCGCGCGCTGGTGCGCTCGGCGCTCGCGCTGCCCGGGCCGGAGGCGCCGTCGGGCAGCCGCCGCCTGATCGGCGACAGTCCCGTGATGCAGCAGGTGCGCGCAATGATCGACCGCCTCGCCCGCACGCAGGCCCCGGTCTACATCTCGGGCGAATCGGGCAGCGGCAAGGAACTGGCGGCGCGCCTGATCCACGAGAACGGCGCGCGCCGCGCCGCGCCCTTCGTCGCGGTGAACTGCGGCGCGATCCCGGAGGCGCTGATGGAAAGCGAGTTCTTCGGCCATCGCAAGGGGGCCTTTACCGGCGCGGCGCACGACAAGGACGGATTCTTCCAGGCGGCCTCGGGCGGCACGCTGTTCCTCGACGAGGTCGCCGAGTTGCCGATGGCGATGCAGGTGAAGCTGCTGCGCGCCATCCAGGAGAAGCAGGTCCGCAAGGTCGGCGCGACGCAGGAGGACGCGGTCGACGTCCGCATCCTCTGCGCCACGCACCAGGACCTCGCCGCCTGCGTCGAACAGGGGCGCTTCCGCCAGGACCTGTTCTACCGCCTGAACGTGATCGAGTTGCGCCTGCCGCCGCTGCGCGAGCGACGCGAGGACGTGCCCGCGATCGCGGCGAGCGTGCTGGAACGGGTGCTGGCGCAGAACGGGATCGGCGGCAAGCGCCTGTCCGGCGAGGCGCTGCAGGCGCTCATGCGCCACGACTTCCCCGGCAACGTGCGCGAGCTGGAGAACCTGCTCGAGCGCGCCGTCGCGCTGTCGGCGGGCGACGACATCGGTCCCGACGACCTGTTGCCGGGGCGGGCGAGCGTCGCACAGCCGGCGGCGGCTTCCCCGTCGATTCCGCGCGCGGCTGTCGCTGCGGGCAGCGACTCCGGGATACCGGCGCCGCTGCCCGAGTACCTCGAGCGCGTCGAGCGCGACGCGATCCTCGACGCGCTCGGGCGCACCGGATTCAACCGCACCGCGGCCGCGAAGCTGCTCGGCGTCAGCTTCCGCACGCTGCGCTATCGCATGCAGCGGCTCGGCATCCGCGGCCCGGAGCGCGACGGCGAGGCCGACGCGGACCGGGGCGAGGAGTGAGGCTCGGGCCCGACGGCTGGATCGACGTCGCGCGCGCCGTGCCGTCGCCGAACAGCGACGCCCGGCCGGAGGGTGCGCGCCCGACGCTGCTCGTTGTCCACGGCATCAGCCTGCCGCCCGGGGAGTTCGGCGGCGACGCCATCGAGCGCCTCTTCACCAACACGCTCGATCCGGGCGCGCATTCCTACTTTGCCGGCATCGCCGCGCTGAAAGTGTCGGCGCACTTCCTGGTGCGCCGCAGCGGCGAGCTGGTCCAGTTCGTGCCGGTCGGGGATCGTGCGTGGCATGCCGGCGTGTCGTCCTGGCGCGGGCGAGCGCGCTGCAACGACTACTCCGTCGGCGTGGAGCTCGAGGGCGCGGACGCCTTGCGCTACGACGACGAGCAATACCGCGTCCTCGCACGGCTCGTGCGCGCGCTCGCGGCCGCGCTGCCGCTGCGCGCGATCGCCGCGCATGCCGACGTCGCGCCCGGACGCAAGACCGATCCCGGTCCGGCGTTCGATTGGGCACGCGCGCTCGCGGCTTTCGTCGCTTCCTGATCCCCTTCGCACCGCGTCGCGCGTGATGCGCGTGCATCCGCACGCGCATCACGCTTGCAAATTATTTTTCGCATGGTAAAGTCCGCCACCAGATCTAGTTGAAGCTCAGGCACTTAGTACTAGATCTAGTACGGCATCCGGCAAGGCGGTCGGATGGTTTCGAGGAGGCGCCCTGCAGCGAGGGCGCGACGGCGGGCGGGGCGCGGGAGGCGTAGGCATGCAAGTGGTCCAGGACAGCACGGCGATCAACGTGATGGGCAGCGCGAGCGCGGCCGAGCCGGGTCCTGCGGTCAGCAGTACGTATGCGGAGTTTCGCGTCATCCGCCGCAACGGAGCCGTCGTCGGTTTCGAGCCTTCCAAGATCGCCGTGGCGATGACCAAGGCGTTCCTGGCCGTCAATGGCGGCCCGTCCGCGGCGTCGGCGCGCATCCGCGACGTGGTCGCCCAGCTCACCGAGTCCGTGGTCGCCGCGTTCCGGCGCCGCTATCCGCAGGGCGGTACCCTCCATATAGAAGACATCCAGGACCAGGTCGAGCTGGCGCTCATGCGCTCCAGCGAGCACGACGTGGCCCGTTCGTACGTGCTGTACCGCGAGGAGCGCTCGCGGGCGCGGGCGCAGGAGAAGGCGGCGCGCGACCAGGCCGGCGCCGCGCCGGCGCTGCACGTGGTCGAGAACGGCGAGCGCCGTGCGCTCGACGTCGAGGCGCTGCGCCGCCAGGTCGAGGCCGCCTGCGAGGGCCTGAAGGGCGACGCCAAGGCCGACGCGATCGTCGAGCACGTCCTGCGCGACCTCTACGACGGCGTGCCGATGGAGGAGGTGCGCAAGTCGTGCATCCTCGCCGCGCGGGCGCTGATCGAGAAGGACCCGGCGTACAGCTACGTCACCGCCCGGTTGCTGCTCGGCACCGTCCGCCACGAGGTGCTCGGCGTCGAGACCTCGCAGGCCGAGATGCAGGCGCGCTACGCGACCTACTTCCCCGCCTTCATTCGCAAGGGCATCGAGGCCGAGCTGATCGACCCCGAACTCGCGCGCTTCGACCTCGCGCGCCTGGGCAAGGCGCTGCAGGCCTCGCGCGACCTGCAGTTCGACTACCTGGGCCTGCAGACCCTGTACGACCGCTACTTCCTGCACGTTCGGGACAGCCGCATCGAGCTGCCGCAGGCGTTCTTCATGCGCGTGGCGATGGGCCTCGCGCTGCGCGAGACCGACCGCGAGGCGCGCGCGATCGAGTTCTACGACGTGCTGTCCAAGTTCGACTTCATGAGCTCGACGCCGACCCTGTTCAACTCGGGCACGCTGCGCTCGCAGCTGTCGTCGTGCTACCTGTCGACCGTCTCGGACGACCTCGAGGGCATCTACGAGGCGATCAAGGAGAACGCGCTCCTCGCCAAGTACGCCGGCGGCCTCGGCAACGACTGGACCCCGGTGCGTGCGCTGGGCTCGCACATCAAGGGCACCAACGGCAAGTCGCAGGGCGTGGTGCCGTTCCTGAAGGTGGTGAACGACACCGCCGTCGCGGTGAACCAGGGCGGCAAGCGGAAGGGCGCGGTCTGCTCGTACCTCGAGACCTGGCACCTCGACATCGAGGAGTTCCTCGAGCTGCGCAAGAACACCGGCGACGACCGCCGCCGCACGCACGACATGAACACGGCCAACTGGATCCCGGACGTGTTCATGAAGCGCGTGATGCAGAACCAGGACTGGACCCTCTTCTCGCCGGCCGACTGCCCCGACCTGCATGACCTCTGCGGCAAGGCCTTCGAGGAAGCCTACCTGCGCTACGAGGACAAGGCGGCCCGCGGCGAGCTGAAGCTGCACAAGCGCATCCCCGCGGTGCAGCTGTGGCGCAAGATGCTGTCGATGCTCTTCGAGACCGGGCATCCGTGGATCACCTTCAAGGATCCCTGCAACCTGCGCAGTCCCCAGCAGCACGTGGGCGTGGTGCACAGCTCGAACCTCTGCACCGAGATCACGCTGAACACCTCGAAGGACGAGATCGCGGTCTGCAACCTCGGCTCGGTGAACCTCGCCGCACACCTGAAGGACGGCAAGCTCGACTTCGACAAGCTGAAGAACACGATCCGCATCGCGATGCGGATGCTCGACAACGTGGTGGACATCAACTACTACGCGGTCGACAAGGCGCGCAATTCCAACCTGCGCCACCGCCCGGTGGGCATGGGCATCATGGCCTTCCAGGACTGCCTGCACACGCTGCGCATCCCGTACGCGTCGCCCGAGGCGGTGGAGTTCGCCGACCGCTCGATGGAGATGGTGGCCTTCTGCGCCTACTGGGCCTCGACCGAGCTCGCCGCCGAGCGCGGCGCCTACTCGAGCTTCCGCGGTTCGCTGTGGGACCGCGGCATCCTGCCGCAGGACTCGCTCGACCTGCTGGCCGCCGAGCGCGGCGGCTTCGTCGAGGTGGACCGCTCGGCGTCGCTCGACTGGGATGCACTTCGCGCGCGCATCAAGGCGCACGGCATGCGCAATTCGAACTGCCTCGCCATCGCGCCGACGGCGACCATCGCCAACATCATCGGCGTGTCGGCGTCGATCGAGCCGACCTACCAGAACCTGTACGTCAAGTCGAACCAGTCGGGCGAGTTCACGATCGTCAACGAGTACCTGGTGCGGGACCTGAAGCGCGCCGGGCTCTGGGACGACGTGATGATCGGCGACCTGAAGTACTTCGACGGCAACCTCGCCGCCATCGATCGCGTGCCGGCGGAACTGCGTCGCCTCTACGCCACCGCGTTCGAGGTCGAGCCGCGCTGGCTGGTCGAGGCCGCCGCGCGACGCCAGAAGTGGATCGACCAGGCGCAGTCCCTGAACATCTACATGGCCGGGGCCTCGGGCAAGAAGCTCGACGACACCTACAAGCTCGCGTGGCTGCGCGGCCTGAAGACGACGTACTACCTGCGCGCGATGGGGGCGACCCACGCGGAGAAGTCCACCGGGCGCGCGGGCCAGCTGAACGCGGTGCCGTCTTCTGGCGGCATGTCGGCGGCGGAAGCCGCGCCCGAGCCGGCCGAGCCGAAGTTCTGCTCGATCGACAACCCCGAGTGCGAAGCCTGCCAGTAGGAAGAGGACGGGAATGCTGAGTTTCGAAGACGACGCCAAGCTTTCCCCGATCGCCGGGCTCTCCGTGCCGGCGAGGAGCGGGTTCGTGCCCGCTGGCAAGGCCGAGGCCCCGGCCGCGGGCAGCGCGTTCCGCCGCATCTCCGTCGAGGACAAGAGCATCATCAACTCGAAGGCGGACGTGAACCAGCTCGTCCCCTTCAAGTACAAGTGGGCCTGGGAGAAGTACATCGCCGCCTGCGCGAACCACTGGATGCCGCAGGAAATCAACATGAGCCGCGACATCGCGCTCTGGAAGGACCCGAACGGCCTCACCGAGGACGAGCGGCGGGTCGTGCGGCGCAACCTCGGCTTCTTCGTCACCGCGGACTCGCTGGCGGCGAACAACATCGTGCTCGGCACGTATCGCCACGTCACCGCGCCGGAGTGCCGCCAGTACCTGCTTCGCCAGGCGTTCGAGGAGGCGATCCACACCCACGCCTACCAGTACATCGTCGAGAGCCTGAACCTCGACGAGGGCGAGGTGTTCAACGCGTACCACGAGATCCCGTCGATCCGCGAGAAGGACGAGTTCCTGATCCCGTTCATCGACATCCTCACCGACCCGGCGTTCAAGACCGGCACGCCCGAGGCCGACCAGAAGCTGCTTCGCAGCCTGGTCGTGTTCTCGTGCCTGATGGAGGGCCTGTTCTTCTACGTCGGCTTCGCGCAGATCCTGTCGCTCGGCCGGCAGAACAAGATGACCGGCGCGGCCGAGCAGTACATGTACATCCTCCGCGACGAGTCGATGCACTGCAACTTCGGCATCGACATGGTCAACCAGATCAAGCTGGAGAACCCGCACCTGTGGACGCCGGCGTTCCGCGAGGAACTGCACGAGCTCTTCCGCAAGGCCGTCGACCTCGAGTACCGCTACGCCGAGGACACCATGCCGCGCGGCGTGCTGGGCCTCAACGCGCCGATGTTCAAGGAATACCTGCGCTACATCTGCAACCGGCGCTGCCAGCAGATCGGCCTCGATACCTTGTACCCGGGCGCGACGAATCCGTTCCCGTGGATGAGCGAGATGATCGACCTGAAGAAGGAACGAAACTTCTTCGAGACCCGGGTCATCGAGTACCAGACCGGAGGCGCGCTGAGCTGGGATTGACCCGGCTCTTTTTTTGGCCGGTTCCGGCCCGGTAGGCAAGGCAGCAAAAAGGACAAAGGAAGCAGATGCACCGCGTGACCGACTGCAAGGCGGAAGAGGACTACAAGCTGTGGCTGCGCTTCGAGGACGGCCTCGAGGGCAGCGTGTTCCTGGGCAACCTGCTCGAGATCGGTGCCTTCAAGCTCTGGCGCGACGTGCGCGAGTTCGAGAAGGTCAGTGTCGATCCCGAGTCGGCGACCGTGACGTGGGAAGGCGGCATCCGGCTGGATCCGGACATCCTCTACCACGACCTCGCCGCGAAGGGCGCGAAGTGATGCAAGGATTCAATGCGTCGACCGGAGCAATCCGTCGTCGCTTGAATAGTCCGGGCTAGTCCGGCCGGGCTCCGTAGTTCAACAACCTGTAAGGAGATCGCAATGGCTGCGAAGAAAAAAGCTAAGAAAACCGCCAAGAAAAAGAAGAAGAAGAAAGCATCAGGCAAGAAGAAGTCGGTAAAGAAGAAAGCAGGTAAGAAAAAGGCATCGGGCAAGAAAAAGGCCGCCAAGAAGAAAAAGGCAGCCAAGAAGAAGAAAAAGGCCAGCAAGCCCGTAAAGCCTTCGGCGAGCCCCGCGATGACGTCGGTCCGTGCAACACCGACGCCGAAAGCCGCGATTCCCAGCGCGCGAACCGCGCTGAATCCGGCAGCCGCGTGGCCGTTTCCAACCGGTTCCCGGCCGTAACCGGGAACCGATCGGGAACGAGGCGGGGGGCGCAAGTCCCCCGCCAGCCCTCGAAGCTCTGCGGACCGCCTGGGTGTTCCGTGCAACTGGACGCCGGGTTGGTCCGCGAGGCTTCCCTTCGAGGTCCGGCTCAGAGGTGGACCGGACTCGAATCGGGCGGACGCGCATTCTAACCGGGTAGTCCTTATCCCGGGGTCCGATTCCGCGTCACGATGTGCGCGGAGAATGCCGCGCCGCGTCATATTGCGGCGCACCAAATAAACTCACGAGTTTTTACTGAACGTATTGACTTAATTGAGTTAATTTGTATATCATACGCACTTCTGCAACGCATCAAGTCAGCATCGAAACCTCGGTCTGATGATGGGTTGACCGGCTGCCGGAGGAGGCGGCCGGGTACCACGGGCCCCCATCCGGGGCGACGCCCGGCACGACGAGCAATCCAGGGCATCCGCCGCGAGGCAGGTTCGCGTTCGGCTGGATTCTCGCGGTGCAGTTCGAGAATGGAGGTACACCATGGACGTTCATGGCAGCACGACGATGACGGCCTCGGGCCTCGGCGCCCTGGCCAGGATCTTCTCGCTCGCGCGCGGATTGTTCGCGCTGGTCGGCTTCGCGGCGATCGCGGTGGCCGCGCATCCCGGTTCGCGTGACTGGATCGTGCGACACGTCGTCGCCTTGAGCCAGATCGCGGGCGAGCCGGCCGGAACGGTGGTCGCGGCCGGGGAGATCCAGTCCGACGACGCCCCTTCCGCGAAGGAGCGGCGCGCCGTCACCGAGTTCATCGCCAAGCGCTATCGGGTCGCGGAGCAGGCCGTCGGTACCTACGTCGCCGCTGCGTATCGCGCCGGCGCGGAGCACCACGTGGACCCGGCGCTGATCCTCGCGGTCGCGGCGGTCGAGTCGAAGTTCAACCCGGTGGCGGAAAGCGTATTCGGGGCGAAGGGGCTGATGCAGATCATCCCGCGCTTCCACCACGAGAAGCTCGCCGGCCATGGCGGCAGCGACGCGCTCCTCGATCCGGAGGTGAACATCGACGTCGGGGCGCAGATCCTGCGCGAGTACCTGCGCCGCCACGGCGAACTCGAACTGGCGCTTCAGACCTACGCCGGCGCGGCGGACGAAGTCGCCGCGCAATATGCAGCCCGGGTGATCGCCGAGCGCGCGAGGATCGAGCAGGCGCTGCTTCGCGCCCGCCGCGCCTGAAGAACTAGGCGAGCAACGTCTCGATCCGGCGGACCGCCTCCTCGAGATCCGCCATCGCGCGGGTATAGGCGAAGCGGATGGTCGACGCGGTGCCGTTCGCGCCGAAGTCGATGCCCGGTGTCGCGGCGACGCCGGCGCGGTCCAGCAACTCGAGCGCGAAGGCCTTGCTGGAGCCGTGCCGGCTGCAATCGGCATAGACGTAGAACGCGCCCGTCGGCGTGGCGGCTGCTGGCAGTCCCAGCCGGGCGAGCGATGGCAGCAGGAAATCCCTCCGCGCCTGGAACTCGCGCCGGCGCACTTCGAGCAGGGCAATGGTCGCGGGCTCGAATGCCGCCAGCGCCCCGTGCTGGGATACCGCCGGCGGGCAGATGAACATGTGCTGCGCGAGTTTCTCGAACGGGCGCACCAGCGCGGGCGGCAGCACGACCCACCCCAGCCGCCAACCTGTCATGCAGAAGTACTTCGAGAAGCTGTTCACCACGACGACGTGGTCGCCGAGGTCCGCCGCGGTCGTCGCGGACTCGCCATAGGAGAGCCCCTGGTAGATCTCGTCCACGACCACGAAGCCGCCGCGCGAAGCGACGAAGGCCGCGATGCGCTCGAGTTCCGGGCGCGGTATCGTCGTTCCGGTGGGATTCGAGGGCGAGCCGACGATGAGTCCCGAGGTCCTTTCGTTCCAGGCTGCCTGGACGCCCTCCAGGGTCGGCTGGAACCGGTCGCGCGCGACGACCTCCAGTGATCGAGCCACGCCCTCGAACGCGCGCACGAGGTGCCGGTAGGCCGGATATCCGGGATCCGGCACCAGCACCTCGCGGCCGGGATCGACAAGTGTCGCTAGCGCCACCAGCAATCCGCCCGACGCCCCCGACGTCACGGCGATGCGATCCGGGTCCACGCGCGCGCCGAGCTGCCCGGCGTAGAAGGCCGCGATCGCCTCCCGCAGTCCCGGCAGGCCGAGCGCCGCGGTGTACTCGGTGAGGCCGTCATGCATGGCACGGCCGGCAGCCTCGACGACCGCGGGTGGGGCGGTGAAGTCGGGCTCGCCGATCTCCATGTGGACGACGCGCCGGCCCTGGGACTCGAGCGCGTGGGCGCGCGCGAGGATCTCCATGACCTCGAATGGTGCGATGTCCGTGGTGCGTCGCGCGGCGCGCAGGGCGCGGTCGGCAGCCGTGAGCATGCGGCGGATTATAGGGAGGCCCAGAGGGGTGCATTGCTATAATTTGCGCCCGCGATTCCCGCGGGCGCCGAGGAGTCCGACGTGGATGAGCAGCTGAAGAAGAGCGCACTCGAGTATCACCGGCTGCCGCGGCCGGGCAAGATCTCGATCCTGCCGACCAAGCAGCTGACGAACCAGCGCGACCTCGCGCTGGCGTACTCGCCCGGCGTTGCCGCCGCGTGCGAGGAGATCGTGCGCGATCCGGCCGAGGCGACCCGGCTCACCTCGCGCGCGAACCTGATCGGCGTGGTCACCAACGGCACCGCGGTGCTCGGCCTCGGCGCGATCGGGCCGCTCGCCGCGAAGCCGGTGATGGAAGGCAAGGGGGTCCTCTTCAAGAAGTTCGCCGGCATCGACGTCTTCGACATCGAGATCGACGAGCGCGACCCCGACAAGCTGGTCGACATCATCGCCGCGCTCGAGCCCACGTTCGGCGGCATCAACCTCGAGGACATCAAGGCGCCGGAGTGCTTCTACATCGAGAGGAAGCTCCGCGAGCGCATGAACATCCCGGTGTTCCACGACGACCAGCACGG
>CAZTXP010000011.1:0-2344 GCA_964617355.1 uncultured Enterobacteriaceae bacterium
TGCCCTCGGCGATGCCGGAGAAGAGGTCGAACATCGAGCGCGCCGCGAGCTTCAGGATGCTGTCGGCATCCCGGGGCAGCGCGCCGTCCATGGCTACTCGCGCGGCGCCTGCGGCTTCGGCCGGCGGCCGACGGTGACCGACAGCTCGACCTCCTGCCCTTGCCGGCGCACCTTCATCTTCGCCGGCTTGCCCGGTTCCAGCGCCGCTACCAGGTTGAGCAGCGAGCGACCGTCCACCGACTGGCCCTCGATCTCGACGAGCACGTCGCCGGGCTTCATGCCGCCCTTGTCGGCGGGGCCGTTCTTCAGCACGCCCGCAATGACCGCGCCGCGCGCGTCCGGCAGCTTGAACGATTCGGCGAGCGCCGGCGTCATTTCCTGCGCCTCGACGCCGATCCAGCCGCGCGTCACTGCGCCGCTGCGGATGATCTGCTCCATCACCGTCTTCGCCGTCGACACCGGGATCGCGAAGCCGATGCCCATCGAGCCGCCGGTGCGCGAGTAGATCGCGGTGTTGATGCCGACGAGGCTGCCCTTCGCGTCCACCAGCGCGCCACCGGAGTTGCCGGGGTTGATGGTCGCGTCGGTCTGGATGAAGTTCTCGAACGTGTTGATGCCCAGCCCGCTGCGGCCGAGCGCCGAGACGATGCCCGAGGTCACGGTCTGCGCGAGGCCGAACGGATTGCCGATCGCGAGCACGTGGTCGCCGACGCGCAGCGACTCGACCGTGCCGAAAGTGATCGCGGGCAGCTCCTTCGCCTCGACGCGCAGCACCGCGAGGTCGGTCTCGGGGTCTGCGCCCACCACTCGCGCGAGCAGCTTCTTGCCGTCGGACAGCACGACCTCGATCTCGTCCGCGGCCTCGACCACGTGGTTGTTGGTGAGGATGTACCCCTGCGGGCTGACGATCACGCCCGAGCCCAGGCTGTTGGCGCGTTGCGACTCGTCGGTGTCGCCGAAGAAGCGGCGGAACATCGGGTCGTTCAAGAGCGGGTGGCGCGGCGCGCGCACTTCCTTGGAGGTGGAGATGTTCACCACCGAGGGCATCGCCTTCTTCACCGCGTCGTGGAACGAATCCGGCCGCGCCGGCACGCCGCCGGTCGCGGGCGCCGCGGCCTGCTGCACCACCGTCACCGGCGCGCCGGCCGGCGCCTGCGACGGCGCGCGCGCGGGCATCCATTCGGGCTTCAGCGTCGAGACCACGAACACGACCGCGACGCAGACCGTCGCGGTCTGCGCGAAAATGAGCCACAGGCGACGCAGCATGCGTTTAATCTACCACACGGGTATTTGCCGCTTTTCCCTATGAAACTCGCCGATCTCGACGTCTCGCTCGCCACGCTCCTCGATCCCGCGCGCATGGCCGACTATTGCCCCAACGGGCTGCAGGTCGAGGGTCGCGCCGAGGTGCGCACGCTCGTCACCGGGGTCACCGCGAGCCTCGAATTCCTGCGCGCGGCGCACGCCGCGGGCGCCGACGCCGTACTGGTGCACCATGGCTGGTTCTGGAAAGGCGAGGATCCGCGCGTCACCGGCCTGAGGCGCGCGCGGATTGCGTTCTGCCTCGAGCACGGCCTGAGCCTCTTCGCCTACCACCTGCCGCTCGACCTGCACGCCGAGCTCGGCAACAACGCGCAACTTGCGCGTCGCCTCGGCTTCGTCGAGGAAGGGCGCGCCGGCGAGCGCGATCTCGTCTGCCACGGCCGCGTCGCGGCCTCGGGCCCGCTCGCGTCCGTCGCCGAGGGCATCGCGCGCGCGCTCGATCGGCCGCCGCTGGTGATCGGCGACGCGACCCGGCCTGTCGCGCGCATCGCGTGGTGCACGGGCGGCGCGCAGGGCTATTTCGAGGACGCGATCGCCCTAGGGGTCGACGCCTATCTCACCGGCGAGATCTCCGAGCAGCACGTGCACGTGGCGCGCGAATCGGGGGTTGCCTTCATCGCCGCCGGCCACCACGCCACCGAGCGCTATGGCGTGCAGGCGGTCGGCGCACATCTTGCTGCCATGCACGGCCTCGAGCACCGCTTCCTGGACTGCCCGAATCCGGTCTGAAGCGAGCCGTCAGGTTCGCGAAAACTTGCCTTTTATCAGTAGCTTGGACGGCAATTCATGGACTTTGCCGAGGCGCGCCGCTATAATCCCCGACTTCCCGGAATTCCTTCCACGAGCCTCCCAGACCCCATGAGCGATCAAACAGTGGACAACACGCGCCGCACCCTGCTCGTCGCGACGAGCATCGTCGGCGGCGCGGCGGGCGCCGGCGCCGCGGTGCCCTTCGCCGCCAGCTGGATCCCCTCCGAACGCGCGAAGGCCGCCGGTGCGCCGGTCGAGGTGGACATCTCCA
>CAZTXP010000012.1:0-18272 GCA_964617355.1 uncultured Enterobacteriaceae bacterium
CCACCGACTTCTCGGCGCAGCTCGCGAAGATCAAGGCCTCGGGCGGCGACACGCTCTTCGTCACCACCGCGGTCGAGCAGATCACGCTGATCCTCAAGCAGGCGAAGGACCTGCAGCTGAAGACGCGCATCATCACCACCGGCGGCTCGAACTCGCCGGACCAGCTGATCCAGCAGGCCGGCGACGCGGCCAACGGCTCGATGCACCTCGTCTTCTTCACGCCGTGGTTCCCCGAGGCGGTGAAGAACCCGGATATCGCCAAGAAGTTCGTCGCCGAGTGGAATACGCGCAAGCACAACGTCGGCGGCCTGACCGAGGGCTTCCGCGGCTGGGACGGCATCCACACCATCGTCGAGGGCATCAAGGCGGCCGGCAAGCCCGACCCGAAGGCGATCCAGGCCGCGCTGTGGAAGGTGAAGGTGAAGGGGATCAACGGCGACATCGCCTTCATCAAGCAAGGTCCCGCGGGGCAGGAGAGCGCGCAGAACGTGCCCAGCGTCTACCTCGTGAAGATCGACGGCGGCAAGGTGGTAAAGAACTGATCGACCCGACCGCCTGATCCCGGCGCCCGCCGCCGGCCCGCAAGGGCGGCGGCGGGTTCGTTTCCGGAACCGGCGTCTTCGAGGCTCCCTCTTGGAACAGTTCCTTCAGCACCTGCTGAACGCGCTGGTGCTCGGCGGCACCTACGCGCTGCTCGGCATCGGCCTCACGCTGATCTTCGGCATCATGCGCGTGGTCAACTTTACGCACGGCGAACTGTACGCGTTCGGCGCCTACATGATGTACGGGCTGGGCATGGTGCTGGGCGCGAACTTCTTCGTCTCGCTCGTCCTCGCCATCGTGCTCGGCGTGCTGCTCGGCGCGCTGCTCGAGGTGGTGCTGCTGCGGCGGCTGCGCGGCGCCGATATCGACACCACGATGCTCGTCATGATCGGGGCGTGGATCGCGCTGCAGAATGCCGAGCAGCTGCTGTGGTCCGGTGTCGCGCGCTCCGTCGACAACCCGTTCCCGGCCGCGCCGCTCGTCCTCGGGACGGTCTCGGTGTCCTGGCACCGCCTGTTCGTGCTGGCCGTCGCACTGGTGCTGATCGTGCTCACCTACCTGCTGATCAACCGCACGCGCCTCGGCAAGGCGATGCGCGCCACCTTCCAGGACCGCGACACCGCGGCGCTGATGGGCATCCAGATCGGTCGCATCTATACCGCCACGTTCGCGCTCGGCTCGGGACTTGCGGCGGCCGCGGGGGCGCTGCTCGGGCCGGTGTTCGTGGCGATGCCGACGATGGGCGACCTCGCGGCCGCCAAGGCCTTCGCGATCGTCATCCTGGGCGGCCTCGGCAGCATCCCCGGGGCGACGCTCGGCGGCTTCATCCTCGCCTTCGCCGAGGAACTGGGCGCGGGCTACCTGTCCTCCGGCTATCGCGACGCGATGGGGTTCCTCCTCATCATGCTGATCCTGCTCTTCAAGCCGACGGGCCTTTTCGCCCAGAAGGAACGGATCGGGTGAAGGCCGTCGCGACCTGGGCAGGCCTCGCGGCGCTCGCCTCGCTGCCGCTGTGGCTCGACAACCCGTACGTGCTGCACGTGCTGATCATCGCCGGCATCTTCATCGTCGCCGCGATCAGCCTCAACCTGCTGCTCGGCTACGCGGGCCAGCTGTCGCTGGGCCACGTGGCCTTCTTCGGCATCGGTGCCTACGCCAGCGCGCTGGCCTCGCTGGGCTTCAAGGTGACGCTGCCCTTCGGGCTCGAGGTCGCGCTCGCGCCGCAGGCGGTGTGGACGGGGATGCTCGCCGCGGTCGTCGTCGCCGGCGCGTTCGGATGGCTGATCGGGCGGCTGTCCTTCAAGGTGCGCGGCGCGTACTTCGTCATCGTCACCATCAGCTTCGCCGAGGTGGTGCGGCTGGTGGCCGTGAACTGGGTCGAACTCACGCAGGGGCCGATGGCGCTGAACAACATCCCGCCGCTGAAGTTGCTCGACTTCACGTTCTGGAAGAAGCCCGCGAACTACTGGCTGGTGCTGGCGGTGCTGGTGCTCTCGTACGTCATCGTGCGGCGCATCGTGCAGTCGCGAGCCGGGCGCGCGATGGTGGCCCTGCGCGAGAACGAGCCGCTCGCCACCTCGGTGGGCATCGACGTCACGCAGTACCTGACGCTCGCGGCGGTGGTGTCGGCGGCGATGGCCGGTGCCGCGGGCGCGCTATACGCGCACTACGTGCGCATCGTCGACCCGGACGTGTTCCTCTTCGTCTACACGGTGACGATGGTCATCATGGTGGTCACCGGCGGCAAGGGCACGCTCGCCGGGCCGGTGGTCGGCGGCGTGATCTTCGGCCTGCTGCCCGAGGGGCTGCGCGCGGCGGCGATCCAGCCCGAGGTGCAGTGGATCGTCTACGGCGTGCTGATGGTGCTGGTGGTGTACTTCCTGCCCGAGGGCATCGTGCCGGCGGTGAACCGGCTGCGCGAGCGGCGCAAGGCGGCGGCATGACGGCGAGCCCCTTGCTGAAGGTAGACCGCCTGTCGGTGCGCTTCGGCGGCCTTACCGCGATCCAGGACCTGAGCTTCGAGGTGGCCGAGGGCACGGTAGTGTCGCTGATCGGCCCCAACGGCGCCGGCAAGACCTCGGCGTTCAACGCCATCACCGGCTACCTCGCGCCCGCGGCCGGCGACGTGATCTTTGCCGGCCAGCGCCTGAACGGGCTGAAGACGCACCAGATCGCCGCCAGGGGGCTGGTGCGCACCTTCCAGAAGACCAGCGTGTTCGGCGGCCGCAGCGCGCTCGAGAACGTGATGATCGGCCTGCACCTGCGCTCGCGGCAGACGACGCTCGCGATCCTGCTCGGCTTGCCCTCGGTCGGGCGCGACGAGCGCGAGATCGAGGCCGAGGCGCGCCGCATCCTCGATTTCGTCGGCCTCGGCGCGCGCGCCGCGGAACTCGGCTCGGCGCTCGCCTACGGCGAGCAGCGCCTGCTCGAGATCGCGGTCGCGCTGGCGGCCAAGCCGCGCCTGCTGCTGCTGGACGAACCGGTGTCGGGCATGAACCCCGCCGAAACCGGCAGCTTCATGCAGAAGCTGGCCGAGATCCGCGCGCTCGGCATCACCGTGCTGCTGGTCGAGCACGACATGAAGATGGTGATGGGCGTGTCCGACCGCATCGTCTGCCTGTCGCAGGGCCACGTGATCGCCAACGGCACGCCGTCCGAGATCCAGCGCGACCCGGCGGTGATCCGCGCCTACCTGGGCGAGCGCTACGCGAAGAAGGTGGCCGGTGCCTAGATCGGATCGCACCCGTGCTTAGCGTCGAGAACCTCGAATGCCGCTACGGCAAGGTCGCGGCGGTGCGCGGCCTGACGCTGGAGGTCAGGAAGGGCGAACTCGTCAGCCTCGTCGGCGCCAACGGCGCGGGCAAGACCACGACGCTGAAGGCGATCTCCGGCGTGCTCGCGCCCGCGGGCGGCCGCATCACCTTCGAGGGCGAGGACCTGACGCGCGCCAGCGCGCGCCGCGTGCTCGAGCTCGGCATCGCGCACTGCCCGGAAGGCCGGCGCGTGTTCCCGTACATGACGGTGCGCGAGAACCTCGAGATGGGAGCCTACCTGCGCCGCGATACGGCGGGCATCGAGGCCGACATGCAGCGCCTCTTCGAGCGCTTCCCGATCCTCGGCGAGCGCCGCGCGCAGGCGGCCGGCACGCTCTCGGGCGGCGAGCAGCAGATGCTCGCGATCTCGCGCGCGCTGATGTCGCGGCCGAAGCTGGTGCTCTTCGACGAGCCTTCGCTCGGCCTCGCGCCGAACATCGTCGAGCACACCTTCGACATCATCCGCGGCATCCGCGAGGAAGGCACGACGGTGGTGATGGTCGAGCAGAACGCGCTCGCCGCGCTGGAACTGTCGGACCGCGCCTACGTGATGGAGCAGGGCCGGGTGACGCTGTCGGGCACGGGCCGCGAACTGCTCGACGACCCGCACGTGCAGAAGGCGTACCTCGGGGACTGATCAGCCGGGCAGGCGACCCGCGGCGGCCAGCCGTGCCTTTTCGGTGCCCAGCCCTAGCTCGTCGAGGCAGCGCGCCGTCTGCCAGCCCGTGGCGCGGTCCCAGCCGTGCGCGTCGTAGTAGTCGTCGAGCATGCCCTCGTACTTCGAGCGGTCCAGCACGGAACCGGCGTAAGGCCCCTTGCTGATCGGCATCTCGAAGAAGCGTGCCGGCGGGATGTCGTGCGCGCGCCCCAGGCCTGCGTGCAGCGTATTGAAGGCGCGCTCGACGTTCTGGATGCGCCGTCCGGCGTGCGCCAGCGCCGCCGGATCCGTCTCGATGCCGCAGGCACGCTCGAGAAGTCCGGCGATCTGCTCCAGGCCGATCAGGTCGAGGTCGATCCAGTACGTCGTGTACGAGCACAGGCCGACGGAGTCGACGACCGACTTGAATCCCTCGAACCACGCCGTGACCGGGCCCTTACCCTCGTAGGCCTCGGGCTTGCCGGCGTGCTCGCTGCCGAAGACGGCCTTCGCCCTCGCCGGGTCCATGCCGAGGCGTTCGACGAGGGCGGCGCCGTTCAGGTGGCCGCCGCCGCGCGTGGAGGTGAAGATGCCGAGTGCCCAGCCCTTGTGGGAGCGCACCGTCTGCTCGTTCAGGCCCTGTCCCTTCGCGTGCATCGCGAACGCCTCGCTGCCGCGGCCGAAGCGCCGCGCCGCCTCGAGCACGCCGTCGGCAAGCAGGTCGCCGATGCCGCGCCGGTGCGCGATGTGCTCGAGCAGCGCGAGCATGGCGTCCGCGTTGCCCCAGTCCAGGACGAGGCCGCCGGTGTCGGACGCGGTGAGCAGGCCCCGTTCCCACGCCTCGTACGCCCAGGCCAACGATGCGCCGACGGCGTCGATGTTGAGGCCGAGCTGGTTGATCAGCGCCTGTCCCTTCATCACCGCCTCCGCGTCGGTGATGTCGAGGTTCGAGCCGAGCGCGCGCACGGTGTTGGTGTGGATGCCCTCGACCGTCAGCGGGCCGTGCGGGCCGCCCGGAAGGTGGTACATGTGCGTGCAGGACGTGGGGCACGCACTGCACGCCGTGCGCCCGACCTCCCATTTCTCGCGGTAGACGATCTCGCGCAGGTTCTGGCCCTTGTCGCCCGGCCAGTACTCGTCCTGCTGGTTGCGCACGCCCTGCGGCGTCTTGCCTTCCGGACCGCCGACCCCGTAGGAGCCGTGCGTGCCGTTGCGGCGCAAGACCCCGCTCGCGCGGGCGCGCTCGACCCGCTTCAGCACGTCGAGGTTGTACGTCCAGAAGCCCTGCGGGTCGGCGAGGCGGATCGCCTGCGTGCCGCGCACGGCGATTGCCTTCAGGTTCTTCGCGCCGAGGATCGCGCCCGCACCCCAGCCCGCGGCCCGGCCGCGGTCGACGATGACGCAGGCCTGCGCGCAGCGGTTCTCGCCGGCCGGGCCGATCGAGGCTACGCGCACGCGCGGGTCGCCGAGTTCGCGCCGGATCGCGTCCTCGGTGTCCCAGGTCGTCCGGCCCCACAACGTCCCCGCGTCACGAAGCTCGGCTTCGCCGTCGCGCACGACGAGATACACGGGCCGCGGCGCGCGGCCGCGCACGACGACCTGGTCGAAGCCCGCGAACTTCATCTCCGCGCCGAAGTGGCCGCCGACGCTCGAGGTCGCGATGCCGCCCGTGGCGACGTTCTTCGCCGAGATATTGGTGCGGCTGGCCGAAGGCGCGAGCGTGCCGACCAGCGTGCCGGCGCCGATCGCGACGACGGCGGCAGGGTCGAAAGGACCGGTCGCGGGATCGGATTCGTCGAACACGATGCGGTCGGAAATGCCGCGTCCGCCGAGGAAGTCGAGGTACGGGTCGATCGGCTCGGTGGTGCAGCGCAGCCGGTCGAGGTCGACCCTCAGGATGCGGCCGGCGACCCCGAAATGCCCCTTGCGCGCGCTCATCGTACGGCGCTCCGCCCGGCGCGGCGCGTGCGGCCGAGGCTCAGCACGCGCGGCTGGCAGACGGCGACGCAGAGCGGGACCTCGGTGCCGCGGCACGCGTCGCACCCGGCGAGGACCTCGATCTCGACCAAGCCGGTGGACTCGATCCGGCGCACGCGGATCTCGGACCGGGACGGGTCCATCTTCTTCGTCCAGCGAAACCCGCACGCGAGTTCGCAGGCGAGGCAGCTCGTGCAGGCCTGCGCGTTCGCGAGGATCGTCTCGTCAAAGGCACCCATGCGTGGCTCCGGCGGTTGGCGCGCAATGATTAGTATACTAACCAATGATCAGTATACTGACTTTCGCTAGCGGCGGTAGGGGCGCGAGAGCTCGATCTCGAGGTGCACGACGTCGCCGCGGTAGGTGATTTCGCCGACGTAGACCGCGACGCCGCCGGCATCCTCGACCACGCAGCGCGCCTCGACGGTGGGGGCGTTGAGCGGGAGGCGAAAGAGCGTGGCGGTCTCGACGTCCGCGGCGCCCACCGACAGCGTCTGGCGCGCGCGCGAGAGCCTGACCCCGTCGAGTTCCGACAGCACCGCGAGCGCGACGCGCGAGCGGAAGGCGCGCTTCGCGCGCGCGTAGAGCGCGGCGGCGATGTAGACGTTGGCGATCGCGAACGGCTCCTTGCCGCGCGTCTGCAGCGAGCGCAGGTGCACGTAGGCCGATGCCGGCATGCCGTCCTCGGGGCGCAGGCGGGGCGGGGCCGACGGGTCGCTCACCGGCAGCGGGTGCGGCACGTTGTCGCGGATCGGCGCGATCAGGCTTTCCCAGTCGGTGGCGAGGCGCAGCCAGCGGTCGTTGGCCAGCGCCTTGGTGACGAAGGTGCCCTTGCCCTGGTGCGCGCGCAGCAGGCCCTCGCGGGCAAGCAGGTCGATCGCCTGCCGGATCGTGACGCGGGCGACCTGGAATTCCTCCTGCAGCTCGGCGACCGTGCTGACGCGCTCGCCGACCGCCCAGCGCCCCTCGCGGATGCGCCGGCGCAGCGTGGAGGCGACCTGCAGGTAGCGCGGCACGCGCTGTTCCGCGCTGCGCGATGCTCCGGACGAGTGCATGCGGCGTTTCTTCATGGGGCGAGGGGATTCTGGCCGCTCCGCACCGAGGGCGCAACCGTGGTTTCCGTGCCGTTTCCACGCCGTTTCCGGATTGCGCCGGAGGGGCGGTCGTGCGAGACTAGTCCTATAGATAGAACCACTTGGCGGCGCCCCGCGCGCCCCCCGAGCCACCCAGCGGAAGGACCCATGCCCACCAGCCCCTTCGATTTCCCGCGCCAGGTCGACGACCCCAAGGTGCGCGCGCGTGCCGTCGCCCTGGCGAAGGAGCGCGGCGTGCGCCTGCCGACCTTCGCCGAGATGGCGGCACCCGCCACCGCGCCGGCGTCGGCGCGCGCGGCGCTGGCGGGCGTCGATCCCGACGCGCCGCATCCGGCCAACCTCTACCGCGTCAACTGGTTCAACGCGCCGGACCGGCGCGGCTCGCTCTCGGTGCCGATGCACGTCGAACTGCCCTCGGCGCTCACGGGCGTGCCGGCGCGCATCGTGGTCGCGCTGGGCGCGCTGTTCCCGATGATCGGCGCGCACAAGGTGCAGGCGGCGTACGCGTGCCTCGCGCCGCGCCTCGTCGCCGGGCGCTTCGACCCCACGCGCCAGCGCGCGGTGTGGCCCTCGACCGGCAACTACTGCCGCGGGGGCGTGGCGATCTCGCGCATCGTCGGCTGCCGCGGCGTCGCGGTGCTGCCGGCCGGCATGAGCGCCGAGCGCTTCGAGTGGCTGGGCCGCTGGGTGTCGAGCCCCGAGGACATCGTGCGCACGCCCGGCACCGAGTCCAACGTGAAGGAGATCTACGACCAGTGCGCCGCGCTGCAGCGCGACCCGCAGAACGAGATCGTCAACCAGTTCAGCGAGTTCGGGAACTACCTCGGGCACTGGCGCTGCACCGGCCCGGCGCTGGGCGCGGTGTACGAGCACCTGCGCGAGAAGTCGCCCGACGTGCGACTGGCGGGCTTCGTGTCGGCGAGCGGCTCGGCCGGCACGCTCGGCACCGGCGACTACCTGAAGTCGGCCTACGGCGCGAAGATCGCCGCGGTCGAGGCGGTGGAGTGCCCGACGCTGCTGAACAACGGCTACGGCGAGCACAACATCCAGGGCATCGGCGACAAGCACGTGCCGCTGATCCACAACGTCATGAACACCGACTTCGTGATCGGCGTCAGCGACCACGCCACCGACGGCCTGAACGCGGTCTTCGGCAGCGACGCCGGCCGGGCCTACGTGCAAAAGCGCACTGGCGTCTCGGCCGACCTGATCGGCATGACGCGCTGGTTCGGCCTGTCGAGCCTGTGCAACGTGCTGGCCGCGATCAAGCTCGCCAAGCACCAGCACCTCGGGCCGGACGACATGATCGTCACCGTGGCCACCGACGGCGCGGCGCTCTACGAGAGCGAACTCAAGCGCTACCTCGGCCAGCGCGGGCAGGACAAGGGCCTCAGCGAGGCGCATGCCGCGGAACTCTATGGCCGACATCTCGCCGGCGCGGACACCGAGCACGTGCTCGAGTGCACGACACGCGAGCGCGAGCGCATCTTCAACCTGTCCTACTTCACGTGGGTCGAGCAGCAGGGCATCGAGCTGGCCGACTTCGAGAAGCGCAAGTCGCAGGCGTTCTGGCGCGGGCTGCACGAGCTCGTGCCGGCCTGGGACGAGATGATCACCGCGTTCAACCGCGACACCGGGCTCGCGAACGCCTAGGGAGAAACCGATGGCCCATTCGAAGGACGTGAAGCGCTACGACGACGTGCGCCGCGACACCGAGGCGCGCGACCGCGGGCTGCGCGAGAAGGTGATGTCGCTCGAGGAGGCGGCGACGCTGGTGAACGACGGCGACCACGTCGCGCTCGGCGGCTGCACGATCTCGCGCACGCCGATGGCGATGATCCGCGCGCTGATCCGCGCGAAGAAGACCGGCCTCAAGGTCTCGCGCTCGATCGTCTCCACCGAGGGCGACCTGCTGTTCGGCTCGGGCGTGGCCGACCACATCATGACCAGCTGGTTCAGCCAGGGCATCGTCTGGGGCGTGTCGAAGGTGATGCGCCACTGCGTCGAGAAGAAGCTCGCGACCTTCGAGGAGTGGAGCCACATGTCGATGGGCCTGCGCTATCGTGCCGGCGCCATGGGCGTGCCCTTCATGCCGACGCGCGCGATGATCGGCTCGGACGTCGGCCGCGAGGTCGCCGACCAGACGAAGTCGATGACCTGCCCGTTCACCGGCGAGCCGCTGCTGCTGCTGCCGGCGCTCACGCCCGACGTGGCGCTGATCCACGTGCAGCGTGCCGACGCCTACGGCAATGCGCAGCTCGACGGCCTGCAGTTCATGGACATGGACATCGCGATGGCGGCGAAGCGCGTGATCCTCACCACCGAGCGGCTCATCTCGAACGACCAGGTGCGCCGCGCGCCGGACCAGACGCGCATCCCGTTCTTCACGGTCGACGCGGTGGTGGAGGTGCCCTTCGGCTGCGCGCCGCACGAGTGCTACGGCCAGTACGGGCCGATGTACGACGCGATGGACGAGTACGCCGAGATGACCAAGAAGGACGCCATGGCCGGCGTGAAGCGGTACCTCGACGAATACCACTACGGCCCGGCGACCTGGGACGAATACCTCCAGAAGCTCGGCGTTGCGCGCCTCAACGACGCGACTCGCCGCGGAAGGAGCATCTACAATGACTGAGCACGCGGGATACACCGCCTCCGAGCTTCTCGCGGTGATGGCGGCGCGGCAGCTGAAGGACGGCCAGTGCGTGTTCGCCGGCGTCGGCATCCCGCTCCTCGCGGCGACGCTCGCTCAGGCCCTGCAGGCGCCGACGCTCACCATCCTCTTCGAAGGCGGCGTGGTCGGCCCGTTCGTCGTGCCGGGCGAGCTGCCGCCGTCGACCAACGAGCAGCGCTGCACCCGGCGCGCGAACATGGTGATGCCGATCACCGACGTGCTGCTGCTCCTGCAGCGCGGCTACGTCGACGTCGGCTTCATGGGCGGCGCGCAGATCGACCGCTTTGGCAACCTGAACAGCTCCTTCATCGGCGACACGAAGAACCCCTCGATCCGGCTGCCCGGCACCGGCGGCGGCAACGACATCTCGTCGCTGACGCAGATGATCGTCGCCATGAAGCACGAGAAGCGCAGGCTGGTTCCGAAGGTGGACTTCATCACCAGCCCGGGCTTCATCGAGGGCGGCGACTCGCGCAGGAAGAGCGGCCTCGTCTCCGGCGGCATGTGGCGCGTGGTCACCGACCTCGCGGTGATGGGGTTCGACGACAAGACCCGCGAGATGTGCGTGCTCGCGCTGCACCCCGGCGTGACGCCGGAGCAGGTGCGCGACAACACCGGCTTCGACCTCAGGATCGACAAGCACGTCGAGCGCACGGCGCCGCCGACCGAGAAGGAACTCTCGGTGCTGCGCCACTTCGACCCCGACCGACTCTACACGGCCTGAGCGGCCCGTCTTCCCTCGAAAGGACATCCTCATGAAGAAGCAGACCCAGTTCGGCGTCGCGATGCGCAACTTCACGCGCTACCCCGAGATGCCGAGCGCGCAGGAACTCATCGACTACGGCATCAAGGTGGAGAAGCTCGGCTTCGAGTCCATCTGGGCCTGGGACCACATCCTGCTCGGCGTGGAGCCGAATTTCCCGATCATCGAGGCGCTCAGCATCCTCACCGCGATCGCCGCGCGCACCGAGAAGATCAACCTCGGCATCGGCATCCTCGTCATGCCGATGCGCAACCCGGTGATCCTCGCCAAGGAACTCGGCAGCCTGGACCTGATCTCGAACGGGCGCCTCGTCGTCGGCGCCGCGGTCGGCTGGTACAAGCGCGAGTTCATGGCGATGGGCGTGAACTTCCACGAGCGCGGCAAGATCATGGAGCGGTCGCTCGACATCGTGAAGCGCCTGTGGACCGAGGAGCGCTGCACGGTCGACTACCCGCCGTACCTGATCAAGGACGCGGTGATGTACCCGAAGCCCGTGCAGAAGCCGCACCCGAAGATCCTGATCGGCGGCTACGTCGAGGCGGTGCTGCGCCGCGCGGCGACCAAGGGCGACGGCTGGCTCACCTACTACTACACCGCCGACAGCTTCGCCTCCAACTGGGCGAAGATCCGCGGCTACGCCGAGGAAGCGGGGCGCAACCCGGACGAGCTCGTGTCGACCAACCAGCTGCCGATCTACGTCGGCCCGCGCGCCAAGGTCGAGGCGCCGATGCGGGAATGGCTGCAAACCGACTGGGACTACGCTTCGTGGTCGGAGTCGACCGCCGAGAGCGCGATCATGGGCACGGTGGACGAGTGCGTCGAGCAGCTGAAGAAGCACGTCGACACCGGCGTCGACCGCCTCGTGCTGGTGCCGTACCGCTACCAGGACGAGCAGCTGGAAATCATCGCCAAGGAAATCATCCCGAAGCTGCGCTCGGCCTGAGCGGCCGAGGGTGACTCGCCGGGGCCTGGCCCCGGCGAGGGGGGTCAGGTCTTCGCGATGCCGGTGATGCGGATGCCGGCGCCGTCGACCTTGTAGTTTCGGTTGATGCCGATCAGCACCGAGGTCAGCGCTTCGGCAGCCGCCGAATTCGCCAGCGGGCCGGCGTGCAGGCCGCGCAGGCCCGCGGCTTCCGCGAGCGCCACCACCACGCCGCGGTCTTCCGCGCTGTCGCCGAACACGAGCACGTCGCAGTCGATGGGCTCGCCCTTCTGCAGCTTCAGCGCGGCGACGTTGTGGAACCCGGACACCACGCGCACGCCTTCGCCGAGCCGCTTCTGCGTCGCCACCGCCGCCGAATCCTCGGGCGGTAGCTGCACGCGCGCCACCTTGGGCGGCACGAGCGGCACGGTGGTGTCGACCACGATCTTGCCGGCGACCGCCGGGCGGATCTCGTCGAGGATCGCGGCGTGCGACGCGAACGGGACCGTGATCACCACGACCTCGGCCGCGGCTGCGGCCTCGGCGTTCGAGCAGCCGCGCGCGGCCTTCAACTTCGTCGCCGCTTCGGCGGCTTTCTCGGCGCTGCGCGAGCCGATCGTCACCGAGTAGCCGGCGGCGATCCAGCGCATCGCGAGGCCGGTGCCGAGGTCGCCGGTGCCGCCGATGACGGCGAGGGTAGGTTTCGCGTTGCTCATCTCGCCGTCCTCAGACCTTGATGCCCATCTCGGTGAGCGGCACGACCTGGATGCCCGCGCCCTCCAGGGACTCGCGCACGTGGCGCGCGACCTTGACCGAGGTCGGTTCGTCGCCGTGCACGCAGATGGTGTCGACCTTGACCTTGATGACCTTGCCGTGGCGCGACACGATCTCGCCATCGCGCACCATGCGCAGCACCTGCTCGGCGGCCTTCGCCGGGTCCTTCAGCACGGTGCCGGGGATCGACCGCGAGGCGAGGTTGCCGTCGTCCTCGTACTGGCGGTCGGCGAAGCCCTCGAGCGCGAGCGGCAGGCCGAGCTTCTGCGCCGCGAGTTCCATCTTCGAGCCGGACAGCGCGACGTAGATGATGCTGCGGTCGACGGCCTTGATCGCGCGGCCGATGGCCATCGCGTATTCCTCGTCCTCGGCGGCCATGTTGTTCAGCGCGCCGTGCGCCTTCAGGTGCGTGACCTTCAGGCCCGCGTAGGCGGCCATCGCCTGCAGCGCGCCGATCTGGTAGGCGACCATGTACTCGAGGTCGGAGGACTTCATCTTGATCTGCCGGCGGCCGAAGCCCCAGAGGTCGTTGAAGCCGGGGTGCGCGCCGATCGAGCAGCCGGTTTCCTTGGCGCGCATCACGAAGCGGTGCATCACGGTGGCGTCGCCGCCGTGGAAGCCGCAGGCGACGTTGGCGGAACGGATGATCGACGCGAGCTCCGCGTCGTTGCCGATGTCGTAGGCGCCGTGGCCTTCGGCGATGTCGGCATTGAGGTTGATCTTCAGCGCCATGGGGGCATTCTCCGAGGGAAACGCTCCCGGGCGGGAGCGACCTGCATGGTACTATAACTAGGACCTTTCAACCCCGCCGTCCCCGCCGCCGGAGAGCGTCTTGCCCGCTGCGCAACACCGGATCCTGTCGAGCGGCGACACGGCGCTGGTGGTCGAGTTCGGCGACGCGGTCGACCGCCGCACCAGCGAGCGCGTGCTCGCGCTCTTCGAGCGGCTCTCCGCTGCCGCGCTGCCCGGCGTGGTCGAGCTGCTGCCCACCTTTCGCTCGCTGATGGTGCACTACGACCCGGTGCGCACCTCGCGCAAGGTGCTGGTGAAGGCGCTGGCGCCGCACCTGCGCGGCCTCGGCGAGGCGAAGGCCGTGGCGCGCACCTGGGAACTCCCCGTTTGCTACGAGCGCGCGTTTGGCCTCGACGTCGACCACGTCGCCGCGGCCTCGGGGCTCTCGCCGGAAGCGGTGGTGGCCTGCCACAGCGGCGTGACCTACCACGTGTACATGATCGGCTTCACGCCCGGCTATCCCTACATGGGCGACGTGCCGCCGCCGCTGGTGCTGCCGCGGCGCGAGAACCCGCGCACGCAGGTGCCGGCGGGGTCGGTGGCGATCGCCACCGTGATGACCGCGGTGTACACGCTGCAGAGTCCCGGCGGCTGGCACATCCTCGGTCGCACGCCGGTGCCGCTGTGGAGCCGCGAGCGCGCCGACGCGCCGGCCCTGCTCGCCGCGGGCGACAAGGTGCGCTTCGCGCCCATCGGCCTCGACGAGTTCCGCCGCATCGAGGAGCGCGCGGCGGCGGGGCGCTACGAACTCCTGCCGGTGGGCGCATGAGCGCGCTGAAGGTGCTCGCGTCGGGGCCGCTCGCCTTGGTGCAGGACGCGTTCGGTCGTATCGGCTTCCAGCGCTTCGGCGTGCCGGTCTGCGGCGCGCTCGATTCGACGAGCCTCCGGATTGCGAACCTCGTCGTCGGCAATCCCGACACGGCCGCGGGCCTCGAAGTGTTCTACAAGGGGCCGGTACTCGAGGTCGAGGCCGACAGCGCGCGCATCGCCGCCGTCGGCGCTAACCTCGTCGTGCGCTCGAGCGATGGCGCGCGGCGGATTGCCTCGGGACGCAGCGTGAGGGTGCATCGCGGAGAGCGTATCGAGATGGGCGCCTCCGAGGGCGGGCTGGTGGCGTATCTTGCGGTCGAGGGCGGCATCGCGGTCGAGCCCTTCCTCGGCAGTCGCGCGACCTACCTGCGCGCGGCCATCGGCGGCCTGGATGGCAAGCCGGTGCGAAAGGGCGACGCATTGCCGCTCGCGCGCGAGTCGGTCCATGAGCGTGCGGAGCGGCAAGCGCCGAACTGGGACCTCTCGGCGCCCGGGTGCGTGCGCGTGGTGCCGGGCCCGCAGGACGACTGGTTCACCGCGCGCGGCATGCGCACGCTGCTCAAGACCGCATGGACCGTGTCGAGGCAGTCGGACCGCATGGGTGTGCGCCTCGAAGGGCCCGCCATCGAGCACGCGAAGGGCTACAACATCGTCTCCGACGGCATCGCGCCCGGCGCCATCCAGGTGCCCGGCAACGGCCTGCCGATCGTGCTGCTCGCCGACCGGCAGACCACCGGCGGCTACCCGAAGATCGCCACCGTGGCCTCGGCCGACCTGCCTGCGTTCGGGCGCCTCGCGCCGGGGGCGACGATCCGCTTCGAGGCGGTGACGGTCGAGCAGGCGGAGGAGGCGCGGCGCGAACTGGAACTGCGCTTCCTCGAGCTGCGTTCCGTGCTGGGACTGCCGGGAGGCACTCCGCCGCGCACGCGTCGCCGCCGGCGCTAGCGGGCGCGCGCCGCCTTCAGATCCGGAACAGGGTCGCGGCGGTCTTGCCGAAGACCCATTCCTTGTCGGCCTCGGAGATCCCGGAACGGTCGACGATCGCGATCGAGCGCGTGTAGATGTCCTCGGGCGTCCTGAGCGCCGCCCAGGTCTGCTCCCAGTCGGTGCCGAAGATCACGCGGTCGGCGCCGATCTCCGACACTGCCTTCGCCACGTGCTCGGGCTTGCTCTGCACGGTGTCGAGGTACACGTTGTCGTGCTTGAACGCGATCAAGAGGCACGTCTCGAAGAGCGCGTCGTAGCCGCGGCCCATCTTGGTGATGATGAAGGGCACTTCGGGGAAGCGCTCCGCGAGGTCGTCCACGAAGCCGGGATTGCCGTGGTAGATCGGCGTGCCGAACTGCGTCCACGCGGTCTGGAACATGATCGGCAAGCGGTGCTCGGCGAGCACCTCGAGGAGCGGCGTGAGGTCCTTCGCGATGCGATCGGGCGCGGATTCCGAGCTGAAGCGGCCGACGCGGATCTCGCCCATGCCGCGCAGGCCGAGGTCCTTCACCCAGTGGGCCATGCTGCGCGCGAGTTCCTTGTAGTCCATCGGCTCCTGCTGGCCCGAGATGCGCGTGTTGTACACGGGCCGGAAGAGGCCGACGAAGCGATCCGGATGCCGGCGCACCGCTTCGGCGACCGCCTCGTTGGTGCCGATGCCGCGCGACTGCACCACCGCCTTGTCGATGCCGGCGGCATCCATCTGGGCGAGCATCTCCTCGGTGAGGTCGTCGACGCCCTTCAGCATCTCCTGGAATAGCTCGGGCTGGCGCCGGCGCAGCAGGATCGGGTCGCGCACCGTCTTGATGTACGGCGACAGGTCGAGCCCGCGATTGCCGAACGGATGCGTGTGCGCGTCGATGATCGGGTACGCGCGCTTCTGCTTCGCCGCGCCTGGGTTCGCCATGGGAATTCCTTCCGGGATCAGGGCCAGGGCTCGCCGTCGCGAACCACTCGGTCGTGCCGGCGCTTCTGCACGTCGAACGACACGGGATCCGGCAGGATGAACTTCGAGACGCGCAGCGTGTTCCTCGCTTCGGCGAGCGAGGGCTCGTGCTCGACGGCGAGGAAGGCCTCGCGCAGGCGCTGCACGGCGGCGGCGTCGAGCGAATTCGAGGTCGCGATCACCGGTGGCATCGGGGTCGGATCGGTGGTGTCGATGATGCGCACCTGCGCCGCGAAGGCAGGGTCGCCGGCGCGGACCAGGTCGAACACGTAGCTGTCCAGCGGGCCGACGTCGATGCGGCCATCCGCCAGCGCGGCCACTACGCCTCTCGGATTGACAAGTCCGCCGACGATCTTCGAATAGGGCGTCTTGCCCGGCGAGCGCTCCATCAGGTGGTGGCGGAACGCGAAGTAGCCGGATTGCGAATCCTTCACCGTGTAGCCAGCGGTCTTGCCGAAGGTGTCCTGCAGCGTGCGGTAGGGCGAATCGGCCTTCACCGCGATGTAGCTCCAGTAGACCGAGCGGCCGGCGTAGTCGGGCAGCGAAGGCACGGGTGCCGCGAGCAGCGTCGCCTTCGGCTCGCGCAGCGAGAACGGCAGCCCGCACATCTGCACGCAGGCGAGGTCGTCGCGCGCCCAGAGTTCCGAGATCGGCTTCGGTGGATCGTGCGCGATCCACGTGCCCGCGACGCCCGCCCGTGCGAGCACCCAGTCGAAGAGGGTCTTCCACGCCGCGCTCGCGGCGGGCGTGACGGAATACATCCGCGCATTGACGAGCATGCTTACTTCCTCCGCGCGGCCAGCACGCGCTTGATCGCCGCCACGATGCCCATGTAGCCGGTGCAGCGGCACAGGTTGCCCGAGAGTTCCTTGCGGATGCGCGCTTCGTCGGCGTCCGGAAGGCGCGTGACGATGTCGCGCGCCGTCATCAGCATGCCGGGCGTGCAGTAGCCGCATTGCAGCGCGTGCTCGGCGGTGAACGCGGCGCGCAGCGCCTCCATGACCTCGTCGCCTTCGAAGCCCTCGATGCTGCGCACCTTCGCGCCGTCGCAGGCGACCGCGTAGGTGATGCACGAGCGCGAGGGCACGCCATCGATCTCCAGCGTGCAGGCGCCGCAGACGCCGTGCTCGCAGCCGAGGTTGGTGCCGGTGAGCAGTTCGTGCTCGCGCAGGAAGTCGGCGAGGTGCGTGCGCGGCTCGACCTCGGCCGAGACCTCGCGGCCGTTCACGGTGAGCGCAATGCGGGTGGTCGGCTTGGTCATGCCGAGAGCCTTTCGATCGCGCGGCCGAGCGCTACGGCGTGCAGCCTACGGTTGTACGGGTCGTCGGCGAAGCCGGCTTCGTCTGCTGCGGCGCCGAGCGCCTCGTCGGTCGGCTTGGCGAGCAGCGCCTTGGCGTTCGACAGCAGGATCGGCGTCGACAGCGTGGCGCCGATCACCGCGCGCGACTCGCCCTTGTCGGGGTCGAGCAGCGCGGCGCCGATCGCCTGCGGGAATTCGCCGGTCTTGCGGCAGAACTTCCAGTAGGCGCGGCGTGCTTTCGGGCCGCGCTTGGGCACGCGGATGCCGACCAGCAGTTCGCCCGGCTTCAGCGCGGTCTCGAAGATGCTGGAGAAGAAGGACTCGACCGGGATCTCGCGCCGGCCCGCGGGACCCGCGGCGATCATCGTGGCGCCGAGCAGCAGCATGGTGCTCGGCCAGTCGGCCGCCGGGTCGGCGTGCACCAGGCTGCCGCCCATGGTGCCGCGATTGCGGATCGGCCGATAGGCGATGTTGGAGGCGATTTCGCGCAGGAAGCCGCCTGTCGGATCCGGCACGCGGCCATCCTCGACCGAGGCGTGCGTGGTGCACGCGCCGTAGGTGACGGCGTCGGGCGCGTCGGTGACCGCCTTCAGTTCCTCGATGTGGCGCAGGTCGACGAGCACCGTCGGCTGCACCACGCGCAGGTTCAGCATCGGGCCGAGCGACTGCGTGCCGGCGGCGCACTTCGCGCCGTCGCCGCCTTCGGCGAGGAGCTTCACCGCCTCGGCGACGTCCTTGGGCCGCACATATTCGAAGCGGACGGCCTTCATCGCTGCTTCGCCATCAGGGCCTCGACGATGCGTCGCGGCGTGACCGGGGACTCGGTGATCTCGACGCCGAGCGGCGCGAGCGCGTCGTTGATCGCGTTGGCGATCGCGGCCGGTGGCGCGATCGCGCCGCCTTCGCCGATGCCCTTCTGGCCGAAGCGCGTATAGGGCGAGGGCGACTCCATGTGGTCGATGCGGATCGACGGCACCTCGGTCGGGCCCGGCAGCAGGTAGTCCGCGAGCGTGGTGGCGAGCGGCTGGCCCTGTTCGTCGTACGGCATCTCTTCATACAGCGCGGTGCCGACGCCCTGCGCGGTGCCGCCGTAGACCTGCCCGTCGACGATCATCGGATTCACCAGCACGCCGCCGTCCTCGGCGATCGCATAGTCGAGGATCTCGACCTGCCCGGTCTCGGTATCGACGGCCACGACGCACGCGTGGCAGGCGTAGCTGAAGGTGCCGGTGTCGACCTT
>CAZTXP010000013.1:0-58297 GCA_964617355.1 uncultured Enterobacteriaceae bacterium
GTCGGCGTGATGCAGATCGCCTACAACACGCAGAACCTCGTCGGCTGCGGGTGCTACGAGAAGAACGACAGCGGCCTCTCTGAGTTCGGCCACGAGGTGATCGCCGAGATGAACCGCGTCGGCATCCTCTGCGACCTGTCCCACGTCGGCGCGAAGACCAGCGAGGACGTGATCCTCGCCTCGAAGAAGCCGGTGGCGTATACGCATTGCCTGCCCGCGGGCCTGAAGGCGCATCCGCGCAACAAGTCGGACGCGCAGCTCAGGTTCATCGCCGAGCGCGGCGGCTTCGTCGGCGTGACCATGTTCCCGCCGTTCCTGAAGCGCGGCCCGCAGTCGACGGTGGACGACTACGTCGAGGCGATCGAGTACGTGATCAACCTCGCGGGCGAGGACCAGGTCGGCATCGGCACCGACTTCACGCAGGGCTACGGCCGCGAGTTCTTCGACTGGATCACGCACGACAAGGGCTACGCCCGCAAGCTCACCGACTTCGGCGACGTCATCAACCCGGAGGGCATCCGCACCATCGGCGAGTTCCCGAACCTCACCGCGGCGATGCAGAAGCGCGGCTGGAAGGAAGGCCGCATCCGCAAGGTGATCGGCGAGAACTGGGTGCGCGTGCTGAAGGACGTCTGGGGCGCCTGATGGCGAAGCCCGCGCTCGACATCGAGGTCGACGAGGCCACCGGCGAGTGGCGCGTGGACGGCATGCCGATGATCCTCGTGCCGCGCCATTTCCTGGTGAACAACCACGTGGCGATGGAAGAGGCGATCGGGCGCGACGCGTACGCCGAGCATCTGCGCAAGGCCGGCCACAAGTCGGCGTGGCAGTGGTGCGAGCGCGAGGCGAAGACGCACGGGCTCTCCGGCGTCGCGGTATTCCGGCACTACATGAAGCGGCTGTCGCAGCGCGGCTGGGCGCAGTTCGCGGTCGAAGCCGTGGACCCGAAGTCCGGTACCGCGCGCGTGCGCGCAACGCACTCGGTATTCGTGTCCGAGGCGGGCAAGGACGTGGGGCGCAAGACCTGCACCATGTTCCTCGGCTGGCTGGAAGGATCGATGGAGTACGTGCGGCAGGCCGACGGCATTCCCGGCAAGGTCGTGGCGACCGAGTGCGCGTGCGGCGCCGAGGGCGCGAAGGATGGTTGCGTGTTCGAAGTAAGGCCTGCGGCCTGAGCGCCGCGATTCATCACAGGAGATCCCGATGACATTCCCATCGCTTCGCCGACTCGCCTTCGCGCTGTGGATGCTCGTGCCGCTTGCCGCGGCGGCGCAAGCGGGCCCCGGCGGTTATCCGTCGCGCCCGGTGAAGGTGATCGTCGGCTTCACCCCCGGCACCACGTCGGACGTGTTCGCGCGGCTGATCGCGCAGAAGCTCGCCGAGCGCTGGTCGCAGTCGGTGGTGGTCGAGAACCGCGACGGCGCCGCGGGCGCGATCGGCGCCGAGGCGCTGGCGCGCTCCGCGCCCGACGGCTACACCATGATGCTGACGTCGAACTCCTTCGTGCTCGGGCCGCTCCTGCGCGCCACGCTGCCCTACGACCCGTTCAAGGACTTCGTCGCGCTGACGCAGGTCGCGCAGACGCCGAACATCCTGCTGGTCGGCAAGGGGCTGGGCGTGTCGAACCTGAAGGAGTTCGTCGCGCTGGCGAAGACGCAGAAGCTGCAGTACGCGTCCTCCGGCCGCGGCACGCCGAGCCACATCACGGTGGAACTGTTCAAGTCGATGGCCGGGATCCAGATGGACGAGATCCCGTACAAGTCCAGCGGCCAGGCGCTGACCGATACCATCAGCGGGCAAGTGGCGCTGAACGCGCCGGGCATCGCGCAGGGGCTGCCGCAGGTGAAGGGCGGCAAGGTGGTCGCGCTCGGCATCACCGGCTCGAAGCGCGCCGCCGGCGCGCCAGACATCCCGACGCTCGCCGAAGCCGGCGTGCCGGGCTACGAGGCGTACGGCTGGCATGGCGTGTTCGCACCCGCGAAGCTTTCGCCGGAGCTGGCGGCGTTCCTGCAGAAGGAACTCGTCGCGATTCTCGGCGCCGCCGACATGAAGGAGAAGTTCAGCCAGCAGGGCGCGGAAGTCGTCGCCGGCACCTCGGCGCAGTTCACCGAGTACCTGCGCGCCGACTTCGAGAAATGGAAGAAGCTCTTCGCACAACTGGGCATCAAGCCCGAATGAACCGCATCCCAGGAGAACCCGCGTGAAGATCCACCTGCTCGGCACTGGCACGCCCACCCCGTCGCTGCACCGGATGTGCTCCGGCTACGTCGTCGAGGTCGGCAAGGACGTCCTCGTCTTCGACCACGGTTTCGGCGCGCACCACCGCCTGCTGGAACTGGGCATCGACGCGACGCGCGTCACGCACTTCTTCTGCAGCCACCTGCACTACGACCACATGGGCGACTACCCGCGCCTCTTGCTGACGCGCTGGGACCAGGGCGCCGGCCGCATCCCGGACCTCAAGGTCTACGGCCCGCCGCCGATCGCGGAGGTGAATCGCGCGCTGTTCGAGAAGGGCGGCGCGTTCTGGCCCGACCTCGTCGCGCGCACCGAGAACATGTGCAGCGTGTCGATCTACCACGCGCGCGGCGGCGTCGGCGAGCGCGCGAAGCCGAAGCCCGAGGTCACCGAGATGCGCCCGAACGAGGTCGTGCAGGGCGACGGCTGGACGGTGAAGGCGGTGGGCGTGGCGCACTTCGGCCCGCAGCTGATCTCGTACGGCTTCCGCCTCGATTCGCCGGAAGGCTCGTTCGTCTACTCGGGCGACAGCGGCCCGTGCGCGTCGATGGAACGGCTCGCCGAAGGCTGCGACGTGCTCGTGCACATGTGCCACTACCTCACGGGCACGGAACTGTGCCCGGAGTTCGCCGAATCCTGCATGGGCCACCTCGAACTCGCGCGCCTCGGCGTGAAGACCGGCGCGAAGACGATTGTCCTATCGCACGTCACCGAGCAGATCGACCAGGTCGGCGTGCGCGAGCGCGTGCTGCGCGAGATGAGCGAGATCTACAAGGGCAACCTCGTGTTCGGCGAGGACCTCATGACCATTCCGGTCAAGGGTCCCGCCGCCGCGAAGCTGCTGTAGCAGCGTCGCCCGAAGCGCCGCTAGCCCGCCGCCCGCAGCGGCACGAAGATCCGCTCGCCGTCGCGCTGCACCAGCAGCGCGACGGATCTCTTGTCCTTCGTCGCCGCGCGCAGGTCCTCGACCGACTTCGTGGGCTTGCCGTCGGCCTGCAGCACGATGTCGCCCGGCTGCATGCCGGCGCGCGCCGCGGGGCCGTTCACGCCCTCGACCACGAGGCCTTCCTTCACCGAGGCTTCGCGCTGCTCGTCCTTCGTCAGCGGGCGCACCGCGAGGCCGAGGCGGCCTTTCTCGGCGGTGTCGGCCTTTGCCGTGCGCGCGTCCTCGCGCGGCGCCTCGCCGAGCGTGGCGGACAGTGTCTGCGCGCTACCCGAGCGCCAGATCTCGAGCTCAGCCTTGGTGCCGGGGCGCGACTGTCCGACCATCGCGGCGAGTTCGCCCGCGCTGCCGACGGTCTTGCCATTGAATTTCAGCACCACGTCGCCGGGTTTCAGGCCGGCCTTCTCGGCAGCGCTGCCCGGCATCACCGATGACACCAGCGCGCCGTCGGCCTTCTTCAGGCCGAAGGACTCGGCGAGGTCCTGGTTCAGCGACTGCGAGGCGACGCCGAGGCGCGCGTGCGAGGCGCGGCCGGTGGCGACGATCTGGTCCTTCACGTTCAGTGCGACGTCGATCGGGATCGCGAACGACACGCCCTGGTAGCCGCCCGAGCGGCTGTAGATCTGCGAGTTGATGCCGACGACTTCGCCCGCGAGGTTGAAGAGCGGCCCGCCGGAGTTGCCGGGGTTCACCGCGACGTCGGTCTGGATGAAGGGCACGGCGGAGTCGCCCGGCAGCGAGCGGCCCTTGGCCGAGATGATGCCGGCAGTCACGGTGTTCTCGAAGCCGAACGGCGAGCCGATGGCTGCGACCCACTCGCCGACGCGCGCGCGCGCCGGATCGCCGAGGCGTACCACCGGCAGGTCCTTCGCGTCGATGCGCAGCACCGCGACGTCGGTCGCCGGATCGGTGCCGAGCACCTTGGCGCGGAACTCGCGCCGGTCGGTGAGCTTGACCGTGACCTCGGAGGCATCGCGCACCACGTGCGCGGTGGTGGGGATCACGCCGTCGGCGCTGACGCTGAAGCCGGAGCCTTGCCCCTGCACGGGCCCGGCGCCGCGCTGCGGTGCGCGGAACGGGAACGGCAGGCCGCGATAGAACTGGAAGAACGGATCTTCGGCCGATGCGTCGTCGTCGCCCGCGACCTTGCGCGTGCCTGACGTGGTGATGTTCACGACCGCGGGACCGTACTGCTGCACGATGCCCGCGATGTCGGGTAGGGCTGCGGCGGTCGCCGGGGAGGGGGTAGCGACCGCCGCAGTCGCCGCGGTCGCCGCATGGGCGCCCGGTAGCGAAAGGGATGAATGCGTGCCTGCGAGGTAGCCGGCCGTGGCGAGGCCGAGCGCGGCCACTGCGGCCGCAATCCGCGTGCGTTTCATCGGTGTTCTCCTGCGCTGGGTGTTGCTACGGGTACGCGGTCAGACCGGCGTGGCGGCGCCATGGTTCCCGGGCGTGGCCTGGAAACTGGTAACGAAATGTTGCGGCCGATGCTCGCCGGGTGGCGCGGCAACCACCCGGTTGCGCCCGCCTTGCTTGGCCGCATAGAGCGCCTGGTCGGCACGGGCGAGGAGTGCGTCGCCCGGCTCGCCGGGTACCCGCGCCGCCACGCCGAAGCTCGCTGTCTGGTGCCGTGGCATTCCCTCCACGGCGAGGGCCGCGAGGTCGGTGCGGATGCGGTCGGCCAGCGCGCAGGCATGGGCAAGGTCCGTGTGCGGCATCAGGATCAGGAATTCCTCTCCGCCCGCGCGGATCACGGTGTCGGTGATCCGGGTCGTGCGGCGCAGGAGTTCTCCGAAGGCCGCGAGCACGAGGTCGCCCGCGGCATGCCCGTGCTGGTCGTTGACGTGCTTGAAGTGGTCGATGTCCGCCATCGCAACGCAGAACTCGCCGCCGGTCCGGTCGGCGCGGCTGAGTTCCGCGGGCAGCGCCTGCTCCATGCGACGGCGATTGCCCAGGCCGGTCAGCGCATCCGTCAGCGAGGTCTCGACGATCTCCGCCTCGCGCTGCTTCAGCTGCAGGTTCGCACGCGCGAGCTCGAGCTGCGCCGACGCGTAGTCGCGATTGATCGCCAGCAGGGCGGCGTGGATGCGCTCGAATTCGTCGATGTCATACTCGGCAAGCAAGCGGATTTCGTCGCCGGCGCGCCAGATGCGCGCATGCAGCGTCCGGGGCTGATGCCGTGGATCGCCCAAGGTCAGCCGCCCGCGATAGACCTCGCCGCCCGGCCCCGGCGCCGTTGCAGCAATGACGGCGAAGGTCGGCTGCACGAAGAATCTCGCAGCCAGTCCGCCGAGGGGTTCGCGGTCCTCGACGCGGATCAGACGCAGGAAGCCTGCATTGGCGGCGCGCAGGCGGCCGCGCCCGTCGAGACGCGCCATCGCGACCGACAGCAGGGATTCGAGCGCCGGCGCGATCCAGTTCATCGGGCGCCATCCATCGCCGCCAGCCGTCCGCCTCGCGACACCGCGGCCTGCGCGTCGGCGCCCTGTGCGTCCGCTCCGATCATTGCGCCCAGCGTTGCAAGCCCGCTGAAGGCGAGTCCCCCCACGATGACCGGCGGGCGACTCGCGCCCATGGCCGACTCGAGCGCCGAGATGACGGCCTTCGCGGTCAGGAGCTGGTGCGGGAAGGACAGCGACAATCCCACCAGGTCGGGCCGCCACCCCTCCACTTGCCGCACCAGGTCCGCGGTGGGCACGTCGGCGCCGAGGTACTGCACGTCCCAGCCATCCATCTGGAAGGCGTCGGCCACCATGCGCAGCCCCATGGCGTGCCGGTTGTCCTGCACGCAGGCGAGCAGCACGCGCTTGCCGTTTCGCGCCGGGGCCGGCTGCTGGACGAGCATCGCCGTCATCGCGGCGTTCGTGATCGCAGTGGCCATGTGCTCCTGCGCGACGCTGATCTCGTTCGCGCGCCACCGTTCGCCGACGCGGTACAGCGCGGGCTGTACCACGTGCAGTTCGACCGCGACGAGGCTGTTTCCCGCATCGAGGCATCCCTGCAGGAGTGTCTGCGCCTCTTGCAGGGACCCCGCCACGATGGCCTCGGCAAAGGGACCGCATTCGGGCCAGGGCTGCGGCGGCGCGGCTTGCGGCAAGCGTTCGGCGAAAAGGTAGCGTTGCCGCACTTCGGCCAGGGCGCCAGCGATGACCTTGCCTTCGTCGCCCGGCATGTGCCGCGCGAAGAACTCGGCGAGGCCGTCGAGGCAATCCTCCATCGACGTGTCTTCGAGCGAGCGTTCGGAGAGCTGGCCTTCCAGCCAGCGCAGGTAGTCCGCCATGGGTTGCGCCACGCCGAACTCGAGGACGGCACGCAGGAACTCGGCGAGGAAGGCGAGGTCGTCGCGGCACGCCGCCAGCCCCTGCGCGCCGAATTGTTCATAGCACGCCGCATGCCGCGCGTGGAAGCGCGCGGTCACCGCTTGCAGGGCTTCGGCCTGCAGGGCGTCGTATCGACCCATCGCCGACGTGTGCAGCGTCTTCGAGCTGCCGGCCACGATTGTTCCCGGTCAAATATCCGTTAGCGGTACTACGGTATATCGGCCGCGACGGCGGAAAGTCGAGGTACGCATGCGTCGCGTCGCGCGAAATTCGCGCACATGTTTGGTGCTGTACGCGCTATCGCCGCGATCCCGCCCGCATCCGGCGTTGCGCTTCAGTGCGCAGGTGCGGAGAAGCCAAGCGCCGAATCGGGATCGTCACTGGGCGCGAGCATTGCGTCGCGTGTCCCGGGCCTTTGCAGGAGCATGGCCTGCAGGTTCGCGATCCGCGGATAGTGAGGGCTGCTTGCCGGCGGGATGAATGTCGCGATGGGAAACTCCATGCGCAGCACGGTGACGAAGAACGGCACCGCGCAGGCCGCGAGGACCGCAAGAGCGACGAAGGAGTGCGGCGTCCGGCCTGCTGGCGGCGCGGCGTCCCCCGACGTTACAGCCCGAGGTACCGATGCCACAGGCCGTGGTCCGCATCCAGTTCGGCGGAGGTCCCCTGCCACGCCACTCGCCCGCGCTCGATGATCACGTGGCGGTCGGCGAGGCCGATCAGGCGCTCGACGTACTTGTCGACGACGAGGATGGTCTGTCCGGCCTCGCGCAGGCGCGAAAGGCAGTGCCAGATCTCCTCGCGCACCAGCGGCGCGAGGCCCTCGGTGGCTTCGTCGAGGATCAGCAGGTGCGGGTTGGTGACGAGCGCGCGGCCGATGGCGAGCATCTGCTGCTCGCCGCCGGAGAGCTGGTTGCCCATGTTCGACGCGCGCTCGGCGAGGCGCGGGAAGAGCTCCATCACGCGCTGCACCGTCCACGGCTCGGCGGCGCCGGCGCGGTTGTCCTCGAAGGCCTCGAGGTTCTCGCGCACCGTGAGGTTGGGGAAGATCTGGCGGCCCTCGGGCACGAGCGCGATCCCGCGGCGCGCGACGCGATCGGGCCGCTCGCGCTCGATGCGCTCGCCGCGGAACGCGATGCTGCCGCCGCGCGCCGGCGTGAGGCCGAGGATCGATCGCAGCGTGGTGGACTTGCCCATGCCGTTGCGGCCGAGGAGCGTCACCACCTCGCCCGCGCGCACCTCGAAGTCGAGGCCGAACAGCACCTGGCTCGCGCCGTAGGCGGTCTCGAGTCCTTGCACGGAGAGGAGCACGTCGCTCACGCCGAGACCTCGTCTCCGAGGTAGGCGCGGCGCACTTCGGCATCCGCGCGGATCTCGTCGGGCGTGCCGGTAGCGATGACGCGGCCGTTCACCAGCACCGAGATGCGATCGGCGAGGCGGAACACGGCATCCATGTCGTGCTCGACCAGCAGCACCGTGACCTCGGACCGGATGCGCTCGACGAGTTCGATCATGCGCGTCGATTCCTCGGGGCCCATGCCGGCCATCGGCTCATCCAGCAGCACGAGCGAGGGGTTCGTCGCCAGTGCGAGGCCGACTTCGAGCGCGCGCTGCTCGCCGTGCGCGAGCGTCCCGGCGAGCGCGCCGAGCTTCGCCTCGAGCCCGACGCGCGCGGCGGCGCGCTCGGCCTCGGCGAACAGCGACGCCTCGGTGGCCACGGGCTTCCAGAACGACATCGACGAGCCGGTGCGCGCCTGCACCGCAAGCGCGAGGTTGTCGCGCACCGTGAAGCCGCGGAAGATGCTCGTGATCTGGTAGCTGCGCACGAGGCCCGCGGCGACGCGCGCGTGCTGCGGCATCGGCGTGAGATCCGTGCCACGAAAGCGGATCGTGCCCGCGTCCGGCTTCAGGCTGCCGGCGATCTGCGCCACCAGCGTCGTCTTGCCGGCGCCGTTGGGACCGATCAGCGCGTGCACCTCGCCCTGGGCGACCTCGAGGTCGACGTCGTCGGTGGCCACCAGCCCGCCGAAGCGCTTCTGCAGGCCGGAAAGCATGAGCAGGGCTTCAGCCATGGCGCCTAGATGCGAGACCGGCAAGGCCCTTCGGCGCGAACAGCACCACGGCGAGCAGCACCACGCCCACGCCGAGCTGCGCGTGTTGCTGGTAGTTCGGGTAGAGCGCCGCGAGCCAGGCCACCGGATGGTTGGCGATCAGTTCCTCCAGCCCGAGGAGCGCTACGGCACCGAGCAGCCCGCCCCACAGATTGCCGACGCCGCCGAGGATCACCATGACGAGCAGCGTGCCCGACTGCGTCCAGTGCAGCACGCTGGGGTTGACGTACTTGCCGTGGCTCGCGAGCAGCGCTCCGGCGAGGCCACACGCGGCGCCGCCGATCACGAAGCAGGCGAGCTTGTAGCGCAATACCGGGAAGCCGATCGCCTCCATGCGCGCCTCGTTCTCGCGGATCGCGACGATCGCGCGGCCGAAGCGCGAGCCGGCGAGCCGGTGGAGGCCGACGAGGGCTGCGGCAAGGCACGCAAGCGCGGCGTAATAGAAGGTCGCCGCGTCCGCGAATTCGAGGCCGAAGCCCGGTGCCGCGCGCGTGGCGAGCGTGAGGCCCTCGTCGCCGCCGTAGGCCTTCATCGAGTTCACGAGGTAGAACATCATCTGCGCGAAGGCGAGCGTGATCATGATGAAGTACACGCCCTTCGTGCGCAGCGACAGCGCGCCGATGCCGGCGGCGAGGATCGCCGACGCCGCGACCGCCGCCGGCCAGCCGATCCATGCGCTCGCCACGCCCTCGGCGATCAGGATGCCGGAGACGTAGGCACCGGCGCCGAAATAGGCCGCATGGCCGAAGGACACCATGCCGCCGTAGCCGAGCACGAGGTTGAGGCTGGTGGCCGCGAGCGCGTAGACCAGCACGCGCGTGGCGAAGCCGACGTAGAACGCGTCCACGGCCTGGGGCAGCGCGATCGCGAGCAGCACTAGCGCTGCGAGGAGTGCGCGCTTCATCCGCGCGCCGGGAACAAGCCTTGCGGCCGCAAGGTCAGCACCACCGCCATCAGCAGGTACACCGCGACCGAGGCGATCGCGGGCCCTGCCGCGCTGGCGAACTGCGGCGGCAGGAAGGCGCCGAAGGCGATCGGCAGGAGCGTGCGGCCGATGGTGTCCACCACGCCGACGAGGAGCGAGCCGACGAGCGCGCCGCGGATCGAGCCGATGCCGCCGATGACGATCACCACGAAGGCGAGGATCAGGATCGACTCGCCCATGCCGACCTGCACCGCGAGCAGCGGCGCGAGCAGCGCGCCCGCCACCGCGCAGAGCGCCGCGCCGACGCCGAAGACCAGCGTGAAGAGCAGGCGGATGTCCACGCCCATCGCGAGCGCCATCTCGCGGTTCGACGCGCCGGCGCGCACGCGCATGCCGATGCGGGTCTTCGCCACCAGCAGGTAGAGGAGCGCCGCCACCGCGAGGCCGACGCCGATGAGGAAGAGCCGGTACGCCGGATATGACATGCCGGCGAAGAGTTCCACCGGGCCGGAGAGCGCGGCCGGCGCGGAGAGCGGCAGGTCGTTGCCGAACACGATGCGCACGACCTCGTTCAGGATCAGGATCAGCGCGAAGGTGGCGAGCACCTGAGACAGGTGGTCGCGGGCGTACAGGGTACGCAGCACCGAGATTTCCAGCAGCATGCCGACGACCGCAGTGGCCGGGATCGCGAGCAGCACGCCGATCGCGAACGAGCCGGTCGCCTGCACCAGCGTCGCGGCGAGGAACGCGCCGATCATGTACAGCGACCCGTGCGCGAGGTTGATCATGTCCATGATGCCGAAGACCAGCGTGAGGCCCGCGGCGAGCAGGAACAGCATCAGGCCGAACTGCAGGCCGTTCAGGGCTTGCTCGAGGAGGAGGACGCCGGACATGAAGCGCAGGATTCTAGCGTTTCGCTCCCGCGCGAACCCCGGTGTGTCGCTGCGCTACGATGGGGCATGAGCGAGGGCTACGTGCACCGTACGAGCGCGGATTTCCGCGCGCTGTACCCCGAGGGGAAATCCGGCAACGACGTGAACGGGCTCGGCGATCCGTTGGCGCGCCGGCCTCGGCCCTTCTTCTGGCATCCGCCCGCCGAGCAGGACTTCGGCGCATTGCAGGTGGCGGTGATCGACCATCACCGGCAGGCTCCGACGATCGCGGAGGCCTATTCGCGCAACGCCGACCGCGGCCCGCGGCCGGCGGCGAAGGCGCCCGAGGCGACGCAGCGTTCGCCAGCCGAGTGGAGCGCAGCAGTGAAGGCGTTCGCCCTCGCCAACGACGCCGACCTCGTCGGCATCACGCCGCTGCGGCCCGAGTACGTCTACGAGGGCTACGAGATCCCCTACCCGACCCTGGTGCTGATCGGCGTCGCGATGGACTACGAGAACCTCGCCTCGGCGCCCGCGACCATCGACGATCCGCGCGCCGGCTGGGAGGTCGCGGACAAGTACAACAAGGCGGCGCGCGCCTGCCGCAAGCTCGCGAACTTCGTGCTCGGATCAGGCTACGAAGCGAAGACCTATCCGGGCCCGATGGCCACCGCACTGAACATGATCCCGGCGGCGATCGCGGCCGGTCTTGGCCAGCTCGGCAAGCATGGCTCGATGATCAACCGCAGCTACGGTTCGTCGTTCCGCCTGTCGGCGATCGCCACCGACCTGCCGCTCGTCGCGGATGCCGAGGACCGCTTCGGCTCCGAGGAGTTCTGCACGCGGTGCCAGGCCTGCACGCGCGGTTGCCCGCCGGGTGCCATCTCGCCGCAAAAGCAGATGGTGCGGGGAACGATGAAGTGGTACGTGGACTTCGACAAGTGCATCCCGTACTTCGGCGAGACCTTCGCCTGCGGGATCTGCCTCGCCGCCTGCCCGTGGAGCCGGCCGGGACTCGCACCGCGCCTCGCCGAGCAGTGGACGAAGCGCGTGCGCGAGGGGCGCGGCTGACGCGGGACGATTACTTCATCTTGCAGTCCTGCACGTACGCGTCGCCGTGGTCCTTGAAGACCGTGGCGAGCGTCTTGTTGACCAGGCGCCCCTGGGCGTCCTTGCCGACCACGCGCAGGTAGTAGTTCTGGATCGGGTAGTGGTTGCGGTTGAACTTGAACGCGCCGCGCACCGACTGGAACTTGGCGGCCTTGAGCGCCTTGCGCATGGCGTCGGTGTCCTCGACCTTGCCCTTCACCTCGCGGATCGCCGAGTCGATGAGGAGCGCGGTGTCGTATCCCTGCGCGACGAACACCGAGGGCACGCGCTTGAATTCCTTCTCGTAGTCGGCGACGAATTTCCTGTTCGCGGGGTTGTCCAGGTCCGGCGCCCAGTGCGAGGCGTCGATCAGGCCGAGCATCGCGTCGCCGACCGCGCGGATCACGTCCTGGTCGGAGCCGAACCCCGGGGTGATCAGCTGGATGTCCTTCGACAGGCCCGCGGCGACGAACTGCTTGATGAAGTTGATGCCCATCCCGCCCGGCAGGAAGATGTACAGCGCGTCGGGCTTCTTGGCGCGGATCTGCGCCAGTTCGGCGGCGTAGTCGAGCTGGCCGAGCTTGGTGTAGACCTCGTCGGAGATGGTGCCCTTGTAGAAGCGCTTGAAGCCGGCGAGCGAGTCCTTGCCGGCCTGGTAGTTCGGCGCCACGAGGTAGGCGCTCTTGTAGCCCTTGTCGGTGGCGTGCTTGCCGGCGGCCTCGTGGTACGAGTCGTTCGGCCACGCGACGGCGAAGAAGTTCGGGTTGCAGTCCTTGCCGGCGAGCGGCGAGGGCGCGGCGTTCGGGCTGACGTAGAGGATCTTGTTCTCCCACGCCACCGGCACGGACGCGAGCATGATGTTCGAGAACACGAAGCCGGTGAGGAGATGCACCTTGTCCAGCTTCACCATCTTCTCGGCCAGCTGGCGGCCGATCTCGGGCTTGAACTGGTCGTCGCCGACGATCAGCTCGACCGGCACGCCGCCGAGCTTGCCGCCGTTCTGCTTCAGCACCATCTGGAAGCCGTCGCGGATGTCGGTGCCGAGCGCCGCGCTCGGGCCCGACAGCGTGCTGGCGAATCCGATCTTGATCTTGTCGGCGGCGTGCGCGCCGGATGCGATCGCGGTGGCGGCCGCAAGCGTGGCGAGGCGGAACGTGAAGGTGGCGTGCATGGGCGATCTCCGGGGATGAGAACTCGTCTCGATTCTACTGGGCTTTCCTCGCGGCATCGTAGAGGGGCAGCACCTTGGGCAGGTTGGCCTCGATCTCGCGGATGCGCGTGGCGTGTGAGGGGTGCGTGGAGACGAACTGCGGCGGCTGGCCGCGGCCGCTCGCTTGCGACAGGCGCTCCATCTTGCGCCACACCTCGACCGCGGCCCGCGGGTCGTAGCCGGCGCGCGCCGCGAGTTCGATGCCGACGAGGTCGGCGTCCGACTCGTGCTTGCGGGCGTAGGGCAGGCTGACCGCGAGCGTCGCGGCCTGGCCGAGCGCTTGCGTGGTGTTCGGGCCGAGGTTGAAGTACGAGGCCACCGCGGCGATGCCGACCTGCTTGACCACGTTCTCGGACATGCGCGCGCGGCCGTGCTCGAGCAGCGCGTGCGCGATCTCGTGGCCCATGATCGCGGCGACCTCGGCGTCGGTGAGCTTCAGCGTGTCGAGGATGCCGGTGTAGAAGGCGATCTTTCCGCCCGGCATGCAGAACGCATTCACGGTGCGCGAGGACAGCAGGTTCACTTCCCAGCGCCATTGCTGCGAACCGGGATGGAAGCGCGTGGCGTGCGGCACCAGCGCGCGGGCGATGGCGCGCAGCCGCTCGACCTGCTGCGGGTCGCGGTTGAGCGCGCCCTGCTGCGAGGCCTGCCGCAGGAGCTGCCCGTACTGCTGGGCGGAGGAGCGCTCCACGGTCGAGGCGGGCAGGAGCAATAGGCGCGACTTGTGCACGTCGACGCCTTCCTTCGGCGCAGGCTCGGCGGCGCCGGCCGCGGCGGCGAATGCGACCAGGGCGGTGGCGAGGAGGCGCTTCATGCGGAGCGGAAATGGGTGGCCATGCGTTGCCTCAACGCTTCATCGGGCAGTTCGCCGACACCGGCGGCGAGGTTGTCGGCGAGATGCTCGACCTTCGAGGTCGCGGGGATCACGCAGGTGACGGCCGGGTGGCCGAGGATCCACTTCAGGAAGTACTGCGCCCAGCTCTTCACGCCCAGCGGCGCGACCCAGTCGGGCAGCGCGCGGCCGCGCACGTGCCGGAACATCGCGCCCTCGGCGAACGGGCGGTTCACCACCACCGCGATGCCGCGCTCGGCGCACAGCGGCAGCAGGCGCTCGGCAGCCTCGGGTTCGGCGAGCGAGTAGTTGATCTGCAGGAAGTCGCAGGGCCAGGCCTTGAGCGCGCGTTCCACCTCGGCGTGCGCCGACGCGCTGTAATGCGTGACGCCGACGAAGCGCACGCGGCCGTCCTTCTTCCAGCCCTCGAGCGTCTTCAGGTGCGTCGCGGCGTCGACGAGGTTGTGCACCTGCATCAGGTCCATGCGCTTCACGCGCAGGCGCCGGAACGACTGCTCCATCTGCCGGATGCCCTCGGCGCGGCCGCTGGTCCACACCTTGGTGGCGAAGAAGAGCCGTTCCTGCAGGCCGAGGCCGGCGGCGAGGTCGCCGACCACGGATTCGGCGGCGCCGTACATGGGCGAACTGTCGACGACGCGGCCGCCCGCGGCGTCGAAGGCCCGCAGCACTTCGGAGAGCGGCGCGCGCGACGGCGGATCGCTGCCGACGTCGAAGGTCTGCCAGGTGCCCAGGCCGATGGCCGGCAGCGCGCCGCCGCCCCGGGGCAGTGCACGCTGCACGAGTGCCTGCGCGCCGCTCATCGCGAGCAGCGCCGGCAGGCCGGCCGCGAGCCGCAGGACGCGGCGCCGGGCAGGGTCGGTTCGCAGGGGTGGGCGCACATCTCGAATGCTATAGTAGCCCTCGCTTCCTTCCACGGGACCAGAAAGGCCTGCCATGAGCATGTGGATCATCCTCGGCATCGTCGTCGTGCTCGCCATCTGGGCGGTCGGCATCTACAACGGCCTGGTGACGCTGCGCAATCGCTACAAGAACGCGTTCGCGCAGATCGACGTGCAACTCAAGCGCCGCTACGACCTGATCCCCAACCTCGTCGAGACCGCCAAGGGCTACATGAAGCACGAGGCCGGCACGCTCGAGGCGGTGATCAAGGCGCGCAACCAGGCGGTGCAGGCCGCCACGGCAGCGAGTGCCAACCCGGGCGACGCGGCGACGATGACGGCGCTGTCGCAGGCCGAGGGCGCGCTGGGCGGCACGCTCGGGCGCCTGTTCGCGCTGTCGGAGGCCTACCCGGACCTGAAGGCGAACCAGAACATGCTCTCGATCCAGGAAGAGCTTTCCAGCACCGAGAACAAGATCGCCTTCGCGCGCCAGGCCTTCAACGACCAGGTCACCGACTACAACAACAAGCGCGAAGTGTTCCCGAACAACCTCTTCGCCGGCATGTTCGGTTTCCAGCAAGCCAACCTGCTCGAGGCCACGGAGTCGGCCGAGGAGCGCAAGGCGGTGAAGGTCCAGTTCTAGCCGCCACGCTCGCGGCCGGCGGCCGGCGATGAATTTCTTCGAAGGGCAGGACCTCGCGCGCCGCAACACCAAGCTGCTGGTGGTGATGTACGTGCTCGCCGTCGCGGCGGTGATCCTCGCGGTGGACCTGGTGCTCGCGACCTCGTGGATCTACGGCCTGGGCGACATCCGCGTGCCGCGCGGCGTGAAGCCGAGCTACTTCTCGCTGCTGCAGATGGTGCCGGGCTGGATCTACGGTGGCGGCGCGCTGGTCACCGCCGGGGTCATCTTCTCGGTCAGTGGCTGGGAGGTGCTGCAGCTCGCCGCCGGCGGCCAGAAGGTCGCCGAGATGGTCGGCGCGCGCCGGGTGTCGCCCGAGACGCGCGACCCGCTCGAGCGGCGCCTGCAGAACGTGGTCGAGGAGATGGCGATCGCCTCCGGCGTGCGACTGCCGAAGGTCTACGTCATGGACCAGGAGCGCGGCATCAACGCCTTCGCCGCCGGCTACGACATCTCGGACTCGGTGGTGGCGGTGACGCGCGGCACGCTCGAGACGCTGAACCGCGACGAGCTGCAGGCGGTGGTCGGGCACGAGTTCAGCCACATCCTGAACGGCGACATGCGCCTCAACATCCGCATGATGGGCGTGCTCGCCGGCATCGTTTTCATCGGCGCGATCGGCGAGTTCTTCATGCGCGTATCGCGGGATTCCGACTCGAAGCAGGCCGCGCCGGTGTTCCTGTTCGGCCTCGCGCTCTTCGTGATCGGCTACATCGGCCTGTTCTTCGCGCGCCTCATCAAGGCGGCGGTGTCGCGCCAGCGCGAGTTCCTCGCGGACGCCTCGAGCGTGCAGTTCACGCGCAACCCGGACGGCATCGCCGGCGCGCTGGCGCAGATCGACGCCTCGATGCGCGGCACGCTGATCGCCGACCGCCGCGCCGAGGACATGTCGCACATGTTCTTCGGCCAGAGCATCCAGGTCTGGTTCGGCGGCCTGTTCGACACGCACCCGCCGATTCCCGATCGGATCGAGCGCGCGCACCCGCGCTTCGACATCGCCGACTACATGAAGCGGCGCGCGGCCTACCGGCCGCCGGCCGGCAAGGGCGAGGAAGTCGAGGGCACGGCGATCGGCACGGACTTCGGCGCGTCGGCGGCCTCCGGTGCGGCTGCGATGGCGGGCTTCGCGGGGGCCGGCGGCGCAGTGGCGGCGCCCAACGGCAGGCGTGGCGCCGACGCAGGCCAGGAGTGGGGCCGTTCCGCGAAGGAGAGCGTGGCCGTGGTCGGCGCGCTCGATGCCGGGAAGCTCGACTACGCACGCCAGCTGCTCGCGGGCTTGCCGCCCGCGCTGAAGTCGCGCGTCGGCGACGCCGAGGGCGCGAGCGGCGTGATCCTCGCGCTGATGCTGGCGCCGAAGGCGGAGGTCGCCGAGGCGCAGCTCGCCGCGGCCGCCGCGGCGGGCCCGGCGGCGGCGAAGGTCGTCGCGCTCGCGCGCGAGCTCGCGCCGGCTGCGCGACGGCTCGGCCCCGCCTTCCACCTGCCGCTGATCGACCTCGCGCTGCCGGCGCTGAAATCGTCGGCCGATGCGACGCGCGAGGCGCTGGTCGCGGCGCTGCAGGCGGTGGTGCACGCGGACCGCCGCGTGTCGCTGCACGAGTTCGTCGTGCTGACCATGGTGCGCACGCAGCTGCTGTCGTCGCGCAAGCCCGCGAAGCTCGGCAAGCGGCGACTTGCCGAACTGAAGGCCGAGGCGGGCACGGTGCTGGCGATCGTCGCGCACGCCGGCACGCGCGCGGACGCCGCGGGCGAACGCGAGGAGCAGCTGCGCGCGGCCATCGCCGCCGGCGCGGCGGAGATGGGCATCGCGCCGCCGGCGTCCGTCGGCGAACTCTCGGTCGGTGCCGCAGGCGCCGCGCTCGAGGCGCTGCGCGAGCTCGCGCCGATGCAGAAGGCGCTGCTGGTGAAAGGGCTCTTCGCGACGGTGTCGCACGATGGCACCATTCGCGTCGCGGAAGCCGAGTTGATGCGCCTCGCCGGCGCGGTGCTCGAGTGCCCGCTGCCGCCGCTGCTCACCGAGCTCGATCCCGCTACCCTGGCTGCCTGAACCATGAACGACGCTGCAACCGCCGCCCTCGCGGCCGACCTGCGACGCGCGCTCGCCGAGAACGGCGGCGGCGAAGTGCGCTTCGACGCCGGCGCGCGCGCCGCCTACGCCGCGGACGCTTCCAATTACCGGCAGGTGCCGATCGGCGTCGCGATCCCGAGGACCGTCGAGGGCATCGTCGCGGGCGTGGCCGCGTGCCGGGCGCACGGCGCGCCCGTGCTGGCGCGCGGCGGCGGCACTTCGCAGTGCGGGCAGGGCGTGAACGTCGCGGTGGTGTTCGACTGCTCGAAGTACCTCGACAAGGTGCTGGCGGTGAACGCGACCGCGAAGGTGGCGCGCGTCGAGCCCGGCACGGTCTGCGACACGCTGAGGAACGCCGCCGAGCGCGAGGGCCTTACCTTCGGCCCGGACCCGGCGACGCACAGCCGCTGCACGCTCGGCGGCATGATCGCCAACAACTCGTGCGGGCCGCACTCGGTGATGGCCGGCAAGACGGTCGAGAACGTGGAGGCGCTCGAGGTGCTGACCTACGACGGCGCGCGCTTCTGGTGCGGGCCGACGAGCGAAGCCGAGCTGGAAGCGATCATCGCGCGCGGCGGCCGGCAGGGCGAGATCTACGGCAAGCTGCGCGACCTGCGCGATCGCCATGCCGACCTCATCCGCGCGAAGTTCCCGAAGATCAAGCGTCGCGTGTCGGGCTACAACCTCGACCAGCTGCTGCCGGAGAACGAGTTCAACGTCGCGCGCGCGCTGGTGGGCTCGGAAGGCACGTGCGCGTTGACGCTGCAGGCCGTGACGACGCTGGTGAAGAGCCCGAAGCATCGCGTGGTCGCGATCGCGGGCTTCCCCGACATCTACCAGGCCGGCGATGCGGTGCCGCGCATCCTGCCGACCGGGCCGATCGCCTGCGAGGGGCTCGACGAGAAGATCATCGGCGGCCTGCGCTCGCGCGGGCTGCGGCTGGCCGACATCGCGCTGCTGCCCGCGGGCAACGCGTGGCTGATGGTCGAGTACGGCGCGGATTCTCGCGACGCTGCCCTCGCGCAGGCGCGCGCGCTCGGCCCGGCGCTCGCGCACGACCCGGCGATCGTGGTGCAGGTGCTGGAGGACCCGGCGCTCGCCAACCGCATCTGGACGATCCGCGAGACCGGTGCCTCGGCCACCGCGCTGTCGAGCCCCGGAGAGGGGCCCGATCCCGTGGTGGGTTGGGAGGACGCCGCGGTGGACCCGCTGCGCCTAGGCGACTACCTGCGCGAGTTCCAGGCACTGATCGACCGCTTCGGCTACAAGACCTCGCTCTACGGCCACTTCGGGGATGGCTGCATCCACGCGCGCATCACCTTCAACCTGAGGACGCCCGAGGGCCTCGCGCACTGGCGCGAGTTCCTCGCCGAGGGCGCAAGGCTGGTGGTGAAGTACGGTGGGTCGCTCTCGGGCGAGCACGGCGACGGGCAGGCGAAGAGCGAGTTCCTCCCGGCCATGTACGGGCCGGAACTGATGCAGGCGTTTCGCGAGTTCAAGGCGATCTGGGATCCCGAGGACCGCATGAATCCCGGCAAGCTCGTCTCGGCCAAGGGACGCGTGCTGCGCGCGGACGAGAACCTGCGCTTCGGCCCGGACTACAAGCCGGTGACGCTGGCGACGCGATTTCGCTTCGCGGATGTCGCCGGCGCGGGCTTCACGCGCGCCGCGGAACACTGCATCGGCATGGGCAAGTGCCGCTCGAAGACCGGCGGCACGATGTGCCCGAGCTATCGCGCTACCGGCGAGGAGCGCTATTCCACGCGCGGCCGCGCACGCATGCTGCAGGAGATGCTGCGCGAGGGCGTCATCACCGAGGGATGGGAGAGCGAAGACCTGAAGGAAGCGCTCGACTGGTGCCTCGGCTGCAAGGGCTGCCGCTCGGACTGCCCGACGCACGTGGACATGGCTTCGTACAAGGCCGAGTTCCTCTCGCATTACCACGAGACGCATCCGAGGGGCCGCGAGGCGTTCGCGATGGGCCGCATCGGCGAGTGGGCGCCGAAGGCGGCGGCGGTGCCGTGGCTGGCGAACCTCGTCACGCAGACGCCCATGCTGGCTTGGCTGGCGAAGGCGGCGGGCGGCATCGCGCAGGAACGCCGGTTGCCGCCCTTCGCCCGTCGCACGCTGCGCGCGCAGTTCGACGAGCACGTGCGCGCGCGGCGCGACCCGGCGCATCGCGAGGGGGCGCGCCGCGGCGACGTGGTGTTGCTCTGGGCCGATACCTTCAACAACCATTTCCGGCCGCAGGTCGGCATGGCGGCCGAGCGCGTGCTCGACGCCGCCGGTTGCCGCGTCGAGTTGCCTCCCGAGGGGCTGTGCTGCGGGCGGCCGTACTACGACTTCGGCATGCTCGATCGCGCGAAGGCTTCGCTCGCGAAGGTGCTGGACGCGCTCGCCCCGCAGGTCGAGGCCGGCACGCCGCTGGTGGTGATGGAGCCGGGCTGCCACTCGGTGTTCCGCGACGAGCTGCTGAAGCTTTTCCCGGATGACCCGCGCGCGCAGGCGCTGTCGAAGCAGGCGATGGGTCTCGGCGAATTCCTGCAGGCTCGGCAGTGGCGGCCGTCCTCGCGCGTCGAAGGCGGCAAGGCGCTGCTGCATGGCCACTGCCACCAGAAGGCGCTGGGCGGGACCGAGGCCGACGCCGCGATGTTGCGCGCCGCCGGCTACGAGGTGCAGGCGCCCGACACGGGTTGCTGTGGCATGGCGGGAGCTTTCGGCATGAAGCCGGCGCACGTCGAGGCCTCGCGCGCGATCGCCGAGCAGGCGGTGCTGCCGAAGGTGCGCGCCGCGGGCGACGCGACGCTCGTGGTGTCGAACGGCTTCTCGTGCCGCGAGCAGATCGAGCAACTCGGCGAGCGCGAGACCGTGCACCTCGCCGAGGCGCTCGCGCGGGCGCTGCGATGAGCCGGATGCTCCGTCGCGCGTTCGTCGCGCTGCTGGCCTGCGTGCTGCTGCCCGCGCTCGCGCAGGCGCCGAAGCCCAAGCCCGCCGAGACCGAGGAAGAGCGCCTCTTCGAGGCCATCGAGGAAGGCAAGGAAGTCGTCGCCGAGGGCGTGATCGCGCGCGGCAAGGTGAACCTGAACGCGCGCAACGCCGAGCGCGAGACGCCGCTGCACGTCGCCGTCGAGAAGGGCATGCGTACGCTCATCGGCCTGCTGCTGGCACGGAAGGTCGACCTGCGCGCGCGCTCGCAGAGCGGCGAGACCGCGCTGCACCTGGCGGGGCTCCACGCCGATCCGTGGTTCGTCGAACGCCTGCTCGAGGCCGGGGCGGACGCGAAGGTGCGCAACGACGAGGGCGAGACGCCGATCCACTGGGCGGCGATGACCGGGAACCCGGCCACCGTCGCGCGGCTCCTGAGGGCCGGCGTCGACCCCAACGTCAATGACCTGCGCGGCAACAGCGCGCTGCACGGTGCCGCGGACGCCGGCCACGACGATGTCGTGAAGATGCTGCTGCCGCTGACGACCGACCCCAAGGCGAAGAATCGCGAGGGCAAGACACCCGCCGACCTCGCGCGCGAGCGCGGCTACGCGGCCCTCGCCAGGCTCATCGACGGTGCGCGTCCCGGCGCTGCGCCGGGCGGGGGCGTGCGCACGATCGACATCGACGATCCCAATCACCCGACCCGGAACAAGCCCTAGCCGGCGAGGCTGAATTCCCGGGCGATTAGTTCATACGACGCCGTGCGCGTCGCGTACTCGCCGGTGATCGTGAGCAGCATTACTTCATCCGCGCCGTAGCGCCCCGCAAGGTCTTCGATCTGCTGCTTGCACGAGGCCGGCCCGCCGATGATGGCGCGCGCGCGTTGCCCCTGCACGTACTCGCGCTCCTCGGCGGTGTAGACGTGCTGCGCGGCTTCCTCGGGCGTGGGCACGGGCGAGTCGACGTTCAGCGCCATGTGCAGGCGCCGCAGGTCGATGGATTGCGCGAGGCGCTCGGCCTCGGCGTTCGACTCGGCGCAGATCAGGAACACGCAGACGATGGCCTGCGCGGTCGCCTCGCGCGCCGAGGGCTGGTAGCGCTCGCGATAGGCGCGCGTCACCTGGTCGCCGCCCTGCGCGTTGATGAAGTGCGCGAAGGCGAAGCGCAGGCCCATCTGCGCGGCGAGCGCGCCGCTGTAGCCGGACGAGCCCAGCAGCCAGACCTCGGGCGTGGTGGGTACCTCCGGCTGCACGCGCAGGCGCCGGTACGGGTGGTCCTTCGGCAGCGTGCCGTCGAGGTGCGCGACGAGTTGCCAGACACGCTCCGGGAAGTCGTCCGCATCGGGATACTTGCCGCCCGCGACCGCGTGCGCGGTGCGCTGGTCGCCGCCCGGTGCGCGGCCGATGCCGAGGTCGACGCGCCCGGGGTACAGCGCTTCCAGCATGCGGAAGGCCTCGGCGGTGCGGAACGCGCTGTAGTACGGCAACAAGACGCCGCCGGTGCCGATGCGCAGGCGCTTCGTCTCCGCGCCGAGGCGCGCGAGCAGCACCTCGGGGCAGGGATCGGCGAGCGCGCCGATGGCGTGGTGCTCGGCGAGCCAGTAGCGCGAGTAGCCGAGTTCGTCGGCGCGCCGCGCGAGCGCGAGGGTCTCGGCGACGGCCTGCGCGGCGCCGTGGCCGGAGATGATCGGGGACTGGTCGAGGACGGAGAGTTTCATGCTCACATTCTGACGGGAGAACGGTGGGCAAGCGCGGTGTCGCGGAACGCCCAGCGGCGCGCGGCCGCGATCACGGCGACGAAGCCCAGGGCGAGGAAGCCGAGCGCATGGAAGCCCCAGCCGGTGCCGAAGCGCTCGGCGAGCAGGCCCGCGATCATCGGCGTGGTGAGGTGCGACAGGCTCCAGCCCAGCCCCACCAGCGCGAGCGCCGAGCCGCGCATGTCGGTCGCGGTGACCTCGGACATCGTGATCTGCACGTAGAGCGTCTGCAGTCCCGAGCCGATACCGACGAGGAACATCAGCGCGCCGAGCGCCGACCAGTGCGGCAGGATCGGCATCAGTACGAGCGACGCGGCGACGGCGACGCCGGCCCAGATCGGCGAGCGGCTCGCGGGGCCGGTACTCACGTACCGCGCGAGCACGAGACCGGCCGCGATGCCGCCGACGGCGCGCAGCGCGATCAGGATGCCCGAGGGCGCCTCGCCATAGCCGAACTCCTTCAGGAGCAGCGGGAAGAAGGTCATCGACAGCGTCATCGGCAGCGCCGAGAGGTAGGCGCACAGCACGCCGTAGTAGACGATCGGCCGGCGCGCGAGCACGAGGTAGCCCGCGAACATGCCGCGCGCGGGCGCCTTGCGCGGCGCGCCGGCCGGCGTGGCGAAGCCGAGCAGCATCGCTGCCGCTCCGAGCACGGCGATCGACAGCAGGCCGGCGCGAAATCCGGAGTACGCGAGCACGAATCCGCACGAGGCGTTGCCGAGGATCTGCGCGAGGTTGGAGGCGGCGTTCAGCCGGCCGACGTTGCGGCCGCGGTCGCCGGGCAGCTCGGAGGCCATCGCCCAGTTCGCCGGCCAGAACGCGGCGCGCGTGAAGACCATCAGCACCTGTCCCCAGAAGAGCGGCCAGAAGCCCTGCGCGAACGACAGCTCCAGCCCGCCGAGCGCCATCGCGAGGCACGAGGCGATCATCACGCGGCGCCCGCCGACGCGGTCGGTGTAGGCGCCGCCGACGAGGTTGATGGTGATCTGCGCCAGCACCGGCACCGAGAACAGCACGCCGATCTCGGCCGCCGAGAGGCCCTGCGAGTGCGCGTACAGCGGCACCGCGAGCCAGGTCATTCCGAGCCCGTAGTTCCAGACGAAGGAGGCGGCGAAGAACGGCAGGTGGGCCAAGGAGGCGTCATTATCCGTCCGGGCCGTAAGCCTCCGGAGGGCGTTTCGACCGATGCGGATGAAGACCCTGTCCCTCGCCTGCGCCGCGCTCGTCGCGCTGGGCAGCTCGCACGCCCGCGCGGCCTCGTGCGCGGCGCGCAGCGGCCCGCAGGTCGCTGCGCTGGTCGAGCTCTACACCTCGGAAGGCTGCGACAGCTGTCCGCCGGCCGACCGGTGGCTGTCCTCGCTTGCCGCGCAGGGCTTCGGCCCGGATCGCGTCGTGCCGATCGCGCTGCACGTCGACTACTGGGACTACATCGGCTGGAAAGACCCCTATGGAAAGCGCCAGTTCAGCGGCCGGCAGAAGAAGATGGCCGCGCTGGCCCGTTCGGCGCTCGTGTACACGCCGCAGGTGCTGCTGCAGGGGCGCGATTTCCGGGGCTGGGGCGGGCCGTCGTTCCAGGAGGCGGTGGCGCGGATCAACGCCCGCCCTGCGAAAGTGAATATTGACCTCGAGTTGTCCTCGGTAACCGGGACTGCGCTTTCCGTCCGGGCGAGGGTACAGGCGCCGGCCGGGCCCCTTCCGGGCGAGCCGGGGCTGTTCCTCGCGGCCTACGAAAACCGGCTGTTCTCGGCGGTCACGGCCGGGGAGAACCGGGGCCGGACGCTGGAGCACGACTACGTGGTGCTCCAGTGGGAAGGACCCTTCCCGCTGGAGGGGCGCCGGGGCGTGGAGCTGCGCCGTGACCTGCGCCTCCTGCCGGGTGCCGTCAGCCGGAATTCAGGAATCGCGGCCTTCGTGCAGGACGGCCGGGACGGCGAGGTCCTGCAGGCCCTGATGCTGCCGGCCTGCCCGGGCTGACCCGACAGGATTTCCAGCCGGAAGGGCGCCTCGGCTATAGTCGCGGATACCCGCCCGAAGAAGGGGGGGATCCGGTACCGGTCACCGGCCAGACGGGGAGGGCGTCCGTGCAAGCAACGCAGATCCGCCAGAAAGACGGCATCTTCTACTTCGCCAGCTACCGCGCCGCGGACCTGCTCGCGAAGGTGCGCTTCATCAGCCGCTTCTACGGCGAGGGCGAGCAGATCAATCCGGGCCGGATCTCGGAAGACGACGACATCGCGCAGTTCATCGCCAAGATCGAGCGCTCGGACGCCGCGTTCCAGCGCGTGATGTCGAAGGCCAAGGTGCGCGCGCTCACCAACTTCTACGAGACCGCGGTGACGCAGCCGGCGATCCCCGGCACCGTGATGCTGTTCACCTCCGAGAAGCTGCAGTTCCGCTCCGGCGGCGGCGACGGCGGGCAGGGCACGCTCGTCGAGCCGAGCTCGAAGTTCCTGATCATCGACGGCCAGCACCGCCTCGCGGCGCTGCGTTTCTTCATGCAGGAGCGGCCGCAGGACGCGGCGCAGATCAGCGTGCCGTGCATGATCTTCGACGGCAAGAGCGAGGACTTCGCCGCCGAGATGTTCGTCATCATCAACTCGACGCCGACGCGCATCAACAAGAGCCACCTGATCGACCTCTACGAGCGCGTGTCCTGGGCCGCGCCCGACCGCAAGTTCGCCGCGCGGCTGGTGGAGAAGCTCTACGTCGAGGGCGACAGCCCGCTGCGCTACCGGATCAACCGGCTAGGCGGGCGCAGCCAGCGCGACAAGTGGGTGCTGCAGGCGGAACTCTTCAACGAGCTGCATCGCTGGGTGCGCGGCAAGTGGCGCTCGATCCAGCTCGCCGGCGGCAGCGCCAAGGAAGTGCCGCGCCACTACGGGATGATCCGCGATTTCTTCAAGGCCGCGCGCAGCGCGTGGGGCGACGCGTGGGGGCGGGACGGCTACATGGTCACGCGCCCGGTGACGATCAAGGCGATGATCCGGGTCTGCGCCGACCTCGCGAAGGAAGATGGCGACAACGAGGAGGGCCGGCTCGCGCGCTGGGAGGCGCGGCTCGCGCCCTGGGGCGAACTGGCGAAGCAATTCCGCGACGACGGCTTCTACGAGCGCTTCGCCGCGAAGGGAGAGGTCGAGCGCGTGACGCGGATCCACCGCGAGCTCGCGCGCGCGGCCGGCATCGAGGTCAGCCGGAAGGCCTGATGGCCGCCGCATGGGCGGCGGCGGGGCGGTTCCGGCGGCGGTAGCTGAAAAGGGGAAGAATCATGGCGGGTGACAAGAGCGAAAAGAACGGCGTGACGGTACTGCTGCTGTGCCTGTTCCTGGGCGGCTTCGGGGTGCACCGCTTCTACGTCGGCAAGACCGGCTCGGGCGTCGCGCAACTGCTCACGCTGGGCGGCTGCGGGTTCTGGGCGCTCTTCGACCTGATCATGATCATCATGGGCAAGTTCACCGACAACGACGGCAACTTCGTCAAGCTCTGAGCCCGGCTCAGGGCGCGCCGCGGGCCTCGAAGAGGTACTCGCCGCCGGTCGCGTGACCGGCGGACACCGCGGCGCCGTATTGCGGCGTCTGCGGGAAGTCGCGGCGCACCGCATCCCGCACGGTCGAGAACACGCGCGCGCCAGGCGCGAGGCCCTGAACGCCGTCCAGCGTGCGGATCAGGTGCCACGCAAAGAGCGAGTGGCCGTCCTTGCCTTCGTCGGACACCGGCTCCTCGCCGCCCGACGTGAACACCAGCACCGAACGCCGGCGCAGCACCTCGGCCGGATCGACGCGCTCGGCGAGCGACACTTGCAGCTCGCGGGTCAGCGTGCCCGAGAAGCAGCTGTCGGAGACGAGGATCACCTGCCGCGCCGGGATGGCCGCGAGGAACCTCGAGATGTCGGCATTCGAGATCCAGTTCGCCGGCGACTTCGGCGACGCGTCCACCGGCAGCCAGTAGCCCATGTTCGTGTCGTCGTGCAGGTAGCCGTGGCCGGCGTAGAACACCAGCACGCTGTCCTCGGGACCGACCTTCGCGGCGAGCGAGTTCAGCGCGCGCGCCATCGCGGCCTTCGACGCGTTCTCGATCACCGTCACCTGGTAGCCGTAGCGCGATTGCAGCAGGCCGCCGATGCGCTTAACGTCGGCGATCGGCGTCTCGAGCGCGGGGATCGGATCCTGGTAGCCGTTGTTGCCGATCAGCACGGCGTGGCGAGTGCGCGTCGCGGGCGCGAGATCCGCCGGCAGCGGCGCGGGTTCGCGCGCCGGCGGCACGCAGGCGTCCGCGCCCGCGGCGCATTCCGCGTAGTCCGCCGCGCGAGGATTGCGCTTCAGTTCCTCGAGCGCGTCGCGGTAGAGCTGGGTGCGCGCCTGGTGGCGGCGCTGCGCGATCGCCTGCAACTGCATCAGTTGCGAGGCCGGGCTGATCATCGGCAGGCTCGGCGGGCGCTGCGCGGCGGCCGGCGTCGCGGCGAGGATCGTGGCGGCGAGGAACGCCAGGGGGCGAAGGGTCGTCATGGGGTCAGCGCAGCCCGGCGAGGCGCGCGGGCCAATCGTCGGTCCAGCAGCAATCGTGGTCGCGGCCCTCGACGCGGATCGCCGACGAAGGTGCCCCGGCGCGAGCGGCGAAGGATTCGGCGAGCAGCGGCGGCGTGATGGCGTCGCGCGTGCCGACGTAGTGGCGCTGCGGGATGCCCGTGGTGCGCGCCGCGGCATCGATCGGGTCGAGCGAGGCCGCGAGCGGCGATACGCGATGCAGCGCGGTCCAGCGCGCGGCGTCGAGTACCCCGCCGACGGTGACCAGCGCAGCGACGTCCGTGCGGCGCGCCGCGACCAGCGCGGCCGCTGCGCCGCCGCCCGAATGGCCGACGAGAACGACGCGAGCCGCTCCTGCGGCGCGCGCCAGCGCGGAGATCGCATGGTCGAGCGCCACGACGACCTCCTCGCCGTAGCGCGCGCCGCGCCAGTAGCGGCTGTCGCAATCCGGTTGCGAGGTCAGCGTGGCGTATTGGCAGGGCCGCGCGATCCATGCCACCGTCGCGGCCCGGTCCGCCGCGGCGAGGCGCAGCGCGAGCGGGTCGGGCGGCGTCGGGTCGGCCGGCGGTCGATCCGGGGCCGGCCACGGCGCACCGTCGCCCTCGAGGTACACCGTGAGCAGGTCGCCTCGCGCCTCGCGGCGATACGCCAGCAGGCGGAACGCGCCGGCGGGCAGCACCACTCGCTGCAGGCCGGCGTCGCGCGCCAGCGCCTCGGCGCGCTCGGGCGGCGTGCCGAGGGTCGCGCAGCCCGAGGCGAGCGCGGCGGCGAGGAGCGCGACGATGCGCACGGTGGCGCCTAGAAGCGGACCGCGATGTTCGCCATGATCGAGGCCTGCTTCTGCTCGCGTCGGTCTTCCGCGGTGAGCAGCACGCCGCCGGACAGGGCGCCCTTGCCGATGAAGTTGAGGCCGCCGGAGAGCACCCAGCCGTCGCGGTCGTTCGCCGGGTTGGTGCGGAAGCCGAGCGGATTGGTCTGCGTCGGCCGATGCAGGTCGTTCACGTAGGCGAGGCCGACGAACGGATTCAGGCCCTCGGCCGCGACGTAACCGACCTGCGCGCCGAGCCGTGCCTGCGAGAGCCGCTGCGCCGAGCCCTGCACCACCTGCCCGTTCGAGAGCGTGTACTGGCTGGTGCGCTCCTCGGTCTGCACCAGCATCGCCTTGCCGGAGAACTCCCAGTTGCCGACCCAGCGGCTGTAGTTGAGGCTGGCGCTGCCGAACGCGCGGTTCGAGGTGCTGTTGCCGGTGATCGAGCCGAAGCTGTTGTCGACCGACTGCGACTTGGCGCGCCCCATGCCGAGCGCGGCGTCGAGGCTCCAGTTCGGGTCGAACTGGTAGCCGAGGTATGGCGTGACGTTCACGCCGTCGCCGGTGAGGCGGCCGCTGTTGAACGTGGTGGCGATCTTGGTCTCGTCGAACGCGAGGCTCACGCCGACGGTGGCCTTGTCGCTCCAGCGGTAGTCGAGGCCGAGCACGGCGTTGTTGACGTCGCCGCCCGAGCGCAGGGGCTGCCACTCGTAGTCGAGCTGGGTCTGGCCGATCGAGGCCCAGGTGTTCCAGCGCGCGCCGCGCGCGGCGCCGGCGAGGCCGGTCTCGCCGCCTGTCGCGGCGAGCGCCGGGGCGCCGCCGCCGAGGCCCGCGAGGCGCGGCTGCGCGCCGGCCGAGCGACGTCCCTGCGCGAGCGACTCGCCGATCGCGACGAGCGGCGCGACGATCGTGCCGCGCTGGCGCAGGTCGGACAGGCCGCGCGAGGTCATCGCGAGGCAGTCGGCGTACTCGTGCACGCACGACGACTGCGATTGCGAGAGCTGCGCCTGCGCGGCGCCGGACGCGAGGGCGAGCGCGGCGAGGGCGAGGATGCGGGGGCGGGCGGAACGATGCATGGCGTGTTTCTCCGGGTACGGGGATGGGGGAAGGTTCATTTCGCGCGCGCGTCGCGCACGGCGGCGGAGTAGTGCTCGCGCATCGCGACGAAGTCGGCGTCGCTCGCGCCCTCGTCGGACCAGCGCTTGAGTTGCGCCTCGACGCGGTCGTATTCCTTCAGTTCGAACAGGCCCGCGAGCAGGTACAGCTCCGGCGTGCGGTCGGCGGCCGGGAGCTGCGCGCGCAGGCCCTTGTAGTTCTCCTCGAGCTTCTGCGCAGCGTCCGGCGGCGCGATCGAGCGCATGCGCACCGCGCCAATGCGGCCCGAGGCGTCCGCGGTGGGCGTCTTCACGAGCTGCCGCACGAGCATCTGCGGCAGCTGCTTCACCTCGGCCGGGGTGGCGGTGCCCGCGGGCTTCGACTCGGTCTCGCCGATCTCGAAGCGCGCGGCGCCGCGCCAGCTTTCCTGGCGGCCGTTGCCGAAGTAGACCACCTGCAGCACGGCGTCGGCCGCGAGCTGCAGCTTGTCGCCGGCCTTCAGCCTCGAGAACGCGGCGGCGGGCGTCGGCGCGGGCGTGCCCTGCTCGACGGTGACGCGCCCCTGCAGCGCGGTGATGATCGCGCCCTGCTGCGCGAAGGCGGGCAGCGCGACGAGCGCAAGTACCAATGCGATCCAGTGCTTCATGCGGGACTCTCCTGGGTTTCGATGTCGAGGATTTCGTGGACCACGACCGGCTGCTCGCGGCCCTTCACGCGGATGCGGTCGGTCTTGCCCGTGCGCACGCCGGGGCCGGCGGCCGTCACGGTGGATTCGCTGGCGAGGATGGCGCAGCCGACCTCCTTGGTCGCGCCCTCGAGGCGCGAGGCGAGGTTCACGGTGTCGCCGATCGCGGTGTATTCCATGCGCAGGCTCGAGCCGACGTTGCCCACTACGGCCTCGCCGCTGTGCAGGCCGATGCCGACGTCGAATTCGTGCAGGCCGCGGCCCGGGAAGCGCGCCGCCATCCACGGCCGGAACTCGAGCGCCGTGCGGCGCAGCGCGAGCGCGGCGCGGATCGCGCGGCGCGCGTGGTCCGGCTGCGCGAGCGGCGCGCCGAACTCGACCATGATCGCGTCGCCGATGAACTTGTCGATCGAGCCGCCCTCGGCGAGCATCGCCGCGCAGGCGCGCTCGAAGTACGTGTTGAGCATCTCGACCACCTCGGGCGCCGAGAGCTTCTCGGACAGCGTGGTGAAGCCGCGGATGTCCGAGAACAGCACCGTCACTGCCTGCGACCGCCCGCCGAGCTCGGGCAGCGATGGCGAGGCCACGAGGTGCGCCACCACCTGCGGGGAGACATAGCGGCCGAACATCTGGCCGATGCGCGCGCGCTCGCGCTCCTCGCGCGTGAGGCGCGCTCCGTAGCTGACGAGGTACGAGGCCGCGAGGCCGAGCTGGATCGAGGCCACCGGCAGGACGAGGAACGAGGCGAAGAGCGCGTAGCCCGCCAGCGCGGCCAGCGCCCCGGCAAGCACGAGTGCACCGAAGCCGGCCCACGGCGACAGCACCGCGAACGCCAGCGCGGCACCGGCGGCAATCGCCGCGGCGATCGCCGTCGACATCCATTCCGAAACCGGCTCGGTGTGCCGGCCCGACAGCAGGCTCTCGGCGATATTGGCCTGGATCTCCGCGCCGGCCATGAAGCTGCCGCTGCGGCCGAGCAGGCCGCTCGCGTACGGCGTGAAGTGCACGTCGTTCATGCCCGGGTAGTTCGCGCCGACGAGCACCGCCTTGCCGCGCAGCGCGCGCACCTCGGGCCTGGAGAGCGCGTCGTCCGCGAGCAGTGCGCGCAGGGAGACCGAGGGCACCGTCCCGGGCGGGCCGGCGTAGGTGATCAGGCGGCGTACATCGTCCTCGGGCAGGTCCTTCGCGCCAGCGCGCTTCGCGAGCAGCGCCGCGAGCGAGAGGCGCGGCGCCTCGGAGGCCTTCACGTCCTTCGGCAGCGCGAGCTTCGGCGCGACCTCGAAGCGTCGAGTGCCGCCATCGTCGTCGGTGACGAGGTCCGCCAGCGCCACGTGCGAGGCGATGTCGAGGCCGGGAATGGCCAGCAGGTATTCCGGGGCCGGCAGCAGGAACTCGTCCGCGCCGTCCTGCAGGCCGAGGCGGCTGGCGGCGAGGAGCGTCGCGCCGTGCGCGATCTCCTGCCGGAAGGGCAGCCCGTATTGCTCGGCCACCGACTTGTCGGCGAGGGGCAGCGACGACAACCAGCTCTCGGCGCTCGCCGAGAAGATGAAGTCGAAGCCGATCGCGCTCGCGCCGACCTCGCGCAGGCGCGCCGCGGCGCGCGCGAAGAGCGGCGTCCAGAACACGAGCGGCGTGTCGCGCTGCTCGGCGAGGGTCGGTTCGTCGACGACCACCAGCGCGACGCGTGCCGGGCGGAATCGCTCGCCCGCGACGCGGTGCCAGAGGTCGTAGTAGACGAGGTCGGCGCGGCGTGTCGCGTCCATGCGAGCCGCGGCCGCCGCCACGCCGGCGCCGGCGACGATTGCGAGCAGGAGGACGAGGGCGTGCTTGCGGCCCGGGCGAATCATGCAGCGAAGGGGGGGCGAATGCCGTGAATCCGTTTGTCCGATGTTACCCCGCGGCCCGGGCCGGCTCCACGACTGATTCGCGCCGTCGCTTGCCGCGAATCAACAGTGCATGCAGCATCGCGGATTGCGATTCGACATTCGAGCCCGATGAAAAAGATCGTCATGGCCCTCGCGGCCGCCCTGGTACTGCCCCTGTCGCCGGCGCACGCGCAGAAGTTCCCGGACAAGCCCGTCCGCTTCATCGTCCCGTTCCCGCCCGGCGGCGGCAACGACATCCTCGCGCGCGCGCTCTCGCCGAGGCTGGGCGAGCTGCTCGGGCAGTCGGTCGTGGTGGACAACCGCGCCGGCGCCGGCGGCAACATCGGCACGGACCTCGCGGCGAAGGCCGCGCCCGATGGCCACACCATCGTGATCGCGTCGAACCAGGTGACGATCAACCCGTGGCTGCAGTCGAAGCTGCCGTTCGACATCGAGAAGGACTTCGCGCCGGTGGCGCTCGTCGCCTCGGTGCCGATGCTGCTTGCGGTCAACCCCGCAGTGCCGGCGAAGGACGTGCGCGAGTTCATCGCGCTGGCGAAGGCCCAGCCCGGCAAGCTCAACCACAGCACGCCGGGCAACGGCACGCCGCAGCACATCGCCTTCGAGGTGTTCAACCACGCGGCCGGAATCAAGGTGACGCACGTGCCGTACAAGGGCACAGGCCCCGCGATCGCAGACCTGATCGGCGGGCAGGTGCAGGCGGCGATCGGCACCATGGCCTCGATGGAGCCGCACGTGAAGGCCGGCAAGATGCGCGCGCTCGGCGTCACCACCGCCAAGCGCTCGCAGGCGATGCCCGACGTGCCGACCATCGCCGAGGCCGCGCTGCCGGGCTTCGAGGTGCCGCTGTGGTATTCGATCCTCGCACCCGCGGGCACGCCGCGCGACGCCGTGGCGCGCCTTTCGGGCGACTTCGCGAAGGTGCTCGCCGAGCCGGCGATGCGCGAACGCCTCGCCGGGCAGGGCTTCGAGGTGAGCTACCTGAACCCGGAGCAGATGAGCGAGCTGATGAAGCGCGACCTCGCGCGCTGGCAGAAGTCGATCCGCGAGATCGGCCTGAAGCTGGACTGACGTGAGCGTCAACGCCGCACTGGAGGGCGTCCGCGTCCTCGACCTCTCGCACGTTGGCGCCGGGCCGGTGTGCGGCATGCTGCTGGGCGACCTCGGGGCGGAGGTGTTCAAGCTCGAGCCGCCGTCGGGCGACCTCGGCCGCAAGCTCGGCCCGCCGTGGCAAGAGGGCGAGTCGGTGGTGTCGATGAGCTTCAACCGCAACAAGCGCTCGATCGTCGTCGACCTGAAGAAGCCCGAAGGCCCCGCGCTCGTGAAGCGCATGGTGGCTGCGTCCGACGTCGTGCTGGAGAGCTTCCGCCCCGGCGTGCTGGATCGCCTCGGCCTCGGCTGGGCGGCGCTGTCGGCAGTGAATCGAAGGCTCGTGATGGCGTCGATCTCGGCCTACGGCCAGACCGGCCCGTGGCGCGACAAGCCGGGCGTCGACGGCATCGTGCAGGCGGTGTCGGGCCTGATGTCGAACATCGGCGCCGAGGGCTCGCCGCCGATGAAGGTGCTGGTGCCGGCGGCGGACATGGTGACCGGCTTCCTCGCGTCGACGTCGGTGCTCGCGGCGCTGCGCGTGCGCGATGCCGAAGGGCGCGGCCAGCACCTCGACCTCTCGCTCTACAACGGTGCGCTGATGCTCCAGCTGTCGGCGATCGCGTCGTACCTCTCCTCCGGCGAGAAGCCGGCGCGCACCGGCACCGCGGCGCCGTACTCGGCGCCGAACGAGGCATACCCGACGAAGGACGGCTGGATCATGATCGCCGCGTACCACGAGGACCGCTGGAAGGCGCTGTGCCGCGTGCTCGGCGACCCGGCGCTTGCCGACGACTCGGACTTCGCGCTCAATCCGCAGCGCGTCGCGAACCGGCACCGCCTGATGGCGGAACTCTCGCGGCGCCTCGCGTCCAAGACCACCGCCGAGTGGCAGGCGCTGATGGAGGCCGCGGACATCATTTGCGGGCCGATCGTCGAGTATGACGAGCTGATGCGCTCGCCGCAGCTCACGCACAACGGCGTCATCGTCGAGACGGAGAACGCGATCGCCGGCAAGCTGCGGCAGCTCGGCTTCCCGGCCGGCGACCGCGACGCGCAGGCGCGCGTGCGGCGCGGGCCGCCGGTGGTCGGCGAGCACAGCCGCGAGATCCTCGCGGCCTTCGGGCTGCCGCAGGCCGAGATCGACGCGCTCGTCGCCGGCAAGGTCGTGATGCAACGGGGAGAACCGGGATGAAGTTCCGCGCGCTGAGGACGTATCGCGAGGACGGCAAGCGCGCCTCGCGCTGGATCGAGGAGTCGCTCGACCGGCTCGACGCCGGCGAGGTCGTGATCCGCACGCGCTACGCGGCGATCAACTACAAGGATGCGCGCGCGGTGCAGGGCGTGGGCAGCGTGATCACGCGCTACCCGTGCATCCCGGGCATCGAGATGTCGGGCACGGTGATTTCGTCGTCGGTGCCGGCCTTCCGCGAAGGCGACAAGGTCACCGTCGGCGGCGGTCGCGTGTTCGGCATGGGCCACGACGGCGGCTACTCCGAGGTGGTGCGCGCCCCGGCCGAGTGGGTGGCCAGGATCCCCGAGGGCTTCGACGAGTACGACGTGGTCGGCATGGGCATCGCTGCCTACACCGCCGCGGTGGCGGTCGAGGCGATGCAGCACCACGGCGTGACGCCGGACAAGGGCCCGATCCTGGTCACCGGCGCGACCGGCGGCTGCTCTTCGTTCGCGATCGACATGCTCGCGGGACTCGGCTATTCGGTCGTCGCGTCGACCGGCAAGAAGGACGCTGCCGATTACCTGCGCGAGATTGGCGCCGCCGAGGTGATCGGCCGCGACGACATCGCGCCCGGCGACCGACCACTGGAAGACCAGCGCTGGGCCGGCGTGATCGACGCGGTGGGCGGTAAGCCGCTCGACCAGGCGCTGCGCACCATGAAACAGAAGGGCGTGGTCTGCCCCTACGGCAATGCCGCGGGCGAATCGTTCACCACGTCGATCTACCCCTTCATCCTGCGGCAGGTGGTGCTCGCCGGCGTGAACGCGAACCACACCGTGCCGCAGCGCGGCCGCGCGTGGGCGCGCATGGCGCGCGGCGGAGACCTGCGCCCGCGGCACGCCGATCGCATCTGCAAGACGATCCCGTTCGACGAACTGCCCGCGCATTGCGCGCGGCTGATCGAGTCCGGCGAGCGCGGGCGCGCCGTGGTGCGCGTTTCCTAGCCGATGGCGCTGCGCCGGTGAGCGCCGGACGATGGAGCGACCGTGCGGCGGCGCACACGAAGCTGATCCTGTTCGTGGTCGTGCCCGTCGGTGCGGCCTTGCTCGGGTGGGCGGCATGGCAGCGCAACGCCGAGGACGAAACCTGTGCGCGCGCCTGCGCCGCGAAGGGCGCCGCCGGCTCGATGCTGGTTCGTTCGCGCGCCGCGCCCGACACCGGCTGCCGCTGCCTTGCACGCGATCCTGCCAGCGGAAGACTCTACGATCCTGCCGAGCGGGCGCGCGAGGCGACGAGGAAGGCGGCGGACTGACGCGCGCTCGGGCTGCTACAGCGCCTTGTCCGCCGCGAGCCGGTCGATCGTCGCCGCGTCGTAGCCCAGTTCGCCGAGGATCGCGCGCGTGTGCTCGCCGAGCGCGGGCACAGGGTCCATGCGCGGCTCGAATCCCGAGAGGTTGAACGGCGGCTTCATGGCGTCGATCGGGCCGGCCGAGGTCTGCACGGTGCGCCAGCGGTCGCGCGCCTGCGTCTGCGGGTGCGACCAGAAACCGGGCATGTCGTTCATGCGCGCGTTGGCGATCTCGGCGCGCTCCAGGCGCTCGATCGCCTGCGCCGCGTCGAGCGTGGAGAACGCGCGCTCGATCTCGGCCTTCAGCGATTCGCGGTTGGCGTCGCGCGCGGGGCCGGTGGCGTAGCGCTCGTCCTTCGCCAGCGCAGCGTTGCCGAGCACGATGTCGCAGAGGCGCGCGAACTCGCGGTCGTTCTGCACGCCGAGGAACACGGTCTCGCCGCTGCCGGTGCGGAACGGGCCGTACGGCGCGATGGTGGCGTGGAAGGCGCCCATGCGCGGCGGCGCCTCGCCGCCGTAGTGCGCGAAATAGGCCGGGAAGCCCATCCACTCGCCGAGCGACTCGAACATGGTGACGTCGATGGTCGCGCCCTCGCCGGTGCGCGCGCGGCGCATCAGCGCGGCCATGATCGACGACATCGCGTAAAGGCCCGAGGCGATGTCGGCGACCGGGATGCCCGCCTTGGACGGCGCATCCTTCGTGCCGGTGACCGAGAGCAGCCCCGTCTCGCACTGTACGAGCAGGTCGTAGGCCTTCTTCTCCGCGTACGGGCCAGCCGGGCCGTAGCCGGAGATGCCGCACCAGATCAGCGACGGGTGCTTCGCGCGCAGTTCCTCCGCGCCGAGACCTAGGCGCTCGACCGCGCCGGGCGCGAGGTTCTGCACGAACACGTCGGCCTTCGCCACCAGCTTGGCGAGGATCGCCTTCGCCTCCGGGTGCTTGACGTCGAGCGACACCGATTCCTTCGAGCGGTTCACCCAGACGAAGTGCGACGACAGTCCCTTGACCGCGCGGTCGTACGAGCGCGCCGCGTCGCCGACGGCGGGGCGCTCGATCTTGATCACGCGCGCGCCGAGCTCGGCGAGCTGGCGCGTGCAGAACGGCCCGGCGATGACCTGCTCGAGCGCGACGACGGTGATGCCTTCGAGCGGGCGGATCATGCGAACGTCACTTTCAGGCCGCGGATCGGCAGGCCGGCGAAGGTGGTGGACCAGGTCTCCCCCGGCTGCACGGGATGCGCGTCGGAGAGGGTGCCGGTGCTGATGATCTCGCCGGCGGCGAGCGGCGGCGCGTCGGGCTGCGCGGCCAGGATGTCGACGAGGAACGCGAGCGCATTGAGCGGGCTGTCGAGCACGTTCGCGCCGAGGCCCGTGTCGACGAGCGTGTCGCCGCGCGAGAGCTTCACCTCGGCCTTGGGCAGCAGCGCCGCGAGGCCGGGGATCGACGCCACCGGCGCGGGCGAGCCGACCACGAGCCGACCGTGCAGGCCGTTGTCGGCGGTGCAGTCCGCGATCGTCAGCTTCCAGCCGGCGTGGTGGCACTGCACGATCTCGATCGAATGCGCGATCCAGTCGATCGCGGAAAGCAATGCTTCGGGATCGCGCGAGCGCGGCAGCGGCGCCTTGAGGCGGACGCAGATCTCCGGCTCGATGCGCGGATTGACCAGGCCCGCGAGCGGCACGAGGGCGGCGTCGTTCGCCGCCATGATGCACGTGCGGTCGTACACGGTGCCCCACATCGGCTCGTACACGCCGTAGCGCGGCCAGATCGTGCGGTTGGTGAAGCCGATCTTGCGGCCCACGGGCCTCCACCCTTGCGCGAGGCGGTGGCGGTGCAGCGCGCGCGCGCCCTCGTAGCCTGCGGCAGGCGTGAGCCCAGGATGGCGCTCGCTGAAGAGCGGCACTTCGCGCGGGTGCTCGTGTACGTCGACAAGGTCTTCGGCGAGGGTAGGCGGCATCGGGCGCGATTCTAGCGATGGCGGTTGCGCGCCAGCGGACAAGGTGCGAAATTAGCCACCATGGATGCGTACCTGATCTGGGCCTTGCTCGGCCTCGGGCTCGTGATCGTCGAGCTCCTCACCGGCACCTTCTACCTGCTGATGCTCGGCGTCGCCGGCTTCGGCGCGGCGCTCGCGGCCTGGCTGGGCGCGGGCTTCCCCCTGCAATGCATCATCGCCGGGCTGGTCTCGGCGGCCGGGTGCTACGGCGTGCACGTCTGGCGCCACCGCAACCAGGGCAACCAGATGCCGAGCGTGGATGCCGGGCAGCCGGCGAGCTTCGAATCCTGGGTCGACGAATCCGCGCGCCTCGCGCGCGTGCGCTACCGTGGAACCTCTTGGGACGCAAGGATCGACGGCGCCGAGCCGCTCGCGGCCGGCGCGATGCTGTACGTGAACAACCTGCAGGGCAGCACCCTCTCCGTGACCACGCGGAGACCCTCGTGAAAGGAATCCCCATGTTCGGCAAGCTGATCATCGCCGCGGTCGTCTCGATCGCGGCCGCGTTCGTTCCCGGCCTTTCGAGCTTCGCGATCTGGATCTTCTTCATCGCGGTGATCGTCGCGTTCGTGATCGAGGGCGTGCGCATCGTGCCGCAGCAGCATGCCTCCGTGGTCGAGCGCCTCGGCAAGTTCCACGCCACGCTCGAGCCGGGCCTCAACCTGATCATCCCGTTCCTCGATCGCGTCGCGTACCAGCACTCGTTGAAGGAAGTGCCGCTCGACGTGCCCGAGCAGGTCTGCATCACCAAGGACAACACGCAGCTCGCGGTGGACGGCATCCTCTACTATCAGGTCACCGACCCGCGGCTCGCCTCGTACGGCTCGGCGAACTATGTCTCGGCGATCACGCAGCTCGCGCAGACGACCCTGCGCAGCGAGATCGGCAAGATGGAGCTCGACAAGAGCTTCGAGTCGCGCGAGGAGATCAACCGCCAGGTGGTGAGCGTGCTCGACGAGGCCGGGCGCAACTGGGGGATCAAGGTGCTGCGGTACGAGGTGAAGAGCATCACGCCGCCGGAATCGATCCTGCGCGCGATGCAGCAGCAGATCACCGCCGAGCGCGAGAAGCGCGCGCTGATCGCCAAGTCGGAAGGCCAGCGCCAGGAGCAGATCAACCTCGCGGACGGCGAGCGCCAGTCGGCGATCCTGCAGTCCGAGGGCGAGAAGCAGGCCGCGATCAACAAGGCGCAGGGCGATGCCACTGCGATCCGCGTGATCGCCGAGGCGAACGCCGCCGCGGTGCGCGCGGTCGCCGAGGCGATCGGCGAGAAGGGCGGCATGGATGCCGCCAACCTGAAGGTCGCGACGCAGTACATCGAGGCCTTCGGCAACCTCGCCAAGGCCAGCAACACGCTGATCGTGCCGGCGAACGCGGCGGATATCTCGGGCCTCGTCAGCACCGCGATGACGGTGCTCGAGAAGACGAAGGCGGCGGCCGGGAAGGGCTGAGCCGCGTCAGGCGGTGTCGGCGAGCATCCACGCCGCGCCGCGCTCCGCGATCATCGCCGTCGGCGCGTTGGTGTTGCCCGACGGGATGCGCGGCATCACGGAGGCATCGACTACGCGCAGGCCGCGGAAGCCGCGCACGCGCAGGCGCGCGTCGGTGACCGCGCCCATCGCGCAGGTGCCGACCGGGTGGTACACCGACGCGCCGGTGCGGCGCGCATAGTCGAGGATCGCGTCGTCGCTCGCGCAGTCCGGTCCCGGCGCGAGTTCGCCGGCGTGGAACGGCGCGAGCGCGGGGCGGCCGAGGATGTCGCGCAGCGTGCGCATCGCGGCCACCATCGATCTCGCGTCTGCATCGGTCTGCAGGTGGTGGTAGCGGATCGCGGGTGCCGTGTCGGGCGCAGCGTCGCGGATCTGCACCGAGCCGAGGCTGGTCGGCTGCAGGATCACTGCGTTGGCGGTGAAACCGGGGAAATCGTGCAGCACGACGCCGCCTGCGTCGCGACGGGCGACGCTGTAGGTCCAGAACGTGACCTGCATGTCTGGGCGTACGGCGCCTGGCGTGCGGAAGAATCCGCCGGCGTAGGTGCCCGCAGCCATCGGCCCGTCGCGGAACAGCGCGTAGCGCAGCGCCATGCCGACACGCCGCGGCAGGCTCGCCATGTCGTCGTTGTGCGTCACTGGCCGAGCGCAGCGCACCACGATGCTGGCGCGGAAGTGGTTTTGCAGGTTGGCGCCAACCGCGGGCGCGTCGTGGACCACGGCAATCCCGTGCTCGCGCAGCAGGTCGGCCGGGCCGATGCCGGAGCGCTGCAGCACCATCGGCGAATTGAAGGCACCCGCGCAGAGCACGATCTCGCGCGTGGCGCGCGCCTCGCGGCGCTCGCCGTCGACGCGATACGCGACCCCGCGCGCGACGCCGTCCTCGACGAGGATTCGGTCCACGAGCGCATGGCACTGCACCGCGAGGTTCGGTCGTTTGCGTGCCGGTTCGAGATAGGCACGCGCCGCGCCGTGGCGCGTGCCGCCGAGCGTGTTGAGCGCGTAGTAGCCCGCGCCTTCCTTCGTCGCGCCGTTGAAATGCGCGCGATTCTCGGGGTGCCCCGCCTCGACGGCTGCGGCGACGAAGGCATCGGCGAGCACGTGGCGCTGCGGTGGTGGCGACTGCGCCAGCGCGATCCGCGCGAACCACGGCTGCACGTCGGCCCAGGACCAGCCGTCGAGCCCGCTCGCGGCCCAGCAATCGTAGTCCGCGGGCTGGCCGACCACGTGCAGCATGCCGTTGATCGAGCCGGTGCCGCCGATCACCTTGCCGCAGGGTTGCTCCAGTACGCGACCGCCGAGATGTGGCTCGGGCTCGGTGCGGTAGAGCCAGTTGACGCGCGCGTCGCCAAGCAGCTTCGCGTAGCCGATCGGGATGGGGATCCAGGGGCTGCGCGCCTCGCCGCCGGCTTCGAGCAGCAGCACGCGATGGCGGCCGGATTCGGAAAGACGCGCGGCGAGGACGCAGCCTGCGGTGCCCGCGCCGATGACGATGAAATCGAAGGTGCCCTGCATGGATGCCCCCTTGTATGATGGGGCAAGGAGGGGCACTCATGCTCGCATTTCGCACGCTTCACGCCGCACGCGCGCTCGGCGCGATCTTCGCGCTCGCGGCGTGCACCGCTTTCGCGCAGGACTTCCCGACGAAGGCGCTGCGCATCGTCGTGCCGTATCCGCCCGGCGGGGCGTCGGATGTCACCGCGCGCGTGCTCGGCCAGAAGCTCGCCGAGGCGTGGAACCAGCAGGTGGTCGTGGACAACCGCCCTGGCGCGAACGGCATCCTCGCGCTGGAGCACGTCGCGAAGCAGCCGGCCGACGGGCACGTGCTGCTGATGGCGAACCTCGGCCCGAACGCGATCAACCCGGCCGTGTATCCGAAGCTGCCCTACGACCCGCTGAAGGATTTCTCGGCGGTGACGCTGACGACGATGGTGCCGCAGGTGCTGGTCGTGTCCGCCGCCTCGGACTTCCGCACGCTGAAGGACTTCCTCGATCGCGCGCGCGCCGAGCCCGGCAAGCTCGCCTACGGCACCGGCGGCAATGGCTCGGCGAACCATCTTGGAGTGGAACTGATGGCGTCGATCGCGGGCGTGAAGCTTTCGGCGGTGCCGTACAAGGGCGACGCGCCCGCGATGACCGACGTGCTGTCGGGCCAGCTCGCGGCGACGCTGCCGACGGTGGTCGCGGCGCTGCCGCAGATCCGCTCGGGCAAGCTGCGCGCGCTCGCCGTGGGCACGAAGGCGCGCGTCGCCGCGCTGCCCGACGTGCCGACGATGCAGGAGGCGGGTGTGCCCGGCTACGAATCCTCGTCGTGGGGCGGCGTGATGGCGCCCGGCGGCACGCCGGCGCCGGTGGTCGCGAAGCTGCACGCCGAGTTCGCGCGCATCCTCAGGCTGCCGGACGTGCAGGAGAAGATGGCCGGACTCGGCGCCACCGTGCTGGCGCAGGGCCCGGCGGAGTTCGCCGCCTTCCTCGCCGACGAGATCCGCAAGTGGGACGGCGTGGCGAAGAAGGCGGGCATCCGCCTCGAATGAGGGCCTAGTCGACCTTCGCGCCCGAGGCCTTCACCACCGCGCCCAGGCGCGGGATGTCGGCACGGACCAGCGCCGCGAGCTCCTCGGGCGGCATGCCACCCGGCTCGAGGCCCAGGTCGGCGAGCTTCTTCGCGTTCTCGGGCGAGCGCAGCACCTTCGCGGTCTCCTGGTGCAGGCGCGCGACGATCTCCCTCGGCGTGCCGGCGGGCGCGAACATCGCCTGCCATGAGCTGATCTCGTAGCCGGCGAGCCCCGCCTCCTGCATCGTCGGCACGTCCGTGGCCATGAAGGAGCGCTTGCCCGAGGTGACGGCGAGCGCCTTCAGCTTGCCGCCCTTCACCGGCGGGTACGCGGTGGTGATGTTCTCGAACGAGAGCTGGATCGTGCCCGCGAGCAGGTCGGGGATCATCGGCCCGCTGCCCTTGTACGGGATGTGCTGCATCTGCGTGCCGGTGGCGATCTTGAACATCTCGCCCGAGATGTGCTGCGAGGTGCCGTTGCCCGCCGAGCCGAAGCTGTACTTCCCCGGGTTCGCCTTCAGCAGCGCCACCAGTTCCTGCACGTTCGACACGTTCAGGCTCGGGTGCACGATCAGCATGTTCGGCAGCGTCGCGAGCATGGTGACCGGCGCGAAGTCCTTCAGCGGGTCGTAGGGCAGCTTCGAGTACAGCGAAGCATTGATCGCGTGCGAGCTGATCGTGCCGCCGCCCACGGTGTAGCCGTCGGGCGCAGAGCGCGCGAGTTCGGCGACGCCGATCGAGCCGGCCTGCCCGGGCTTGTTCTCGACCACCACGGGCTGGCCGAGCGCGTTCGACAGCCCGGCCGCGACCATGCGGCCGAGGATGTCGGTGGTGCCGCCGGCGGCGAACGGCACGATGTAGCGGATCGGCTTCGACGGCCACGCCTGCGCGTGGGCCGTGCCGGCGGCGACCGCGAGCGCGAGCGCGACGATTCGGATGACGGTATGCATCGGGTCCCCCTCCTCAAGGTGGAAGTCGAAGTCTAGCTTGCGCTTACAAATGAGAATGGTTATCATCAAACCATCGCAGTTCCGCCAGCCACCCTCCCGGTAGCCAGCCCGCGACCTGCACCGGCGCCTTGCGCCGGCATCGCAACCGCTGATCGGGAGGGTTCATGCATCCATTCACGAAGCGGCCGCTTGCGGCGGCCATCGTCGCGGCGGTTTCCGCCGGTGCGTTCGCGCAGACACCGCCGGAGCGCACGTTGCGCGAAGTCGAGGTTCGCGCGACCGGCGAGACCGCCACCGGCCCGGTGGACGGTTATCGCGCGACGCGCTCGTCGACGTTCACCAAGACCGACACGCCGCTGAAGGACGTGCCGGCATCCATCACCGTGGTGCCCGCCGACCTGATGAAGGACCAGGCGATGCAGGGCATGGGAGACGTGTTCCGCTACGTGCCCGGCGCGCTCATGCACCAGGGGGAGGGCAACCGCGACCAGGTCGTGCTGCGCGGCACCAGCACCACTGCGGACTTCTTCGTCGATGGCGTGCGCGACGACGCGCAGGTGTTCCGCGACCTCTACAACCTCGAGCGCGTCGAGGTGCTGAAGGGGCCGGGCGGCATGATCTTCGGCCGCGGCGGCGCGGGCGGCGTGGTGAATCGCGTGGCCAAGGTTCCGGCTTTCGAGCGCATCCTGGACGCCTCGCTCACCGTGGGCAGCCAGCAGCAAGTGCGCGCCACGTTCGACATCGGCAACGCGTTCGGCGACTCGGCCGCATTCCGCCTGAACGGCATGCTGGAGGACGGCAACAGCTTCCGGCAGGGCGCGGGGCTCCACCGCTATGCCCTGAATCCGACGCTGCTCGTCAAGGTGGCGCCGCGCACGACACTGCTGGCCGGCGTCGAGCACCTGCGCGACGAGCGCACCGCGGATCGCGGCTTTCCGTCGCAGAACGGCGCGCCCTTCAACGCGGAGCCGGGCCGCTTCTTCGGCAACGCGCAACAGAGCACGGCGCGCTCGAACGTGGACGGCGCCTACGCCGTGGTGACGCACGACTTCGGCGGCGGCGTGCAGTTGAAGAACACCACCCGCACGACGCACTACGACAAGTTCTACCAGAACGTCTATCCGGGTTCGGCGGTCAGCACCGGCGGCACGATGACGCTCTCGGCCTACAACAACGCCAACCAGCGCACCAACACCTTCAACCAGACCGACCTTACCTTCGGCCTGCGTACCGGCGCGATCGAGCACCGGCTGCTCGCGGGCATGGAACTCGGCCGGCAGGACAGCACGAACCTGAGGAATACCGGGTTCTTCGGCGCGACGACGTCGATCACCGTCGCGGCCGCGAATCCGTTCGCGTTCGCGACGCGCTTCGCGCAGAACGGCACCGACGCGAACAACAAGGTGAAGGCGAACGTCGCCGCGTTCTACCTGCAGGACCAGGTCACGGTGGCCGAAGGATGGAAAGTGCTGCTCGGCCTGCGGCATGACCGCTTCCGCGTCGAGTTCGACGACCGGCGAACGCTGGTGACGCCGACCGACCTTTCGCGCACCGACACCGGATGGAGCCCGCGCGCGGGCCTGATCTGGCAGCCGACCTCGCGGCAGACCTACTACGCCAGCAGCAGTTACGCGATGCTGCCTTCCGGGGAGCAGCTGGGCCTCGCGCCGACCAATGCATCGCTCGCGCCCGAGACTTCGCGCAATGCGGAGATCGGCGCGCGCTGGGACCTGCTGCCGAAGCTCACGCTGTCGGCCGCGGTCTATCGCACCCAGCGCGACAACGTGCACGTGAACGATCCCGCGAATCCCGGCAACTTCGTGCAGACCGGGCAGCAGCGCGTCGACGGCGCGGAGGTCGGCCTGTCCGGCGAGGTGACCAAGGACTGGTCGGTCTACGCCGGTGCGTCGGCGATGGACGGGCGCATCACTCGCGCGATCAGCAGCGGCACCACGGCCAGCGCGGCGTCGGTCGTGCCCGTCGGGAACCGCATCGGCCTGGTGCCGGGATCGACGGCTTCCCTGTGGAACCGCGTGCGGCTCGGCGCGGGATGGGCGGCGGGCCTGGGCGTCGTCCACCAGTCGGCCTCGTTCACGTCGTTCACCAACGCAGTCACGCTGCCCGCGTTCACGCGCGCGGACGGCGCGGTGTACTACGCATTCGCGGACGGCCGCACGCGGCTCGCGCTGAACGTCGAGAACCTGTTCGACCGCAGGTATTTCCCCACGGTGGACGGCGACAACAACATCAGCCCGGGCGCGCCGCGCGCGGTACGGCTGACGGTGTCGGCGTCGTTCTGAGGGCGGCTAGGCGCGGGAAGCGGCGCGGGCGCGCACCGTGTCCCACGCCAGCCAGCCGAGCGGTACCGCGAGCAGCGCGCCGGTGATGGCCTGTGCGCCCGTGCCTTCGGCCCAGTTTTCGGTGGCGAGGTGCCAATAGGCGTTGTCGAGCGGCAACACGCCGGCCTCGGTGAACTCGTGGAACGCGTAGAACACGAGCTGGATCGCGAACAGCACGAGGAAGATCGACGTGGCCTGGAAGAACGCGGCCAGGTTCACCCGATGGCCCCAGCGCACCCACGCGGCGGCGAGCAGCGCGGCCGCGGCGATGCCGCCCAGCGCGCCGGCGACGAGCGCGCCCGCGCCCTCGCTGCGCGCGATCGCGGCCGTGATGAACGCGAGTTCCATGCCTTCGCGCGTGATCATCAGCAGCGTGAAGGCGAAGACACCAAGCCAGGCGCTCGCGCCCGGCCGCGCCGCCACGGAGTCGATGCGCTCGCCGATCTCGGCGCGCATGTGCCGCGCGCTGCGCGCCATCATCGCGACCATCGACAGCACGAGCGCCGCGGCGACCAGTGCGAGCACGCCTTCGTGCAGCGGCACCACGGCCCATTCGGCGAGGAACACGCCTAGCGCGCACGACAGCGCCACCGCCCCGGCGGCGCCCCAGCCGGCGGCGGACAGCAGGCTGGAACGGCCGGTCTTCTTCAGGTACGCCGCGACGATGGCGACGATGAGGAAGGCCTCGACGCCCTCGCGGAAGGTGGACAGCAGCATCGCTAGCATCGGCGAACCTCGGTTGAAGGCTTCAGGTATCGAGGCGGAAGGACACGGGCACCAGCACCCAGGCCGCGACCGGGATGTCTCCGCGGCGCGCGGGCGCGAAGCGCCAGCGGGCGACCGTGGCGCGCGCGGCTTCGTCGAGCGAATCGTGTCCGCTCGAGGTGCGCACGAGCACTTCGTCGGCCGTGCCGTCCGGGTTGACGTGCACGCGCAGCACTACTCGGCCTTCCAGGCCACCGCGGCGCGCGGCGCGCGGGTAGGGCGGTGCGGGATTCTCGAGATAGGCGGCGTCGAACACGGGCGCGCTTGCCTGCGCGGGGACGGGCGGCGCGACGACGGTCGTGGACGAACCGGTCGCGGGCGCTGCGGTAGGGCTTGCCGGATCCCCTGCCGCGGCCGCCGGCACGGGCGCATCGATCGTGCGGGGCACGGGGGCCTCCGATGCACGGATCGCGATCGGAGGCGCCGCGAGAGCGCGTGGCAGCGGTCGGGATTCCGCGCGCGTCCGTACCGCGCGGGATGGCGATTGCGGTGACTCCTGCAAGGCGACGGGGGCGGATTCGGGTCGGGACGCCAGCAGGACCCGGAAGGGCGATTCCGCGGCGGGCTGCCTGGCCGGCAGGTTTGCGACGAACGCCGCGGCGAACGCGAGATGCAGCACGAACGAGGCCGCGAAGGCCGTGCGCTCGCTGCGTGCGTTCCCGCGGTTCATGCGGTCAGGATCAGCTTGCCGGCCTGCGTCTGGCGCAGCAGGTATTCGCGGCCGTTGTGGACGATGACGACCTGCCGGGCCTTGCCGAGCAGCGCGTCCGAGGCGATCCGTGACGGCGCCAGGGCCGCTGGCATGCGGTCGGAGGGCGCCGGGGGCGCGGATTCGTTGACCATGATCAAACGATAACACTTCTCATTTCGTTTGTCAAGGCCCTGCGAAGAACTCCAACTGCGGCAGGTACTTAAACGTTAGCGGGTGCTCGCACTATGGTCCCGACAGAGGGTTAGCGACGCCGAGAAAGGAATGCGGCGCAAGGGTCTTCGCGCTCGGCACGGGCGCTGAAGAAGACGATGTCGTAGACCGGCCCTCCTGCGAATCCGCCCGCGAGGTAGGCCTTCGGGTCCGCTTCCCCGGGCCGCACTTCGACCTGCCCGATGACGAGGGCGTCGCCGTTCCCCAGGTAGAGCGGCACGCCGCGGTCACGACGTACGTGTCCGTTTCCCGCGATCAGCACGGTGGGGCCCGGCGCGCCCTCCAGCACGGCGGCCATGCGGGCATCGCGCAGCCGCTGCCCGTTCACCATCGCGGCGAGCGTCTTCGGATCGGGGCGATGCCCGCAATGCCCGTCGACCATGTCCTTCTCGAGCGCGGCGACCAGGCCGGGCGGCGAGGGCAGGGCAGCGACGCGCGAGGGATCCCCGGCCGCGCTGCGCAATTCCTTGCGCGACAGGTTCGCCGCGAGGATCGGCCAGCGCCGTTCGACGGCGAACTCGACCAGCGCGCGATAGAACGCCCAGCCCCAGCCCTGGCGATCGAAGCGGCCAGCGTCGGCGAGCGATTCGGCGTCGGCACCCTTCGCGCCTGCCGCATCCATTGCCGGCTGGTGCTCGGTGTCGAACTGTTCCATCGCGACAGCGCGCGCACCGGCCTGCGCGAGGGCCTCGAGCGCGCGCCGCTGCAGGCGATGGTGCTCGGGGTTGTCGTGGATCTCGCCGACGAGCACGTGCCGCGCGGAAGCGGCACGCGCCCAGACGGCCTGCGCTTCGATGAAGCGCCCCTCCCGCACGTCCCAGGCCCGGCCGGCGAGCGGGTGGTCTTCGTGCAGCAGGCCCGGCGCGCAGCCGGCGAGGATCGCCGCCGCGCCGGCGAGGAGCAGGCGCCGGATCACACCACGCGCGTGAGCACGGGCTTGCCGCCGAAGTGCGCGCGCAGGTTGTTCACCTGCAGCATGCCCATCGCGAAGCGCGTCTCGTTGGTCGCGCTGCCGACGTGCGGGTAGATCACCGCGTTCGAGAGCGCGAAGAAGGCGGGATTCACGTTCGGCTCGCCGAGGAACACGTCGAGGCCCGCGCCGGCGATCTTCTGCTCCTGCAGGTACTTCAGCAGCACCGGCTCGTCGATGGTCGAGCCGCGCGAGATGTTGACGAGGTACCCCTGCGGACCCAGCGCGTCGAGCACCGCGGCGTTCACGATCTTCGCCGTCTCGGCCCCACCGGGGGTCGCCACCAGCACGCAGTCGGAGTTCTTCGCGAGCTCCACCGGGCTGGCGTCGTAGGCGTACGGCAGCGGCTTCTTCGAGCGGTTGTGGTAGCGGATCTTCATGCCGAAGGCCTCGGCGCGCTTGGCGATCGCCTCGCCGATGCGGCCCATGCCGAGGATGCCGAGCGTCTTGCCGCCGAGCGACGTGGTGAGGCGGTACATGCCGTGCGCCGGCCAGAAGCCGGAACGCATCCAAGCCTCGGACTGCGGGAACTCGCGCATCGCGTTCAGCACCAGCGACATCGCGGTGTCGGCGACGCAGTCGTTCAGCACGTCGGGCGTGTTGGTGACGATGACCTTGCGCTGCTTCGCGGCGTCGAGGTCGATCGAATCCACGCCGACGCCGAAGTGGGAAATGATCTCCAGCTTCGGCAGCGCGTCCATCAGCGCCGCGTTCGCGCCGTTCGGGCCGAACGTGGCGAGCGCGCGAACATGGGAATACTGCTTGAGGAACGCCGCGCGGTCCGCGGTCTCGTACATCTTGTGGACCGCGAATTCCTTCTCGAGGATCTCCTGCGTGCGCGGCAGGACCTTGGCGGCGAGGATGACTTCGGGCTTCATGGCAGGCGATTCCTTCGTGTTCAGGACTTGTAGGTCTTGGCGAGCGCCTCGGCGCCACGCGCAAGGATGCCGACGTCGGCACCCACTGCGGTGAAGAGCGCACCCGCGGCGAGATAGCGACGGATGTCGGCGTCCACCGGCGTCAGCACGCCCGGCGCCTTGCCGCACTTGCGGATGCGGCGGATCGCGTCCTCGATCACCGGCACGATCTTCGGGTTGCTCGCCTCGCCGGGGTAGCCCATCGACGCGTGCAGGTCGGCCGGGCCGATGAACACGCCGTCCACGCCGTCGACCGCGCAGATGGCTTCCAGCTGGTCGAGCGCGTCCTTCGTTTCGACCTGCACCAGCACGCAAAGCTCCTCGTGCGCGCGCTTCGCGTAGTCCTTCACGCGGCCGAAGTGCGTCGCGCGCGTGGTGCCGGCGACGCCGCGCACGCCCTGCGGCGGGTAGCGCGTGTACGACACCGCGTCCTTCGCCTCCTGCGGCGTGCAGACGTAAGGGATCAGCAGCGACTGGATGCCGATGTCGAGGAAGCGCTTGATCGTCACCATGTCGTTCCACGGCACGCGCGCCACCACCGAGGTCGGGTAGGGCGCGGCGGCCTGCGCCTGCGTGAGCAGCGACTCCAGGTCGTTGGGCGAATGCTCGGTGTCGAGCAGCATCCAGTCGAAGCCGGCGCCGGCCAGGACCTCGACCGTGTAGTTCGACGACAGGCTCGACCAGATGCCGATCTGCGAGCGGCCTTCGCGGAGAGCGCGCTTGAATGCGTTGTGCGGGACGTCCATGGATTGCCTTTCCCTCAGTCGAACTTCGCGCCGGATTCCTTCACCACCTTCGCCCAGCGCGCCATGTCCGAGCGGATGAACTCGCCGAACTGCTCGGGCGTGCCGGTGCGTACCTCGGTACCCTGCTTGGCGAGGCGCTCCTTCGACTCGGGCGTGTTCACCGCCTTGGCGAACTCGGCGTTCAGCCGGGCGACGATGTCCCTCGGGATGCCGGCCGGGCCGACCACGCCCTGGAAGGAGCCGGTCTCGAAGCCGGGCAGCGTCTCGGCCACGGTCGGCGTGTCGGGTGCCGAGGACACGCGCTGCGCGCTGGTCACCGCGAGCGCGCGCAGCTTGCCGCCGGTGACCGCGGGCCAGGTGGCCAGCATGCCGTTGAACACCACGTTCGCCTGCCCGCCCACCGTGTCGGCCACCGCCGGCGCGCCGCCCTTGTACGGGATGTACGCCCACTTCACGCCGGTGCGCGCGGCGAACTCGATGCCGGCGAGGTGCGGCGCCCCGCCGACGCCCGAGATCGCGAAGTTGAGCTTGTCCGGGTTCGCCTTCGCGTAGGCGATGAGTTCCTTCAGGTTCTGCGCCGGCACGCTCGGGTGCACGGCGACCACGTGCGGCGAGTACGAGATCATCACCACCGGCGTGAAGTCCTTCGCGACGTCGAACGGCAGCTTCGGATAGACGCTCGGGCTGATGGCGAGCGCGCCGATGTCGGCCAGCAGCACGGTGGTGCCGTCGGGGGCCGACTTGGCGACGTACTCGGCGCCGACGTTGCCGTTGGCGCCGGGCTTGTTCTCGACCACGATCGGCTGGCCGAAGGCCTCCTGCAGTTTCGGCGCGAGGCCGCGCGCGAGGATGTCCGAGGTGCCTCCGGCGCCATAGGGGACGATGATCTTCACGGGCTTGGTCGGGAAGGCCTGCCCCAGCGCCGTGGTCGACACGGCGAGGGCTGCGGCGGCGATGAATGCGCGCATGGTTTCGCTCCTCCGGGAAAGTGGCGCATTGTAAACTCGAGGACTCTTCCCAGCATATGGAAAGCCCGCCATGAACCGCCTGTACACCTTCCTCGCGCTGGCGCTCGCATGCGGCGGCGCGGCGGCGCAAGCGTTCCCGACCAAGCCCGTGAAGATCATCATCCCCTTCGTCGCTGGAGGCTCGTCCGACATCGTCGGGCGCGCGATCGGCTCGAAGTTCCAGGAGTTCCTCGGCCAGCCCGCGGTGGTCGAGAACAAGCCCGGCGCGAACGGCGCGATCGCCGGCGAGTTCGTCGCCAAGTCCGATCCCGACGGCTACACGATCCTGGTGGGCTCGATCGGCGTGTTCTCGATCAACTCGGCCCTCTTCAAGGACCTGCGCTACAACCCGGTGCGCGACTTCGCGCCGATCACGCTCGCGGTGACCACGCCGAACGTGCTGATCACGCGGCCCGACCTTCCGGCCGGCAACATGAAGGAATTCGTCGAGTACGTGAAGAAGAACCCGGGCAAGATGTCCTACTGCTCGAGCGGCACCGGCTCTTCGGACCACCTCACGGGCGAGGTCTTCAAGCAGGGCTCGGGCCTGTTCGCGGTGCACGTACCGTACCGCGGTGGCGCCGCCTGCCAGACCGACCTGATGGGCAGCCAGGTCGACTTCTCGTTCCAGAACATGGGCGCGGTCACGAATTACATCCGCAGCGGGCGCATGAAGGCCTTCGCGGTCACCCAGAAGGCGCGCCACGCGCAATTGCCGAACGTGCCTTCGGTCGCCGAGGCCGGGTTCCCCGACCTCGTGGTCACTTCGTGGCAGGCGGTCGCCGCGCCCGCGAAGACGCCGAAGGAGGTCGTCGCGAAGCTGCACGACGCCACCGTCAAGGCGCTGCGCTCGAAGGACGTGCTCGATCGCATGACGCAGATCGGCTTCGACGTCGTCGCCAACTCCCCCGAGGAGTTCGGCGCATTCATGAAGGCCGAGGTCGACCGCTGGACGAAGGTGGTCGAGCGCGGCGGCATCAAACCCGAATAACCAACGAAGGAAACGGGGCAACACGATGGCGACGCAGTACCGGATGGTGAAGGCCGCGCCGCTGGCGCGCGCGATCGAGGCGGTGGTGGCGGCGGGCGGCAGCGATGCGCGCGAGGCGAAGCTGGTGGCGGAGAACCTGGTCACCGCCAACCTCACGGGGCACGACTCGCACGGCGTGGGCATGATCCCGCGCTACATCGAGTCGCTGCTCGAGGGTGGCCTGAAGCCGAACCAGCATCCGAAGGTGGTGTTCGACGGCGGCGCGATGCTGTCGCTGGACGGGCAGGCCGGCTATGGCCAGGTGGTGGGCCTCGAGGCGATGGAACTCGGCATCGCGCGCGCGAAGGAGCACGGTTTCTGCGCCATGGGCATCGGCCGCGCCCACCACCTGTGCCGCATCGGCCAGTGGGCCGAGCAGGCGGTGGCCGCCGGGCTGATCTCGCTGCACTTCACCAACGTGATCTCGCGCTCGATCGTCGCGCCGTACGGCGGTGCCGACGCGCGCTTCGGCACCAACCCGGTGACCGTCGGCATCCCGGTGCCGAACGAGCCGCCGTTCATCCTCGACATGGCGACCAGCGCGGTGGCGCAGGGCAAGATCCGCGTCGCGCACAACAAGGGCGAGAAGGTGAACCGCGAGTGGCTGATCGACGACAAGGGCCAGCCCACGGACGACCCGGTGTTCGGTGTCAAGGAGCCGTACGGCGCGTTGCGCACCTTCGGACTGCACAAGGGCTACGGCCTCGCGGTGGTCTGCGAGCTGCTCGGCGGCGCGCTCACCGGCGGCGGCACGTGGCACTCGGACGACCGCTCGAAGAAGCGCGTCTGGAACGGCATGTTCACGATCCTGATCGACCCGAAGCGCCTCGGCACGAACGACGTGTTCATGGCCGAGACGAGCGCGTTCCTCGAGTCGCTGCGCAAGTCGCCGGTCGCCCCGGGCAACGACAAGGTGCGCATCGCCGGCGAGCCCGAACGCGAGACGCGCGCCAAGCGCGAGAAGGACGGCATCCCGGTCGACGACAACACCTGGAACGACATCTGCGCCGCCGGCGCGAAGCTGAAGGTCTCCCGACAAACTCTCGACCAACTGGTGAACGCATGAAGCGAGTACTTTCCGGCCTCCTCGTTGCAGCCCTCCTGGGCGCCACCGCCTCGGCGCATGCCGCGGGCGCCCTCGCGATCGACCGCAACCACGGCTCTGGCTACGGGTTCTCCTACGACTATGCCCAGATGGCCGATGCGGAGCGCCGCGCGCTGAACGAATGCGGCCCGAACTGCCGCGTCGTGCTGCGCTTCCAGACCGGTTGCGGCGCCTACGCGGCCGACCAGGCGCGTGGCTCGCGGATCTACGGGTGGGGGACCTCTCCGTCGCGCGATGGTGCGCAGAACCGCGCGCTCGACGAGTGCGGTCGCGCGGGCGGGCGGCAGTGCATCGTGCGCGTGTGGGGATGCAACTCGCGCTGACGCGTGCGCTGCTCGTGGCGGCGACCGCGCTTGCGGCCGCCTGCGCGAGCGCGCCGGTCGCGGACGCGGAACTCGAGCGCCTCGCACGCGCGCCCCATCGCACGCCCGCGAACGTCGTACGTGATCCGCATCGGCATCCGCTCGAGACGCTCGCCTTCTTCGGCGTGCGGCCCGACAGCGTGGTGGTCGAGGTGCTGCCGGGCAGCGCCGGCTACTACATGGAACTGCTCGCGCCCTACCTCGCCGGCAAGGGGCGCTACGTCGCCGCGAGCCGCGACGAGCTCGCGCCCCCGCAATACCTCGCCGACCACCAGAAGCTGCTCGGCCGGCTCGCCGCGCAGCGGGCGCTGTACGGCAAGGTCGTGGTGACCAAGTTCAATGCCGGGCGCCACGAGATCGCGCCGGCGGGGAGCGCGGACTTCGTGCTTACCTTCCGCAACCTGCACAACTGGATGGAGCGCGGCGAAGTCGAGGGTGCACTGCAGGCCTTCCATCGCGCACTGAAGCCCGGTGGCATCCTGGGCGTGGTCGACCACCGCGGCCGGACCGACCTGTCGCAGGAGGCGCAGATGAAGGGCGGCTACGTGCGCGAGGACGTCGCCATCGCGCTGGTCGAGAAGGCCGGGTTCGAGCTGGTCGGGCGCTCCGAGGTGAACGCCAACCCGCGCGACACCAAGGATCATCCGGCGGGCGTGTGGACGCTGCCGCCGTCGTATCGACTGAAGGACCAGGATCGCGCGAAGTACGCCGCGATCGGCGAAAGCGACCGCTTCACGCTGAAGTTCGCGCGGCGCTAGCGCCGCGCGCAAACAGGCGGCGCGCTCAGGCGCCGCCGTTGCCGCCGCCGCCCTGCGGTCCGGGCGAGCCTTGCGGCGGGCCCTTCGGGCGGCGATGCTGGAAATTCTTCTTGTTGCGCCGATGCTGCCCGCCGCCCGGATTGCCGCCGCCGGGATTGCCTCCGGGGCCACCCGGGCCGCGGCCGCGGTTCTGCTGGCCATGCAGGCGCGACGGATCGGGCGCGCCCTCGCGGTTGCCCGGGGCGAGCATGATCTCGAGCTCGTTCAGCTCTTCCCATTCGGCGTCGGTGCGGTCGCGATCGGGGATCGCGTTCAACTGCCGGATGCGCGCGCGGGCGGTGTCGTGGTCGGGTCTGTTCACGTTCGTTGCGTCCTGTCGGAAAAAACACGCTTGGCGACGAATTCGTCGACGATCGCGTTGAATTCCGCGGCTCTCTCGAAGTACACCGAGTGCCCCGCGGCCGGCACGCTCCTGCAGGATCCATCGGGCGTCGCCTGGGCGAGCGCCGGTCCTGCGAGCGGGGGAAAGACGAGGTCTTCCTCGCCTTCCAAGTACAGCACCGGCATTGTAAGCCCTGCGAGGATTTCCGGCGAGCGGTTCCGCAAGGCCGTGATTTCATGCCGCGCCCGCTCCCGGATCGCCGGGTCGGTCAGGGCCGAGAGTCCCGCGTAGAGCTGGTGCAGTGCCGGCTGCTCGCGCGCCATGCGCTCGCCCGCGGGCACGGACATGCCCGCCTTCGGCAGCTCGACCGCGGCGCGCTGCGCGCGCTCGGACCATGCGTGCAGCGCATGTGCTTCGATGCCCGCCAGCGTGCGCCAGTCCACCGTCCCGGAGGTGCAGGCCATGACGAGGGCAGGCACCCGACGCGGGTGGCGCAACGCGAACTCGAGGCCCGACCAGCCGCCCATCGACTGGCAGACGAGGATCGCGCGCTCGATCGCAAGGTGGTCGAGCAGCGCCTCGAGGTCGTCGGCGTAGGCCGACGCAAGCGGCGCGCGGGCCGCGACCGTGGACGGAAAGAAGCCGCGGTGCGCGAAGCTCACGCACGAGAACCGTGGCGCGAAGTGCGCGACCTGCTGCCACCACGACAGGTGGTTGCCGCCGAGGCCGTGCGCGAACACGAGCACCGGCCCGGCGCCCGCTACTTCGTAGTGGAGTTCGGCGTCGGGCCGTGCGAGGCGGCCGCTGCGGTGCGCCGGCACGGGCTCAGTGGATTTCGGGCTCGTCGGTCGGCGCGGTGCCCTCGAGGAAGTCGAAGTCGCAGCCGAGGTTCGCCTGCTTCACGTGGCGCGAGAAGATCGCGCCGTAGCTGCGCTCGTACTTCGGGGCGGGGCGCTTCCACGCCGCGCGGCGCCTGGCGAGCTCTTCCTCGGGGACCTTGAGGTTCAGCTCGCGCTTCTCGACATCGAGCTCGATCAGGTCGCCGGTGCGCACGAACGCGAGCGGGCCGCCGACGTAGGACTCGGGCGCGACGTGCAGCACGCAGGTGCCGTAGCTGGTGCCCGACATGCGCGCATCCGACACGCGCACCATGTCCTTCACGCCCTGCCGGAGCAGCTTCTTCGGGATCGGCAGCATGCCCCACTCCGGCATGCCGGGGCCGCCCAGCGGCCCGGAGTTGCGCAGCACGAGCACCGAGGAGGCGTCGACGTCGAGGTCGTCGGAGTCGATGCGCGCCGCCATGTCGTTGTAGTCGTCGAACACCACCGCCTTGCCGGTGTGCTTCAGCAGCTCCGGCGCCGCGGCGCTCGCCTTCACCACCGCGCCGTCCGGCGCGAGGTTGCCGCGCACGATCACGAGGCCGCCGCCCGCCTTGAGGGGATTGTCGCGCGGGCGGATCACGTCGTCGTTCCAGATCCGGGCGCCCTCGAGGTTCTCGCCGAAGCTGCGGCCGTTCACGGTGCGCGCGTCGAGCTTGAGCAGGTCCTTCAGCTGCGACAGCAGCGCGCGCAGGCCGCCGGCGTAGAAGAAGTCCTCCATCAGGTACTGCTTGCCCGAGGGCCGGATGTTGGCGAGCACCGGTGTCTTCGCCGAGATCTCGGTGTAGCGCTCGAGCGGCAGCGCCAGCCCGGCGCGGCCGGCGATGGCGACGAGGTGGATGATCGCGTTGGTCGAGCCGCCCATCGCCATCAGCGTGACGATCGCGTTGTGCAGCGCGCGTTCGTCGAGGACGTCGCGCGGTTTGAGGTCTTCCCAGACCATGTCGACGATGCGCCGGCCGGTGAGCCCGGCCATGCGCGCGTGGTTCGAGTCCGGCGCCGGGATCGACGAGTACCCCGGCAGCGTGAAGCCCAGCGCCTCGGCGATCGACATCATCGTCGCGGCGGTGCCCATCGTCATGCAGGTGCCGGGCGAGCGCGCGATGCCGTCCTCGATCTCCTTCCACTCCGCCTCGCTGATGCGGCCGGCGCGCAGTTCGTCCCAGTACTTCCAGGTGTCGGAACCCGAGCCGAGCGTCTGGTCGCGCCAGTGCGCGTTCAGCATCGGGCCGGCGGGCAGGTAGATCGCGGGGATGTTCATCGACAGCGCGCCCATGAGGAGGGCCGGCGTGGTCTTGTCGCAGCCGCCCATCAGCACCGCGCCGTCGCACGGGTAGCCGCGCAGCAGCTCCTCGGTCTCCATGGCAAGGAAGTTGCGGTAGAGCATGGTGGTCGGCTTCTGCATGGTCTCGGCGAGCGCCATCGCCGGCATCTCGAGCGGGAAACCGCCTGCCTGCCAGACGCCCCGCTTCACCTCCTCGACGCGCTGCTTGAAGTGCGTGTGGCAGTGGTTGATGTCCGACCAGGTGTTGATGATCGCGATCACCGGCTTGCCGGCGTAGTCGGTGCGGTCGAAGCCGATCTGCGCGGCGCGCGAGCGATGGCCAAAGGAGCGCAGGTCCTTCACGCCGAACCAGCGGTGGCTGCGGAGGTCTTCGGGCTTCTTGCGCGTGGACATGGCGCTCCTGTCGGGGTCGGGCGTCGGGGGAACGCGGATTGTAGCGGCGGGCGGCGCGGTAAACTCGCGGGCATGAATACCGGAACGACGCTCCCGGCGGCGCTCGAGCGCTCCGGGATCGCGATGCTCGGCGCGCTGCACGAGGGCGCGTTCATCGTGCGCTTCGCCTACGCGGCGCTCGCGGCGGCGATGTCGCCCTCGATCTACCGCGTCGCGACGCGCGGCACCACCAAGCGGCAGGTCTACTACACGGCGATCGACGTGCTGCCGTGGTTCGTCGGCATCGGTTCGGTGTTCCTCTGGGTGCTGATGGCTGCGTTGCTCGGCTTCGCGCGCGCGCAGGGCCTGGGGACCATGGCGCTGGAGCTGATCCTGCGGGCGCTGCCGCTGGAGCTGATCCCGTTCGGCACCGCCCTCTTCGTCGCGCTGCGCTCCGGCGCGGCGATCAGCGCCGAGATCGCGATGCGTCGCAGCCGCCGCGAATTCGAGCGCCTCGAGGCCTCGGGCGGCGACGTCATGCGCGACGTCTTCATTCCGCGCATCATCGCCTGCGGCTTCTCGGTCGCGGCGCTGACCGCGATCGCCAACGCGCTGTCGTTCGTGCTCGCCTACCTGGCGATGTTCGGCACCGCGCCCGACGGCTTCGACGAGTTCACGCTGGCGGTCGGGCACGTGTTCACGCTGCCGATGGTGATCGGGCTGGTGGTGAAGTGCGCGCTCTTCGGCATCCTCGTCGCCGTGGTGCCGATCGCCTCGGCGATCGGCTCGCGCGCGGGCGAGGACCAGGTGCCCGTCGCCGTGATGCGCTGCCTGATGCGCCTCTTCCTCTCGATCGGCCTGCTGCAGGCCTTGTCGCTGGCAGCCAAGTATGTCTGACGACGCCGAGTACAAGGTCACGCATCCGGCCGTGGTGCGCCACCTCGGCCTCAAGGTGACGCTGCTGGCGATCGCGAGCGCGGTGATCTTCGCCGGCTTCATCGCCTACGTCGCGTGGGCGCGCGGTGCATTCCGGCCGGTGCAGGTGCTGACGCTGCGCGCCGACTCGGCGGAGGGCATCAGCGTCGGCATGGACCTCTCGTTCCGCGGATTCCCGGTGGGGCGCGTGCGGCGCATCAGCCTGGGCGAGGACGCGAAGGCGCACGTCGTGGTCGCGATCCCGATCGAGGACGCGAAGTGGCTGCGCTCGAACAGCGTCTACATCATGGAGCGCTCGGTGGTCGGCACCGCGAAGCTGCGCGCCTTCACTAGCGACCTCTCCGCCGCCGCGCTCGAGAATGGCGCGGTGCGAGAACTGATCCGTGGCGACGCCACCGAGGAGATCCCGCAGATCCTCGCCAACGTGCGCCGCATCATCGAGAACATCGACGCGATGACCGGGCAGGCCTCGGCGCTCAACCACTCGCTGGCCAACCTGTCGACGGTCACCGGCCGCATGGCCGGCAAGGCGGGCGTGCTCGAGGCCGCGCTCGGCAGCCAGGAGAACGCGCAGAAGGTGATCGCCTCGATCGAGCGCACCAATGCGCTGCTCGCCGAGCTGCAGGCCGTGACGCGGCGCGTGGATGGCGTCGTCGCGCGCGCCGACCAGCGCGTGCTCGGCCCCGGAGGCGTCATGGACCAGGCGCAGAAAGGCGGGGCGCAGCTGAACGCGCTCATCGTCGACGTGCGCGAGAGCCTGAAGAAGGCGGACACCGTTCTCGCCAACCTGCAGTCGGCGAGCGCGAATGCCAGCGCGGCGAGCACCGACCTGCCGCGCCTTCGCGCGGAGGTGGACTCGACGATGCGCAAGCTCGGCGCCCTGGTGGACGAGTTGAACCGCAAGTGGCCATTCGAGCGCGACGTCGAGCTGAGGTTGCCGTGAGGCGCGCCGCGTGGGTCGCGGCGGCCCTGCTGGCGGCCGGCTGCGCCGGCGGGCCCGTGCCGCCGGCATGGAAGCTGGAGTCGAGCCAGTCGCAGCGCCTGTTCGAGCGCCACTGGCTCGCCGGCAACGCGGCGGCGGCCGACGCCGATTTCCGCGACGCGCGGCAGGCGGTTTCGCGCACGGGGCGGCTCGACCTGCTCGCGCGCCTCGAACTCGCGCGTTGCGCGCTGCGCGTCGCGAGCCTCGACTTCGACGCCTGCACGCCGTTCGAGGCCCTGCGCGCAGACGCCGGCCCGGAGGAGCTTGCCTACGCCGATTATCTCTACGGCGGGGGCTCGCGCCGCGCGGCGCCGGCCGAGGGCGACGCGCTCGCGCAACTGGTGGATGCCGGCGTGCGCCTGCGCCGCGGCGAACTCGCGCCGGAAGGCGTCGCGCGCGCGACGGGGATTGCGTCTTCCGAGGGCTGGCGCCGTCCGCTCGCCGCGTGGCTCGCGCTGCAGAAGAAGCGCGCGGAGGAGGCGGGCGACCGCGACGCGGCCGCCCGGCTGGGCCGGCGGCTGGAGGCCGTGCTCAGTTCTGGAGGTGGTTGATCGTCTCGTTGGCGAAGCGCAGCCGGCGGCCGAGTTCCTGCGACAGGCTGGTCAGGAGCTTCAGCGCGATGCGGTGCTGGCCGGATACCAGCGTCTCGAAATCCTCGCGTCCCAGCACGTAGCACACCAGCGGGCCGTCGGCCTGCACGCTCGCCGAGCGCGGCTGCGCGTCGAGCAGCGCCATCTCGCCGAACACCGTGCCTTCGCCGAAGGTCACCAGGCGGTGCGAGCGCGCGCCGTCGGTGCGCCGCACGCTCGCCGTGCCCATGGCGATGACGAACATCTCGTCCCCGGGATCGCCTTCGCGGAACACGAAGGCGCCCGGCGCGAAGGTGCGCCGCTGCAGGTGCGGCGCGAGCAGCGCGAGTTCCCGGGCGTCGAGCAGCGCGAAGGGCTGCAGCTGCGACACCGGGATCTCGGCGCGCACGCTGCGCTCGCCGTGCAGGGCGTCGATGACCTCGTTCTCGGCCAGTTCCAGCGCGCGGTCGGTGTCGGGCAGGAACGCGGCCTCGCCCAGGCTC
>CAZTXP010000014.1:0-11813 GCA_964617355.1 uncultured Enterobacteriaceae bacterium
TTCCTCACCGAGGGCTTCGTGCCCGAGGAACTGCTGGAAGAGGAAAAGAAGCGCACCCAGGCCGTGCTCGACGAGGGCATCCAGTCGCTGACCTCCAAGGGCTTCAACGCCGCCGGCCACCTCGCGGTCGGCGAGCCGGTCGAGGAGATCTGCCGCCTCGCCAAGGAACTGGGCGTCGAGCTGATCGTCGTCGGCCACAACCAGAACACCTCGTTCGCGGCGCGCTGGTGGAAGGGCTCGGTGGGGGCGTCCCTGATCGACTACGCGCCCTGCAGCGTGCTGATCGCCCTGTCGAAGTGAGCGTGCGCCGCGTCGTCCTAGCCGCGTTGCTCGGCTGCGCCGTCGCGTGGCCGTGCGCGCACGCGCAGACTGCGCCGCGCAAGCCCGCGGCCGGACCGGCCCAGCGGCAGGTGGACGATGCCGCGTTCCGCGGCATGATCGGCGAGGCCGAGCAGGCGCTGCAGAAGGGTGACTACCCGTCGACGCTCGCCGCGGCCGAGCGCGCCGTCGCCGAGGGCTCGCGCGTCTTCGGCGCGGATCACCCGAACACCGCGGCGGCCTACAACCTGATCGCCGCCGCCTTCCTGCGCCAGGGCAAGTTCGGCGAAGCCGAGGCGAACTTCCGCAAGGTGCTCGCATCGTACGAGAAGCACCTCGGCGCGAGCCACGAGTACACCGCGGCCGCGCTGAACAACCTCGCGCTGGTGCTCGAGCGCCTGGGCGACTACACCGGCGCCGAGACGCTGCTGCGCCGCTCGCTCGGCATCCTCGAGGCCAAGCTCGGCAAGCAGCATCCCGATACCGCGACGACGCTGTCGAACCTCTCGCGCGTGCTGGACAGCCAGGGCAAGTTCGGCGACACCGGCTCGCAGCGCGCCGGCGCGAAGCCGCCGGCCGGGTCGAAACCCGCCGCGGGCGGCGACGAGGCCGCGCGCCTCGCCGCGCGCGCCGAGGCGGCCATGCGCGCCGGCCAGTTCCAGGAAGCCGAGACCCTGCACCACCAGGTGCTGGCGATCCACGAGAAGGCGCTCGGGCCGGAGCACCCGACCACCGCGACCAGCGTCTCCAACCTCGGCAACGTCTACTACCTGCAGGGCCGCTTCGCCGAAGCCGAGAAGCTCTATCGCCGCGCGCTGCAGATCCGCGAGAAGGTGCTCGGCGCCGACCACGCCGACGTCGCCACCAGCCTGAACAACCTCGCCAACGCGATGCAGGAGCTCGGCCGCGACCGGCAGCTCTCGGCCTCCGAGGTGCGCGCCCGCCAGCGCGCCGGCGGCGGGGTCGGCGCGGTGTCGGAGATCGAGCAGATGTACCGCCGCGCGCTCACCATCCAGGAGCGCACGCTCGGCCGGGAGAACCCCGCGACCGCGAACACGCTGAACAACATCGGCGTGATGCTCTCGCTGCGTGGCGACTACGCGCAGGCGGAGGACATGCACCGTGGCGCGCTCGGCACCATGGAGAAGGTCTTCGGCGAGCAGCACCCGGACACCGCCGCGGTGCTCACGTCGCTGGCGCTCGCGCTCGACCGGCAGGGCAAGGTGTCGGAGGCCGAGCAGGCGTACGCGCGCGCGGTCGAGATCTCCAAGCGCACCGGCAACCCGCGCGTGCGCCTCGTGAACGCGAGCCGGCTGGGCTACCTGCTGGCGCGCCGCGGCCGCTACGCGGACGCGCTGCCGCACTACAAGGACGCGGTCGAGACGCTCGACTTCCTCTACTCGCAGACGCGGGGCTACTCGGAGGAGACGCGCGCCGCGTTCCTGTCGCAGTTCTCGGCGATCTACCGCGAGACCATCCGCGTGCTGCTGTTCCTGAACCGCGGCAATCCCTCGGGCGGGTTCGACCGCGAGGCGCTCGCCATCGCGTCGCGCAACCAGAGTCGCGTGTTCACCGAGATGATGCGCCAGGCCGACGTCGCGCGCTTCTCGGGCGACCCGGCCTTCGTCAAGGTGCGCGAGCGGCGCGAGGCGCTGCAGGAGCGCGTCGCGCAGCTGCAGCAGGCGCGCGCGACGATTCCCGTGACGCTGGCCAACGCCGCGCAGCGCACCGCCGAGGTGGATGCCCAGTTGAATGGCGCGCGCGGCGAGTTGAAGACGATCGAGGACCAGCTCTGGCGAGACTACCCGCGCTTCATGGAGCTCGCCAACCCGCGCCCGGTGACCGTGGAAGACCTGCAGCAGAAGCTGCTGAAGCCCGACGAGGGGCTGGTGTCGTACGTGCTGCTGCCGCAGGAGACGGTGATCTTCGCGGTGACGAAGGATCGCTTCCGGATGGTGGTCGCGCCCGCGAAGCGCGCCGACGTCGCGGATCGCGTGCACCGCGTGCGGCGCGCGGTCGAGAAGGTGGCGATGGGCGAGTCGGTGCTGTTCCTGCGCGACATCGAGCCCGAGGTGCTGGCCTCCCTGTACCGCGATGTCTACGCGCCGGTCGCCGAGACGCTCGCCGGGCGCGAGAAGGTGCTGGTGGTCGCGGACGGGCCGCTGCTCACGATCCCGTTCGAGATGCTGCTCACCGAGTTCACGCCGAAGGAGCGCACCGCCTTCGAGGAGACGCGACGCGCCAGCGACGGCAGCGCCGATCGCCCCTACCTGAACGAGTACGCGCCGCTCGCCTACCTCGGCAAGCGCCAGCGCTTCGCCTACCTGCCCAGCCTTTCGGCCCTGACTTCGCAGCGCCTGTATCCCAAGGGCGGCGGCGCGGCGGCCACCGACCTCGTGGCCTTTGCGGACCCGGTGTTCTCGACCTCCGGCGGGCGCGCGATGCCGACCTCCACGCAGCAGGCGCTCGAGTCGATGAACCTGGGCTTCGCGCGCGGCAGCGCGAAGAACCCGGAAATCCCGCGTCTCGCCGAGACCGCGGACGAGGCCAAGGAGATCGCTGCGGTGCTCGGCGGCTCGAATCGCCTCTACATCGGCGAGCAGGCGCAGGAGGCCACCGCGAAGAAGGGCGGCGACCTGCGCTCGGCGCGCTTCGTGCTCTTCGCGACGCACGGCTTCCTCGGCGGCGAGTTCATCCCCAGCGACCAGCCGGCGGAGGAGGGCGACACGCGTCGCGGCCCGGCGCGGCCGCAGGCGCAGCCTGCGCTCGCGCTCACGCTGGTGGGCGACCTGAAAGGCGAGGACGGCCTGCTGACCATGAAGGAAGTGATCGAGGACCTCGAACTCAACGCCGAGCTCGTGGCGCTCTCCGCGTGCAACACCGCGGGCGAGACGGCGCAGGCGAACAACGGCGAGGGCTTCGCGGGCCTCACGCGCGCGTTCATGTATGCCGGCGCGAAGAGCCTGCTGGTGTCGCACTGGAGCGTGGACAGCCAGTCCACCAAGACGCTGATGACCTCGACCTTCCGCAACATCAAGTCGGGCATGCCTTCGCTCGCCGCGGTCAGCGGCGCGCAGCGCGAGCTCGTCGGCGGACGCTACCAGAGCGGGCAGTACCACTTCTCGCGCGCCAACCCGTTCTTCTGGGCGCCGTTCGTGTACGTCGGCGACTGAGCGCGTGGCGCTGGATCCCAAGGGCGACGCCGTCGCGCGCCGCCGGTTCCTCGTGCGCTGGGTGGCGGTGCTGGTGCTCGCCACCGGCCTCGCCGCCGGCCTCGCGCGCACCGAGTGGGGCCGCTCGATCGAGGACATCTACTACGACTACTGGCACGTCTGGTCCGGCGTGCGCTACGCGCCCCGGAACACGGTCTTCGTCGAGATGGACGACGCCACGCTGGTGGCGCTGAAGGAAGACCCGCTCGCGTTCTGGGCGCCGTACTTCGGCAAGGCGATGGATACGCTCACCGCGGCGGGCGTGAAGGCGGTGGGCCTGGACTTCATCTACCAGGTCAGCGCCGAGGGCTGGCTGAAGAAGCTGAACCTCCCCGACAGCGAGATCAGCCGCAACTACGACACGCCGCTGCGGGCCGCGCTCGCCTCGGGCAACAAGATCCTGATCACGCACCTGGTCACGCTGCCCAACGGCGACCTCGACCTGCTGACGCCACCGCAGGACCAGCTGCTGCTCCTGCCGGGCCAGCTGAACGACCTCGGCATCGCCAACCTCTACCCGGACGACGACAAGCACGTGCGGCATTTCTATCCCGTGCTGATCCCGGAACCGAATTTCCCCGGCATCGGCTTCGCGATGCAGCTCGCGCTGCGCGGCGCGGGGCAGGACCCGACCCAGTCCGCGTGGGAGATCGCCGGCCTGCCGTTCAAGCGCGAGCGCCGGCTGGAGCGCATCGGCTACGCCGGGCCGCCGGGCACCATCCCGACGCTGTCGATGAACGACCTGCTCGCGCCGGATGCGCTCAAGAACCCGAAGGTGCAGGCGGCCAAGGGCAAGGTGGCGATCATCGCGGCGAACAACTCGGGCACGTCCGATCGCCACTTCACGCCGTACTCGCGAGGCGCGAAGGCCGACCAGATGGCCGGCGGAGAAATCCACTGCAACATCGTCGAGACCATCCTCAGCGGGCGCTTCCCCAAGGAGCTGCCGGTGGTCGCGGAGATCGGCTATGTGCTGGCGGTCGTGGCGCTGGCGTCGTTCTTCCTGCTGCGCGTGGCGCCGGCGTGGGGTGCGGCTGTAGTGGTGGCGGTCGCGGTGGCGGTGGTGCTGCCGGGCTACCTCGGCTTCCAGCACGACTGGGTGCTGCCGGTCGCGGAGCTGCAGTTCGGCACCGCGGGCGCTTTCCTGATGACGCTCGGCCTGCGCCTGACCGGCGAGGAGCGCGAGCGTTCGCGCATGCGCGCGGTGTTCGGCCGCTACGTCTCCGACGAGGTGGTCGACGTGCTGCTGAAGGAGGACCATCGCCCCGACCTCGGCGGCGAGGCGCTGAACGTGACGGTGCTGTTCTCGGACATCCGCGGCTTCACCACGATCTCGGAGAAGCTCACCGCGCACGAAGTGGTGGAGATGCTGAACGCCTATTTCACCAAGGCCTGCGAGCCGATCCTGGCCGAGGGCGGCACCGTGGACAAGTACATCGGCGACGCGGTGATGGCGGTGTTCGGTTCGCCGGTGCGCCATGCGGACCATGCCCGGCGCGCGGTCCGGGCGGCGGTCGGGATGGCCCAGGCCGCGGTCGAGTTCCGGCAGTGGATGCTGTCGCGTTTCCCCGACAGGGGGCTGCCCGAATTTGGCATCGGGGTGGGCCTGCATACCGGCGAAGCGGTGATCGGCGACATCGGAACGCCGAAAAGGAAGGAATTCACTGCGATCGGCGATACCGTGAACGCCGCATCGAGGCTGGAAGGTGCTACAAAGGAACTTGGCTGCGTCATCGCGGCCAGCGACTCGACCGTTAAGGCTGCAGGGGCCGGGGTCAGGACCGGCAAGGTCGAGGAAATGAAGGTGAAGGGGCGGGCGGAAGCGATCCGCGTCTACGAGGTCACGGGCCTCGACGAGGGCTAGAATCCGCGCCGGTTCAGGGACAGGGGGCATCATGCTTCGCAACTGGGTATCCGGATTTCTGCTGGCGGTCGCGGCCGCGCTCGCGCATGCGCAGGGCGCCGACGTCGGCCTCGTCAACCTCGTGTCGGGCGACGTGACCTTCGCGCCGCTCTCGGGCGCGCCGGGCAAGGTGCAGGCGTTCATGCGCGTGCGGGACGGCGATCGCATCAACGTGCCGCAGGGCGGCCACGTGCGCATCGTGTACTTCGAGGGTTCGCGCCAGGAGCGCTGGAACGGGCCGTCCGCCTTCCGCGCCGGCAAGACGCAGGGCGAGCCGATCAACGGCAAGGCCGCCGAGGTGCAGAACCTGCCCGCGAGCGTGCCGCAACGCATCTCCCGCGTGCCCGAACTGATGCAGAACGCCAAGCTCGGCGGCATCCAGGTGCGCGGGCTGACCGGGCGCCAGCAGGCCAGCATCGTGCAGCAGGAGACCGTGCGCGAGGCGAAGGTGACCTACGAGCGCATGAGGAAGGAAATGCCGGCCGACGACATCACGCCGGAGCTCTTCCTCTACGCCTCGCTGGAGGAGTTCCTGCTGTACGAGGACATGAAGGGCGTCGTGGACGAAATGCTCAAGCGCCAGCCAGGCAACGAAGACGTGAAGGCGCTCGCCGCCTACGTCGAGAGCCGGCTGAAGCGCTAGGGGTTTCCCGGCGTCGGGCCCACGTGACATAGTTCCTCGCCGGCGACAGGGGTGGGGGATAAGCTGCAATCCATTGAATCGCTAGGCTTCCCAAGGGGGCAGTCATGAACAGCAGGATCGGCATCTTCGGCAGGGCGCTCGCGGCGCTCGCGTTCGCGTTCGGCGCGCAGGCCTGGGCGCAGAGCGACGTGGGCCTCGTCAACCAGCTTGCGGGCGACGTGTCCTACGCCAGCGGCTCGACCACCTCGAAGGCGCAGGCCTTCATGAAGGTGCGCGAGGGCGATCGCTTCAACGTCCCGGCTGGCGGCACGCTGCGCATCGTGTACTTCAACGGCGGCCGCCAGGAGACTTTCTCCGGCCCGGCCAGCCTCACCGCGGGCGCGCAGCAGAGCACCGTGCAGACGGGCGCGCAGCCGCAGGTCACCACGCTGCCCTCCGGCGTGCCGCAGAAGATCTCGCAGACGCCCGAGCTGATCCAGATCGCCAAGCTGGGCCGCTCCGGCGGCGTGGCGGTGCGCGGCGCGAACCCTTCCGAGCGCCGGCTGACGGCTCAGCAGCAGGCCGAGGTGCGCCAGGCGCGCGAGACCTACGAGAAGATGCGCACTTCCGCGGCGCAGGACGACATCACCCCCGAGATCTACCTCTACTCGGTGCTGCAGGACCACCTGCTCTACACCGACATGAAGCCGGTGGTCGAGGAAATGGCGCGCCGCCAGCCCGGCAACGCCGACGTGGCCGAGCTGGTTGCGTACGTGAAGGCGAAGACCGAGACGCGTTGATCGCGTCGGGCTTCCCGCCTGCGAAAGGCCTGCGAGAGCAGGCCTTTTTTCTTTCTACAATCGGCGCATGAGCGCATTCGGGCACCAGAAGGGCCGCCTAGAGGACGGCCGCATGCTGACGGGACGGGGGCGCTACGTCTCCGACTGGAACCTGCCGGGGCAGGCGCACGGGCACTTCCTGCGCGCCGACCGGCCTCACGCGAGGATCGTGTCGATCGACGCCTCGGGCGCGCTCGGCATGCCCGGCGTGGTCGCGGTGCTGACGGGCGACGATGTCGCGGCGGCGGGCATGCAGTCGCTGACCGCGGCGGCGCCGATGAAGGGTCGCGGCGGCGCGGAGCAGGCCAGGCCGCCGCACCCGATGCTTGCGCAGGGCCGCGTGCGCTACGTCGGCGAACCGGTGGCGCTGGTGATCGCCGAGACGGCCGTGCAGGCGCAGGACGCCGCCGAAGCGGTAATGGTCGAGTACGAAGACCTGCCGGCGGTGGTCGAGGCGCGCGACGCGCTTGCCGCGGGCGCGCCGCTGGTGCACGACGAGGTCGCCGGCAATCTCGTGCTCGACTTCGCGGGCGGCGATGCCGCTGCGACGCGCGAGGCCTTCGCCAGGGCCGCGAAGGTCGTGACGATGAGCGCGCACCACACGCGCGTGGTCGGCAATCCCATGGAGCCGCGCGCCTGCGTCGGTTCGTGGGACGCGGGCGCCGGCGCATACACGCTGCATTGCTGCACGCAGGGCGCATCCGCGATGCGCGGGCAGATGGCGCCGGTGCTCGGCGTCGCGCCCGAGAAGATCCTGGTCGTCGCCGAGGAAGTCGGCGGCGGCTTCGGCGTGCGCTTCAATACCTACCCCGAGTATTGCGCGGTGCTGCTCGCCGCAAGGCAGCTCGGCCGCCCGGTGAAGTGGACCGGCACGCGCTCCGAAATGTTCCTCGCCGACGAGCAGGCGCGCGATGTCACGCACCGCGCCGAGATGGCGGTGGATGCGAACGGCCGCATCCTCGGCATGCGCTTCGACTTCACCTGCAACCTCGGTGCCTACGTCGCGTTCACCGGCACGTTCGTGAATACCGTGAACCTCGTCAACGTCGCCAGCGGCGTCTACGACGTGCAAGCGGTCGAGGTCAATGCGAAGCTGGCATTGACCAACACCGTGCCGACCGCCGCGTATCGCGGCGCGGGGCGCCCGGTGTCCTCGTACGCGATCGAGCGGCTGGTCGACGAGGCGGCGCGCGCGATCGGCCTGGACCCGGCCGAGTTCCGCCGTCGCAACCTGGTGCCGAAGGCGAAGTTCCCGTACAGGATCGTCACTGGCTTCGAATACGACTGCGGCGACTTCGAGGGCGTGCTCGAGAAGGCGGTGCAGGAGTCCGACTGGGCCGGGTTCGACGCGCGCCGCAAGGAATCGGCCGTGCGCGGGAGGTTGCGCGGCCGCGGAATGTCGGCCTACATCGAGGCGAGCGGCGGCGGCGGGTTCGCGCCCTACGACCAGGCCACGCTCGAGTGGGATGCCGACGGGCGCCTCGCGCTCTACGCGCCCTCGCACAACCACGGGCAGGGGCACGAGACGACGTACGCGCAGATCGTCGCCACGGTGCTCGGCATTTCGATCGAGGACATCCGGCTGAAGTCCTCGGTGCCGGACCGCATCATCACCGGCAATCCCACGGGCGGCTCGCGCTCGCTGCTTGGCGTCGGCAGCGTGATGCTGCTCGCGGCGAACGAGGTGGTGAAGAAGGGCCTGCCGATCGCCGCCGACGAGCTCGAGGCTGCCGAATCCGACCTCGAGTTCGGCCATGGCGAGTATCGCGTGAAGGGCACCGACCGCAAGGTGTCGCTGCAGGCGCTGGTGCGAAAGCACCCCGGCAAGCTCGACCACGACATGACCGGGCAGAAGGTCGGCTCGACCTTCCCGAACGGCTGCCACGTGTCGGAGGTCGAGATCGATCCCGAGACCGGCGAACTGGAGGTGGTGCGCTACACCGCGGTCGACGACGCCGGCACCATCGTCAACCACCAGATCGTCGAAGGCCAGATGCAGGGCGGCATCACGCAGGGTGCCGGCCACGTCCTCGGCGAAGTCGCGATTTACGACCGCGCCAGCGGGCAACTGATCACCGGCAGCTTCATGGATTACACGATGCCGCGGGCGATCCTCGTCGACGGACTGCGCATCCTCGACCATCCCGTGCCGACGAAGACCAATCCGCTCGGCGCGAAGGGCGTCGGCGAGGCGGGCGTCACGGGCTCGATGCCGTGCCTGATGAATGCCATCCTCGACGCGCTGCGCAGCGCGGGCGTGGAGCGCTTCGACATGCCCGCGAACCAGCAGCGCGTCTGGGGTGCGATTCGCGCGGCCAGGGCAGGGCAGCCGCGTGCGTTCGCGGTCGCAGACCTGCCGCAGCGGACCGATTGGACGTAGTCTTCGCGCCATGAACGCCCGAGATTCCTCGGCGGCGCCGGGGATTTTTCCCTCCGTCTGCCCCCACGACTGCACCAGCGTCTGCGCGCTCGACGTCGAGAGGAAGGACGCCTTCACCATCGGCCGCGTGCGCGGCTCGCAGCGCAACACGTACACCGCCGGCGTGATCTGCGAGAAGGTCGCGCGCTACGCGGAGCGCGTCCACCATCCGGACCGCCTGACGCGCCCGCTGCGTCGCACCGGCGCCAAGGGCACGCGGTCCTTCGAGCCGATCTCGTGGGAGGCGGCGCTCGACCTCGTCGCGGAGAACTTCCAGCAGGCCGCCGCGCGGCACGGCAGCGAGGCGGTGTGGCCGTACTACTACGCCGGCACGATGGGCCTCGTGCAGCGCGACGGCATCCAGCGCCTGCGCCACGCGATGAAGTACTCGCGCTGGTTCTCCACCATCTGCGTGACGCTGTCGGACACCGGATGGAACGCCGGCACCGGCGCCAAGCGCGGCACCGACATGCGCGAGGTGGGGCCGCATTCCGACCTGGTGGTGATCTGGGGCGGCAACCCGGTCAATACCCAGGTCAATGTCATGACGCACGCGCTGCGCGCGAAGAAGCGCGGCGCGAAGCTCGTGGTCGTCGACCCGTACCGCACCGGCACCGCGGAGCAGGCCGACCTGCACCTCGCGGTGCGCCCGGGCACCGATGGCGCGCTCGCCTGCGCGGTGATGCACGTGCTCTTCAAGGAAGGCTTCGCCGACTGGGACTACCTGCGCAAGTACACCGACGCGCCCGACGAGCTCGCCGCGCACGTGGCGACGCGCACGCCGGAGTGGGCGGCGGCCATCACCGGCCTCGACGCCGCCGAGATCGTGCGCTTTGCGCGCCTCTACGGCTCGACGAAGAAGTCGTACATCCGCGCGCACCACGGTTTCTCGCGCAGCCGCAACGGCGCGGTCAACATGCACGCGGTCTCGTGCCTGCCGGCCGTCACCGGCGCCTGGCAGGTGCCGGGCGGCGGCGCGCTCTACGGCCAGACCGGCATCTACCCGCTCGATCGCACGCTGATCGAAGGCCGCGACCTCGAGGACCGGTCGATTCGCGATCTCGACCAGTCGCGCCTCGGGCCGGTGCTCACCGGCGAGCGCGAGGCCCTGAAGGGCGGCCCTCCGGTCACCGCGATGCTGGTGCAGAACACGAACCCGGCGATGGTGTGCCCGGAGCTTGAGAAGGTCCACCGCGGTCTCGCGCGCGAAGACCTCTTCCTCTGCGTGCACGAGCAGTTCATGACCGAGACCGCCGCCTACGCCGACGTCGTGCTGCCGGCTACGATGTTCCTCGAGCACGACGACCTCTACACCGCGGCCGGGCATACCGTGCTGCAGGTGGCAAGGAAGGTGGTCGAGCCGCCCGGCGAGTGTCGCGAGAACGTGTTCGTCATCGCCGAGCTCGCCCGGCGCCTGGGCGCGCGGCACGAGGGCTTCGGCATGACGGCGTGGCAGCTGGTCGACGAGACGCTGAAGCGCTCGGGGCTGTGGGATGCCGAGACCAACTGGGCGAAGGGCGGCCAGGACCACCTCGCGTCGTTCGAGACCTCGCACTTTCTCGACGGCTTCGCGTGGCCCGACGGCCGGTTCCGCTTCAAGCCGGACTGGAAGGCCTTTGGCGGCCGCTGGCAGGAGATGCCGGCGCTGCCCGACCACTTCGACGTCATCGACCGCGCGACGCCGGAGCGGCCCTTCCGGCTCGTCGCCGCGCCGGCGCGCACCTTCCTCAACTCCACCTTCACCGAGACGCCCGGATCGCTCGCGCGCGAGAAGCGCCCGACGGCGCGCCTGAACCGCGAGGACTGCGCGGCGATGGGCATCACCGAGGGCGACCGCGTCGCGCTGTCGAACGAACGCGGCGAGGTCGTGGTGCACGCGCTGCCGTGCGACGGCCAGCAGCGCGGCGTCGTCGTCGTCGAGGGCATCTGGCCGAACCGGCACTTCGAAAGCCCGCTCGGCATCAACGCGCTCACCTCGGCCGATCCCGGCTGGCCGAATGGCGGCGCGGTGTTCCACGACACCGCGGTGGCGGTCCGGCGGCTCTAGTACTTCACCGGAACGGCCGCTCGTCCCACAACGGGTACCACGCCGGCATGTCGGTCGACGGCTGCATGCCGAAGCGCGCGGGGCGCTTCTCGCGGAACGCCGCGATGCCTTCCTTGACGTCGGGCGAGGCGCCGAGCGTGAAGATGCCCTTCGAGTCCACCTTGTGCGCCTCCATCGGGTGGTCGGCGCCGAGCATGCGCCACATCATCTGCCGGGTCAGCGCGATCGACACCGGCGCCGTGTGATCGGCGATCTCGCGTGCGACGGCGCGCGCCGCGGGCAGGAGTTCCTCGGGAGGAACGACGCGCGACACGAGGCCGCCGGCGAGCGCCTCCTCCGCACCGAATACGCGACCGGAGAAGGTCCACTCCAGCGCCTTGGAGATGCCGACGATCCGCGGCAGGAACCAGCTCGAGCAGGCCTCGGGCACGATGCCGCGGCGCGCGAACACGA
>CAZTXP010000015.1:0-17031 GCA_964617355.1 uncultured Enterobacteriaceae bacterium
ACGTTAGGCAGTCAATTGTGCTCAGAGAGGTGGCCACAACCAGTGCATGGGCCGTACTTACCTGCATTGCGTATTACGGCCTCCTCTTTACGAATTGGGGCAACTACTTTCATGGCGGCGGCCCCGTCGACAAAGCAGTGCTGAGCGCGGTTATTGTGTTGGCCGCATATTTCGGCATTGAGCTCACGCGCACAGACAAGCGCCTTTGGTTCCGTACGACATCATTTCTAATTGCCGCGCCGCTGCTTCTAATTGCAGCTCTCGATCTCTTCTATGCCATCCGTTATATCTTGGCTGCCTAACCCTACGCCCCAACGCGACGCCATGAAGCGCTGCGCCTCCATTGGCCTTAGCGCGTGGCGCGCTTGGGCTCCACGTTAGGTGGCATCGTGAAGGCCAGCACATTCGTTCTGCTGATCGGCGGGGTTTCGGCGCTCTCGTTCGGCGCGGGCCTTTATTTCTCTGGCCGCCTTGCCAACGCAAATGCTAGTTCGTGGCACGCCCAATCTGAGCAGTACGTCATCGCAAATATCGAGGCAGCACTTAGCTTTCCTACGAGCGAAGGCAATCGCGTTGCTGTTGACCGAATGCTTGTCCAACACCTCAACGAGCTCGTGCGTATCCGTTGCACATCGCAATCCCAGGCGCTTCGCACATCACGTGAAAGTGCACTTCGTGCTCTCGAGGTCCGTTGGCGTACTGGCCCAAACCCCAATGCGGCATCGGGTTCGCCACAGGCAGAGTCCAATGCCAATGCCGCCGCGCTTCTTCGGCAGGCATCGTTGCCGTGTGCCTAATGCCACCTAACCCTACGCCCCAACGCGACGCCATGAAGCGCTTCGCCTCCATCACCCGCAGCGCGTGGCGCGCTTGGGCTCCACGTTAGACCTCACATGCAAGGCATCCTCGTTGCGACGCCGGTCATACTTGCCATCGCAATGGGCATTGTCGCGGCCGGTTCGAAGCGTGGTTGGATGCTTGGCGTCCTGGCGATTGCTCTTGCTGAGTCAATGCTCACCTCTTCGTTGGTCCCAAGTTCAGAGCTCCCGGGCGCGCTGAGCTTCACTGTCCTTATTCCATGGTTGTTGGTTGCCGCATATGTCGCGCTGGCCCCGTATCCGCGCAGGCCCATCTTGGTGGCCGTGTTTGTGCCCGTCGTCTACGCCGGAGCGCTCGCCATCTCGGTGATCGTTGGTGTAAACCTAGGGGCATTGCAGGTGTGAGGTCTAACCCTACGCCCCAACGCGACGCCATGAAGCTCTCCGCCTCCATCACCCCCAGCGCGTGGCGCGCTTGGGCTCCACGTTAGAGCGCAGCCTGTGCGAGCTTTGGCACTCATTTTTGGAGGCGTCGTCGGAGGGGGCTTCGTACTCTTGGGCTCACTTGTTCTAATCATGGGTGAGGGTCAAGTTCCTCTTCGCCGTGCGGGCAACTACAGCGCGCATGGTCTTAGCGCGTATGCAATGGGCGTAGGCTGGGTCGGCCTTGGGTTGGCGTTCTTTTGCATTGGCTTGCTTGGGGCGAACATCGGGTCGGCGTACTACGTCCGGTGGTGTCGAGATGCATCTTTTCTGCTGTTCGCAATTGGCTTTGTCGCTGCAGTGGCTCTCGGCATCAAACAGGCGTATGCAATTCCTGCGCTCTAACCCTACGCCCCAACGCGACGCCATGAAGCGCTTCGCCTCCATCACCCGCAGCGCGTGGCGCGCTTGGGCTCCACGTTAGACCCCATGCACATGCGTTCACGCGCACATGGCAACACCACTGATTGGTTGTCGCGACTGAACTTGTTGCAAACCCGATGGCGCGACAAATCATTAGAGGAACTCACACGATATCTTCGTCACTTACTCATCGCCGAGCATCGTTGCGCAACGGGGCAATGGCCGCGGCGCTGGAACACCCGGTATCGTTGGAGGCGCCTTGCCGTTGCAAAGCATTTTGTGGCCCGTGGAGGGTTAGTACATCCGCTCGTCTTGGCACACACAATTCCTCGAGGTAGCCGTTGGGTCTATCCCATCACCCCTCAGCCAAGCGTCCCAGTCGTTCATCGTTGGCCGGGGGCCGTACCTTTAGTGCCGAAGCAGAGGCTGGGGTCTAACCCTACAGCGCAGCCGACGCCATGAAGCGCCTCGCCTCCATCAACGTCCGCGCGTGGCGCGGCTGGCTTCCACGTTAGAACGCGCGACGACCTATGCCAAACAACCGCCAAGCGGGGGACGCCGGGGAGAAGGAGGTTGTAAGGCGGGTTCCCTGTCCGAACTGTGGCAAGAAGTTGATGAAATTGCCGCCGAACTACCCGCTTTACGACGTTCAGTGCACAGGGTGCTCATTTCGAGCGCAGGTCAAGACGAACAACTCCAAACCCAAAGACGAGATTTTTGGGGCCGGCTGGGAGATCATCGACAAAGTGCTCAAGTCCGGCTTCATGGTCCCGCCGCTCATCGCTAATTTCAAATGGCTGGAGAACGGAAAGAAGCAGCAACGAATCCTGCTCTACCCGTTTGTACCCCGAAACCATCTCCGGAAACGACAACTCTCGGCGCATGCTCGACGGGCAAACTACAAGATGTTCAATTACGTTGAACTCAGCAAGCTTCCTTGCTTCGTTCTATATGAAGGCGCGTTCTAACCCTACAGCGCAGCCGACGCCATGAAGCGCCTCGCCCCCATCAATGTCCGCGCGTGGCGCGGCTAGCTTCCACGTTAGTACGCATGTCCACCGCTGGAGAACTGCTTCCCCCGCTCGGCCTCATCGGGCTCGGCGTGCTGTGCGTCTACGGAGCGTTCGTCTTGCTCTCAGAGTATCGGCAAACCTTCCTGGCGAATCCGCGCTCGGTCATGTCTGTCGAGGTGCTCTTTGCCATCCTTCGCCTCGGGGGCCCAGGCTATCTGGCCATGCTCGTACTCACGGTTGGCGCACTCTTTCTTCTCTTTGGCATCTTCGTGCTTCTGCTGATCGCCAGCACATTCATTCTCAACTCGGGTGGCGGCATACTCACGGCCATTGGCCAGAGTCTCGGGTGGCAATAGGCAATGCGTACTAACCCTACGCCCCAACGCGACGCCATGAAGCGCTTCGCCTCCATTGGCGTTAGCGCGTGGCGCGCTTGGGCTCCACGTTAGATTGCACATGCCCATCTTGTCTTTCACCGGGCCGTCCTACTTGTCCGAGCACGACGAGGCAGCGTTCTTCTATTGGCTGAAGCGCATTCCGGGCGTTATCGGCGTACGTGGTAGTCACGAAACTCTCACCGTGCGGGTGCGCGGCCGCGGCCTTCCCGACGCAACACTTCGGGAATTCCTGGCCCTGTTTCGTCGCTACCGCATCGATATGAAGCAACTCGCGCGCTTTGAGTCAGCAACCAATCGCCAGTGGTTCCGCGCACGGTCGGCATATTGGTATCGGGCGGTGTTCGCGTGAAAGTGCAATCTAACCCTACGCCCCAACGCGACGCCATGAAGCGCATCGCCTCCATTGGCGCTATCGCGTGGCGCGCTTGGGCTCCACGTTATGCGGCATAGCCGAGGCGCATGAGCCCCGTGTTCTTCCTTAGGAGCGAGTTGCCGGAGTCCCCAAGTGCAAAGGGGTTCCGCTGGTCGCTCCAGGTCGTCAAGGTCAGCGCATCTGTGCCGAGCGCATATGTAGCCTTCGGGTCTCGCGAATTGGCAACTCGGTATGCTGAGGGGCTCGGGGGAATCACAGCTATATCTGCGGCAGAGTTGGACGCAACCCACTTCACGGCCTTCGATCGATTGCCCGTCGTCTACTTTGGTGCCGCCGAGGATGTAGATCTTTGTCTACGGGATCGCACCGCTTTCCCGTACGAGATGCACATTGCTAGGTTCAATACCGAGCACGGGCTGATCCGGAATGCCGCATAACCCTACGCCCCAACGCGACGCCATGAAGCGCATCGCCTCCATTGGCGATTGCGCGTGGCGCGCTTGGGCTCCACGTTAGAGGGCGCACGATTGCCCCAAACTCGCTCAATCGTAAGGAAGCAGTTCTTCGCTGCTGTCCTGCTCACTCAGGCGGCACTCGGCCCTGCGTTTGGTGCGGACGATCTGCCCAATCGTGTTAGCGGAGGAATCACGCTTCATCTGGTTCCTGCGCCACGTCCTGTTCCTTTCCAGCAGCGCGACGCCGTTCCGGTCGAATGGCAGCTCGAAAATATTGGCCCGAATCCGATCACCGTTTGTCAGTTTCCTGGCATCGCCTTCTTTCAACGGTGGGAATGCCCCGGGGGTTGGGGGCAGCGGAGTCCAGGCACCTCGTCAAGTCGGTCACTCGCTCGCAAGTACTTCATTACGTTGGCGCCGGGTGAAGCCATCATCGGCCATGGTGCTGTCCCAGTTTGGAGCACACCGACCGGCAAGATCTCGGTATTTGCTCAATTCAGTTGTGGTTCCGATGGGCGCGAACAGAAACTTTCGGCTTGGCGCGATTATGTGTTCTCGAACGTTGTTGAAATCGATGTTCCAACGCAATCTGCCGACGCTTCTGCATGCTCAAGATCGGACACCAAGTAGACTCTTTCGCGGAAATGCCTGCGCCCTCTAACCCTACGCCCCAACGCGACGCGGAACCTCATCCAATAAAGTGGACACCTCGACCTAACGCCGTTCATTTCGCGGCAGACAAATAATGCCCACCCCCGCCAAGAACACCATCTGCCTCTGGTACGACCGCGACGCCGAGGAAGCCGCGCGCTTCTACGCGCGCACCTTCCCCGATTCCTCAGTCGGCGCGGTGCATCGCGCGCCGGGAGACTTTCCTTCCGGCAAGCAGGGCGACGTGCTGACCGTGGAGTTCACGGTGATGGGCGTGCCGTGCCTCGGCCTGAACGGCGGGCCGTCGGTGAAGCACAACTGGGCGTTCTCCTTCCAGGTCGCCACCGACGACCAGGCTGAGACCGATCGCTACTGGAACGCGATCGTCGGCAACGGTGGGCAGGAAAGCGCGTGTGGCTGGTGCACCGACAAGTGGGGCCTGTCGTGGCAGATCACGCCGCGCGCGCTGACCGCGGCGATCGCCGATCCCGACCGCGCCGCGGCCAAGCGCGCCTTCGACGCCATGATGACGATGCGCAAGATCGACATCGCGGCCATCGAGGCTGCGCGGCGAGGGTGAGCGTGGGGGCGGGGCGATGAGCGGCAGCCGCCCGTTCACCTTCGGCAGCCTGGTCGCGAGCCTGATGCTGCTCGTGGGCCTCGCGACCGGCCCGGGCTACTACTTCTACTGCACCTGGTTCACCGGCAAGAGCGTGGGCGAGTACCCGATCCGCGCCGGGGGCCGCGGGATCGAGCCGGTGACGCTGCCGCTCGACCCGGACATGAACCCGATCGCGATGGACATCAGCGCGTTCGTCATTGGCAGCGCGGGCGATGCCGCGCCATGGATCGGCATGACGCTGGATGACGGCCGGACGCGCCTGCTGGAAGGCCTCGCCACCTTCAAGATTGGCAAGGACGGTGCGGCCGGGGAGCACACCGTGATCCTCGGCAGCTTTTCGGTGCCGCGCGCCGACCGCTACACCGTGCACTTCAACGGCGCGCTCGGCAGTTCGTCGGGCCCGCGGCTGAGTAATCCCCGACTGCTGGTCCGGCGCAACATGAAGGAGCCGAACATGACGATCGTGTGGTGGGGCGTCGCGATCCTCGTGGCGAGCTTCCTCGCCAGCTGGCTGGCCGGCGACGTCGGCACCGGCGATCGCTATCGCGACGACTAGCGCCCCGGCGCGGGGTTGCTATGCTTCGCCCTCCCAATCCCGCAAGGAGCGACACCGCATGTTCAGCCACGTGATGGTCGGTACCAATGACATCGAGCGCGCGAAGCGCTTCTACGACGCGGTGCTCGCCACCCTCGGGGTCGGCGAACCGGTCGCCAACAAGAATGCGACCGGCCAGATGCGGCTCTTCTACCGTCACGAGGGCGCGAGCTTTGGCCTGAGCGAACCGATCGACGGCAAGGCCGCGACGGTCGCCAACGGCGCCACCATCGGCTTCAAGTGCAGCTCGCCCGAGCAGGTGAAGGCCTTCCACGACGCCGCGGTCGCCAATGGCGGCCGCTCGATCGAGGACCCGCCCGGCCCGCGCGAGGGCAGCCTCGGCACGCTGCATCTCGCCTACGTGCGCGACCCCGACGGCCACAAGCTCTGCGCGCTGTATCGCCCGAAGCCCGCGCGCTGAGCACGCGATGAAGATCGTCGTCTCCGCCGTGGTCGACGCGCCGCTCGCCGAGGTCTGGCGCGCGTACACCACGCCCGAGGACATCAAGGCCTGGAACACCGCGTCGCCCGACTGGCACACCACCGCCGCGAGCGTGGACCTGCGCGTCGGCGGCAAGTTCTCGTCGCGCATGGAGGCGAAGGACGGCTCCTTCGGCTTCGATTTCGCCGGCGAGTACACGCAGGTCGTGCCCGGCAAGCTGCTGGTGTACGCCTTTGGTGGCCGCGAAGGGCGCGTCGAGTTCGCGGAGGGCGCGTCCGGCGTTGCCGTGACCGTGACCTTCGACAGCGAGCCGACGCACTCCGAGGAGCAGCAGCGTACCGGCTGGCAGGCGATCCTCGACAGCTTCGCGCGCCACGTGCACGCTCGGCAGGGCAGGCGCTAGGCGCGCGCCGGCGGTGCAAGGTCGATTCAAGTGCGCCATGCTGGCGCTGTTGCTGCTCGCGGCGCCCCTCGCGCGCGCGCAGGGCTTCGCGGCGGACCTGTCGTTCCCGGCGCAGCCGTCGCCGCTCGCCGCCGACACGCCGGTCGCGATGGCGCTCTTCAAGCCCGAGAGCGAAGGCCCGTTCCCGGCGCTCGTGCTGGTGCACCAGTGCGGTGGCCTCGGCCGCGAGAACTGGCGCAACCAGTCGATGCTCGAGTGGGCGCGGCAGGCGGTGGCGCGCGGCTACGTCGCGCTGCTCGTCGACGCGCTCGGCCCGCGTGGCGTGCAGTCCGTGTGCATGGGGCCGCGCAATGGCGTCACATTCGGGCGTGGAGTCATCGATGTGCTGCAGGCGGTCGATCACCTGCGCTCGCTGCCCTACGTCGCGCGCGAGCGGGTCGCGATCGCGGGCTGGTCGTGGGGCGCGATGGTGACGACGCTCTCGAGCAGCCGCACCGGCCGCTATTACGCGCGCCGATCGCTGACTTTCGCTGCGGCGGTGGCCTTCTATCCCGGCTGCTTCACGATCCGGCCGCAGGGCGCCGCGCCCTACGAGATCGTGAATCGCGACATCGACCGGCCGCTGTTCGTGCTGCTGGGCGGCCGCGACGTCGAGACGCCACCCGCGGACTGCACGTCGCGGCTCGAGGCGGCGAAGACCGGCGGCGCGCCTGTCGAGTGGCACGAGTACCCGGAGGCGACGCACTGCTGGGATTGCCGCAACCTCGACGGCTTCCGCAAGGTGGACATTCGCGGCACGACCGTCGAATACCGCTACGACGCCGACGCCACCCTCGATTCGGCGCGGCGCATGTTCGAGTTCCTCGAGCGGGCGATGCCGGCGAAGCGATGAGCACGCCTCCGGGCACGCAGGGCTACGCCGCCGAGGCCGCGGCGCTGGTGCCGCGCTACGAGGCGATCCCCTTCGAGGAGAAGCATGGCCTCGTGATGCACCTCTTCCCGGCGGCGCCGGCGCGCATCGTCGACGTCGGCGCCGGCACGGGCGCGGATGCGGCCTGGTTCGCCGAGCGCGGCCATCGCGTGCTCGCAGTCGAGCCGACCGCTGAATTGCGCGAGGCGGGGCGGCGCCTGCATCCGTCTCCCGCGATCGAGTGGCTCGACGACGCGCTGCCCGAACTCGAGCGGGTGCGGGCGCGCGGCGACGCGTTCGACGCGGTGCTGCTGACCGCGGTGTGGATGCATCTCGACGAGGCCGAGCGGCGCGCGGCGATGCCTCGGGTCGCGTCGCTCGTCGCGCCCGGCGGCGTGCTGGTGATGGCGCTGCGCCACGGGCCGGTGCCGGCGGGGCGGCGCATGTTCGACGTGTCCGGAGCCGAGACCGCCGCGCTCGCCGGGACGGAAGGCCTGGAGCGCGTGCTCGAGGCGACCACGCCGTCGCTGAATCCGCAGAACCGCGCCGATGGCGTGACGTGGACGCGCATCGCCTTCGCGCGGCCGAAGGCGAGGGCAGCGTGAGCGGCGTACCGGAACTCGTCATCTTCGACTGCGACGGCGTGCTCGTGGACTCCGAGCCGATCGCGAATCGCGTGTTCGCCGAGCGGCTCGCGACGGTGGGCGTGCACATGGAGGTGCGCGAGGTGATGGCGCGCTTCGTCGGCCGCACGCGCGCCGGCTGCATGGAACTCGCGGCGGAGCTGGCCGGGCGCGCGCTGCCGGCGGAGTTCGGCGAACGATGGGACGCGGCGCTGTTCGATGCGCTCGAACGCGAGGTGCGGCCGGTCGCTGGCATCGAGGCGGTGCTCGAGTCGCTCGCCCTGCCGTTCTGCGTCGCGTCGAACAGCTCGCACCGCAGGCTGAGCCTCGTGCTCGAATGCACCGGGCTGAACCGCTGGTTCGGTGAGCGGAGATTCAGCGCTTCCGACGTGGCGCGGCCCAAGCCTGCGCCGGACCTCTTCCTGCACGCCGCGGCGCGGCTCGGCGCGGCGCCGGATTGCTGCGTCGTCGTCGAGGACACGCCCACCGGCGCGCGCGCGGCGCGCGAGGCGGGCATGCGCGTGCTCGGCTATGCCGGTGCGCCGTATGCGGATCGCACGCGCCTCGCGGGCGAGGGCGCGACGCTGTTCGATGACATGGCGATACTGCCCGGCCTGCTGCGCTGAGCCTTGGTCGGAAATCAAATAATCACCTTGCCCTTGCAGGGGATTCGGCGCACAGTCGGATAACTTCTCGAATCCCGCTGTCGCAACCCGCTTCATGCCTTGGAAGACCGAGCTTTCGCCGGACGGCGCCTACATCGGCGTCACGTATGACGGCTACGTCACGCCTGGCGAACTCGTGGAGTGCTTCGACGCCACGGTCGCGCTGGTGAGGGAGCACGAGCAGTGGCACGTCTTCACCGACACCACCGCGCTGCAGGGCGGCCATTCGGTGACCGACCTCTACTATCTCGCCGACGCGATCCTCGCGACGGGCCACGGCTCGAAGATCCGCGAGGCGGTGCTGATGTCGACGCTGCCGGACACCGCCGAGAAAGTGCGCTTCTGGGAAACGACCTGCGCCAATCGCGGCCTTCGGGTGCGGATCTTCACTGACCGCGGCGAAGCGCTCGGCTGGCTGCGCGCGGCCTAGCCGACGCGCCGCGGGTTCAGGGCACGACCGCAGTCGCCTCCAGCTCGATCTTCCCCGGATGGTCGAGCAGGTCCGAGACGAAGATCATGCTCATCGCCGGGTAGTGCTTGCCCATCAGGCTGCGCCAGATGCGTCCGAGTTGCCCGCGCGCGGCGAGGTAGGCCTCGCGGTCGCAGCAGAACGCGGTGATCCGGCAGATGTGCTCGGGTTTCCCGCCCGCGCACGCGAGCACGGCGAGGATGTTCTTCAAGGCCTGCTCGAACTGCGGCACGATGTCTTCCGACTCGAACACCTGGTCGGCGTTCCAGCCCACCTGCCCGGCGACGAACACCATGCGGCCGGTGGCGGCGATGCCGTTGGCGTAGCCGATCGGCGGCTTCCAGCCTTCGGGCAGCAAGGTCTCATGCGCCACGTCAGTCTCCCGAGCCCGGCGGATCCGGATCGTGGTCCCAGTCGGCGTCGGGCTTCGGCACCTTCGCCATCCACTCGCGGATCAGGCGCACGTGCTCGGTCTCGTCGTCGCGCATCTCGAGCGCCACCTTGCGGATCGCGGCGGGCGTCTTCGGGCTCTTCGCGATCCTGGCGTAGTGCTTCTCGGCGCTCTGCTCGGCCTTCAGCGCCAGCTCCAGCACGTGCATCGGCTGCATCAGGTAGTGCACCTCGTCCATCGCCGTGGTCTCCGGGCCCTCGGGCGAATCCCAGCGGTGCGCGAACGCGGCGCGGCGCGGCGTCTTCCAGCCCATCTCGTCGAGGATCTGGCGCGCGTGCAGCGCCTCGATCCTCGCGAGCTTGCGGAAGAACGTCGCCACTTCGGCGTTGTTGTGCGCCTCCATCTGCTCGGCGAACTCGGTGTAGCGATCCGAGGCCTCGATCTCCATGGCGTAGGCGCTCGCCATGAAGTCCTCGTAGGCGTCGGGCTTCGGCGCCGCGGCCTTCGGCGCCTTCTTCTTCGCGGGGCTCATAGTTCGAACGCCTTCTCGAGGTCCTTCACCTCGGCGCGCGCCTTGGGCACGCTGGTGCCGAAGGCGGGACGCCGTCCCTTGTACAGCACGCCGATGTTGAAGCCGTCGTCGGTCAGCAGGCGCTTCGCGGCGCGCACCGGGTCGTCGGTCGGCGCCACCTTCGCCGGGTGCACCATCTCCTTCCACGAGCGCTGCTCGGGACGGAAGGTGACGCACGGCGAGAGCACCTCGATGAACGAGAAGCCCGGGTGCCGCACGGCTTCCGAGATCAGCGCGGCGCAGCCGTTCGGGTCGCCCGAGAACGCGCGCGCGATGAAGTTCGCGCCCGAGGCCATGGCGATCACCAGCGGGTGGAACTCGCGCAGGCCGGTGCCCTGCGGCGCGAGCTTGCTCTTCCAGTCGGGCTCGGTGGTCGGCGAGGGCTGGCCCTTGGTCATGCCGTACACGTGGTTGTCCATGACGATGTAGGTCATGTCCACGTTGCGCCGGCAGGCGTGGAGGAAGTGGTTGCCGCCGATCGAGTAGCCGTCGCCGTCGCCGCCCGCCACGATCACGTTGAGGTCGGGCCGCGCCGCCTTCAGGCCGGTAGCCGCCGCGAGCGCGCGGCCGTGCACGCCGTGGAAGCCGTAGCAGGTGGTGTACGCGGGGATGCGCGACGAGCAGCCGATGCCCGAGACGATCGCCACGTTCTCGGGCCGCAGTTCCATCGCCGCGAGCGCCTTGTTGATCGCCGAGAGCACGGAGTAGTCGCCGCACCCGGGGCACCAGACCGGCTTGTAGTCGGACTTGAAGTCCGCGGCGGTGAGCGCCGCCAGCTTCGTGTTCGCGTTCATGCGCGGCTCCAGTCGACGAGGGCTCGCCGGATTTCCTCGGGTCGGAAGGGCAGGGGCCCCGGGCGGCGCAGGCTCTGCACCTTGGCCTCCACATCGTACTCGGCGCGCAGGTACTTCGCGAACTGCCCGCTGTGCGACTGCTCGATCACCAGCGCGCGCTTCACGCCCTTCAGGGCTTCTGCAAGGCGCGCCGGCTGCGTGGGCAGCAGGAGGCGCAGCGACACGAGCCGCGCCTTCACGCCATCCGCCTTCGCGCGCGCGATCGCCTCGCGGGCGGGCGCGGTGCTGGAGCCGAAGGTGATCACCGCGATCTCGCCGTCGCCTTCGAGCGTGGCCCAGTCCTGCGCGCAGTCGAGGTTCTCGAACTTGCGCGCGCGCTTGTCCATTTGCGCGAGGTGGTCGCTCGCCTGCGAGGACGGCGTGCCGCGCTCGTTGTGCTCGAGGCCGTCGGCGGTGTAGGTGACGCCCGGCGTGCCGGGGATCGCCATCGGCGACACGCCCGACTCGGTCAGCGCGTAGCGCTTGTAGCCCTCGGCGTTCGGCTGCGCGCGCAGGCGCTCGGCCGGCGGGCGCGTCGAGCCTGCGGGGTCGACGATCGCGCGCGCCTGGCCGAAGTACTGGTCCGAGAGCACGATCGCGGGCGCCTGCAGCTGCTCGGCCATCGTCACGGCCCATTGCGTCGCCGCGGCGCAGTCGGACACCGAGTTCGGCGCCACCACCACGTGCGGCGCATCGCCGTGCATGCCGTAGAGGGCGATGTTGAGATCGGCCTGCTCGTTCTTGGTGGCGATGCCGGTCGAGGGGCCGGTGCGCATCACGTCGACCACGGTCACCGGCACTTCGGCGGTGACCGAGAGGCCGATCGCCTCGATCATCAGCGCGAGGCCGGGGCCCGAGGTCGCGGTCAGCGAAGGCACGCCGCCGTAGGACGCGCCGATCGCCATGTTGATCGACGCGAGTTCGTCTTCCGCCTGCACCAGCGAGCCGCCGACCTTGGGCAGCGCGGGCGACATCCACTCGAGCAGTTCGGTGGCGGGCGTGATCGGGTACGCGGCGACGAAGCGCACGCCGCCGCGCAACGCGCCCAGGCCCGCCGCTTCGTTGCCCGAGATCAGCCAGCGCGCGGACTGCGGCGGCGGCGGCGCGAGGCGCGGCGCGTTCGGGATGTTCGCGGCTTCCGCGCGCCCGAGTTTCGCGGCGGCCAGCGCGGCGGCGAGTGCGTCGCCGCCCTTCTTCATCGCCTTGGTGATGGCGCGCGTCACTGCGTCCTCCGGGAGGCCGACGAGTCCCGCGAGCGCACCCAGCGCCACCATGTTCGGCCAACCGCCCGCGACGCTCTTGGCGAGCGCCTTGAAGGCGATGCCGTGGAAGGCGGCGCCGCCCTTGCGGAACACCTCGGGCGCCTCGCCCGCGGCGGGATCGCCTACCAGCAGGCTGGTGGGGGTGAGCGGCAGTTCCGCGGCGAAGCGGTTGACGTTCTGCCAGTCGATCGCGGCGAGCACGTCGAAGGCGTCGTCCTGGCCGTCGGTCGGGAAGGTGGCGATGCGGATCATCGCCGCGGCCTCGCCGCCGCGGATCTGCGGGCCGCTGGTGCGCGTCATCAGGCCGTAGTAGCCGGCCTGCGCTGCGGCCTCGAGCAGCATGTTGCCGGCGGTCATCACGCCGGCGCCGCCGGAGCCGGCCAGCGCTAGGGACACGCTGTTGCGCATCCCGTGGGTCTCGTTGTCCAAGCGTCCTCCTCGTTGACAGCGCATGGTCTCGCGGCGATCCGCGGATTCATTGCGCTGGATCAAAAGTTCCCGGCCTGGCCCCGTTGACCCTGCCCCCTGCCGGGCGTTTAATACCGCAAAACGGTACTGCAATACCGGAATTACCGCAAGGCCTGGAGGAGGCACCCGCATGACGACGAACGCGATCCGCGCGCGGCGCTGGGTCATGACCGCGCCCAAGGCGCCGCTCGAGCGGCAGGAGTTCGATGCCGCGCCGGCCGCCGGCGAAGTGGTGGTGGAGGTCGCCGGCTGCGGCGTCTGCCACACCGACCTCGGCTACTACTACGACGGCGTGCGCACCAACGCGCCGTTGCCGCTGGCGCTGGGGCACGAGATCTCCGGCCGCGTGGTGTCCGCGGGAACGGGCGCCGAATCGTGGATGGGCAAGGCGGTGATCATCCCCGCGGTGCTGCCCTGCGGCGCGTGCGATCTCTGCAAGCGCGGCCTCGGCACCATCTGCCGCGGCCAGAAGATGCCGGGCAATGACATCCAGGGCGGCTTCGGCTCGCACATCGTGGTGCCGGGTCGCGGCCTGTGCGCGGTGGACGAAGGCCGGCTCGCCAAGGCGGGCATGCAACTGGCCGAAGTCTCGGTGATCGCGGACGCGATGACCACGCCGTACCAGGCGGTGAAGCGCGCGGGCGTCGCGCCCGGTTCGCTCGCCGTGGTGATCGGCGCGGGCGGCGTCGGCGGCTACTGCGTGCAGGTGGCTGCTGCGTTCGGCGCGAAGGTCGTCGCGATCGACGTCGACGACCGCAAGCTCGAGGCCGTGAAGGCCTACGGCGCCGCGCTGACGCTGAACGCGAAGGCCCACGACCAGAAGGCGCTGAAGGGCGCGATCGCCGCGTTCGCCAAGGCCGAGGGCCTGCGCGCCACCGAGTGGATCATCTTCGAATGCTCTGGCACCGCGCCCGGCCAGACCACGGCCTACGGGCTGCTGGTGCACGGCGCAACGCTCTGCGTGGTCGGCTTCACCATGGACAAGGTCGAGGTGAGGTTGTCGAACCTCATGGCCTTCGACGCGCGCGCGATCGGCAACTGGGGCTGCCCGCCCGAGCTCTACCCGGGCGCGCTCGACCTCGTGCTCGACGGCAAGGTGCAGGTGAAGCCCTTCGTCGAGCCCTTGCCCCTGGATGACATCAACCGCGTGTTCGAGGCCGTGCACCACCGCGAACTCTCGAAGCGCGCCGTACTCGTTCCGTAGGAGGAAACCCGATGAGCCACGAGATCAAGAACCACGACCTGCCCTCGCTCGCCACGCCGATGGTGAAGCTGGAGAAGAAGCCCGCGCGCACGCCCGACGGCAAGGTCGTCGACGGCCTCTACAACCTGTGGATCTGGCTCAACAACCCGACCCAGTACAACTCGTACACCACCGACATGGTGAAGGCCGTCATTCTTGGCTTTCGCGAGGCGTCGAACATGCGCGACGTGAACTGCGTGGTGTTCACCGGCGTCGGCGACAAGGCCTTCTGCACCGGCGGCAACACCAAGGAGTACGCCGAGTACTACGCCGGCCATCCGCAGGAGTACCGCCAGTACATGCGGCTCTTCAACGACATGGTCTCGGCCATCCTCGCCTGCGACAAGCCGGTGATCTGCCGCGTGAACGGCATGAGGATCGGCGGCGGGCAGGAAATCGGCATGGCCTGCGACTTCTCGGTGGCGCAGGACCTCGCGCGCTTCGGGCAGGCGGGGCCGAAGCACGGCTCGGCGCCGATCGGCGGCGCGACCGACTTCCTGCCGGTGATCGTCGGCGCCGAGCGCGCGATGGCGGCCTGCGTGCTGTGCGAGCCGTTCTCGGCGCACGAGGCCTATCACATGGGCATCCTCACCGACATCGTCCCCGGCCTGAAGGTCGACGGCCAGTACGTCGCCAATCCGCTGGTCGAGACGCAGCGCGCCTACGACGACTTCGGCCGCGTCGCCTTCGGCAAGCCGAAGACCGGCGACGCGCTGAAGGCCGGCAAGGCCATGCTGGCCAAGGGCACGGTCGACCTCGCGGCGCTCGACGCGAAGTGCGACGAACTCTGCGCGAAGATCCTGCTCACCTTCCCGGACTGCACCACCAAGACGCTGGAAGAGTTGCGCAAGCCCAAGCTCGAGGCCTGGAACCGCAACAAGGAAGACTCCCGCGCCTGGCTCGCGCTCAACATGATGACCGAGGCGCGCGCCGGCTTCACCGCGTTCAACGAGGGCACCAAGGACGATCGCGAAATCGACTTCATTGCGCTGCGCCTCGCGCTCGCGAAGAACGAGTCGTGGGTCGGCCCGCTGCACGACCGCATCCAGCCCAAGGCGAAGAAGGTCGCGTGATGGCCGAGTCGCCGATCAAGGTCTGGGTGGAGCGCGACGGCGCGCTGATGCGCGTGCGGCTCGCGAAGCCCAAGGCCAACCTGCTCGACGCGCAGATGATCGTCGCGCTGCACGGCGCGCTGGACGCGCACCGCAACAACACTGGCCTGCGCGGCATGCTGATCGACCACGAGGGCTCGCACTTCTCGTTCGGCGCCAGCGTGGAAGAGCACCTGCCGGGCCAGTGCGACCAGATGCTGCGCGCGCTGCACGCGCTGGTGCGCGAGATGCAGGCGTGGCCGAACCCGATCCTCGTCGCGATTCGCGGCCAGTGCCTCGGCGGCGGGCTGGAGTTCGCCTGCGCCGGCGGGCCGCTCTTCGCGTCGCCGGACGCCAAGTTCGGCCAGCCCGAGATCAAGCTCGGCGTGTTCGCGCCCGCGGCCTCGTGTCTCCTGCCCGGTCGCATCGGGCAGTCGCGAGCGGAAGACCTGCTGCTCTCCGGCCGCTCGATCGACGCCGCTACGGCGCTGGCCTGGGGCCTCGTGCAGGAAGTCGCCGAGGATCCGGTCGCCGCGGCGCTGGCGTATTTCGACGAGCACCTCGCGCCGAAGAGCGCGGCCTCGATCTCGTTCGCGCTGCAGGCGGTGCGCATGCCGGCGATCGAGGCGCTCGAGCGCCGCATCGCCGAGGTGGAACGCCTGTACCTGCAGGAGCTGATGAAGTCGCACGACGCCGTCGAGGGGCTGCAGGCCTTCCTCGACAAGCGCACCCCGAAGTGGGAACACCGATAGAGGAGGCGTGTCGATGACCCGACCCGTGCAGGAGATCGTCAAGCAGTGCGAGGCCCTGTTCGAGGACCTGCACTTCAAGTCCGTGAGCGACTGGAAGGCCGCGGCCCCGGGACGGCGCGCGATCGGCTACATGCCGGTGTACATCCCGCGCGAGCTGATCCACGCGGCCGGCATGCTGCCGGTGGGCATCTTCGGCGGCGGCGACCAGATGGAGGTCATCCAGGGCGACGCCTACTACCAGAGCTACATCTGCCGCATCCCGCGCTCCACCATCGAGCTCGGCCTCACCGGGCGGCTGGATTGCCTCGACGGCATGGTCTTCCCGTCGACCTGCGACGTGATCCGCAACCTCTCGGGCATGTGGCAGATCATGTTCAAGGACAAGTACGTCCGCTACTTCGACGTGCCGCAGGACTACGACGATACCGTCGGCGGCGAGTTCTACGTCCACGAGATGGAAGTGCTGCGCGAGGACCTCGGCAAGATGGCCGGACGGCCGATCACGGACGACGACCTCCGCAAGTCCATTGCGGTCTACAACGACAACCGCCGCGCGATCGCCGAGCTCTACGCCGCCCGCGCGCGGCAGCCGTGGCAGGTGCCCACGATCGAGCTGTACCTGCTCCTGCGCGCCGGCTGCGTGCTGCCGCCGGAGGACCACACGAAGCTGGTGCGCGAGTACATCGCCGCCGCCGAGGCCGTGCCGCGCCCGAAGCGCGACAACGCCCGCGTGGTGGTGACCGGCGTGTTCTGCGAACAGCCGCCGCTTGGCCTCATCAAGTCGATCGAGATGTCGGGCTGCTACATCGTCGACGACGAGTTCATGCTGGCGATGCGCTGGCTGCTGGACGACGTGCCGACCACCGGCGATCCGCTGCAGGAGCTGTCGAAGGCCTTCCTGCACCGCTCGGCGCAGACCTCGTCGAAGTACGACGAGCGCAAGGCCGACAAGGGCAAGTTCCTGCTGCACCAGGTGAAGAGCCGCGGCGCCGAGGGCGTGGTGTTCGCCGCGCCGTCGTTCTGCGACCCGGCATTGCTCGAGCGGCCGATGCTCCAGTCCGTGCTCGCCGAGCACAAGGTGCCGTACACCGCGTTCAAGTACGCCGAGAACACCGGCCAGATGGCGCCGATCCGCGA
>CAZTXP010000016.1:0-49010 GCA_964617355.1 uncultured Enterobacteriaceae bacterium
CAGCCCGATGGTCGCCGCCATGAAGTAGACGAACGGGCCGACCGCGATGCGCAGCACGTCCGTGGTGTCGCCGTATGCGGCGATCTTGCCCGCCTTCAGCCAGACCAGCCAGGCGAGAAAGAAGAAGATGCCCGCGCACAGCGCGTTGGCGATGCGCTTGACGATGTCGCGCCCGCGCGCGCCGAGCGGCTTGTCGATGAAGTCCATGGTCACGTGCTCGTCGGCGCGAGACACCAGCGGCAGCCCGGCGAAGATCAGCACCAGCAGCGCGAGCTCGGTGATCTCGAACGCGCCGCGGATCGGCCGGTTCAAGAGGTACCGCGCGACGACGTCCGCGAAGGTGAGGAACGTCATCAGGATGAGCAGCAAGGCCGCCGCGATGCCCAGCACCGCGTCGGCCTTGCGTTCCAGCGCCTCGAGGCGGCCGCTGCTCATGCCGCGCCGCCCTTCACTTGCCGGCGGCGACCTTCTTCAGTTCCTCGTGGAACTCGTCGAGCACGGCCTTCGCGTTCGGCAGCTTGCCGCTGGCGTTCTTGATCCACTCGTCGATCACCGGCGCGGAGAGGCGCTTCGCCTCGGCCACCATCGCGGCGTCGGCCTGCACGATGTTCGCGCCCGCGGCCTTGAGCGCCTTCAGGCCACCCTCGTCGGCGGCGTCCCACGAACGGCCGTTCGAGCGCGCCGCGGCCTCGCCGGTCATCTTCTCGATGATGTCCTGGTCCTGCTTGGAGAGCTTGGACCACTTGGCCTCGTTCATGAAGAAGCCGAACGCCGAGCTGTAGAGGCCGCCCGGGAAGACGGTCGCCTGCGTGATCACCTTGTCGAGCTTGAACGACACGATGGACTCGAACGGGAAGAACACGCCGTCGGCCACGCCGCTGGACAGCAGTTCATAGGACTCGGGCGCCGGCTTGAAGAACGGCGAGCCGCCGAGCGCCGAGACGACCTTCTCGGAAATGCCGCCGCCGGTGCGGATCTTCTGGTTCTTGAAGTCGGCGAGGGTCTTCACCGGCTTCTTGGTGAACATCTGGCCCGGCCCGTGCGTCCAGACGGCCATCAGCTTCACGCCCTTGTACTCGCCCACCTTGTGCAGGTGCTTCCAGTGGATGCGGCTGTAGGCCACCGAGTTGATCTCGGCGGTGGCGCCCGCGCCGGGCAGCTCGGCCATCAGCGGCAGGATGTGGCGCGCGGGCGTGTAGCTCGCGGTGACGTACGAGAAATCCATCAGGCCGTCGCGCACGCCGTCGAAGGTGCCCGGGGCGGCGGCGGGCGCCTTGGGCAGCTCCTGCACCTTGATGCGGCCGGCCGTGGCCTTCTCGAGCTCGTTGGCCCAGTTGCGCTGCCAGACGCTGAGGCTGTGCGTCGGCGGCACCCAGCTGGAATACGTGAGCGTGACCTGCGCGGCGGCAGGGAATGCGCCGAGCGCGCCAGCAGTGGCGGCGACGGCAATCGCAAGGGTGCGACGACGATCCATGGGCTCCTCCTCAGGGGCGAATCGAGCGGGCGAGTTTAGCACCCGTCAATTGCCGCGGCAGCCGCCGGAGGCTCAGGCCGAAAGCGCGAAGCGCATGATCTCCGCGTCGGCGTCGCTCGCGCTCGCACCGAAGCTGAGCGTGCCGGTGCCGCGCAGCAGCACCTGGTCGCGGCGCAGCAGCAGTTCCTGGTCGCCGTCGAAGGTGACGTAGGTGCCGTTGGTGCTCTCGTCGACGAGGAAGTACTGGTCGCGGCGCCGCTCGATGTGCGCGTGCCGGCGCGACGCGTTCTTGCCGGTGAGCACCACGTCGCCGGCCTGGTCGCGGCCGATCGCCATCTGGGAGGCGCCGGGCGGAAAGGCGAGCGTGGCGCCGTTGAATTCCAGCCGCAGCGCCGACACGGGGCGCGACACGGTGCGCAGGCCGACCACCTGCGTCGCCTCGTCGGTGTCCTCCCACATCAGCTCGAAGAGGTCGAGCGATTCCTGCTTGCCCTTCACCGCGACGTCGGCGAGGCCGCGGAAGTTGCGCCGCTGCCAGGCCGACAGCGCCTCGACCGTCGCCGACGAGGTCAGCACCTGCCCCGCCTTGGCGAGGCCCGCGAGCCGCGCGGCGACGTTCACCGCGTCGCCGAAGAAGTCGTTCTTGTCCTCGAGCACCGGGCCGTAGTGGAAGCCGACGCGGATGCGCATCTTCACGCCGGCGGCCGGCGACGGGAGCTGCATCACGCGCTGCTGCATCTCGCCGGCGGCGCTGGAGGCGTCCTCGGCGCGGGGGAACACCACCATGATCTCGTCGCCGATGGTCTTCACGACCTTGCCGCGATAGGTCGCCACGACCTGCGTCAGCGCCTCGAGGCAGCCCTCGATGGCCTTCTGCGCGGGCTTGTCGCCGAGCGTCTCGTAAAGGCGCGTGCTGCCGCTCACGTCGGCGAACAGGATCGCGCGTTCCTGCGAAATCAGCGTCATGCGGGCGGGCCGTCCCCTTATCCGGCGGGGGGATTCTATCGAACCTGCAAGTCAGTGCATCCCCTACAGGTATCCTACGGGGGAGGAGGAGTTCCCATGAAAGCATTTCGCAGGCTCGCGGCCGCTGGCCTGGCCGTGCTCGCCGCACAGGCATGTGCCCAGGCCTGGCCCGTCCGCCCGGTGAAGATCATCGTGCCGTTCGCCGCGGGCGGACCCGCGGATATCTTCGCGCGCTTCGTCGGCCAGCGCCTGCAGGAGGCGCTCGGCCAGCCGTTCGTGATCGAGGACCGGCCCGGCGGCGGCTCCGTGGTGGGCACGGACACGGTGGCGAAGTCGGCCCCCGACGGCTACACGCTGCTCATGATGTCCAACACGCACACCGTGAACGAGACGCTGATCCCGAAGAAACCCTTCGACCTGATGCGCGACTTCGCGCCGGTGGCGCCGGTGAACTACTCGGACCTCGTGCTGGTGGTGCATCCCTCGGTGCCGGCGAACACGCTGAAGGAACTGCTGGACCTCGCGAAGTCGAAGCCGAAGGCCTTCAACTACGCCTCCTCCGGCCCCGGCACGCCGTACCACATGGCCGGCGAGCTCTTCAAGGCGATGGCCGGGCTCGACATCGTGCACATCCCCTACAAGGGCAGTTCCGGCGCGCGCACCGACGTGCTCGGCGGGCAGGTACACATGATGTTCGACGCCATCCCCACCATGGCGCCGAACGTGCGCGGCGGCAAGCTGAAGGGCCTCGCCACCAGCGGCAAGGTGCGCTCGGCGGTGCTGCCCGAGGTGCCGACGCTGGACGAGGCCGGCGTGCCCGGCTACGAGGCCACCATCTGGCTGGGACTGATGGCGCCGACCGGTACGCCGCGGCCCGTACTCGAGCGCCTGAATGCCGAGGTGGCCAGGATCGCCGCCAGCGCAGAGGTGCGCGAGGCGTGGCAGAAGCAAGGCGCGGCACCGCTGTCGATGGGCCTCGAGGCTTTCGACAAGTACCTGCGCGAGGACATCTCCAAGTGGGCCCGGGTGGTGAAGCTCTCGGGCGCCAAGGTCGACTGAACACACGGAGGAATGCCATGAAGAAGACGATCGCGATCATCGCCGCCGCGCTGGCGCCCGCGCTTGCCGCGGCGCAGGCCTGCCCGGAGAAGAACCTCAACTACTGGCAGGCGTTCCCGGCCGGCGGCGAGTCGGACCTCTCGGCGCGCCACCAGCAGCTGGTGCTGAAGAAGCGCTGCCCCGCCATCGAGACCATCATCCAGTACAAGCCCGGCGCCGGCGGCGGCCTGCTGTGGTCGCAGATGAACACGCTGCCCGCCGACGGCCTGAACATCGTCGGCGTGAACCTGCCGCACACGGTGCTGCAGCCAATGGAAGGCCAGGTGCAGTACAAGACCGAGGACGTCACGCCGGTCTACTGGTTCCACTACACGCCGGACGCGCTGGTGGTGCCCGAGTCGAGCCCGATCAAGACCTTCCAGGACTTCGTCAAGGCGGCGAAGGCCGAGCCGCGCAAGATCAGCCTCGGCGGCTCGGGCCTGAACTCGGCGAACCATGCGGCGCACGAGAAGCTGAACCAGGTCGCCGGCATCCAGACCACCTACGTGCCGTTCAAGGGCACCGGCGACATGACCACCGCGGTGGTCGGCGGCCACGTCGGCGGCGCGATGTCCTACAGCGCGTTCGCGATCAACAACAAGGGCAAGGTGCGCGCGCTCGCGGTGGCGATGGAGAAGCGCCACCCGCTGCTGCCCGACACGCCGACCTTCAAGGAGCTGGGCTTCGACTGGATCGACGGTGCGTATCGCGGCATCGGCGTGCCGAAGTCGACGCCGCCGGAGATCCGCAAGCGCCTGTCCGACCTGTGGGCGGCGCTGAACGCCGATCCCGAGATGAAGGAGCTCGCCGCCAAGAGCGGCTTCGAACTCATCGACGTCGGCACCGATCGCATGGACGCCTTCATGCGCGAGCGCGTGCGCGCCTATACCGAGGTCGGCAAGCGCATGGGCCTGGGAAAGTAGCCCAAGCCCTCAGTTCACGCGCACGTAGAGCGGCATGCCGCCGCGCGGCACGAGCGTGACGCGCGCCACGGGCTGCGGCTCGTGGTCGGTGGGCGCGAAGTGCGCGCGCTGCAGCAGCGTGGCGAGGATGACGGTGGCCTCGATCATCGCGAACGCCATGCCGATGCAGATGCGCGGGCCAGCGCCGAACGGCAGGTACTGGTAGCGCGGCATCGCAGCTTCGCGCGCGCGCGCGAAGCGCCCCGGATCGAAACGGTCGGGATCCTCCCAGCGCGCGCGATGCCGGTGCGCCGCGTAGATCGGCACGATCGCCGACGTGCCGGCGCGGATCTCGTGCGGGCCGATGCGCGTGTCCGCCACGGCCTGCCGCGACAGCATCGGCACCGGCGGGTAGAGCCGCATCGATTCCTTGATCACCTGCTGCACCATCTCGAGCTGCTCGACGTGCTCCGGTTGCACGTCGCCGCCGCCGGTGACGCGCGCGATCTCGGCATCCAGCCGCCCCGCCCACTCGGGCGAGCGGGACAGCAGGTACAGGGTCCACGTCAGCGCACGCGCGGTGGTCTCGTGGCCCGCGAGGTAGAACGTGAGCAGGTTGTCGACCAGCTGCGCGTCGTTCATGCGCTGCCCGGATTCGGGATCCGCCGCCGCCATCAGGCGCGCGAGCAGGTCGTCGGGCGGTCGAGCGGCGGTGCGGCGCTCGGCGAGCAGCGATGCGACCGCGCCGCGCATGCCGGCCACCAGCCGTGCGCTGCGCGCGCGTCCCGGATAGGGAACCCAGCGCGGCATGCGCGCCATCGCGTAGAGCTGCGCCCAAGCGCCCGCGGACTGGAACTGGCGCGTGGAACGCTCGATGGCGAGTCCCGCCGAGCCGTCCGCCGAGGGCAGCAGGGTCGCCGAGATGACGTCGAAGGTGACGCGCGTCATGTCGGCGTCGATGGCGCGCTCGCCGTCCTCGCCGCTCGCGCGCCAGCGCTCGAGCAAGGCCTGCGTCGCGCGCACGAAGGCGGGCACGAAGGACAGCAGGTCCTCGTGCCGGAACATCGGCGCCGCGGCCTGCCGCTGCCACTTCCAGTCCGCGCCCTCGCTGGTCAGCAGGCCCTTGCCGAGCAGCGGCGAGAGCAGGCGGATCTGGGTCCGCTTGCGGAACACGTCCTTCTGCTCGAGCAGCACGGCGCGCACCAGCTCGGGCGAGGTGACCCACGCGGTCGACAGGTGGCCGCGGGACGTGGCGACGAAATCCTCCCGATACGCGGCGGCCGGCACCACGAGCAGGGGGTTGCGCAGGAAGCGCGACACGAAGCCGAGCGTCGACAGCGGCGCCTCGGGCGGATGCACGTGGGGCGGCACGAAGCTGCCGCGAGGCGGCTGGGGAGGTGCTGCGGACGGCGGGGAGGCTCCGGGCACGCCGCGATTGTGCGCATGCCCGCGCGCCCGGACGCTATCGCGTTGTCCGGGCGGGAATATTCACTGCGTGGTCAGAGGCCGAGCCGGGGCAGCACGATCCAGCAGGCCAGCGCGATCCCCGGCGGCAGGAAGATCGCGAAGCGCACGATGGATTTCATGCGCTCGCGCTCGATCGCGGTGAACTCGCCCTGCTTGCGGCCCTGGCGCTTCGCGCGCTCGTTGGCCGACTTGCTGAGCAGGCTGTACTCCGAAAGGATGAAGAATGCCGCAAGGGCGAGGCCGATGAGGGCGCCGAGGAGCGCGGGATGCAGGGATGGCATGGGTGCGGATAGTACGCCAGAGCCCCGATTCCCTCCACCCTGTCACTCCACCTTCGCGCCGGAGTCCTTGACCACCTTCGACCAGCGCGCGATTTCGGCCTTCACGTGCGCATCGAGCTCGGCCGGGGTCGAGCCGACGATCTGGTACCCCGCCCCCTCGATCACCGGCTTCGCGGCCGGGGCCGCCATGGCCTTGGCGAACTCGGCCTGCAGGCGCTGCAGGATCGGCGCCGGCGTGCCCCCGGCGGCGAAGATGCCGTACCAGACCGAGACATCGAATCCCGGCACGCCCGCCTCGGCCACGGTGGGCACGTTCGGCAGCACGTGCGAGCGCTTCGCGGTCGTGACCGCCAGCGCGCGGAACTTGCCGGCATTGATCTGCGCCAGCGACGAAGACAGGCTGTCGAACATCAAGTCGACCTCGCCGCCGAGGATCGCCGCCACCGCCGGGCCGCTGCCCTTGTACGGCACGTGCGTGAACTTCGCGCCGACGATCGAGCCGAAGTACTCCACGGCGAGGTGGCTGGTATTGCCGGGACCGGCCGAGGCGTAGTTCAGCTTGCCGGGGCTCGCCTTCGCGGCCGCGACCAGGTCCTGCAGCGACTGCAGCGGCGACTTCGCGTTCACCTCGACCACCAGCGGCTGCGTCGCCGCGAGCGTGACGCCGGCGAAGTCCTTCACGGTGTCGTAGGGCAGCTTCGGCATCAGCGAGGCGTTGATCGCGTGCGCCGTCAGCAGCATCACGATCGTGTGGCCGTCGGGCGCCGACTTGGCGATGAAGTCCGCGCCGATGGTCGAGCCGCCGCCGGGCTTGTACTCGATCACCACCGGCTGGCCGAGGTTCTTCGACATCTCGTTGGCGATCGGCCGCGCGAGGATGTCGGAGCTGCCGCCCGGCGGGTACGGCATCACGAAGCGGACCGGCTTCGTCGGCCACGCCTGCGCCTGCACGACGCCCGCCACCGCGGCGAGCGCGAAAGATAGGACAATGCGCTTCATGAACGGCCCTCCTCCGTCGAAGGATTTCATTATCGCCCGCAGGGGCATCGACCCCGTGCCGCTGGGCGAACTGGCCTTCGAGAATACCTTCGTCGACGCGATGCCGGCGGACCCGGTCGAGCACAACGTGCCGCGGCAGGTACGCAGGGTCTCGTACACGCGCGTCGCGCCGACCCCGGTGCGCGCCCCGCGCCTGCTCGCGTGGTCCTCGCACGCCGCGCGCCTGCTCGGCGTCGCCGATCCCGCCTCGCCCGACGGGCTGGAGGCCGAGGTCCTCGGCGGCAACCGCGTGCTGCCCGGCATGAAACCCTACTCGGCCCGCTACGGCGGCCACCAGTTCGGCCACTGGGCCGGGCAGCTCGGCGACGGCCGCGCGATCACCCTCGCCGAGACCCTCGCGCCGGATGGCTCGCGGCAGGAACTGCAACTCAAGGGCGCCGGCCGTACGCCCTACTCGCGCACCGCCGACGGCCGCGCGGTGCTCCGGTCGTCCTTGCGCGAGTTCCTCTGCAGCGAGGCGATGCATCATCTCGGCGTGCCGACCACGCGCGCGCTGTCGCTCGTCGGCACCGGAGAAGCGGTGATCCGCGACATGTTCTACGACGGCCGCCCCGAGGCCGAGCCCGGCGCCGTGGTGTGCCGCGTCGCGCCCACGTTCGTGCGCTTCGGCCACTTCCAGATCCACGCCTCGCAGCAGGAGCCCGAACTCCTCGCGCAGCTCGCCAGATTCGTCATGCGCGGGCACTACCCGTCGCAGAAGACCGTCGCCGAGTGGTATGCCGAAATCTGCCGCCGCACCGCGCTGCTGATGGTGGACTGGATGCGCCTCGGCTTCGTGCACGGCGTGATGAACACCGACAACATGTCGATCCTCGGCGTCACCATCGACTACGGCCCCTACGGCTGGCTGGAAGGCTACGAGCCCTCGTGGACGCCGAACACCACCGACGCCGAGGGCCGGCGCTACTGCTACGGCAACCAGCCGCACATCGCGCAATGGAACCTCGCGCGCCTGGGCGAAGCGCTCTTGCCGCTGGTCAACGACGATGCCGCGGCGCTGAAGGAAGGCCTAGGCGTCTACGCGACGACCTACAACGAGGCCTGGCCGAAGGCGCTCGCCGCGAAGCTCGGGCTGGCGACGATCGACATCGACGGCGACGAGGCCTTCGTCGCCACGCTCTTCGAGCGCCTGCAGGACGTGGAAACCGACTACACGCTCTTCTTCCGCAACCTCGCGCGCGTGCCGCTCGACGCGACCGAGGTCGGCGCCCTCCTCGCCCCGCTCGCACCGGCGTACTACGCCGAGCCGGACGCAACGCAGCGCGCGGCGATGGCGGCGTGGCTGCGCGACTACGTCGCGCGCGCGAAGAATGAAGACCCGGAACGCCGCGTCGCCACCATGAGCGCGGCAAATCCGAAATACGTGCCGCGCAACTGGCTCGCGCAACAGGCGATCGACGCGATGGCGCAAGGCGACGCCTCGGTGCTCGAGCGCCTGATGCGCGTGCTCGAGCGCCCCTACGACGAACAGCCCGAGGCGGAAGACCTCGCCGTGCGCCGCCCCGAATGGGCGCGGCACAAGGCGGGCTGCTCGGCGCTGTCCTGCAGCTCCTAGCGCGATCGCTTGCGATTGCGCTCCACCCGGCGCGATCGCTTGCGATTGCGCTCCTCGCCAGCTAGACGATCCGGTCCAGCGGCAGCTGGAAGAGGCGAATACGGTCCGAGGCGCGGCGGATCTCCTTGTTCGCCTCGCCGATCGCCGACACGAGCGTATCCAGCACCGCCTCGTCCTCGAAGGCGATCATGTACACGGTGTTGGTGCTGCCGTGCGAGGCGGTGCCCAGGTGCGGCTCGGTGCCGTGTCCCTTGCCCTTCGCCTTGTCCCAGCTGGTGAAGTAGTCGATCTCGTTGTCGCGCAACACCTTCATCACGCGGTCTTCGTAGAAGCTGTTGCACACGAGGAAGCTCATCTTCATCGCCGTCTCCTCAGCGACCGCCGGCGATCGGCACGATCGCGCCGATCATGTACGCCGCCTCGCCCGACATCAGCCACAGGATCGCCTCGGCGCACTCGTCGGGCGTGCCGATGCGGCCCATCGGCACCTGCGGCAGCACCTTCTGCAGGCGGTCGGCCATGCCCACCTCGGCGTGGATCTCGGTGTCGATCAGGCCCGGCAGGATCGCGTTGACGCGGATGCCATCGGGCGCGAGTTCCTTGGCGAGGCCGAGCGTGAGCGAGTTCACCGCGCCCTTCGCCGCGCCGTAGGGCAGCCACTGGTTGGCGCCGCCGAACACCGCCGCCACCGAGGACACGTTGACGATCGCGCCGCCCTTGCCGCCGCGCTTGGTCGACATGCGCTTCGCCGCCTCCTGCGAGCACAGGAACGTCCCGGTCACGTTGACGTCGAGCACGCGCCGCATGACGGTTGCATCGAAGTCCATCAGCTTGCCGGCCTTCAGCACGATGCCGGCGTTGTTGACCAGCGCGTCCACGGTGCCGAGTTCGCGGTCGCAGGTCTCGAAGAGGCGCTTCACGTCGGCCTCGTTCGAGACGTCGGCCTGCACTGCGACCGCCTTGCCCCCGGCCTTGCGGATCGCGTCCACGACTTCGTTCGCGCGCTCGGCGCGGCCGACGTAGTTGACGCAGACGTCCCAGCCGCGCTGCGCGGCCAGCCTTGCGGTGGCCGCGCCGATGCCGCGCCCGGACCCCGTGATGATTGCGACCTTGCCCATGCCCTTGCCTTTCCTTTCAGTCGAGTTTCATGCCCTGGATGATCGGCCGGAACTGCTCGATCTGGCGCTTCAGGATCGCATCCTGCTCCGCCGGCGTCGAGCCGACCGCGTCCGCGCCGAGTTCCCTGAAGCGCTTCACCACGTCCGGGTGCCGCGCGGCGGCGATCGCCTCCTTGTTCAGCCGCTCGATCACCTCGCGCGGCGTCCTCGCCGGCACGAAGAAGCCGTTCCAGCCCTCGGCTTCCATGGTCGCGAAGCCGAGCTCGCGCACCGTCGGCACGTCGGGCAGGTCGGCGATGCGCTTCGACGCGTTGGTCGCCAGCGCCTTCAGCTTGCCGCCGCGGATCTCGGCGAGCGACGAGGACAGCTGGTCGCCGCCGACGTGGATGCGGCCGGCGAGCAGCTCCTGCTTCATCGGCGCGGCGCCCTTGAACGGCACGTGCGTCATGTCGACGCCGGCCTCGCGCTTGAGTGCTTCGCCCATCACGTGCATGAACGAGCCGGGGCCGGTCGAGCCGAAGGTGTATGCGAGCGACCGGTCGCGCTTGAGCAGGTCGACGAGCTCCTTCAGGTCCTTCGCCGGCACCGACGGGCTCGCGGTGATGACCAGCGGCACGTTCACCACGATCGACACGCCGGCGAAGTCGGTGTCCACGTTGTACGGCGAGCGGTTCGACTGCGCCAGCGCGACCGAGGCGATCGGGAAGGTGATGTTGTGCATCAAGAGCGTGTATCCGTCCGGCGCGGACTTCGCGACCGCGTCGGCGCCGATCGAGCCGCCGGCGCCGCCGCGCTTCTCGACCACGACCGGCTGGCCCATCTGGTCGGCCATGCGCTGCGCGACCAGGCGCGCGGCGATGTCGGTGGTGCCGCCCGCGGGGAACGGCACGATCACCTTCAGCGGCTTGGACGGGAACGGCTGCGCGAGCGCGGACAGCGGCGCGGCGAGCGCGGCGGCGAGCACGAACGTGAACATGCGGATCGTCATGGCGGTGTTCCCTTCCCTATTCGGCCTTGATGCCGGCTTCGCGCACCACCTTGCCATAGCGCGCGTGTTCCGAGGCGAGGAAGGCGCCGAAGGCCTCGGCGGTGCCGGGCGCCGGCACCAGCCCGTAGGACTTGAACTTCTCGACGACCTCGCCTTGCGCCAGCGCCTTCTGCAACTCGGCGTTCAGGCGCGCGACCGCCGGCGCGGGCGTCGCCGCCGGCACCACGAGGCCGCTCCAGTTGAAGGCCACGAGTTCCGGGAAGCCCGCTTCGCGCATCGACGGCGTGTCGGGCAAGGCATCGGTGCGCTCGGCGGTGGTGACCACGATCGGCCGCACCTTGCCGCCCTTCAGGTGCGGCTGCACCTCGGAGGCGTTCGCGTACAGCATCGGGATGTGCCCACCCTGCAGCGCGGTGAGCGCCGGGCCGCCGCCCTGGAAGGGCGCGTGCGTGATCTCGATCTTCGCCGTGAGCCGCAGCATCTCGCCCATCACGTGGTGCGTGGTGCCGGTGCCGGGGGTGCCGTAGGCGAGCGCGCCGGGCTTGGCTTTCGCATAGGCGATCAGTTCTGCGAGCGTGTTCACCGGCACCGCGGGATTGACCGCGATCACCATCGGCACGACCAGCGTCTGGCCGACCGCGCGGAAATCCTTCAGCGGGTCGAACGGCATCTTCGAGCGCAGCGACGGATTGACGATGAAGCTCGGGAACACGACCAGCAGCGTGTGCCCGTCCGGCGGCGACTTCGCGACCACCTCGGAGCCGATGATGGTGCTGCCGCCGGGGCGGTTCTCGACGACCACGGATTGCCCCAGCCCCTTCGCGAGGTGATCCGCGAGGATGCGCGCGCTCAGGTCCGCGGCGCCTCCGGGCGGGAACGGCGCGATGATCTTCAGCGGCCGGGACGGGAACGATTGCGCGTGCGCGCCCGCGGCGAACGCGAGCGCGAGCAATCCGAGTCGTGCGAAGCGTTTCATCTGGTGGATCCTCCCTGCCCGCATGGTAGCGAGGTTCGCGCCCGGCGGACAACGGGAAAAAGCCGCCGCGTCCTGATAGTCTCGCGGGTGCGATGAACGAAGCAGAACTGACCCAGACCGTGCAGCGCCTGCAGGCGCTGATCGAATCCGAGACCGGGCACCGGCTCGGCGCGCAGGCCGAGATCGCGATGGGCAAGATCCTGCGCCACGTCGCCTCCGGCAACATGACGGGCAAGGAAGGCTTCACCAGTAGCGACACCACGATCCTGTTCGCGGACCTGCGCGGCTTCACAGCGATCGCCGCGAGCTACCCGCCCGACGCGGTGCTCAAGCTCGTGAACCGTTGCCTGATCACCATGAGCGAGGTGGTGTTCCGCCACCAGGGCACGATCGACAAGTTCATGGGCGACGCGATCATGGTGCTGTTCACGCACCACCCCGGTGCCGAGGATCCCGTCCGCCGCGCGCTCCACTGCGGCGTCGACCTGCAGCTCGCGATGGACGAACTCAACCAGCACTACCAGAGCCTCGGCCTGCCGGAGCTCTACCTCGGCGTCGGCATCGCCACCGGGCCGGTGCTCTCGGGCACCATGGGCTCGGACTTCTACACCGCGTTCACCGTCATCGGCGACGACGTCAACCTCGCCTCGCGCATCGAGTCCTACAGCCTGCGCGGGCAGGTGCTGGCCTCCGAGACCACCTGCGCGCGCGCCGGCAACTTCGTCAGCGCGAGCGAACCCGAGTCGGTGCGCATCAAGGGCAAGCTCGAGCCGATCCAGGTGCGCGAGATCTACGGCATCCCTTCGCACGACAAGACCGTGCCGCGGCGCGAGTTCCGGAAGAGCCCGCGCGTCAAGGTCTCGGTGCCGTTCTCGTACCAGCTGATCGAGGGCGACGTGCTTTCGCCGCAGGTGCTGCGCGGCACGGTGCTCGACATCGGCTACTTCGGCATCCTCGCCGAGCTCGAGCACGCCTGCGCGCCGCTCACCGAGCTGAAGCTCGAGATCGGCCTCGCGCCGGTCGGCCTGCACGTGGCCGATGCCTACGGCAAGGTCGTGAAGATCGCGCGCGGCGGCAAGAGCTTCGTCTGCGGCATCGAGTTCACCTCGCTGGGAACCGAAAGCTCGCGCGCCGTGCGCGCGTTCGTGCAGTCGCTGATCCAGGGCGTCGAGCCGACCTGAATCCCCCGCTCGCGGCCCGCGGCGCGCTACTGCGGCTGGAAGCCGCTCTGCTTGATGATGCGCTGCCAGGTCGCCGTGTAGGCGCGCTGGCGCTCGGCGATCTGCGCCGGCGGCATGTACTCCACCGCGAGGCCCATGCCCGCGAGGCGCTCTCGCACTTCCGGCAAGGCCACCGCCTTCGACACGCCCTCGGCGAGGCGATCGATCGCCGCCTTCGGCGTGCCCGCGGGCGCCCAGAAGCCGTAGTACGGCACGTCCTCGAAGCCGGCGAGGCCAAGCTCGGCGAAGGTCGGCACGTCGGGCGCCACCGCCTGCCGCTTCGCACCCATCAGCGCGACCATGCGGATCTTGCCGGCCTTGTGGTTCTCGATGAAGTCCGGCACCGAGCCGATGCCCGCGGCGATCTGGCTACCCAGCATGTCGGCCATCATCGGCGCGCTGCCCCGGTACGGCGCGGCCTGCAGGTCGACGCCGTAGCGCTTGCCGATCACCGAGACGAGGAACTCGGGCACCGACGCCGGCGCCGGCACGCCGACCGCGCCCTTGCCCTTGCCGTCACGCTTCACCCAGTCGACGTACTCGGCGAGCGACTTCGCCGGCGTGCCGCCCGAGAGCGCGAGGCCGTTGACGAAGGTGGCGAAGCCGGCGACGGCGACGAAGTCGCGCTCCGGTTCGAAACCGGGCGCCTTCACCACCTGCGGCAGGATCGAGATCGTGTGGTCGTGCGAGATGAAGAGCGTATGGCCGTCGGGCGCGGCCGCCTTCAGCGCCTGCGCCGCGAGCTGGCCGCCGGCGCCGGCGCGGTTGTCGACGATCACCGGCGTGCCGAGCGGCTCGCGCAGCTTGTCGGCGAGCACGCGCGCGATCGCATCCGTGCCGCCGCCCGGCGGGAACCCCACCAGCAGCTTGATCGAACCACCCTGCGCGAGGGCGGGACCAGAGAACGCGACGGAGGCGAGCGCGACGAGCGCGAGACGGGAGACGATGGCCATGGTGCGGCCGATGCTAGCGGCCGCCGCGGCGAGGCCCTTGAGCGGGATCAAACCCCGCGACGTCGATGCGCGCCCTGCGCCTCGGCCAGGTTGCGGATGCAGGTCGCGAGCGCGGCGTTCTTCATCGCGCGCTCGAAGGGCAGGCGGCGGGAGATGCCCACTCGCCCGTACGCCGCGCGCAGCGCGGCCTCCGGCTGGAATTCGTCGAAATCCTCGAAGGCCAACGGCATCTGGCCTTCCGGTGCTTCCGGGGCGCTGCGTGCCATGCGAAACCTCCTTTTCCGACCGCTCCACCTTAACGCACGAGGGGCTCGGTGGTTACAGGGAATAACGGCAGGTTTCCGCCTTACTTCAACGGTCACCTCCTTCACCGGGCCGGCGTCGACATATTCACCCTTTTGGATTAATATAGACTGCATGGACCTCGACGACACCCTGGTCGCGCTAGCGGACGAGACCCGGCGCGACATCCTGCAGCGCCTCGCCGCCGGTGAGGCGCGCGTGACGGAACTCGCCGCGCCGTTCGACATCTCCCTCAACTCGGTCTCCAAGCACATCCGCATCCTCGAGCGCGCCGGCCTCGTGCGGCGCCGCGTCTCGGGCCGGGACCACTTCCTCTCGCTCGAGCGCGAGCCGCTCGACGAGATCGCCATCTGGATCCAGCAGCAACGCGTCGCATGGACCGCGCGCCTCGACCGGCTCGAAGCCGCGCTGCGCGCCGAGGACGCGATCGACCGGGCCAAGGCCCCCACCCCGCGCAAGACCCCGCGAAGGAGCAAACGATGAAGACCCCGCACGCCACCCTCCTCAAGCCCTCCACGATCCGCTTCGAGCGCCTGCTGCCCGGCCCGATCGAGCGCGTGTGGGCCTACCTCACCGAATCGAAGAAGCGCGCCACCTGGCTCGCGGCCGGCGAGTTCGACCTGCGAGTCGGCGGCAAGATCGAGTTGCACTTCGACAACGAGCAGCTCACCGACGAAGCGCCGCCGAAGGACGCGCTCGGCCGCGGCAAGCATTCCGCGACCGGCGTGATCACGCGCCTCGAGCCGCTGCGCGCGCTCGCCCACACGTGGAGCTGGGACGGCGGCGAGTCGGAGGTGCTCTACGAGCTAGAGCCCGTTGGCAAGGACGTGAGGCTCGTCATCCACCATCGCCTGCCGGACCTCGCCGACCTGCGCACTGCCGTCGGCGGCGGATGGGAAATCCACACCGAGATCCTCTGCAACCGGATCTCCGGCACGAAGCCGCGCGGGTTCTGGACCGCGCACCGCGAGGCGATGCAGGCGTTCGCTGCTTCCCTCTGAATGCCAGCTTTACGCTCAGGTCCGACGACAACTCACGGCCGAGTGCCCTGTACGCGCAATCGCGCGCCCGTGCTATTGCCATTCCCGTTCGCGTGAATTTGCACCTTTGCGAATTGTCCACGTTGCCGTACATCATCCCTTCGATCGGAACGCGGTATATCGGAGACGAGAAATGACGCGAATCAAAGTCGCCCTGCTCGGCGTCCTTGGCCTGATCGTTGCCGGCGCCGCCGGCTACGGAGCAATTGAATACCGCGAGCGCATGGCGAGGGAAAAGGCATTGGAGGAAGCCAAAGCCGCCGCGGAGAGGAAAGCGGCGATGAGAACCGAAGCGCTGAAGATCGCCGCGCAGCTTGACGACATCCTCGACGAGATCAATGGCGCCATCGGCCGCAATCGGATGGACCACGTCATGCGCCGCCTCGAGGAGGCCATCCAGCGCTACCCCGAGAGCGCGGCACTCCACGTGGTCATGGGACGCGCATTCATCATTCGCGATTGCGGCGCCGGAGGTGCCGGTTGCTCAGAACGCGCCAAGGACCTGCTCGTCAAGGCGACCAAGCTGGAGACCAAGCAGGTCGAAGCCTACGCAATGCTTGTCCATCACGGCCTGAACAGCGGTTGCGCAGCCTGCGCCGAACCGTGGCTTGCGCGCGGTACTCGCGAAGGTCCCGACCATCCCCTCATGCTCGCAGCGGCGGGACGCTTTCAGACATCGCGTGGCATGCTGAAAGAGGCGGAGGCCAGCCTGCTCGACTCGATCAAGCGCCAAACCGCGCAACCCAAGAAGAATTCGCAGACCTATCAATACCTGGCCCAGCTTTACAACAAGACGATGGACCTCGACAAGGCTGAATCGGCCTACACGAACTCGCTCGAGTTGCTCCCGGAAAGCCCATGGCGCAACGGCAACCTCGGCGTGTTCCTGATTTGCGCGAGGGTCGACTACGAACGGGCCATTCCGTACCTTGAGAAGGCGCTTTCGATCATGACCTACCAAGGCGCTAGCAGCTACCTTGCGCTAGCCTTGTACGAACGATGGGCCGATGCGTATCTCAAGGATCCGAAGGCCCCCGGGAACGCGGAATTGCTGGCGGCAGCACAGCGAGCAAGCCCGGATGTATTGACCCATTTCTTCGATTCCCTCAATTGCTCGGGTGGGGGGCGCTTCCTTCGCGCAGCACTGGAGTCGAATCTCGTCCCGAAGGGCGCAATGGACGAACCGACCCGATACGGGCTGACACCGTTGGCCCACGTGATCCAGAAGGGAGATCGCGAGACCGCTCGCTGGCTGCTTGCCAAGGGCGCCAACGCGAACGCGCGGGCTCCCGACGGCTGGACGCCCGCCATGCTTGCTGCATATTCGGGCGACGTGGCGGCGGTCGAGTTCCTGATCGCCAAGGGCGCCGACGTGAATGCGTCGCGAAGCGACGGAAACAACGTCATGATGTTCGCGCTGAGGTCGAAAGCCGACGACTCAGGGTCCATCCAGATACTGAAGATGCTCGAGAAGGCCGGCCTGAAGATAGCGGAATCGAGGACACTGCAATTGCACCCCGTACTCATCGCCTCCAGTACCGGAAAGGTCGAAGTCCTGCGTTGGGTGTTGAGCAAGGGATATCCATACGATTTCGAGGCGCCCGGCGGCCCCTTGGACCCGATGCTTGCTGCGATCCACAGTGGCCATGAAGACGTCGTTCGAATCTTGATCGAAGCTGGATTCAATGTGTCCGCACCCAAGGTGCCACAAGGGCGAGGCTACGAGGAAATGGCACAGGCCCTCGGCCGCACCCAGATCCTCGACCTGATTCGCAAGTCCAAGCGCACCTAGGCGCGCCCCGGAAAGAAAAAGGCCCCAGCTCTCGCTGAGGCCTTGGTGTTGCTGGCGCGCCCGGCAGGATTCGAACCCACGACCCCCTGGTTCGTAGCCAGGTACTCTATCCAACTGAGCTACGGGCGCTAAGGGCGCGAATTCTATCAGGAATCGGCCGTCCGGGGAGCCTCCCCCGGGGCTCAGGCCGCGGCGAGAAATCGATTCGGGTCGACGCCCCACTTGCGCGGGTCCTCGTCCGAGACGATCCGGTCGGCCGGCGCCCTGGAGAGGTCGATCTCCTGCGGCGCGACGTAGCAGTTCTGCCGCGTGCTGAAGAAGGCGCGCACCCGCGGCTTCACCAGCTCCTTCGCATTCTGGTCGGTGACCACGGCGAGCAGGCCGCTCTCCAGCTTCACCAGCGTGCCGGTCGGGTAGATGCCGATGCAGCGGATGAAGCGCTTGAGCAACTCGCCGTCGAACTGGCCGCCTTCGGCCCACTCCATCATGCGGCGCAGGGCCTCGGTCGGCTCCAGGCCCTTGTGGTAGCAGCGCTCGGAGGTGATCGCGTCGTAGACGTCGACGATCGAGGCCATGCGCGCGAGCAGGCTGATGGCGTCGCGCGGCAGCTTCTCGGGATAGCCGCGGCCGTCCATGCGTTCGTGGTGGTGCAGCGTGATGTCGAGCGGCACCTCGCCCACGCCGCTCGACTCCCGCAGGATCGCGTGCCCCTCCGAGGGGTGCGAGCGGATGACGGCGAACTCGGCGTCGCTCAGCTTCGCCGGCTTGTTCAGGATCGCGTCGGGCACCTTCATCTTGCCAACGTCGTGCACGAAGCCGCCGATGCCCGCCTGACGCAGCGCCTCGCCTTCCAGCCCGAGCGCGCGTCCGAAGGTGACCATGAGCGTGCCGACGCTCACGCAGTGCAGGAAGGTGTAGTCGTCCTTGTTCTTCAGGCGCAGCATCGACAGCAGCGCGCCGCTGTTGCGCACCACCGACTGCGTGATGTCGTCGACCAGCGCGGCGACGTTCTCGACGTGCACCGCATTCCCGAGGCGCGCGTCGCGCATGATGTCGCGCACCACGACGCCGGCGCGCTGGTGCAGCTGGCGCGCGCGCGCGATCTCGTCGGCCACCGAGACGGCGCGGATCTCCTGCGGCTTGTCGGTCGCGACCAGCATCAGCTTCGCGGTGGCATCGGCGCGCGCTTCGTCCTCGGTCTGCGCGTCGGGCACGTCGTCGCCCTTGTCGGTGTCGATCAGCACGGTCTGCAGGCCGAGCGCGACGAGCTCGGCGACCTGGTCGTCGGTCTTCAGCGCGAAATGGCTGAACGGGAACGGATGGTCGAGCCAGCCGAGGCCGAGGTCGTGCACGTACATGCCGGGCCGCAGGCTGCCGACGGGGACCTTCTTGATCATGCCCCGATTGTGGGCGTCCCTGCCCCGTGCCGATGCGCCGAAATGAGGCCGGTTCACCCATTTGTTGACCGCTTTGCCGGGGGCCCGATAATCCGGCCATGAGCCTCGATCTCGTGATCCGCGGCGGCACCGTCGTCACGCCTGCCGGCACCCGCACCTGCGACGTGGGTGTGCGCGACGGACGCGTCGCGGCGCTCGGCAGCGGCCTCTCCGGCGCGCGCACGCTCGAGGCCGTCGGCAAGCTCGTGCTGCCCGGCGGCGTCGACAGCCATTGCCACATCGAGCAGCTCTCCTCCTTCGGCATCCTGTGCGCCGACGACTTCCACAGCGCCACCGTGTCCGCTGCGTTCGGCGGCACCACCACGGTGATCCCGTTTTGCGCGCAGCACCGCACCGATGCCCTGCCGGCCGTGCTCGCCGACTACCACGCCAGGGCGCGCGAGAAGGCGGTGATCGACTACGCCTTCCACCTGATCCTCGCCAACCCGGACGAGGCCACGCTCGGAACCCACCTGCCCGAGGCGATCCGCGGCGGCATCCGCTCGTTCAAGATCTTCATGACCTACGACCGCATGCGCCTCGCGGACGAGCAGATCCTCGACGTCATGGCCGCGGCGCGGCGCGAGGGCGCGCTCGTCATGGTGCACGCCGAGAACCACGGCGTGATCTCCTGGCTCGCCAACCGCATGGTGAAGCAGGGCAACACGCTGCCGCGCTACCACGCCATCGCGCACACGCGCGGCTCGGAAGCCGAGGCGATCAACCGCATCATCGCGCTCGCCGAACTGATGGACTGCCCCGTGCTGGTGGTGCACGTCTCGACCATCGAAGGCATCGAGCTGATCCGCCGCGCCCGGGCGCGCGGCCTCAAGGTCTACGGCGAGACCTGCCCGCAATACCTCTTCCTCACCGCGAAGGACATCGACGCCGGCCTCGCCGGCGCGGCGTTCTGCTGCAGCCCGCCGCCGCGCGACGAAGCCGCGCAGGAAGCCTGCTGGGCAGGCCTGAAGGACGGCACGCTCGGCGTCTACTCATCGGACCACGCGCCCTACCGCATGGACGCCTCGGGCAAGCTGCCCAAGGGCGAGGCCACCACCTTCAAGGAGATGGCGAACGGCGTGCCGGGGCTCGAACTGCGGCTGCCGCTCCTCTTCACCTTCGGCTACAAGGCCGGGCGGATCACGCTGGAGGAATTCGTCGAGATGACCGCCGGCGCGCACGCGAAGCTCTACGGCCTGTACCCGCGCAAGGGCGCGATCGTCGAGGGCGCCGACGCCGACCTCGCGCTCTGGGATCCCGAGAAGCGCGTCACCATCGAGGCCACGCGCGACAACGCCGGCTACACGCCCTACAAGGGCCGGCAGCTCACCGGCTGGCCGGTCACCGTGCTGTCGCGCGGCGAAGTCGTCGTCGACGACGGCAAGGTCTCCGCGGCGCGCGGCCGCGGGCAGTTCATCGCGCGCGAACCCACAGAGGCGATGAAGCCGCTCGGGCGCGCCGTGCCCGAACTCGCGCAGCTCGCCGCCTGGAACACTCCCCTGCAACCCTAGGAACCGCCCCATGGCCCGCCACCTGAAGATCGCCGCCGCGCAACTCGGCCCCATCCAGCTCGCCGATTCGCGCTCGGCCGCCACCACGCGCCTCGTCAACCTGCTGCGCGAGGCGCACGGCATGGGCGCGAAATTCGTCGTCTTCCCGGAGATGGCGCTGACCACCTTCTTCCCGCGCTGGTGGTTCGAGGACCAGGCCGAGGTGGATCGCAAGTTCTACGAATGGAGCATGCCCTCGGCCGATACGCAGCGCCTGTTCGACGAGGCCAAGCGCCTCGGCGTCGGCTTCTATCTCGGCTACGCGGAACTCGTGCGCGAGCCCGGCTCGACGCGGCGCTTCAATACCTCGATCCTCGTCAGCCCCGAGGGCACCATCGTCGGCAAGTACCGCAAGATCCACCTGCCCGGCCATTCCGACCACAAGCCCAAGGCCGCGTTCCAGCACCTCGAGAAGAAGTACTTCGAGGTCGGCGACCTGGGCTTTCGCGTGTGGAAGTACATGAACACGATCGCGGGCATGCTCCTGTGCAACGATCGTCGCTGGCCCGAGGCCTTCCGGGTGCTCGCGTTGCAAGGCGCCGAGGTCGTCGCGCTCGGCTTCAACACGCCGACCGAGAACCTGCACTACCCCGAGCCGCCGGCGCTGCGCGTGCACCACCACCTGATCATGGCGCAGTCGATGGCCTTCCAGAACGCCACGTGGCTGGTCGAGACCGCGAAGTGCGGCGTCGAGGACGGCTTCCGCATGTTCGGCCACTCGGTGATCGTGGCGCCGACCGGCGAGATCGCCGCCAAGACCTCGACCGAGGAAGACGAGGTGATCTGCTTCAACTGCGACCTCGACCTCGCCGCGGACCTGAAGCGCACCATGTTCAACTTCGCGGCGCACCGCCGCCCGGAGCACTACAAGCTGATCGTCGAGCGCGTCGGCGCCGAAGTCACGCCGGCCAACCCCTGATCCCGGACCCCGCCATGCACCATTGCCTCGTCGTCCACCTGCGCACGCGTCCCGAGACCACGGCCGCGTTCATGAAGATGCTGATGGAGAACGCGATCGCCTCGCGCCAGGAAGCCGGCTGCCGGCAGTTCGAGGTGCTGGTCGACCCGCAGGACGAGACCAAGGTGACCCTCTTCGAGATCTACCAGGACGAGGCCGCGTTCGAGGCGCACCAGCAGACGGCGCACTTCAAGCGCTACCTTGCGGACGCCGTGCCGCTGCTGGCCGACCGCGTGCGCAGCTTCTGGCGGCGTGCGCTCTAGCGTCCCGCGCTAGAGCGCTGGCGTCCCGGCCTGGCGCGCTAGCCGCGGCACTGCTGGCCGAGCTTCGCGCCGGCCTCCTCGCCGACCGCGCGCGGGTCGCCCTTCAGCTGGCCCTTCTGCGCGAGGTCGATCACCGTCTCGGTGACCACCTTGCGGATGTTGCCGGGGCCGGACATGCAGAAGCCGCGGAAATCCGGGTTGGCCTTCTTCACCAGCGCGACCACGCCGTCCACGTCGTAAGGAGGGCCTTCCTGCGCGATCGCGGGAGCGGCGAGGGCAACGGCGACGGCAGCGAGCAGCAAGCGCGACATTCGATTTCTCCAGTATCGTGCGTCCGGACCTCCGGACGTTCCTTGCGACGATGATAACAACATGATGCGCATCGCCCTGCTCTGCCTCGCCCTCGTTTCAACGGCCCTCGCGGCGGCCGACGCGCCGCCCAGGCGCGTGCAGGACATCCTCGACCAGGTCGCGCAGCCGCGCGCCATGACGCCGCGGCTCGCCGAGCTGCGCGCCACGCTGGCGCAGGAACCGGCACCCGACCTCGACAAGAAGGGGCGCGCGCGGCACCAGCTCGCGCGCGCCGACGCCGCCGACGAACTCGGCGACCTCGCGCGCACCATCGAGCTGCTCACGGACGTCGTCGCGCTCGGCGGCGCGGAAGACCCGCTGTGGGAAATGGACCGGCTGTCGATCGCCCACCTGCTCGGAGGGGATTTCGCGCGCGCCATCGAGATCAACGGCCGCGCGCTCGAGGGCACCGGCAATTTCGCCGCGCGCACGCTCGCGCGCCACGGGCTGCGCGCGCACATGCTCGGCCTGCAGGGCAATCTCGGCGAAGCGCAAGCGAGCCTGGCGAAGGCCGAGGCCGCGCTCGACTCGGTGCGCGCGCTGCCGGTGTGGTCGACCTGGTCGAGCATCTGGATCGTCAACACCGCGATGCCGCGCTCGGTGCTGCTGATGCTGCGCGGCCGGCTCGCCGAGGCCGAGGCCGAGGCGCGCCGCGCGCTCGAGGCGGCGGAGGAGGACATCAAGGTCAACCCCTTGCGCCTCGCGCGCCGCTTCGCCACGCCGAGCCAGCGCTTCGTCGAGTCGCGCCGCGACCAGGCGCTCGACCAGCTCGCGCGCGTGCTCGTGCTGCAGGGCCGCGGCACCGAGGCCGAGGTCGCGGTCCGGCAGGGCCTCGCGAACACGCTCGCGCGCGAAGGCGGCTACTCCGCGAACGCCGGGCAGCGGCTGATGTTCCTCGCCCTCGTGCTGCTCTACGACGGGCGCTTCGCCGAGGCGCAGGCGATCGCCACGGCCACGCTCGAGGTGCTGCGGCGCTCGGGCGTGCCGGACACCTCGATATTCGCGTTCAACGCGCGCCGGCTCGGCGCCGCGGCGCTGTCCGCGCAGGGCCGGCACACCGACGCCGCCACCGAGTACCGGCGCGTCGCCGAGGTGTTCCGGGGCGTGCCGGACATGGAGACCTACCTCGCCGCCGGCGACGTCGGCTGGGCGCTGTCGCTGGTGCTCTCGGGCGACGCCGAGGGCGCCGCCGCGATGGCCGCGCGCCTCCTGCCGGCGTACCGCGCGTCGCTGGGCGACGGCCACGTCGACACGATCACGCTCTCCGGCGTGCGCGCGATGGCGCTCGACCGTCTCGGGCGCGTCGACGAGGCGTGGCGGGCCTACGCCGCCGCGGTGCCGGCTCTGGTGCGCGACGGCTCGGGCGCCGGGCCCGACGCGCCCGCGCTGCAGCTGCGGCGCGTGAAGCTGGTGCTGGAGGCCTACCTCGAGTTCCTCGCCGCGCAGCGCGGCAGCGCCGTGGAGCGCGGCGCCGGGATCGACTTCGTCGCCGAGGCGTTCCGCATCGCCGACGTGCTGCGCAGCCAGGGCACGCAGTTCGCGGTCACCGCGGCCGCCGCGCGCTCGGCGGCGGGCGATGCCGCGCTCGGCGGCGACGTGCGCCGCGAGCAGGACCTCGAGCACGAGCTGTCGTCGCTCTATCGCATCCTGCGCAGCCTCGCCGAAGCCCCGGCGGCGCAGCGCCTGCCGAAGGTGATCACGGACATGCAGTCGCGCATCGCCGAGATCAAGGCCGAGCAGGCGTCGTTGCGCGCCACGCTCGCGCAACGCTTCCCTTCCTACGCCAACCTCACGCGCCCGCAACCGCCGACGCTCGAGCAGGCGCGCGCGGCGCTGCGGCCCGGCGAGGCGCTCGTCGCCTTCGCCAGCACCGGTCGCGCCACCTACGCGTGGGCGATGATGCGCGAGGGCCCGGTGGCGTTCGCCAGCGCGCCGCTGGGCGACGCGGCGCTCGCGACGCGCGTCGCGCACCTGCGCCGCGCGCTCGATCCGGGCGACGAGCTGCTGTCGCGGCTGCCGGCGTTCGACCTCGAGGCGGCGCACCGTCTCTACGCGGACCTGCTCGCCCCCGTCGAGGCAGGCTGGCGCGACGCCACCAGCCTGCTGGTGGCCACCGCGGGCCCGCTCTCCCAGATCCCGCTTGCCATCCTGCCCACGGCGCCGCCCGAGCGCGCCGCGTCGCTCGCGGCCGCGCCCTGGCTCGCGCGCAAGGCCGCGGTGTCGCAACTGCCCTCGGTGAACACGCTGCTCACGCTGCGTGCCCTGCGGCCCGCAGGCGCCGGACGGCAGGCCTTCGTCGGCTTCGGCGATCCGGCGTTCGCGACCTCCACGCCGGCCGCGGCGACGGCGCCGCTGCGCGCGCTCGTGCCGGTGAAGGCCGCGCAAAGCGAACCGCAGTGGATGGACTACGCGCGCCTGCCGCCGCTGCCGGACACCCGCGACGAGATCCTCGCCGTCGCCAAGGTGCTGGGCGCGGACCCGTCGCGCGACGTCTTCCTCGGCGCCGACGCGAGCCTCGCCAACGTGCGCCGCTTCGACCTCTCGTCCCGGCGCATCGTCGCCTTCGCCACGCACGGCCTGCTGCCGGGGGAGTTCCCGGGCGTGAGCGAACCGTCGCTCGCGCTCGCCAATCCCGGTGGCGGACGGCACGGCCTGCTGACGCTCGAGGACATCCTGAAGCTGAAGCTCGACGCCGACTGGGTGGTGCTCTCCGCGTGCAACACCGCCGCCGGCGACGGCGCGGGGGCCGACGCGGTGTCGGGGCTCGGGCGTGGATTCTTCTACGCCGGCGCGCGCTCCCTGCTGGTCACGCACTGGCCGGTCGAGACCGTGTCGGCGCGACTGCTCGTCACGGGCGCGTTCGAGCGCTATGCGCGCGACGCCGCCGTGTCGCGCGCCGAGGCCCTGCGCCAGGCGCAGCTTGCGCTGATGCAGGGCGATGCGCGCTATGCGCACCCGCTCTTCTGGGCGCCCTACGTGGTGGTCGGGGACGGCAGCGCGCGCTAGCCGGGAATATTCCCCCGCCCTGCGGTCCGCCCGGCCGGGGCCTGCGCCCTAGAATGGGCCGCAGACATGACACCCGGGAAAGGGGACCGGATGCCATCGCCCGACCGGGCCGCACTCGACCTGCTGCGCAGGGCCGGGGACGCGCCCGCCGACCAGTTCGTCCAGCAGTTGCAGGCGCGACTCGGCGGCGTCGACGCGCTCGCGACCGAGTTGAACCGCCTGATCGGGTGGTACGACCTCGACCGCCCGCCGCCCGAAGACCTCGATGCCGAGGTCGTCGCCTACGTGCGCGACGCCTCGCCTGTGCGACCCGCGTGGCTATCGGCCGAGGACGTCCGGTCCGCGCAGGCGCTGTTCCAGGACTGCCGCTACGCCGCGCTGCTCGTGCTCGCGTGCGCCAGCCTGCCCGCCTGCTACGGGCAGCCGCACATCGCCGAGGTGCTGTCGTCCTCCGGCCGTCTCGTGAACGGCGTGCGCCGCCGCCTGCAGGAGACCGTGTTCTTCACCTCGTGCGTGATGACGCCCGGTGCGCTGGAGCCGGGCGCCATCGGGCACCGCTGGATCCGCAAGGTGCGCCTGGTCCACGCCATGATGCGGCCGATCACGCGCGCCCACCCGACGGAAGGCACTGCGCGCACCGGCGACCGCCTCGCCGACCTGCTGATGCGCCACGAATGGAAGAAGCCCGAGCTGATGCCGGTGAGCCAGACCGAGCTCGGCTTCGTGCTGCTGACGTTCTCATGGCTCACGCTGCGCGGCTGGCGCGCGCTGGGCATCCGGATGGCGCCTGCCGAGGAGGCGGCCTTCGTGCGTACCTGGGCGTGGATCGGGCAGTTGCTCGGGCTGGACGAGCGGTTCACCGGCTACGCCCGCGAGCAAGGTCGCGAGGTCGAGGGTGCCCGGGAGATGTACGAGGCGATCCGCATCGCCTACGAGGATGGCACCGAGGGCGGGCGCCTGCTCGCCGCGGCGCTCGGCGTGGTGCTGGTCGACCAGCAGCGCGAGGCGCTCGAGAAGACCATCGCGCCCTCGTTGCCCGCGTGGCTGGGCGCAATCGTCAAGTGGATGCTCACGAACCGGCCGCGCCACGTCGAGGACATCGCGATCGCGATGTCGCGCAGCATGGTGCGCAAACTCTCGGACGAGCCGACCGCGCGCGCGCTGCGCGTCGGCCGGGCGCCGTTCCTGCTGTGGATCCAGGGCGAGTTCCTGAACGACGCCGTGCACTGGCGCGGACTGTCGCGCGCCACCGACCGCGACCCCGCCATCGCCTCGCGCCGCGGCGGGCGCGCGCAGCACGCGATCGGGCGCGGCATCGACCTCGCGGCCAATGCCTTCGTGCGGGGAGCGCTGCCGTACTGACATGAACTGCCTCGCCTGCGACACGCCCCTGCCGGAACACGCGCGCTTCTGCCCCGGCTGCGCGCGTCCCGTGGCCGGCGCCGACTTGCGCCGCGGCGGCCCCGGTGCGTACACGCCACCGCACCTCGCAGACCGCATCCGCGCGGCGCGCGGCGCGCTCGAGGGCGAGAGGAAGCACGTCACCGTGCTGTTCGCGGACATCGCCGATTCGATGGCCCTGATCTCGGGGCGCGACCCGGAGGACGCGCGGCTGCTGCTCGACGCGATCCTCGGTCGCATGATGGACGCGGTTCACGAGTGCGAGGGCACGGTGAACCAGGTGCTGGGCGACGGCATCATGGCCCTCTTCGGCGCGCCCCTCGCGCACGAGGACCACGCGGTGCGCGCCTGCCGCGCGGCGCTGCGCATGCAGGCGCTGGTGGCCGAGTACGCCACGGAGGCGCTGCCGCACGGTCCGCAACTGCGCATCCGCGTCGGCCTCAACGCCGGCGAAGTGGTCGTGCGCTCGATCGCCAGCGACCTGCACACCGAGTACACCGCGGTCGGTGAAGCCACGCACCTCGCGGCGCGCATGGAGCAGATGGCCGCGCCCGGCACCGTGGTGGCGACGCGCGAGGTGGTGCGGCTGGTCGACGAATTCGTGCGCGCGCGCCCCCTCGGCACGCTGGTGGTGAAGGGGCTCGCGGCGCCGGCCGAGGTGTGGGAAATCCTTGCCGCCAACCCGGTGCGCACGCGCTTCGAGGCCTCGCTGCAGCGCGGCCTCGCGCGCTTCGTCGGCCGCGACGCCGAACTCGGCGCGCTGCAGCGCGCGCTCGACGACGCGCTCGCGGGCCGCGGCCGGCTGGTCGGCGTGTCCGGCGAGCCGGGCGTGGGCAAGTCGCGGCTGCTGTGGGAGTTCGCCCGCGTCGCGACGCGCGCCGGCGCGCGCGTGCTCGAGGCCACCTCGATCGCGCAGGACCGCACCACCGCCTACGTGCCGGCGATCTCGCTGCTCGCGCAACTGCTCGACGTCCACGACGACGCCGCGCACGCCGAGGTCGCCGCGGCGGTCGAGCGCGCGCTCGCGCCGCTCGGCAACGAATGCCAGGACCTGCGCGCCCCGCTGCTCGCGCTCTTCGGCGTGCCCTTCGACGACGCGCGCTGGGAGGCGCTCGATCCACCGCAGCGCCACCTGCGCATCGTCAATGCGGCGAAGTCGCTGGTCCTGCGGCGCACGGCCACCACGCCGCTCGTCCTCGTGGTGGCGGACCTGCACTGGGTGGACGCGGAGACCGAGGGCCTGCTGGATGCGCTGGCGCGCGCGCTGGAGGGCGCGCGCCTGCTGATCCTCACCGAGTTCCGCCCCGAATACCGCCATCGATGGGCCACGCTCCCGGCGTGGATACCGCTGCCGGTGGTACCGCTCGCCGAGGCAAACGCGGTGTCGCTGTTCCGCAGCCTGGTCGGCACCGGCGCCTCGCTGGCGCCGCTGGAGCGTCTGGTGCTCGCGCGCGTCGCCGGCAACCCGCTGTTCCTCGAGGAATGCGTGCGCGGGCTCGCCGAAGCCGGCGTGATCGAGGGCGAGGCCGGCGATCGACGGCTGGCGCGGTCCCTGGACAGCGTGCAGATCCCGGCCACGGTGCACGACCTCCTCGCCTCGCGCATGGACCGCCTGCCGCCGGAGGAGAAGGCGCTGCTGCAGCTCGCCGCGGTGATCGGCACCGAGGCGCCGCGCGCGGTGCTCGAGCGCGCCTCCGGAACCTCGGCCAACTCGCTCGCGCGCTCGCTTGCGGGGCTGGTGGCCTCGGGCTTCCTCGTCGAGACGCAGCCCGACGCGGGCGTCGCGTACGCCTTTCGCCACGCCTTCACGCACGAGGTCGCGCTGGGCGGCCTGCTCGCGACGCAGCGCCGCGCGCTGCACGTGCTGGCGCTCCAGGCGCTGGAATACGTGCATGCCGGGCGTCTGGAAGACCACGCCGAGGCGCTCGCGCACCACGCGCTGCGCGGAGAGCGCTGGGACCAGGCGGTGCGCTGGCTGCGGCTCGCGGCGCAGCAGGCCGCGGCGCGCTCGGCCTACCGCGAGTCCCTGCAATTGCTGGAGCAGGCGCTGCGCGCGCACGCGCAGTCGGCGGGCGAGCGCGACGCGCGCGTCGAGATCGACCTGCGCATCGCGATGCGCGCGCCGCTCATTGCGCTCGGCCAGTTCGACCGCATCATCACCGTGCTGCGCGGCGCGGAGGCGATCGCCAATGCCCGTGGCGACGCCGAGAGCCGCGCGCGCGTCGCCGTGTACATCACCGGCCACCTGTGGCTGGTGGGCGAGAACGCCGCCGCGACCGACGCGGGCGCGCGTTCGCTGGAACTCGTCGCGCCGCTGGACGACCCGGCGCTGTCGATCCCCGCGCGCTTCTACGTCGCCGCAGCCAAGCACGCGCTCGGCGACTACGACGCCTCGCGTGCCATCCTCGAACCGCTGATCGCCGAAGTCGCGCGCCACGGCGACCGCCGGTTCGGGCTCGCCGGGCTGCCCGCAGCGCTCGGCCACGGCATCCTCGCGCTCTCCAGCGCGGAGCTCGGCCGCTTCGACGCCGCGGACGCCGAGGCGGCCGAGGCGCTCGGTATCGCCTCCCGCTCGGGCCACGCCTTCAGCCTGATCACCGCGCACTACGTGGCCGCCGGCGCGCGCCTCGCGCGTGGCGACCACGAGGGTGCGCTGGAACGCGCGCGCGACGGCCTCGCGCTCGGGCGCTCGGAAGACGTGCCGATGTACTACCTGCCGCTGCTCACGCTGCAGGCGGGCGCGCTGCACCGCGCGGGCCAGCGGGCGGAAGCGTTGCGCGTCGTCGAGCGCATCCTGCAGCTGCGCCGCGAGCCGATCAACGTCGCCTCGCACGCCGCGTCGGCGCCCGTGGAGGTGCTGCTCGCCGCGGGCCGCGTCGACGAGGCGGCGGCGCTGGCGGAGAAGAACCTCGAGACCGCGAAACGCAAGCGCGAGCGCTCCTTCGAGGCCTGGGCGCTGCGGGCGATGGCCGAGGTCGAGGCGGCGCGCACGCCGCCCGACCTGCAGGTCGCGGAGGCCTACCTGCTCGAGGCGCGTGCCCTCGCACGCGCGCTCGGCATGCGGCCGCTGGAGGCGCGCTGCCAGATGGACATCGGCCTGCTGCGCCGCTCGCGCCACGCGCCGGCGCCGAACGTGCTGGCCTCGCTGCAGGGCGCCGCGGACGCCTTCCACGAGCTGGGCATGCCGGCGTGGCGCGACGCCGCGCGACGGGCGATCCAGCCGGGCTGAGCCCGCTAGAAGAGGAACGCGCCGAGCACGCCGCCGGCGACCAGCAGCCAGAGCGGGTTCATGCGCGTGAGCGTCGAGCCGAGCGCGCTGCCCCCGGCGAGCAGCACGCTGCGCCAGTCGAGGCCGTGCGGCGTCGCGATGACGTAGCCGCCAGCGAGGATCAGCCCCACGGTCAGCGGCGCGAGCGCGCGCTGCAGCGCCTTGCGCCATTCGGCGTCCTTGAAGCGCTCCCACAGTTCGCTCACCCACCACGTCAGCGCGGCCGCGGGTGCGCACATCGACACCAGCGCGACCAGCGACCCGGCGAGCCCGTGCACCTTCCAGCCGACGAGGCTGACGATCAGCACGTTCGGGCCCGGCGCGACCTGCGCGATCGCCAGCAGCTGCACGAATTCCTCCGGCGTCGCCCAGTGCTGCACGTCGACCACCACGCGCTGCACCTCCGGCATCACCGCGCTCATGCCGCCCACGGAGAGCAGGGACAGCAGCGCGAAGAAGAGGACGAGGTCCAGCATCTCAGAGCATCCGCCGCCATGCGGCGGCGAGCGCGATCGCCAGAGCCACCGGCAGGACCAGGAGCAGCGTGATGCGGCCGATCGCCACCGCGGCGAAGCAGGCGACGATCAGCAGCACCGCATACGGATTGCGCAGCAGCGGCCGCCCCATCTTCACCGCCGTGCCGATGAAAAGGCCGGCACAGGTGATGCCGACGCCGGTGATCACGGCGCGCACCGTGGGGTGCGTGGCGTAGTCCGCGTAGAGGAACGCGAGGCCGAGCACCCAGCAGTAAGGAAACAGGAACAGGCCCATGAACGCGGCGATCGCGCCGCGCAGCCCGAACCAGCGGCGCCCGTAGACGATGGACGCGTTGCCGATGTTCGGCCCGGGCAGGAACTGGCAGAGGCCGACCGTATCGGCGAAGTCCTTCTCGGTGACCCAGCGCTTCTCCTCGACCATCACCCGGTGCGCCCACGGCAGCACGCCGCCGAAGGCGCGCGCGCCGATGATGAAGAAGCCGAGGAAGAGTTCGGCGAGGCTCCGCGGCGGGCGGACCGCCGCGCCGTCGCTCAAGCGCGCTCCCACTGGAAGCGCACGCGCCCGACCGCCATGGCGACGGCCGCCTGCGTCGGCTCCACCACCGGCAGCCCGGTGGCATCCGCGAGCGCGTCGCGATAGCGCGCCATGCCGGCGCAGCCCATCACGATCACGTTCGCGCCATGCTCGTCGCGCAGGCGCAGGCCCACTTCCTTCATGCGGCCGAGCGTGCGGGCCTCGTCCGAGAGTTCGGTGACGCCGAGGCCCACCGGCAGTTCGGCGGCGAGGCGGTCCATCAGGCCCATCGCGCCCATCGCGCGCAGGTGGCGCGGGATGGACTTCTGCAGGATCGCGATCACGCCGATCTTCTGGCCCAGCGTCATCGCCGTGGCGAGGCCGCACTCCATGATGCCGAGCACGGGCTTGCGGGTGGCTTCGCGCACCGAATGCAGGCCCGGATCGCTGTAGCACGCGATCACGAATGCGGAACAGTCGGCCTCGCGCGAACGCACCAGCGCGACGAGCGGCGCGACCACGCCGTCGACGTGCTGCTGGCTCTCGATGCCCGGCGGGCCTTCCTTCAGCGTCACGCACTCGATGGCGGGGCCGCCGGCCATGCGCAGCGGCTCGCACGCGGCATCGATGCCGCGCGTCACCGCTTCGGTGGAATTCGGGTTGATGACGAGGATGCGGGACATGGAGTGTGGGACGGTAACCCTACCGGGAGGCGATCTGGCGGTGCTCGAAGCGCGAAAGGAGCCGGACAAGCGGCCACAGCAGGAGGAGATAGATGATACCCGCCGCGATCACGGGCGTCGCGTTGTAGGTCGAGGCCTGCGCCTGCCGCGCGGCGTAGAGCAGCTCGGGCAGCGCGACCACGCTGGCGATCGACGTGAGCTTCACCACCTCGAGCGTGTTCGACAGCAGGTCGGGCAGCACGTTGCGCACCGCTTGCGGCACCACGACGTAGGCCATCGACTGCAACGCGGTGAGGCCGGTGGAGCGCGCGGCCTCGACCTGCCCGCGCGGCACCGACTCGATGCCGGCGCGGAACACCTCGCCGTAGTAGCTCGACGTGTTGAGGAGGAACGCCAGCGCCACCGCGCCGAACGCGCCGAGGTCGAGGCCGACGAAGGGCAGCCCGAAGGCGACGAACATCAGCAGCACCAGCGACGGGAAGGCGCGGAAGAAATCGACGTACAGCATCATCGGCCAGCGCAGCCGCGTCTGGTGCAGCAGCGCCACCGCGAGCCCGCCCGCCGCGCCCAGCGGCACCACCACCAGCGAGAGCACGAGCGTCATCTTCACGCCGGCCCACAGGATCGGTGCGGACTTCGCCAGGATCTCGACGTTGAAGAACGCGTGGATCAGCGCTTCCATGCGAACCGGGTCTCCACCCAGCGGCCGAACCAGACCACGGGGATGAACAGCACGAGGTAGGCCGCCGCGCCGAGCGTCAGCGGCGAGGGGTTGTACGAGAACGAGTACGCCGACTGCGCCTGGTAGAGGATCTCGCCGACCGCGACCACCGCGCCGAGCGCCGTGCCCTTCGTGATCGCGATCGTGCGGTTGGTGAGCGGCGGGATGGTGATGCGCAGCGCCTGCGGCAGCACCACGTGGCCGAGCGCCTGCGTGAAAGACAGGCCCGTCGAGCGCGCCGCCTCCCACTGCCCCTTGGGCACCGACTGGATGCCGGCCCAGAAGATCTCCTCGGCGAAGGCCGCCAGCACCATCGACAGGGCGAGCCACGTGGCGACGAAACCCGAGAGCCGGATACCGACCGTGGGCAGCGCGAAGTACAGCACGATGATCAGCACCAGCGGCGGCAGCGCACGCAGCACGTCGACGAACACGATGATCGCGACGTTCAATGGCGCGAGGCGGAAGGCGCGCACCAGCGCGAGCGCGAGTCCGGCGGCCAGCCCGGTCACGATCACCGCGAGCGCGAGCCACACGGTGAGTTGCAGCCCCTCCCAGACCTTCGGGGCGTACTCGGCCATGATGGCCCAGTTGAAGAAGGTCTCGCCGAGCTTGCCCACGAATCAGTGCTCGATCGTGGCGACGAACTCGCGGATGCGCGGGTGGTCCGGGTCGCCCAGCACCTTCGCGGGCGGCCCTTCCTCGAGGATCGTGCCGTGGTCCATGAACACCACGCGGTCGGCGGCGCTACGCGCGAAGCGCATCTCGTGCGACACCACCACCATGGTCATGCCCGACTCGCGCATCTCGCGCATCACGCCGAGCACGGAGCCCACGAGTTCGGGATCGAGCGCGCTCGTCGGCTCGTCGAACAGCATCACCGCCGGCTCGAGCGCGAGCGCGCGCGCGATCGCGACGCGCTGCTGCTGGCCGCCGGAGAGCTGCCCCGGATGCGCGCGCGCCTTCTCCTTCAGGCCGACGCGCGCCAGCGCGGCGAGGCCGAGTGCCTCGGCCTCGTCCTTCGGCTTGCCGAGCACCTTGCGCAGCGCGAGCGTGACGTTCGCCAGCGCGTCGAGGTGCGGATAGAGGTTGAACGACTGGAACACCATGCCGATGCGCCGACGCACGGCGTTGATGTCGGTACCGGGCGCGAGCAGGTCGACGCCCTCGACGCGGATGCGGCCGGAGGTCGGCTCCTCCAGCCGGTTGCAGCAGCGCAGGAGCGTGGACTTGCCGGAACCCGAGGGGCCGATGATGAACACCAGCTCGCGCGCCTGCACGCGCAGGTCGACGCCCTTCAGCACTGCCAGCGCGCCGAAGGACTTGTGCAGCCCCTCGACTTCGAGGACGGGGGCCCCGCCCCCGGTCACTTGCAGCGCGGCGTGTGCGGCGCGGGGTCGTGCCCGTCCAGGCCCGGCACGCCCCAGCCCGGGAATACCGTCACCGCGGCCGAACCCGCCTCGGGCTTGGTGCCGAACCACTTTTCGTGCAGCTTCGCCATCGTGCCGTCCTGCTTCATGCACTCCAGGGCTTCCTCGACCTGGTTGCGCAGCGCGACGTCTTCCTTCTTGAACGCCGCGCCCCAGACGAGGCCCTGGTCCACCTTGAGTTTCGAAAGCGCGATCTGCTTGTTCTGCAGCACCGCGTAGGCCGCGGTGGTGTTGCCCGAGAGGCCGGCGTCGGCGCGGCCGGAGGCGACCGCCTGCATGGCGTCGGCGTTGGTGCCGTAGGACTCGGCCTTCCAGCCATACTTGGCGGCGTTGTCCTGCAGCCACTTGTCGTAGGCGGAGCCCTTGTTCGACGCGACGACCTTGCCCTTGAGCGCCTCGAGCGACGCGATGTCGGGCTTCCCGGCCGGGATCACGAAGGCGTAGTACGTATTCAGGTAGCCCTCGGTGAAGAGCAGGTTCTTAGCGCGCTCCGGCGTCACCGTGGTCGGCGCGCCGACGAAGCTCAGCTTGCCGGCCTGCATCGCCGGGATCAGGCCCGAGAACTCGCCCGAGAACACCTCGACCTTGCGGCCCATGCGGCGGCCGGCCTCGAGGATCATGTCGACATTGAAGCCCTCGATGCCGCCGCCCGCCTTCGGCATGGCGTGCGGCGCGAAGGTGCCGTCGAAGCCGACGATGAGCGGCTTGTCCTGCGCGGCCGCCGGCGCGGCGGCGAGCGCGAACGAGACCAGCGTGGCGGAGAGGATGGCGATGCGCTTCATGTCGTGCTCCCGTTTCAGGTCGTGCTACCTATTCGGGCTGGATGCCGGCTTCCCGGATGATCTTGCCCATGTTGTCGATTTCCTTGCGGAACGCGGCCGCGTGCGCTTCTGGCGAGGGGAACGGCGCGGGATCCATCGCCTGCTTGGCGAAGGCTTCCTTCACCTCGGGCATCGCCATGATCTTCGAGATCTCGCCGTTCAGCCGCACAAGGATGTCGCGCGGCACGCCGGCCGGCGCGTAGAAGCCGATCATCGCGCCGAACACGTAGCCCGGCAGCCCCGCCTCGACCATCGTCGGGACTTCGGGAAGAACCCCTGCGCGCTTGTCCCAGGTCGTCGCGATCGGGCGCAGCTTGCCGGCACGGATGTGCTGCAGCGGCGTCTGCACGACGTCGAACATCATCTGGATGTTGCCCGAGAGGAGGTCCGTGATGGCCTGCGAGGCGCCCTTGTACGGCACGTGCGTGATCTTCACGCCGGTCATGTTGGTCAGCAGCTCGCCCGCGAGGTGCAGCGTGTTGCCGACGCCGGCGGAGCCGTAGTTCACCTTGCCCGGGTTCGCCTTCATGTACGCGAGCAATTCCTGCAGGTTCTTCACCGGCATCGACGGATGCACCGACAGCACCAGCGGCGAGACCACGGCATTGTTCACCGGGGTCAGGTCCTTCACCACGTCGTAGGGCAGCTTCTTGTACAGGTGCGGCTGCGAAGCGAGCGTGGTCGCGCCGCCAGCCAGCAGCGTGTAGCCGTCGGGCGCGCTCTTCGCCACCAGTTCCGTGGCGATCACCGTGTTGCCGCCGGGCTTGTTCTCGACCACCACCGTGCCGCCGAGCGCGGGGCCGAGGCGCTCCGAAACGGTGCGCGCGGTGAAGTCCGAGGACCCTCCCGCGGTGAACGGCACCAGTACCCGGATCGGGCGCGAGGGGTAGGCCTGCGCCGAAGCGCCGGTCGAGTGGGCCGCCGCGAGGGCGCCCGCGAGGATCAAAACCGTTAGAGTCCGCATGCTTACGATATTACACGCCCATGCCACGACAGATCCTGGTCCTCTACGCGCACCCTTCCCCTAGCATTTCCCGGGCCAACCGCGCGCTGCGCGCCGCGATCGACGGTATCCCCGGCGTCGCGGTGCACGACCTGTACGAGACCTATCCGGATTTCTTCGTCGACGTCGCGAGGGAGCAGGCGCTCCTCGCCGCGCACGACGTGCTGGTGGTGCAGCACCCGTTCTACTGGTACAGCTGCCCGGCGCTGGTGCGCGAATGGATGGACTTGGTGCTCGCGCACGGCTGGGCCTACGGCGCCGGCGGCACCGCGCTACGCGGCAAGGCGTGGCTGCAGGCCGTGACCACCAGCGGCCCGGCCGAGCGCTACCGGCACGACGGCCTCAACCGCTACACCGTGCCGGAACTGCTGCGGCCGTTCGAGCAGAGCGCCCTGCTCTGCAACATGACCTACCTCGAGCCCTTCGTCGCCTACGCGACGCCCGGGCTCGACGACGCGGCGCTCGCGGCCGAGGCGGCGCGCTATCGCGAACGCATCGAACGCCTCGCGCGCGGCGACGAACTCGCGCCCTTCGACACCTTCCCCGAGGAGTAAGGCATGGCCGAACAGGGATTCCTGCAGCAGGCGCTGGTCTACATGGCCGCGGCCGTGATCGCGGTGCCGGTGTTCCAGCGACTCGGCCTCGGCGCGGTGCTCGGCTTCCTCGTCGCCGGCATGGCGATCGGGCCGTGGGGCCTGGGCTTCATCGAGGAGCCGAAGACCGTGCTCGCGTTCGCCGAGTTCGGCGTCGTGCTGCTGCTGTTCCTCGTCGGGCTCGAGCTGAACCCCTCGCGGCTCTGGCAGCTGCGCCGGCCGATCTTCGGCATGGGCACGGTGCAGGTCGCGGGCACCACGCTGGCGGTAGCGCTGCTCGGCTGGATGCTCGGCGTGCCGTTCGCGGTGGCGGTGGTCGCGGGGATGGGCTTCGCGATGTCCTCGACCGCGATCGCGCTCGCCACGCTCGAGGAGAAGAACCTGCTGCCGACGCCGGGCGGGCAGTCCTCGTTCTCGGTGCTCCTCTTCCAGGACCTCGCAGTGATCCCGCTGATGCTGGTGCTCGCCGCGATGTCGCCGGCGAAATCGGCCGGGCCGTTCGACTGGATGCAGGTGGCGAAGGCCGCGGGCGTGATCGTCGCGATGGTGGTCGCGGGCCGCTTCCTGCTGCGGCCGATGCTGCGCTGGATCGCCAACACCGGCCTGCGCGAGATCTTCATCGCGTTCTCGCTCTTGCTGGTGGTCGGCATCGCGGAACTGATGCAGGCGGTCGGCCTGTCGATGGCGCTGGGCGCGTTCCTCGCCGGCGTGCTGCTCGCGGAATCCGAGTACCGCCACGAGCTCGAACTGGACATCGAGCCGTTCAAGGGCCTGCTGCTCGGACTCTTCTTCATCGCCGTGGGCATGTCGGTGGATGTCGGCCTCTTCGCGCGCGCGCCGCTGCTGGTGTTCGGGCTGGCCGCCGCCGTGGTGGCCCTGAAGATCGTCCTGCTGTACGCCGTGTCCTACCTCTTCGGCTACTGCGGCCGCATGGACGCGACGCTGTTCGCGCTCGCGCTGTCGCAGGTCGGCGAGTTCGCGTTCGTGCTGTTCGGCGTCGCGACCACGCAGCAGGTGCTCTCCGCGGAGCAGGCCAACCTGCTGAACGCGGTGGTCGCGGCGACCATGCTGACCACGCCGGTGCTGATGATGCTGTGGCAGAAGGTGATCGCGCCGCGCATGGGTCGCGCCGCGCCGCGCGAGGCCGACGCGATCGAGGAAAGGAACCCGGTGATCGTCGCCGGCTTCGGGCGCTACGGGCAGGTGGTGGCGCGCGTGGTCTCGGGCCTGGGCATCGGCGTCACCATCGTCGACCACGACCCGAACCAGGTCGAGACGGTACGCCGCTTCGGCTGGAAGGCCTACTACGGCGACGCCACGCGCCTCGACCTGCTCGAATCCGCCGGCGCCGCGCAGGCGAAGCTGCTGGTGGTGGCGATCGACGACCCGGCCTCGGTGACCGAGACCGTGGCGCTGGCGCGCGAGCACTTCCCCAACCTGCGCGTACTGGCGCGTGCGCGCAGCCGCACCGAGGCGGTGGACTTCCACAAGCTCGGCGTGCCCGCGGTGCGCGAGACCTTCGGCGGCAGCCTCGACGCGGCGGAAGCCGCGCTGCGCCTGCTCGGGCGAGGCGCGCACGAGGCGAAGCGCGTGGCCGCGCGCTTTCGCCGCCACGACGAAGAGCTGATCGCGCGCATCGCGGCGCACCGCGGCGACGACCAGCGCCTCGTCGAGATCGCGAAGCAATCCCGCGCCGACCTGCAGACGCTGCTCACCTCGGAGCGCGGCGCCGGCGAGAAGGACGCCGGGCGCGGCTGGAGTTGAGCCGAAGGCGAACGCCGGGCGCTACGCCTTCTTCAGGTTCACCAGCACGATGCCGGTGCCGACGAGCAGCGCGGCGAACACGAAGGCCGGCCCGATCGGCTCGCCGAGGATGACCACGCCCGAGAGCACGCCGAACATCGGCGTCAGGAACGACAGCACCGAGAGGCGCGCCGCGAGGTAGCGCGTCAGCAGCCAGAACCACGCGAGGTAGCTCGCGAACGCGACCACCACGCTCTGGAACACGAGGCTGCCGACCGCGAACGGCGTCCACTGCACCACGCCCGGCTCGCCGAGCGCGAGCGAGGACAGCGGCAGCACCACCGCGGACACCGCGTGCTGGTAGAAGAGCGCCTTGGTGGCGGTGGCCTGCGAGAGCTTCGTGGCGCGGATCAGGATCGTGGTCAGGCCCCAGAGCAGCCCCGCGACGATGCCGCAGAGGTCGCCCGCCCACGTATCGCCGCCCGCGGAAAAGCCTTGCCGGAACGCGACCACGATGCCGGCGAACGACAGCACCACGCCGGCCCACTGCAGCGGGCTCAGCCGCTCGCTCGGCAGGAAGAACGGCAGGCCGAGCGCCACCACCACCGGCGCGAGGTAGATGAACACCGTCATGCGCGAGGCGTGCGTGTGGCCGAGGCCGGCGTAGATCAGCACGAACTCGAAGCCGAAGAGCAGGCCCGCGAGGATCCCCGGCACCAGTGTGCCGTCGCGCTCGAAGAGGGCGATGCCGCGCGCCCTCGCCCACAGCCACAGCAGCGCGGTCGCGGCGACCGAGCGGATCGCCGACTGCATCACGAGCGACACGTCGGGCGCGGTCAGCTTGATCGCCGACTGCTGCACGCCCCAGAGCGCGGTGAGCAGCACTAGGAGCGCGATGGCGGCGGCGTCGAGCGGCTTGCGTTCCATGCGCGGCATTCTGCACGTTCGCGGTGCATGCCCTACACCTGCGCCGCGAAATGGCGTACGCTGGTCCGATGCGCTTCAGGGGAGCTGGCTTCGGGGGAGCCATGTGCGGCGTCGGCGCCAGCGTCGCCACCGTGCTCGCGTCCGCTGCGCCCGTCTTCGCGGCCGATGCGCCCGCGAAGACGCCGGCCTTCGTCGAATCGCCCTACTACGCGCTCACCAACGAAGTCACCCGCAAGCTGATCCTGCGCAGCGAGCCCGCCTCCAGCGGCAAGCGCATCGGCGAACTGCCGGCCGGCGCGCGCGGCATCGAGGGCAAGGGCTGCCGCGGGCCGAGCGACGCCGGCTGGGAGCACCTCTCGCCGGACCTGCGCAGCGCGATGTCGAAGGAGCGCTGGTGCCGCGTGCGCTGGCAGGGCCTCGACGGCTGGGTCTCGGCGCGCTTCCTGCGCCCGGACGGCCCGCCGGAGCCGGCCGCCGCCGCGGCCGCGACGCCGTCGTCCGCCACGACGCCGACCATCGCCCCGGCGAGCCCGGCGCCCACCACGCCCGCGAAACCGGTGCCGAAATCGGACGCGCCCTTCGTCGGCCCCGAATGGCGCGTAGCCGCGGTCGCGGGCGTGGAGTTCCGCGGCGCCGCCGCGTGGCTGCGCTTCGGCGACGGCGGCGAGGTCGAGGGACACACCGGCTGCAACCTGCTGCGCGCCTCGTACGTCGCCGGCACCGCCGCGCTGCGCTTCGGCCCGCTCGCGGTGACGCGACTGCAGTGCCCCGACGACGCCCTCGCGCGCCAGGAACGGCTGCTGCTCACCGCGCTGGAAGCCATCGAGGCGCAGTACGTGGCGAGCGGCGCGCTGCGCCTGCTCGACAACACCGGCGGCGCGCGCATCGTGCTGCGCGCGGCGAAGCCCTGAGTCAGAGTTCCACCCGGCTGCCCAGTTCCACCACGCGGTTCGGCGGGATGCGGAAGTAGTCCGACGCGGTGCCCGCGTTGCGCGCCAGCGCCGCGAACACGCGATCGCGCAGGCCGCGCAAGCCGCGCCCCGGCGCCGGCACGATCTTCTCGCGCGACAGGAAGAACGACGCCTCGGCCGGATCGACCGCCAGTCCGTGCGGGCCGCAGAGTTCCAGCGCCAGCGCGATGTCCGGCCGATCCATGAAGCCGTAGTGCACGACCACGCGCCAGCAGTCCGTGCCGAGCACTTCGCACGCCACGCGCTCCGCCGCGGGCACCCAGGGCACGTCGCGATACAGCACGGTGAGGAAGACGTTGCGCTCATGCAGCACCTTGTAGTGCTTCAGGCTGTGCAGCAACGCGTTCGGCGTGGCGTCGGGCGTGGCGGTGAGGAACACCGCGGTGCCCGGCGTGCGCGCGGGCGGCGAGCCCAGCAGCGACTGCAGGAAGGCGCCCAGCGGCACCGCGCCGGCGCGCAGCTTGGCGAGCAGCGCGTCGCGCCCGCCCCGCCACGTGGCCATCAGCGCGAACAGCAGCGCGCCGGTGGCGAGCGGGAACCAGCCGCCCTCCAGCACCTTGTGCATCGCCGCCGCGAAGAAGGTCGCGTCGACGACGAGGAAGGCGCCGGTCGCCGCGAGGCAGAGCCACAAGGGGAAGCGCCAGCGCTCGCGCACCACGAAGAACGTGAGCCACGTGGTGATCAGCATGGTGCCCATCACCGCGACGCCGTAGGCCGAGGCCAGCCGGCTCGAGGAACCGAAGCCGATCACTGCCACCGCGACCGCCGCGAGCAGGATCCAGTTCACGGCCGGCACGTAGATCTGGCCGATCGAGGCCGCCGAGGTGTGCCGCACGGCCATGCGCGGCAGGTAGCCGAGCTGGATGGCCTGGTGGGTCATCGAGTACGCGCCCGAAATCGTCGCCTGCGAGGCGATCACCGTCGCCGCCGTGGCGAGCCCGACCATCGGGTACAGCGCCCACGCCGGGAACGCGAGGTAGAACGGGTTCTCGATCGCCTTCGGGTCGGCGATCAGCAGCGCGCCCTGCCCGAAGTAGTTCAGCACCAGCGCGGGCGCGACGAGCCCGAACCAGGCGACGCGGATCGCGCGCCGGCCGAAGTGCCCGAGGTCGGCGTACAGCGCCTCTGCGCCGGTGATCGCGAGCAGCACCGAGCCGAGCACCACGAACGACGCGAAGCCGTGCCCGGTGGCGAAGCGGATCGCGTGCCTCGGGTCGAGCGCAGCGAGCACCTGCGGCACCTGCGCGATGTTCCAAGCGCCGGCCGCGCCGATCGCGAGGAACCACAGCGCGCACACCGGGCCGAACAGCAGGCCCACCGCGCCGGTGCCGTGGCGCTGGATGAGGAACAGCGCGACGAGGATGCCGGTCGCGATCGGCACCACGTAGGGCTTGAAGGCGGCGGTGCCGACTTCGAGCCCTTCGACCGCCGACAACACCGAGATCGCCGGCGTCAGCACCGCGTCGCCGTAGAACAGCGCGGCGCCGAACACGCCCGCCGCGAGCACCGTGGCGCGCAATCGCGGGCGCCCGTCGAGCGGCGCGGCGGCGAGCGCGAGCAGCGCCATGATGCCGCCCTCGCCGCGGTTGTCGGCGCGCAGCACCAGCGTGACGTACTTCAGGCTGACGACGATCATCAGCGCCCAGAAGATCGCCGACAGCCCGCCGAGGATGTTCCCGGGCGTGAGCGGCAGCCCGTTCTGCGGATTGAAGGTCTCCTTCACCGCATACAGCGGGCTGGTGCCTATGTCGCCGTAGACGACGCCGAGCGCGAGCAGCGCAAGGCCGGCGGTGGAGTGCGCGGGGGTCGGTGCGCGACCGATGGCTTCGGGTGTGTGCATGGCGGGCGCAGCTTAGGCGCACCGCGGCCCCGCGCGACGCGCCGGTCGCGCTTTTTACGCGGCCTTTACGGACCGCTGCGCTACAGTGGATGCATGGACTCGACGCCGCGCTGGCACGGATACGCGTGGTCGGCCGCCGCCATCGCGGCGTGCACGCTCGCGGGCGTGGCGATGAGACCACGCTTCGACCTCGTGAACGTGGCGATGGTCTACCTGCTCGCGGTGGTGGTGGTGTCGCTGCGCTTCCCGCGCGGGCCCGCCGTCGCGTGCGCGGCCGCGAGCGTGCTGGTGTTCGACGTGCTCTTCGTGCCGCCCGAGGGCACGCTGACGGTCGAGGATGCGCAGTACCTGCTGACCTTCGCCATCATGATCGCGGTCGCGCTGGTGATCTCGCGGCTGGTCGAACAGGCGCGCGGCGAGGCCCGGGCGCGCGCCGCGCTCGGCGCCGAGGCCGAGGCCGAGCGCCTGCGCAACACGATGCTCGCCTCGGTGTCGCACGACTTGCGCACGCCGCTGGCGGTGATCGCCGGCGCGTCCTCCAGCCTCGCCGAGGGCGGCGAGCGCATGGCGCCGGCCGAGCGGCGCGAGCTCGCGTCGAGCATCTACCGCACGTCGCGCGAGCTTTCGGAGCAGGTGGCGAAGATCCTGCAGATGACGCGCTTGCAGACCGGCGCGATGGCCTTGCAGCGCGACTGGACCTCGGCCGCCGAGATCGTGGAAGCCGCGCTCGCGCGCCACGCCGAGTCGCTCGTGCAGCATCGCCTGATGACCGAGGTGCCGGCCGACCTGCCGCTGGTGCGCGCCGATGCGGCGCTCGTCGAGCAGGCGCTCGGCAACCTGCTCGAGAACGCGGCGCGCCACACGCCGCCCGGCACGCCGGTGCGCGTGCGCGTGGTGCGGCGCGACGACAAGCTCGTGATCTCGGTGGAGGACTTCGGCGCCGGCCCCGGCGACGCGGACCTCGAGCGCCTGTTCGGCAAGTTCGAGCGCGGCGCGCGCGAGGGCAAGGGCTCCGGCGTCGGCCTGGGGCTCGCGATCTGCCGCGCGATCGCGCGCCTGCACGGCGGCGATGCGGTCGCCGAGCGCCTCGACGGCGGCGGCTGCGCGTTCCGCCTCGTGCTGCCGCTCGAACCCGAGCCCGGCGTGCCGGCGGAACCGGGCGACTGAGCGTGGACGCCGTCCCGGCCACGATCCTCGTCGTGGACGACGAGCCGGAGATCCGGCGCTTCCTGCGCGCGGCGCTCGGCGCCGAGGGCTATCGCGTGGTGGAGGCCGCCTCGGCGCACCGCGGCTCGATCGACGCCGCGAGCCACAAGCCCGACCTCGCGATCGTCGACCTCGGCCTGCCCGACGGCGACGGCCTGCAGGTGATCCGCCGCATCCGCGAGTGGTCGTCGATGCCGGTGATCGTGCTCTCGGCGCGCATCCAGGAGGAAGCGAAGGTCGCGGCGCTCGACGGCGGCGCGGACGACTACCTCACCAAGCCCTTCGGCATCGGCGAGCTGCTGGCGCGCGTGCGCGTGGCGCTGCGGCACGCGGCGCGGCCCGCCATGGGCCTGCCAGTGATCGAGATGGAATGCGCGCAGGTCGACCTCGAACGCCGGACCGCGACGCGCGACGGCCAGCCGGTGCGCCTTACGCCGATCGAGTTCAAGCTGCTGGCGCTACTTGCGAAGCACGCGGGCATGGTGGTGACGCACCGCGAGCTGCTCACGCAGGTCTGGGGGCCGACCCACGCGGGCGACACCCACTACCTGCGCGTCTACCTGCGCCAGCTGCGCGAGAAGCTGGAGCGCGACCCGGTAAGGCCGCGCCACCTGCTCACCGACTCTGGCGTCGGCTACCGGTTGCTGCCCCTGGACTGAGGGGCGCCTATTCGTCGTGCACCGCGTCCGGCCCGAGCAGCGCGACGCGGAAGCGGTTCTTCATGTAAGAACCCTCGCGCGGCGGCAGGACCAGCGGCAGCTTCTCGGCATCGACCTTCACCTGCGCGAAGAAAGGACCCTCGCCCGCGCGGATGCGCTTGGCGACCTGCTTCACGTGCGCCGGCGTGCTCGCGTTCATGGTGCGCGCGAAGCCTGCGGCCTTGGCCATGCCGGCGAGGTCCACGCCGTGGCCGGTGTGGGTCTCCTGCATCCCGGTCTCGCCGTAGCGCTCGTTGTCGAGCACGACGATGGACAGGTTCCTGGGCTTCATCACGGCGATGGTCGCTACCGCGCCGATGCCCATCAGCATCTCTCCGTCGCCCGTCACCACCAATACGGTGCGCTTCGGTTGCGCGAGCGCGAGGCCGAGGCCGATCATCGCCGCACCGCCCATCGCGCCCCACATCGGGAACGACAGCGGATGGTCGCCGGTCGAGGTGATGTCCCACGCGGGCGCGCCGAGGCCGCCCACCACCAGCATGTCGCCGCGGTCGGCGAGCAGCTGCGCGACGACTTCCCTGCGTCGAAGGCGCTTCATCCTGCTTCTCCCCTGGTCAGCTTGCGGAAGTCCTTCGCGCCGAACACGCGCTGGCCGATCAGCACCGCGAGCGGGCGGTAGGTGTTGAACGCGAGGCGCAGCGCCGAGGACACCATCTCGGGCACCTCCTCGGGCAGGTCGGCGCGCTTCACGATCACGCCCATGGCCTCGAGCACGCGCTGCGTGGCGTCGCCCATCGGGATCTGCGCCGGATTGAACTCGCCGTGGTCGCCGCGCATCGTCACCAGCATCAGGAGCGGGAAACTGCACGAGAGCGACAGCGACAGCATGTTGATGCAGTTGCCGACGCCGCTGGACTGCATCAGCAGCACGCCCTTCTGCCCGCCGAGCCACGCGCCGCCGAGCAGCGCGACGCCCTCCTCCTCGGTGGTGAGGCGCACCACCTTCATCGAGCGGTCCTTCTCGCACAGCTTGATCAGCCGCGCGTGGCCTGCGTCGGGCACCACCGCGACCTGCCGGATGCCGGCGGCCTTCAGCATGGCGTGGACCTCGTCGGGCCACGTCGGCGCCGCGGTCGCGGCGGGGGTCGTGCGTGCGTTCAAGTGTCCTCCGGTTGCGGTCTGGCGAGGCTGCATTCTCGCAGAACCGGCAAGCCGGAGTCCCGTCGCCGCGAGGCTATTTCGCCGCGAAGCAGTAGAACATCCCGGCGCCGCCGGACGCGCGCAGCGCGGGCATGCTGCAGCCGCGCGACGGGTGGGAGGCGTTCCAGGACTTTGCCGCCACGTCTTCGCGCAAGCCGATGCGATCGCTGTGGCCGACCTGCGCCGAGCCGCCGTCGGCACCGCTGGTCCAGTTGCTGCACGTGGTGTCGCTGGTGCCGGTGTAGGCGCGCCCCTGCGAATCGGAACCCGTGAGGATGTCGTGCATGTTCGGCGTGTCGCCACGGCCGTTCACCACCGCGCCCTTCTCGGTGAGCAGGGTCTGCTTGGTCATGTTCGGGCTGGTGTGCAGGTCGTCGACGTCCCTGGCGATCAGCTCGCCCTTGGCGTTGTGCCAGGGGCCCTTGCCGATGCGATCGCGCGCGTGCACTACCTTGCCGCCGTTGTTGGCGTTGGTGCTGAGATAGGCGCGCCACGTGCGCTTGCCGGCGCCCGCGGCGTTGGCGAGCGACTGGCAGTACGCGTCCGCACCAGCGAGCCCGCCGAGGTCGGCGCCCTTGCCCGGGTTCGCGCTGGTGACGAAGAAGCTCATGCGCTTGTCCGGCTGCTGCGCGTGGGCAGGAAGGCACGCCGCCGCGGCGAGCGCGACGGCGGCGATCGTTCGGTAAGGCAGGGGCATCGGGATCTCCGGTTCGGCGCCGGCGCGGAATCGCCGACGTAGGGGCTAACGTCCCTTCCGGCGCGGAAATTCCACCCGCGGGCCGCGCTCAGTCGAGCGTGATCTTCGCGTCGCGGATGACCTTGGCGTAGCGCGCGCGGTCGGCCTTCAGCAGCGCGCCGAGTTCCTCGGCGCTTCCGGGCGTGAGGTCGATGCCCTGCGGCGCGAAGAGGTCGCGCACCTCGGGGGCGGACGCGGCCTTGCGCACCTCCGCCGAGACGCGATCCACCGCGGCCTGCGGCACGCCGCGCTTGGCGACCACGCTGTAGTAGGTGCCGGCGCTGAAGCCCGGGTAGCCGAGTTCGGCGATGGTCGGCAGGTCCGGCATCGCCACGAGGCGCTTGCCGCCCGACACCGCGAGCGCGCGCAGCTTGCCGGCCTTGACGAAGGGCAGCGAGGTGATCGGCGTGTCGAACATCAGGTCCACCGATCCGTTGACGAGCTCCGGCAGGGCGTTCGCGCTCCCCTTGTACGGCACGTGGTTCATGCGGATGCCGGCGGCCGACAGGAAGGACTCGGCGGCCACGTGCGTGCTGTTGCCGATGCCTGCGGAGGCGAGGTTGACCTTGCCTGGGTTCGCCTTCGCGAGCGCGACGAGTTCCTGCATCGACCTGGCCTTCACCGATGGATTGACCACGACGATGAAGCCCGAGGTCGCCACCTGCGCCACCGGCACGAAGTCGCGCTCGGCGTCGTAGGGCAGCTTGGTGTAGAGGTTCGGGTTCAGCACGAGGCCGTTGAAGGCCTCGAAGAGGTACGTGTAGCCGTCGGCCGGCGCGGACGTGGTCGCCTCGTAGGCGACGATGGTGTTCGCGCCCGGGCGGTTGTCGACGACCACGCTCTGCCCGAGCGCGTCGCCGACGCGCTGCGCGATCGCGCGCCCGAGCAGGTCGGTCGAGCCACCCGCCGGGAACGGGATGATCAGCCGCAGCGGCTTGTTGGGGAAGGCCTGCGCGGCGGCGAGGCCGCTCGTGGCGGCGAGCAGCAGCCCGAGGACGAGCGATTTCCAGTTCGACTTCATGTGGTTCTCCCTGTGTGGTGTAGCGAGTCTAATCGGCGAAGGCGGGCGGCGGCGAGAAGCGCCCGAGCTCGCGCTCGAGCAGCTGCGCGAAGCGGATGCACTCGAGGTCCGCGCCCGGCGCGCCGACGATCTGCACGCCGATCGGCAGGCCGTTCGCATCGCGGCCGATCGGCGCCACGGTCGAGGGCAACCCGAAGAGCCCGGAGTAGCCCGCCCAGAAGAGGTGCTCGTTCACCGAGCGCCGCCGGCCGTCGACGAGCACCTCGCGCTGCCAGCGCTCGCCCACGTGGTCGTGCGGGAAGGCGACGATCGGCGCCGCGGGACAGAGCAGCAGGTCGTGGTCGCGGAAGAAGTCGGTCCATGCGCCCGCGAGCGCGTGCCGGCGCTCGTTGGCGATCAGCCAGTCGCGGTGGTGCATGGTGTTGCCGCGCAACTGCTCGGCGTAGTAGCTGTGGTCGCGCGGCGGCAGCCGCTTCGCGACGGCGACCGCGGCATCGAAGGCCTTCGGGTCGTGCATCTGCAGCGCCGAGGTGGCCGCCCGCAGCAGGTGCACGTACAGCGTGAAGGCCTCGGCCATCGGGATGCGCGGTTTCGCGGTGCGGCTGACGCGCGCCTTGTTCGATTCCAGCAGCGTCGCGAGCGAGCCGAGCGCCGCACGCACCGCGCGCTCGGCGGGCGCCACCGGCGAGGTCGGCAGGACGGCGACGCGGAAGTCGCGCAGGCGCGTGCGGCGCGACGGCGCGAGCGCGAGCCGCCACGGCGAGCCCGCCTCCTCGCCCGCGAGGACGCCGAACGCGAGGGCGAGGTCGCCCGCGCTGCGCGCCAGCGGCCCCACGACGTTGATGTCGAGCGCCACCTCGGCGCCCGGCAGCGCGTGGCCGCCGGTGGGTACGAGGCCGTACGTCGGGCGGTGGCCGTAGACGCCACAGCAGTGCGCCGGAATCCGGATCGAGCCGCCGATGTCGCTGCCGATCTCGAGCGGCGTCAGGCCCGCGGCGAGCGCGGCCGCCGCGCCGCCCGAGGAACCGCCGGGCGAGCGATCGAGCGCCCACGGGTTGCGCGTCGTGCCGTACACCGCGTTGAACGCCTGCCAGTCGGCGAGCATCACCGGCACGTTGGTCTTGCCGATGACGATCGCGCCGGCGGCCTCGAGGCGCTGCACGGCCACCGCATCGCGCGTCGCGCGCCGGCGCGCGTGCGCGGGCAGCCCCCACGTGGTCGGCAGCCCGCGCACGTCGAAGGATTCCTTCACCGTCATCGGCACGCCGTGCAGCGGGCCGACGGCCTCGCCGCGGCGCAGGCGCGCGTCGGCCGCCCTTGCCTTGCGACGCGCGCCGGCGGCGTCCAGCTGGATGACGGCGTTCAGCGTGGGATTGTGGCGCGCGATGCGCGCCAGCTGGTGCTCTAGCAGCTCGAGGCTGCCGAGGCGGCCGCTGCGCAGGCGCCGGGCGAGCGCGGCGGCGCCCAGGAAGGCGAGGGAGTCCATGGTGTCGGATCGAGGCGTGGAAGGCCGGCACTGTAACCGGCGCCGAAGGCCGGCGCACGCGGTCGCGCGCAGCGCGAACCGTTCCCCGCCGGGACGCCCGGAGGCGATAAAATGCCCGGCTTCCCGTCTCGAGAATCAATCGCAGTTGCACCCTAGGAGAACGCGCATGAGCCAGGCCCCGACCATCATCTACACGCTCACCGACGAGGCCCCGCTCCTCGCGACCTACTCGTTCCTGCCGATCATCCGCACCTTCGCGAAGCCGGCGGGCGTGAACGTCGAGGCGTGCGACATCTCGGTGGCGGCGCGCATCCTCGGCAACTTCCCCGAGTGCCTGACGCCGGAGCAGCGCGTGTCCGACACGCTCTCCGAGCTCGGCAAGAAGACCCTGGAGCCGGACGCCAACATCATCAAGCTGCCGAACATCAGCGCCTCGGTGCCGCAGCTGCTCGCCGCGATCAAGGAGCTGCAGGCCAAGGGCTACAAGGTGCCCGACTACCCGGGCGAGCCGAAGACCGAGGAGGAAAAGCAGGTCAAGGCGCGCTACGGCAAGGTGCTCGGCTCGGCCGTGAACCCGGTGCTGCGCGAGGGCAACTCGGACCGCCGCGCGCCGCGCGCCGTGAAGGAGTACGCGAAGAAGAACCCGCACTCGATGGCGAAGTGGGTGCCGTGGTCGCGCACGCACGCCACGCACATGACGCAGGGCGACTTCTACCACGGCGAGAAGTCGATGACCCTCGACCGCGCGCGCGACGTGAAGATGGAGCTCGTCGGCAAGAGCGGCAAGACCCACCTGCTCAAGCCGAAGGTGTCGCTGCTCGCCGGCGAGATCATCGACTCGATGTTCATGAGCAAGAATGCGCTGTGCGCGTTCTTCGAGCGCGAGATCGCCGACGCGAAGGAGGCCGGCGTGCTGTTCTCGCTGCACGTCAAGGCGACGATGATGAAGGTGTCGCACCCGATCGTCTTCGGCCACTGCGTGCGCGTGTTCTACAAGGACGTCTTCGAGAAGCACGCCAAGGCGCTCGAGAGCGTCGCCGTGAACGTCAACAACGGCATGGTCGACCTCTACGCCAAGATCGAGAAGCTGCCGGCCGCCGAGCGCGACGCGATCCTCGCCGACATCAAGGCCTGCGAGGCGCGCCAGCCGGAGCTGGCGATGGTCGACTCGTCAAAGGGCATCACCTGCTTCCACTCGCCGAGCGACACCATCGTCGACGCGTCGATGCCGGCCATGATCCGCGCCGGCGGCAAGATGTACGGCCGCGACGGCAAGCTGAAGGACGCGAAGGCCGTGATGCCCGAGAGCACGTTCGCGCGCATCTACCAGGAGGTGATCGGCTTCTGCAAGTGGCACGGCGCCTTCGACCCGCGCACCATGGGCACGGTGCCCAACGTCGGCCTGATGGCGCAGCAGGCCGAGGAGTACGGCTCGCACGACAAGACCTTCGAGGCGCCCGAGGACGGCGTGGCGAACATCGTCGACCTCGCCACCGGCGAGGTGCTGCTGTCGCAGGACGTCGAGCAGGGCGAC
>CAZTXP010000017.1:0-32890 GCA_964617355.1 uncultured Enterobacteriaceae bacterium
AGAAGCGGTGCACCTGCCGGTCGCCGACCGGCATGTAGGGCGTGACGATCCCCAGCCGCTTCACCGAGCGGCCGTAGCGGCGCAGCGCCGCCTGGCAGGCGTCCGAGCCCATCGCGACGCCGACGCCGGCGCGCTTCTCCATCTTCTTCTGCAGCATCGCGCTGCCGGCGATGCCGTCCCAGAACGTCTCGGCCGACATGCCCATGACGACGTAGTCGGGCGAGCAGCTCATCACCGAGTCGAGCGCCGGCATCAGCGCCGCGCGGATGTTGTCCATCATCACCATGAACGACTTGTCGTCGGTGACCTTCATGTCGCGGATCACCATGCGCGAGAAGTGGTTCGTCACGCCGTGCGGGCGCATGCCGTCGTACTCGGGCTGCACCGAGGTATTGGTGGACGGGGCCAGCACGCCGAACTTGCGGCGCCAGCCGAGCGCATCGGTCATTGGAGTCTCCAGATGCCGCCGAGTTCCGGCGGCAGTTGTACGGCGTATCCCTTTGCGGCGGGCCGCACCACGAGGCCGGCGGCGCGGCAGCGTTCCGCGAACGCGGCGGCATCGCGGCAGCGCAGGCCGTACCCGGCGAGCGCGGGCGCTTCCGGCGCGACGCCGAGTTGCGCGGCAAGCATGGCGCGCGTCGCGACCACGATCTCGCCGCGATCGGTCTCCAGCCGCACGGTATTGCCCTCGCGTTTCGGCAGCAGGCCGGTGAACTCGGCCCAGCGCGCGGCGGTGGCCACGGGGTCGTCGGCGACCACGAACACCGCGTCCAGCGCGACGACGCCGTTGTCGTGATCCAGCCAGGGATCGGTCCAGATGCACTCGGGCGCGAGGTGCTCGACGATCTGGATGCGGCCCTCGGGCATTTTCTCGGGCGGGACGCGCACCACGCTGAAGCGCACGGTGCGCCCGTCCTCGACCTTGCGTGCGAGGTTCACCAGCGGCAGCGGCGCGAAGCCGTGCGCGGCGAGGCGCTGGTGCTCGAACGCGGCCTCGGGCGTGCCGAAGCAGGCGAGGTGCGTGCCGATGTGTTTCGCCATGTACAACCGCATCTGGCGCGCGACCGGCGTATCCATCGTCGGCGTGAGGAATTCGAGGTAGCCCTCTTCCAGCATCACGCAGCGGTTCGACGAGCCCGCGGGGCCATCCTGCGTCTGCTGCACCGAGAGCGGCGTCACCGCGAAGCCGAGGCGCGCGAGCCACGCCGCGGCGGCGTCGAGGTCGGGCAGGAAATGCGAGATGTGGTCGAGCGCCAGTTCGCCGGGAGCCGGCTTCTGGCGAGCGGCGATCGCGTCTGCCGTGGAAGTCATGCCACCTATAATAGCTGCCACCATGAACAAGCCCGTCGAAACCCAAGCCGCCACCATGACCGGCGCCGAGGCCGTGGTCGAGATGTTGAAGGCCCACGGCGTCGAAACGATCTTCGGACTCTGCGGCGATACCAGCCTGCCGTTCTACGACGCGCTGGCCCGTCTTCCCCACGGCATGCGGCACATCCTCACGCGCGACGAGCGCCACGCCGCCTACATGGCCGACGGCTACGCGCGCGTCACCGGCAAGGTCGGCGTCTGCGAAGGCCCGAGCGGCGGCGGTGCAACCTACATCCTGCCCGGCCTCGTCGAGGCGAACGAATCCTCGGTGCCGGTGCTGGCGATCACCAGCGACGTTTCCGTCTCCGCGCGCGGCCGCTTCACGCTCACCGAGGTGGACCAGGGCGCGCTAATGCGCCCGCTCACCAAGTGGAACGCGGTGCTGGATCGCTCCGCCGACATCCCGCGCACCTTCCGCGCGGCGTTCAACGAGATGACCTCCGGTCGTCCCGGATCGGCGCACATCTGCCTGCCGTTCGACGTGCAGAACGGTCCCGTGGATCGCGCGGATGTCTGGGCCGACCCGAGCGTCGGCATGTACCCGTCGCGTCGCGTCGGGCCGGATGCGCAGTACGTGGAGCTCGCGGCGAAGCTGCTGCGGTCCGCGGCGCGGCCGGTGTTCATCGTCGGCGGCGGCGTGGTGATCGCGGGCGGCGAGTCGGAACTCGTGGAACTCGCCGAGAAGCTGAACGCGCCGGTGGCGACCACCATCAGCGGGCAGGGCTCGATCCCGGAGGACCACGCGCTCGCGGTCGGCGTCGTCGGCTCGAACGGCGGCACGCCCGAGACACGCTCCATCGTCGACCAGGCCGACCTCGTGGTGTTCGTCGGATGCCGCGCCGGCTCGGTGACCACCGAGCGCTGGCGCCACCCGGTGCCCGGCAAGGTGAAGGTCATCCACATCGACGTCGACCCGCGCGTGCCCGGCACCAACTACCGCGTCGACGTGCCGATCGTGTCCGACGCGAAGCTCGCGCTCGAGGCGCTGAACGCGTCTCTGGAAGGCACGAAGCGCCCCCTCGACGCGTCGGCGATCCAGAAGGCGAAGGAAGCCAAGTTCGCCAAGTTCCGCAAGCTCGCCGAGTCGAACGACGCGCCGATCAAGCCGGAGCGCGTGGTCGCCACGCTGTCGCGCACGCTCGATGCCGACGCGGTGGTGGTCGCCGACCCGGGCACGCCGTGCCCGTATCTGTCGGCCTACTACCCGGTGCGCAGCAAGGGACGGACGCTGTTCTCGAACCGCGCGCATGGCGCGCTCGGCTATTCGCTCGCGGCCGCGGCCGGCGCGCACGTCGGCCGCCCGGGCGTGAAGACCGTGGCGGTGATGGGCGACGGCAGCTTCGGCATGTGCGTCGGCGAACTCGAGACCCTGGTGCGCCACAAGATGCCGGTCACCGCCGTGGTGATCTCGAACGCGGTCTACGGATGGATCAAGGCGGGGCAGAAATCCGGTTTCCAGCAGCGCTACTTCTCGGTGGACTTCAGCGTCACCGACCACTCGAAGGTCGCGGAGGCCTACGGCGTCAAGGTCTGGCGCGTCACCGACCCGTCGAAGCTGGAAGGCGCGATGAAGGAAGCCTTCGCGCACGGAGGCCCGAGCCTCGTCGACGTGGTCTGCCAGCCGCTGCACGAGGCCAAGGCGCCGGTGTCGGAGTGGGTGGCGTGAGCCACGATCACGATCATCACGAGCACGAGCACGACCACGAGCACACGCGGGACGACGAGCTCGGGTTTCGCGTAAAGGCACTCGAGCGCATCCTCGTCGACAAGGGCCTGGTCGATCCGGCGACGTTGGATGCGCTGGTCGAGACCTACGAGACCCGCGTCGGGCCGAAGAACGGTGCGCGCGTGGTGGCGAAGGCGTGGACCGATCCCGACTTCAAGGCCTGGCTGATGAAGGATGCCACCGCCGCGATCGGCTCGGTCGGCTACAGCGGCCGGCAGGGCGAGCACATGGTGGTGGTCGAGAACACGCCGAAGCTGCACAACATGGTGGTGTGCACGCTGTGCTCCTGCTACCCGTGGCCGGTGCTGGGCCTGCCGCCCGTCTGGTACAAGAGCGCGCCGTATCGCTCGCGCGCGGTGTCGGATCCGCGCGGCGTGCTGAAGGATTTCGGCGTCTCGATCGCGGACGACATCGAGGTGCGCGTCTGGGACTCCACGGCGGAGGTGCGCTATCTCGTGCTGCCGCTGCGCCCTGCGGGCACGGAAGGCATGAATGCCGACCAACTCGCCGAACTCGTCACGCGCGACCACATGATCGGGGTGGCCCGATGAACGGAGGCCAGGACCTCGGCGGAATGCAGGGTTTCGGTCCCGTGGTCGCGGAGAAGAACGAGCCCGCGTTCCACGCCGACTGGGAAAAGACTGCGTTCGGGCTCACGATCGGCATGGGCTTCCTCGGCCAGTGGAACATCGACATGTCGCGCTGGTACCGCGAGAACCGCAGCCCGGCGGAGTACCTTTCCTCCAGCTACTACGAACTCTGGTTCAACGCGCTCGAGAAGATCATCGCCGATCGCGGCGTGCTGGCGCAGGCCGGCAAGCTGAAGGCGCCGAATCCCGCCGAGGCGGCGGCGCTGCTCGCCAAGGGCACCAGCGCGAGCGTCGCGGTCGCGGTGCCGGCGCGCTTCAAGGTGGGGGATGCGGTGCGCGTGCAGAACCGGCATCCCGCGACGCACACGCGCATGCCGCGCTACTGCCGCGGCAAGCAGGGCGTGGTGCAGGCCGACCACGGCGTCATGGTGTTTCCCGACTTCCACGCGCAGGGGCTGGGCCCGAAGCCGCAGCACTGCTACTCGGTGCGCTTCACCGCCGAGGAACTCTGGGGCCGCACGGGCCCCGACACCGTCTGCGTCGACCTCTGGGACGACTACCTCGATGCCGCCTGAGGCGACCTGCAGGCCCGAGCCCGCGAAGCACTTCAACGCGCCTTGGGAGGCGCAGGTGTTCTCGCTGGTGGTGCAACTGGGCGACCGGGGCTTCTTCACGTGGACCGAGTGGGCAGAGACCCTCGGCGCGGTGATCAAGGACGCGCAGGCCGCCGGCGACCCGGACCTCGGCGACACCTACTACGAGCACTGGATGAAGGCCCTCGAGCGCATCCTCGGCGCGCGCGGGCTGGCCGACGCCGCGACCCTCGAGGCGCTGGCCGAGGAAATCGAGCATGAAGCCGATCATCGACGTGACACGCAACTGCGAAGGGAGCTGCAACTGAAATGAGCAAGCTGTTCGAACCGATCCAGCTCGGCGGCATCGTGATGCCGAACCGCATCGTCGTCGCGCCGATGTGCCAGTACAGCGCCTCCGACGGCACGATGCAGGACTGGCACCTCGCGCACTTCGTGTCATTCGCGTGCTCCGGCGCGGGCCTCTTCGTGGTCGAGGCGACCGGCGTGAACCGGGAGGCGCGCATCTCGCACGGCTGCGTCGGCCTGTACTCGGACGACAACGAGGCGGCCGCGAAGCGCATGGTCGATGCCTACAAGCGCGTGACGAAGAATCCGATCGGCGTGCAGCTCGCGCACGCCGGCCGCAAGGCCTCGGTGGGCCGCAACTGGGAAGGTGGCCAGCCGCTGAAGCCGGGCCAGTCGCCGTGGCAGACGGTGTCGGCCAGTGCCACGCCTTATGCGGATGGCTGGCACACGCCGCACGAGCTTTCGGAATCCGACATCAAGAATCTCTGCGACGACTTCGCGCAGGCCGCGCGACGCGCGCAGCGCGCCGGCTACGACGCGGTCGAGCTGCACGCCGCGCACGGCTACCTCTTGCACCAGTTCATGTCGCCGCTGTCGAACACCCGCAAGGACAAGTATGGCGGCAGCCTCGACAACCGCCTGCGCGCACCGATGCAGGTCGCCGAGGCGCTGCGCGCCGCGTGGCCGAAGGACCGTTGCCTTGGCGCGCGCATCTCGGCTTCCGACTGGGCAGAAGGCGGCGCGACGCCGGAAGACGCCGTCGAGTTCGCGAAGCGCCTCAAGGCCGTCGGCTACGACTACGCCTGCGTGTCGAGCGGCGCGCTGGTGCACCACGCGCGCATCAAGGTCGGGCCGCACTACCAGGTGCCGTTCGCGGCGCAGGTCAGGAAGGGCTCGGGCATCGCCACGCGCGCCGTGGGCATGATCGTGGATCCGCTCGCGGCCGAGAAGATCCTCGCCGACGGCGACGCCGACATGGTCGCGCTCGCGCGTGGCTTCCTCGACAACCCGCGCTGGGTCTGGCACGCCGCCGAGAAGCTCGGCGTGAAGATCGACTACCCGCCGCAGTACGCGCGCAGCCGCGCCGACGCCTGGCCCGGCGCCGCGCTCGCGCGGCCCAAGTGAGGAGACACGCATGAATCGACTGTCGATCGCCGTCGCCGCCGCGCTCGCCGCGGGCTGCGCAAGTACCGGTACCGGGCAGGGCAGCGATGCCGCGGGGCTCGACAAGATCGAGCACGTGGTCGTGATCTATGCCGAGAACCGCAGCTTCGACCACCTGTACGGGCTCTTCCCTGGGGCGGATGGCATCGCGCACGCAACGTCCGCGCAGAAGACGCAGGTGGACCACGACGGCAAGCCGCTGCCGCACCTGCCGCCGGTGTGGGACCACGGCAAGCCCGATGCGCGCTACGCCGCGGTGGCCGGACTGCCGAACGGCCCGTTCCGCATCGATGCGCCGCCGGTGAGCCGTCAGCTGAACGAGGTGCTGCCGAGCCCGTGGCACCTGTACTACCAGAACAAGGAACAGATCAACGGCGGCCGCAACGACAAGTTCGTCGCCATGTCGAACATCGGCGGCTGGGTGATGGGCTACTTCGACGGCTCCAGGATGAAGATGTGGCAGTGGGCGAAGGACTACACGCTGGCCGACCACTTCTTCATGGCGGCCTTCGGCGGCTCGTATCTCAACCACCAGTGGCTGGTGTGCGCCTGCACGCCCGCGGACCCGAACGCGCCGGCGAGCGCGCGCGCGCAGCTGGACGCGGACGGCAAGCTGAAGAAGAAGCCGAGTTCGCCCGCGTCGGCAATGCAGGGCCCGCCCGAGGTGCTCGACGGCCGCGCGTCGCCCGACGGGTACCTGGTGAACACCTCGCAGCCGCCATACCAGCCGAGCGGCATCGCGCCGGCGCCGGGCGGCAGCCTCGATCACGCCGATCCCTCGAAGTTCCCCGCGACGCCGTTCCGCGACCGCACCATCGGCGACACGCTGTCGGCCAAGGGCGTGAGCTGGGCATGGTACTCGGGCGGCTGGAACCAGGCGCTTGCCGACGGCCGCCGCGACCCGAAGGAGAAGCGCGCGATCATCTACACGCGCACCCCCGAGAGCCCGATGTTCCAGCCGCACCACCAGCCGCTGAACTACTACGCGCGCTTCGCGCCCGGCACCGCGGATCGCGCAAGGCACCTGAAGGACGAGTCCGACCTGCTCGCCGACATCGCGCGCGGCACGCTGCCGGCGGTGTCGTTCTACAAGCCGGCCGGTCGCTACACGGAGCATCCGAGCTACACCGATGTCGCGAGCGGCGATGCGCACATCGCTGCGCTGCTCGAGAAGCTGCGCGCGAGCCCGCAGTGGAGCCGCATGGCGGTGATCGTCACCTACGACGAGAACGGCGGTTTCTGGGACCACATGCCGCCGCCTTCCGGCCCCGGCTGGGCCGATCGCTGGGGCCCGGGCACCCGCATCCCGGCGATCATCGTGTCGCCGTTCGCGAAGCGCGGCCACGTCGACAAGACGCCGTACGACACGACCTCGGTGCTGAAGTTCATCACCAGGCGCTTCGGCCTCGAGCCGCTGCCCGGCGTGCGCGAGAGGGCCGGCGACCTGACGAACGCGTTCGCGTTCTAGGCTATTTCGACGCGCGCGCAGCCGGCGTGGCGCGCGCGCCTTCGCCGACCACGGCGAACTGCGCCCAGTACATCGGGTGCGCGTAGGCGGGGCGGTCCTCGCCGTCCATCAGCGCGAGCATCGCGCGGCGCAGCGCTTCGGCGGTGCCGGCGCCGCGCGAGCGCTCGCGCAGCATGCGGCTGACGAGCTTCAGGGTCGAGTCCGCGTTCACCGTCCAGTGCGGCACCATCAGCGCGCGGCTGCCGGCTTCGAGGAACGCCGCCGAGAGCCGCGGCAGCCCCTCGACCCCGGGCGTGCCGTCGGCCGACGCGGTGGCGCCGGCGGTGAGCACGACGAGGTCGGCATCGAGCTTCAGCTGCGCGATCTCCGGTGCGGTCAGCACGCCGTCGTCGACGCTGCTCGCGAAGCGCGGCGGCGTCAGCACGATGCCCGGCTGCGCGGCGCCGGGGAATTCGCCCGCCATCAGGCCGTAGCTGCCGAAGGCGAGCACGCGGAACTGCTCGAGGCGCGCGCGCTTCACGGATTCCTCGGTGGCTTCCGATTCGATGCGCACGTCGGCGGGCGCGGCGTCGAGGATGTCGGACATCGCATCGAGCACGTAGCGCGAATCCGGCAGGCGCGGAAGATCGCGCACCTTCAGCACGTCGGCGTTCTCGCGCCCGGCGAAGAGCGGCGCGGCCGCCGTCGGCGTGCCCGACTCTCCGCGCAGCTGCGGGTCGCCGAAGCCGGCGAAGGGGCGCGTCGCCGCGCTCGCACCTTGCGCCGCACGCACCCGCTGCAACGCTGGCTCGCCGGGCAGCGTGGTGACGGCGTAGCGCCGCGCGAGCCATGCGCGCTTCGCAGTCGCATCCGTGGACGGCGGTTCGGTGAGCAGCGCCGAGAACGGCAGGCTCTGCAGCGCGCCGTCCGGGACGATCACGAGGTGCGTCGCGCCGTCGAGCGCGCCGGCGGCGGGCGCGAGCAGCGTGCGCCAGAGCTGGTGCGCGAGCGCGGCGGGGAAGGGCGCCTGCTGGCCGCGCGCGCTGCGATCGGCGGCGGGGTCGAGTTGCGCGCGCAGCTGCTTCACGGCGGCGGCGAGCCTCGCGCGATCGGTGTCGATTGCGTGCCATTCGGCGCGGTCGCGTCGCGCGACCACCATTGCGCTCGAGCGCTCGCCGATGAAGTAGCTGAGCAGCGCCTCGCCCTCGCCGAGCAGCAGTTGCGCCTCGGCGAGCCGCAGCACGGTGCTCGCCTCCCGGCCGCGCTGCACCAGCTCGAAGGCGCCGGCCGCGTTGCCGCGCGAGGGCGCGCCGAGCGCCGCCAGCTGCGATTCGAGATTGCCGCGCGCGACTTGCGCAGGAGAAGACGCGGGCGTGGCGACCACGGCCACCGGCGCGCTCGTGCGTGGCGCGACACTCGCGATCACCGGCGGCGCGGGCTTGGAGGCGGGCAGTTCGACGCGCGGCAGCTCGGCGGGCTTCGGCGCTTCCGCCACGACCACGGGCGCGGGACGCGGTTCCGGCTTCGGCGCAACGACGACCGGCTCCGGCTTCGGTTTCGGTGGCTCGACGACGGGCCCGGGCCTGGGCGGTTCGGGCGCAACGATCGGCACCGGCTTCGGCGCGATGACGATCGGCTCGGGCTTCGGCTTCGGCGCGTCGGCGATCGGCGCAGGCCTGGGCGGCTCGACGATGACGACCGGCGCGGGCTTCGGCTCGGGTTTCGGCGCGACGACGACGGGCTCGGGCCGGGGTTCCGGCTTCGGCGCGACGACCACCGGCTCGGGCCTGGGCTTCGGCGCCTCGACGATGGGTGCGGGCCTGGGATCGGGAGGCGGCGACGGCGGCAGCGCGGCAGCAGCGATTGGCGGCGCGACCGGCCGCGGCTTTGGCACCTCGACTTCGGCGGTGACGAGCGGCACCGGAGTCGGCGCTTCGACGCGCGGCGGCTCGGGCTTCGGCGGCTCCACGCGCGGCGCGGGCTTGGGGGGCTCCGGTGCAGGCGGCGCAGGCTTCGTCTCGAACAACTGGAACAACGCGCTCAGCGGCGCCGCGAGCCCGCCCGGCGATTCGGACGGCGCGGGCTTCGGCTTCGGCTCCGGCTTCGGCGCGACGACGACCGGCTCGGGCTTCGGCTTCGCCACTTCGACGACGGGTTCGGGTTTTGGCCTGGGAGCCTCGACGATCGCCACCGCGGCCGGCTTCGGCTCCGGTTTGGGCTCCGGCTTCGGCGCGACGACGATCGGCTCCGGTTTCGGCTTGGGCACCTCGACCACGGACGCCGGTTTCGGCTTCGGCGCTTCCACCACGGGCGCGGGTCTGGGTTCCGGCTTCGGCGCTTCGACCACGGGCGCCGGCTGCGCGAGTTGCACCGCGGGTTCGGGTTTCGGTTTCAGCGGCGCGAGCGACGGCGTGGATGGTGCGGGCGCCACGGGCGCCGGGCTCGCGCTCGCGGGCGCCTCGCCGCCGAGCGCCTTCTGCAGCACCGTGAGGTTGTGGCGCGTGAGCAGCGTGCTGGGGTGCGTCGGGCCGAGAACCTTCTCGCGGATCGCGAGCGCGCGCTTGAGCAGCGGTTCCGCCTCGGCCAGGCGGGCCTGCAGGCGATAGGTTTCCGCCAGCCAGCCGAGGCTGGTGGCGACGCGCGTGTCGCTGTCGCCGAAGGACTCGGCGTTCTTCAGCGCGGTGCTGAAGGCGAAGGTGGCTTCCGAGTAGTCGCCCGCGCGGTAGGCCGCTTCGCCCGCCGCGATCGCGCGGCGCCAGCCGGCTTCGTCGGCATGGACCGGCGCGGCGAGCGCAAGGAGCAGCAGGAGCGCGCCGAGCGCAGCGGACCGTGGCATGCGCGAAGCTTCGCTGTTTCGCGCGCGCCTCGCAAGCGCGCCGTGGGTTCAGGCTGGCGACCGCACGCGGGCTAGGCCGGCGTGGTGGATCCTGTGCGCTGGCGGATCTCGCGCTCGATCAGCGCGATGTGCTGTTGTTCCTCGGCTTCCATCTCCTGCGCAAGTGCGCGCAGCGCGGGATCGGATGCCGTGGCATGCACTTGCGCGAAGAAGGCCTGCGCGCGGCGCTCGGCGGCGAGCGCCGCTTCCAGCGCCGTGCGTGGCGTGGCGCGCGTGGCGTCGAACGTGCCCGCGGCGGTCTCGGGGCCGTCGCCGGCCGGCCACGGCACCGCGGTGGAATCGGGGATCGCGACGCCATCGGTCCGGCGCAGCAACGTGTCGAGGTGATCTTCCTCGAAGCCCGACAGCATGGTAAAGATTTCGACGAGCGAGCTGTCGCCGATCGCGGTCATGCGCTCGGCGAGTTGCGCGTAGCGCGCGGCGGCCTCGCGCTCGAGCGCGATGGCGTGGGCGTAAAGCTGGGCGGGGGTGCGGATCTCGGGGGCGGGCATGGTCGCGTCCTCTTCGCGGGACCGGATGCACCCTTATCGCGCGGCCAGGCACCGCGCGGCTTGATGCCCGTCAAACGAGGAAGTTGCCGGCCTCGAAATCCACCGGCGCCGCGCCGGGGTCGAAGGACACGCCCGCAGGGTCGCCGCCCTCGGCCACGAGCTTGAGCTGGCGCTCCATGAACCGGCGCAGCAACGCGATGCCCTTGTCGCTGGTGGCGAAGTGCTCTTCCGAGTGGAAGGTGATCGCGCCTTGCCCGACCTGCGCCTCGTAGTCGCCGGGGAAGCGCTGGTGCTCCTCCTCGGTGAGCTCCCACCAGAACTTGCCGTTCATCTTCGAGCGGAAGCGCCCGAGCTCGCCCTTCTCGCGCACGCGGCCGGCAACGTAGATGCGGTAGTGCGTGTCGTCGATCGGCAGCGTCCAGCCGATCGACTCGACGCGCTCGTAGCGCGCGACGCGCGGGTTGGGCACCACGCGCAGCGTCGGGAACACCGCCTCGGTGATGCGCCGGTGAGTGCGGCCGTCCTCGAGCGGGCGCAGCGAGACCACCTTCACGCCGCGCGCGGTCGATTCGAATTCGACCTGCGGCATCACGCCCATCTGGGCGACGAACTGCGCGCCGGAGAACGAGCCGTGCAGGATCGGCACGTGGAAGGGATCGACCACGTTCTCCCAGTGCTGCAGCCAGTTGCACGGCACCACCTGCGCGCCGCCCGAGCCGATGGAACTGTCGTCGGCCTCGATGAACTCGCCGTCCCCGAGGTGCTCGAGGCACTCGTAGCGCGGCAGCACCGGCTTCCTGGCCGGCGGCCCGAGGTAGGCGAACACGAGGCCGTAGCGCTCCTCGACCGGGTACCAGGGCTGGCGCACCTTGTCGCGGCGCGGGCCGCCGCCGGCCTCGCAGGGCTGCTCCAGGCAATGCCCTTCGACGTCGTAGAGCCAGCCGTGGTAGCAGCAGCGGATGCCGCGCGCCTCGACCTTGCCGTAGTAGAGCGTGGTGCCGCGGTGCGCGCAACGCGGGTAGACGAGCCCGGCGCGACCCTGGCCGTCGCGAAACAGCACGAGGTCCTCGCCCAGCACGCGCACCTTGCGCGGCGTGGCGCCCGCATCCGTCGCGAGGCCGACCGGATGCCAGTAGCGCCGCAGCAGCTCGCCCATCGGCGTGCCGCGGCCGACGCGCACGAGGTCCTCGCGGAACGAGGGTTCGGGAAGCTCGTACGCGGTGCCGGTGTCCATCAGGCGTCCTCGGCCATGAAGGCTTCGACCGCCGCGCGGTCGAAGCGGTACTCGTGGTTGCACATCTCGTTCTTCACCACGATCTCGCCGCGCTCGGCGAGGATCGAGTCGAGCTCGGCACGGCCGAGGCTCCTCAACATGTGCTTCACGCTCGACGGGTCGTAGGGGCAGTGGTACTCGACCGAGTCGAGCGCGAAGACGCGCAGAAGTTCCTCGGGGAAGAGCTTCGTCAGAAGGTCGTAGGGCTGGGCGCCGACGGTCTCGGGGAGCGTCAGGGTAGCGGCGAGCTGCGTGACGCGGTTCCAGCCGTCTGCGTCCTTCGCGTCCGCGCCGGGCAGCTTCTCGAGCAGCAGGCCGCAGGCCGCGTTCGCGTCGGCGAAGAGGACGAGGAAGGACGACAGCTGCTCCGACTGCGCGAGGTAGTGCGAGAAGATGTCGGCGAGCGTGTCGCCTTCGAGCGGCACCAGGCTCTGGTAGACCTGCCCGCTGGCGGATTCCTCCAGCGTGAGCGCGAGGCGTCCATCGCCAAACAGCGCGCGTTCCGGTCCTTGGACGAGCGTGCCGTACTGCGCCATGCCCCGGATGCGCAGGTCCGGCGTGCAATCGACGACGAGCAGCGTCACCGGCCCGGAGCCGCGCACCTGCAGCGTGGTGCGCCGCGAGCCCTTCTGGTTGGCGCCGAGCAGCACCGTGAGCGCGGCCGCGCGGCCGAGCAGGCTTTCGATGGCCGCCGGGTAGCCGCGGCCCTCGACCATCTTCGTCCACGCGCCGCCGAGGCACGCGAGGCGCCCGCGGACGTCGAGGTCCTCGAACAGGAAGCGCTGGACGTAGTCGGTGTTCATTGCAGCTTGATGCCGAAGTCGCGCAGCAGCGCGCCCCACTTCGCGACGTCCGCGGCCTGCGCGGCGGCGAACTCGTCGGGCGTGTTGCCGATCGGCACCTGTCCCTGCGCGACCATCTTCTCGCGCACCTCGGGCAGGTCCATCACCGCCTTCAGTTCGCGCTGCAGGCGCTCGAGGATCGGCTTCGGCGTGCCGGCGGGCGCGTAGGCACCCACCCAGATGGTGAGGTCGACATTCGGCACGCCCTGCTCGCCGAAGGTGGCGAGCTCGGGCATCGATGCCGAGCGTCGCGGGCCGGTCATCGCGATCGCCTTCGCCGAGGCCGCAGCGATGCGCGGCTTCGCGGACGTCGGGCTGGAGAAGGTAAGGTCGAGCGTGCCGTTCTGCAGGTCGGTGAGCGCCGGCACGTCGCCCTTGTACGGCACGTGCTCCAGCTTCAGGCCGTGGTCGCGCGCGAGGATCAGCCCGGCGACGTGCCCCCACGAGCCGATGCCCCACGAGCCGAAGGTGACCGGGCGGCCCTGCGCCTTTACCCAGTCGACGAGCCCCTTCGCGTCGGCGAACGGCGCCTTGGCCTGCGCGACGAGCAGTACGGTGCCGAACGAGAGTTGCGTGATCGGCGCGAGGTCGCGGTCCGGGTCGTAGGGCGGCTTCTGCTCGCGGAAGCGGTTGTTCACCGCAGTCGACATGGTGGTAACCATGAAGGTGTAGCCGTCCGGCGCGGCGCGCACCAGTTGCTGCGTGCCGGCGATGGTGTTCGCGCCGGCCACCGGCTCGACGACCACGTTCTGGCCGAGGCGCTTCGCCAGCGGCTCGGCGAGCAGCCGCGAGTAGATGTCGATCGCGCCGCCGGGATTGAACGGCGTGACGAGACGCAGCGGCTTCGACGGGTAGTCGGCCTGCGCCCATGCGCCGGCGGCGGCGAACAGCGTGGCGATCAGGAACGGGACGCGCATGGATCCTCCTCGGCGCGGCACTCTAGCACTCCGCGTACTACGAGCGCACTCCGCGCGCTACGAGCCGGGCGCCTCCGGGAACGAGGCGCGAAACGGCGCGCCGGTGCGCTTGAGCCACGCGCGCTGCGGATCGAGGCGCTTCAGCGCGACGCGGTCGGCGGCCGAGAAGATGCGCACCATCGCGGCGACCCCCATTACCAGCACGAGGCCGAGGCCGACGTTGCCGATGATGTCGCCGGGTATGCGGTTCAGGTCACTGGCCACGGCGACGAAGAGCGCGAGCCCGGAGAGAATGGCGCTCCAGATCACCCAGGTGGTCGCCGAGCGCACTCGCGCGTGGCGCACGCAGAGCGGGATCTCGAGCGCGAACTTGCCGCGCACGATGGCATTGACGATGGCGAGCAGGATCACCGCGGGCCAGAACGCCGTCACGGCGAAGGTCGAGACCATGCCGTCCGCAAAGACGAGGAGGATCAGCAGCACCGGGATCCCCCATGCGGCGAGGCGCCAGCCGACGGGCGACCAGTAGAGGATGCGATCGACGCGCCGGGGCGCCGCGGCATTGCAGGACACGCAGCGCGAGGGCAGGGTGGCGTTGCGGTCCATCCGCAGCAAGTCGCCCTGCCGGACCACCTCGCCGGCGGCGTGCGGCGCGTCGACCTCCGCCGTGGGCGGGGCGTAGGGATTGGCGGCGTCGGCCATGCGTCGAGGATACCGGAGGCGGTGCGAAATGGCGTTGTCCCGCCCCGCGTCATTGGATAATGTGGCCGCTCCTTGAGGAGGGAGGCGGGCGCGATGCTCAGCCAGGAAGACAACGAACTGCTCACGCGCACCGGCCCGGGCACGCCGATGGGCGAGTACATGCGGCGCTTCTGGTTCCCCGCGCTGCTGTCCGCCGAGGTCGCCGCGCCCGACTGCGACCCGGTGCGCCTGAAGCTGCTGGGCGAGAACCTGGTCGCGTTCCGCGACACCAACGGCCGCGTCGGCATCGTCGACGAGCACTGCCCGCACCGCCGCGCGAGCCTGTACTTCGGCAGGAACGAGGACTGCGGCATCCGCTGCGTCTACCACGGCTGGAAGTTCGACGTCGACGGCAACTGCACCGAGCTGCCCTCCGAGCCGCCCGAGAGCAACATGTGCGCGAAGGTGCGGCTGAAGTCGTATCCGGTGCGCGAGGCCGGCGGCTTCGTCTGGGTGTACATGGGGCCGCGCGACAAGATGGGCGAGCTGCCCGAGTGCGACTTCATGCGCTACCCGGCTTCGCACTGCTACGCCTCGCGCTGGATCCAGGACTGCAACTGGCTGCAATCGCTGGAAGGCGAGATCGACTCCGCGCACGTCAGCTTCCTGCACCGCACCTTCGACGTGCACGAGAAGAAGATGGCGCTCACCGGCCAGTACTTCCGCGAGAACACCTGGCCGCGCTGGACGGTGCACAACACCGACTACGGCATGATGGTCGGCGCGACGCGCACGGTCGAGGGCGGCCGCAACTTCCTGCGCGTGAACCAGGTGCTGATGCCGTTCTTCACCATGATCGCGCCGGTGCCGGGCAATGGCCGCGTGCTGCGCGCGTGGGTGCCGTGCGACGACACGCACCATCAGGTGGTGGTGGTCACCTACCGGCCCGACCGGCCGCTGAAGGACGACGAGGTCGCGGCGTGGAAGAACGGCAACACCGCGCACCGCAAGACGCTGCCGGGCACCGTGATCCCCGAGGCGCGCCTCGACAACGACTACCTGATGGACCGCGAGGTGCAGCGCACCGCGAGCTTCACCGGCATCCACGGCATCCGCGCGCAGGACGCGGCGATGACCGAGAGCCAGGGTCCGATCGCCGACCGCTCGAAGGAATACCTCGGCTCCAGCGACACCGCGATCATCGCAGCGCGAAAGCGCATGCTGGCCGACGTCAAGGCGCTGATGCGCGGCGAGGAGCCGTCCGCCGCGCGCGGCGGGTCGATCTTCAACGTGCTGCCCTACACCGTGATGCTCGAGCCGTCGGCGGCGATCGACCTCGTCGCCTGCGCGAAGCTGCCCGAGACCGTCGCCTGACCCCCGGAGGAACCATGAAGCAGCTGCTGGCTGGCCTCGCCGCGTCGCTCGCCCTCGTCGCCCACGCGCAAGATGCCGCCGAATGGGCCAAGGTCGTCGAGGCCGCGAAGAAGGAAGGCAAGGTGGTGGTCTACACCTCGGCGATCGACGGCGCGCACAAGGACATCGTCAAGTCGTTCACCGCGAAGTACGGCGTGCCGGTCGAGGTGCTGGAAGCCCGGGCGAGCGAGGTGCGCGAGCGCATCCGCGCCGAGCAGACCTCGGGGCGCGCGATCGGCGACCTGTCGCTGAACGGCTCGACCACCACCGCGATCCAGCTGGGCGAGGGCGTGTTCCAGCCGCACGGCAGCCTGCCGAACGCCGGCAAGGTGATCGCGCCCTTCGAGATGGACGGCACGCGCGTGCCGGCCTACGCGTGGTCGATCGGCCTGCTCGTGAACACGAACCTCGTGAAGCCCTCGGACGAGCCCAAGGCGTGGAAGGACCTTCTGGACCCGAAGTGGAAGGGCAAGCTCCTGTCCGACGACTACCGCGCGCTCGGCACCGGCGCGGTGTTTTTCTTCGTCACCACCGAGAAGCTCGGCGCGGACTTCCACCCGAAGCTCGCCGCCAACGCGCCGGTGTTCAGTCGCGATCTCCTGAACGACCAGCGCCGCGTGGCGCGCGGCGAGTACGCGATCTACGTCACCATGAGCATGCCGAACGTGCTGAAGCTGAAGGGACTGCCGGTGAAGCTGGTATCGCCGGCCGAGGGCTCGCCGTACGTGCGCTTCGACCTTGCGATGATGAAGGGCGCGCCGCACCCGAATGCGTCGCGCCTCTTGATGAACCACTTCCTCGAGGCTGACTCGCAGATGGTCTACGCGCGGCAGGGTTTCGGGCCGACGGTGTCGGGCGTCGCCGAGAAGGCGCCGGCCGAGACGAAGCAGATGATGACGGTGAAGCTCCTGGGCACCACCGACGCGGCTAAGCAGAACGACATGCTCGCGCTCGCGAAGTCGATCTACAAGTAGCGGCGCGTGCGGCGGACCCTTCCGCTCGCGCTCCTCGTCGCGGTACTGGCGTTCCTGACGCTGTACCCGATGGGCATGCTGCTGTTCGGCAGCCTGCACACCACGCCGCCCGGCGTCGCGGGGGAGTTCAGCCTCGCCGGCTACCGCGCCATGCTGTCGGCCGAGAACGCCAAGGTGCTGGTCAACACCATCGGCCTGTCGCTGGTGAAGACCGTGCTGTCTCTGTCGCTCGCGGTGCTGATGGCCTGGATCGTGGCGCGCACCGATACGCCGATGCGCGGCCTGCTGGAAGTGCTGATCACGCTGCCGTTCTTCGTGCCGCCGATCCTGACCGCGATGGCCTGGGGCATGCTCGGCAACCCGCAGGTGGGCGCGCTGAACCTCGCGTGGAAGGCGCTCACCGGCGCCGAGGCCTCGCCGATCAACGTCTACTCGTACGGCGGCGTGGTCTGGCACATGATGCAGTACTCGACGCCGTTCCTCTTCCTGTTCATCGTCGATGCGTTCCGCGCCATGGACCCGGCGCTGGAGGAGGCGAGCCGCATGGCCGGCGCGTCGCGCTGGGAGACCTTCCGCCGCGTGACGCTCGCGCTGATGCTGCCGGCGCTGACCGGCGCGTTCCTGCTGTCGTTCATCCGCGGCGTGGAGTCGTTCGAGTCGCCGCTCTTCTTCGGCGTGCCGGCCGGCATCCAGGTGATCACCACTGAGATCTACCACGCGATCAACCACCGCGCGACGCCGGACTACGCGTACGCCACCGCGCTCGCGTTCGCGATCATGGGGCTGATGTTCGTGCTCGTAATATGGCAGTGGCGCATCCTCGGCGGGCGCAGCTACCACACGGTCACCGGCAAGGGCTACGCGCCGGCGGTGATGAAGCTCGGTCGCTGGCGCTGGGCGACCTTCGCGCTGTGCGTCGGCTTCTTCGTGGTCACGGTGCTGCTGCCGCTCGGGCAGCTGGCCGCCGGGTCGATGTTCCGCTTCTTCGGTTTCTACTCGATGGATGCGCTGACGCTGGACCACTATCGCAACGTGCTGGAGAACCGCGAACTCTGGCGCGCGTTCCTCAACACGCTGGCGCTCGGGCTGATGGGCGCCACCGCGACCATGGTGCTCGGCGGCATCGTCGCCTATGTCACGGCGCGAACGCGCTGGCGCGGCCGGCGGCTCATCGAGGTACTGGCGTGGCTGCCGTGGATGATGCCGGGCATCGTGCTCGGCATCGGCTTCCTGTGGGCGTTCGCGCTGCTGCCGGGTCCGGTGCAGGTCTACGGCACGATCTGGGCGCTGCTCCTCGCCTATGTGGCGCTCGGCACGCCGGTGGCGGTGCGGGTGATGTCGGCAGCCTATGCGCAGCTTTCGTACGACCTGGAGGAATGCTCGCGGGTGCATGGCGCGAGCTGGTGGCAGACGCTGTGGCGCATCCTCGTCGCGCTGGCGTGGCCGTCGTTCGCGGTCGGCTGGATCCTCACGTTCTTCGGCATCATGCGGGAATTGTCGGCGTCGATCCTGCTGTATTCGGTGGGCTCCGAGGTGCTGTCGGTAGTGCTGCTCAAGATGTGGGCGGCCGGGAAGGCGGAAGAGGTGAGCGTGGTCGGTCTCGGGATGGTGCTGCTGGTGCTGGTGTTTCGCGGGGTGCAACTGGTGGTGATGCGCCGCGCGTGGAGGGCCGCGTAGATGCCGGGCATCCGCATCGAGCAGGTGTCGCGCCGCTTCGGCGACGTGGCCGCGGTGGACGGCATAACGCTCTCCGTGGAAGACGGCGAGTTCCTCACGCTGCTCGGTCCCTCGGGCTGCGGCAAGACGACGACGCTGCGCATGGTGGCGGGCCTGGAGCAGAACGACGGCGGGCGCATCTCGATCGGCGATCGCGTGGTGTCGGATCCTGCGGCGGGCGTGTTCGTGCCGCCGGATCGCCGCAACCTCGGCATGGTGTTCCAGTCGTACGCGATCTGGCCGCACATGACGGTGTTCGACAACGTCGCCTATCCGCTCACGGTGCGCCGCCGGCCGGCGGCCGAGGTGCGCGAAAAGGTGCAGGAGGCGCTGCGCCTCGTCGAGATGGAAGCCTACGCCGCCCGTCCCGCACCGGCGCTCTCCGGCGGGCAGCAGCAGCGCGTGGCGATCGCGCGTGCGCTGGTCTTCCACCCGGACGTGCTGCTGCTCGACGAGCCGCTCAGCAACCTCGACGCGCGGTTGCGCGCGCAGACCGGCGAGGAGTTCCGCGCGCTGCAAAAGCGCCTCGGCATCACCAGCCTCTATGTCACGCACGACCAGGAGGAGGCGATGGCGCTGTCGGATCGCGTCGTGGTCATGCAGGCCGGGCGCATATTGCAGCTCGGCACGCCGGAGGCGATCTACCATCGCCCGGCGAGCCGCGAGGTGGCGGCCTTCTTCGGCGCGCCCAACCTGCTCGCCGGCAAGGTGACGGCGGGGCACGCGCTCGACGGCGGCCTTGCGAGACTGGAGGTCGAAGGGCAGGGCTGGCGAGGCGAGTGTCGCGGCGACATCGGTATCGCGGTGGGTGACGCGGTGACGGTGATGGTGCGGCCCGAGAACTTCACGCTGGGTGCGGCTGCCGCAGGCGCGTGGACCCTCGCGGGTCGTGTCGTGGACACGATTTTCCATGGCGCGCGGCGCGCGATCGCGGTCGAGACCGAGGCGGGCCTGTTGCGCACCGAGGCCCCGGCCCTGCAGGCGCCCGCGGCCGGCACGAACGTAGTCCTCGCCGCGCGCGGCGAGGACGCCTGGGCGATCCGCGGCTGACGCGGCGCAACCCTTTCGAGGAGGAGAAGGCGATGAGCGAGCACCACCTGAGTTCCGCGGACATCCGCAAGAAGATCGGCCACCCGGTGATCGACGGCGACGGGCACCTCGTCGAGTACATGCCGGCCTACGTCGAGTACCTGAAGCAGGTCGCCGGGCCGTCGATGGTCGAGCGCTTCCAGAAGTCGATGTCGCGGAACATCGGCCCGTACTGGTTCAACCTGGACACCGCGGCGCGGCGCGAGAAGGGCGTGCCGCGCGGGCCGTGGTGGGGCCGCGCGACGAAGAACACGCTGGACGGCGCCACCGCGATGCTGCCGAACCTGCTGCGCCAGCGGCTCGACGGCTTCGGCATCGACTTCGGCGTGATCTACCCGACCCTCGGCCTGATGATCGTGCGCGAGGAGGACGAGGAGCTGCGCCGCGCCACCTGCCGCGCGCTGAACGTGATGCTGTCGGACGTCTTCCGCGAGCACTCGGATCGCATGACGCCGGCGGCGACCATCCCGATGTATTCGCCGAAGGAGGCGATCGAGGAAGCCGAGTACGCCAACCGGACGCTCGGCATGAAGGCCTTCATGATCGGCGGCTTCGTGCGCCGGCCGGTGCCGGCGGCGCAGAAGCTCTCGCCGGAGGCCGCGCAGCACACCTTCTGGGTCGACAACATCGCCCTGGACAGCGAATTCGACTACGACCCGTTCTGGAAGAAGTGCATCGAGCTGAAGGTGGCGCCCACCGCGCATTCGGCCGGCATGGGCTGGGGCAGCCGCGTGTCGCCGTCGAACTACGTCTTCAACCACATCGGCATGTTCGCCGCGGCGCACGAGTCCTTCGCCAAGGCGCTGGTGATCGGCGGCGTGACGCGGCGCTTCCCGAACCTGAACATCGGCTTCCTCGAGGGCGGCGTCGGCTGGGCGGTGAACCTGCTCTCGGACATGATCGGCCACTGGGAGAAGCGGAACGCGCGCGGCATCCAGAACTACAATCCCGCGCACATGGACGTGGACGGGCTCGTCAAGCTCTTCATGGAGCACGGCGGCAAGGTTGTCGCGCACCAGAGCGAGGCGCAGGTGCGCGAGACCCTCGCGCGCATGAAGGCGAACGCGCAGGCGGTGGGCAACGTGATGAACCCGGACGAGCTCGACGACTTCATTCGTGCCGGCGCGGACACAGAGGATAAGCTCCTCGAAAGGTTTGTTCCGCGCTTCTGGTTCGGCTGCGAGGCCGACGACCCGATGGTGGCGAGCGCGTTCAACACGAAGCTGGTGCCCGGCGGCAGGAAGCTGAACGCGATCTTCTCCTCCGACATCAGCCACTGGGACGTGGTCGACATGCAGGGCGTGCTGCAGGAGGCGTGGGAACTTGTCGAGCACGAGATGATCGACGAGGCGGATTTCCGCGCCTTCACCTGCGAGAACATCGCGCGCCTGCACGGCGGCATGAACCCGGACTTCTTTAAGGGCACCGTGGTCGAGCAGGACGTGGCCCGAATCCTCGGCACGAGGAAGGCCGCATGAGCGCCCGCCGCAGGTTCCTCGCGGGCGGGGCGGCTGGCCTCGGCCTGATGGCGGCGGGGGTTCCCCCGGTTCGCGCGCAGTCGCCCGCGGACTGGGAGAAGGTCGTCGCCGCGGCGAAGAAGGAAGGGCGCGTGGTGATGTACACCGGCGCCGTCGGCATCGGCTTCCACCACGCCATCGGGCGGATGTTCGAGAAGCGCTACGGCATCCGGGTCGAGGTGCTGGAGGCGAGGGCGAGCGAGTTGCGCGAGCGTATCCGCACCGAGCAGGCGGCGGGAAGGTACCTGGGCGACGTGTCGCACAACGGCTCGACCACCACCGCGCTGCAGATGGAGGCGGGCACCTTCCAGCCCCACGGCGGCTTGCCGAACGCGGCGAACCTGCAGGCGCCGTTCAAGTCCGACGCGATCCGTGCGCCGATCTTCATCTTCAACTACGGCATCCTCGTCAACACGAAACTGGTGAAGCCGGCAGACGAGCCGAAGAGCTGGAAGGATCTCCTCGACCCGAAGTGGAAGGGCAAGATCATTTCTGATGACCTGCGGGCGCTGGGCGGCGGCTCGGTGTTCTTCTTCGTCACCACCGAGCACTTCGGCCGCGGCTTCCACGACAAGCTCGCGCAGCAGAACCTCGTCTTCACGCGCGACCAGCGCGCCAGCGAGCGGCGCGTGGCGCAGGGCGAGTTCCCGATCTGGATCCCCATGGTCTACCCGAACGTGCCGCAGATGAAGGGCCTGCCCGTGAAGCTCGTCATGCCCTCGGAGGGCGCGACCTACGTCGGCTACGACGTGGCGATGCTGAAGAACGCGCCCAATCCGAACGCGGCGCGCCTGCTGATGGACTTCTTCCTCTCGGAGGAGGCGCAGCTCGTGTACGCGAACACCGGGCACGGCGTGACCGTGAAGGGCATCGTCGAGAAGGCGACCGAGGAGATGCGCAAGCTCGCCGGCGCGAAGCTGCTCGGCACCACCGACTACCGCCGGCAGAACGACATGCTGGCGCTCGCCAAGGAGATCTACAAATGAGCGCGATCCCGAAGGCGTCCGGCGAGTACCGGACGTTCCGCATCGACCCGGTCTGCGGCGCGGGCGGCGCCGAACTGTCGGGCATCGACGCGTCGAAGCCCTTGCCTGCCGAGACGGTCGCCGAGCTTCGCCGCGCGCTGGCCGAGTATTGCGTGATCTTCCTGCGCGACCAGGACCTCGTGCCCGAGCAGCAGAAGGCGTTCGCGCGCCACTTCGGGTCGCTGTCGGCGACGCCCTTCATCAAGTCGCTGGACGGGCACCCCGAGATGATGCGCATCGTGCGCGAGGCCGAGGAATCGAAGAAGCTCAACTTCGGCGGCCGCTGGCACACCGACATGACCTTCTCGCCCGAACCGGTGCTCGGCACGTGCCTCTATTGCCGCGAGGCGCCGGCGGTCGGCGGCGACACCATCTGGACCAACCAGATGCTCGCCTTCGACGCGCTGTCCGACGGCCTGAAGCGAAAGCTCGAGGGCATGCGCGTGATGCACAGCGCGAAGCGCTCCTATGGGCCGCAGGGCGCCTACGCGGACGACGACCTGAAGAGCATGCGCATCAAGGTCGGCGAGGAGGGCACGAAGGAGCAGGCGCACCCCTGCATCCGCACGCATCCGGAGACCGGGCGCAGCATCCTGTTCGTGAACTGGGTCTACTGCATCCGCTTCGAGGACATGACGGAAGACGAGTCCGCGCCGTTGCTGGATTTCCTCAACCGCCACAGCCAGCGGCCGGAGTTCCAGATCCGCTTCCGCTGGCGGAAGGGCTCGATGGCGCTGTGGGACAACCGCTCCACCCAGCACATCGCGGTGAACGACTATGGCGGATACCGCCGCGTGATGGACCGGCTGACGATCGCTGGCGACCGGCCTTATTTCGGGGCGCGGCCGTAACCTCCGGTTACAGATCGGCCGCCGGGCTGTGCACTATGCCCGCTTGCCCGGCGTCCCGGTCCCTTAGAATGCACTCCATCGCCGTCCGCATGGAGTTGCCGAGATGAAGCGCATCCTCGCCGTGATCGTCCTCTTCGCCGCCTCGCTCGCCGCGCACGCCGCGGTGATGACGAACGACGACGTGGTCAAGATGGTGAAGGCCGGCGTCGGCGACTCGCTGATCCTGCAGCAGATCGAGCGCTCGCAGCCGGCGTTCGACACCAGCGTCGACGGCGTCATCGCGCTGAAGAAATCCGGCGTCTCCGACACCGTGATCAACCGCATGATGAACGCGCGCGCCGCGTCGCCCGCCCCGGGACAGCCGATGAGCGGCGCACCGGCGCAGCCGGGCTATGCCCCGCCGCCGCCCCCGCCGTCGCAAGCCCCGGTCGGTTGCCGCGAGTGCGGCGTGGTCGAACTGGTACGCGAGGTCGAGAAGGCCGGCCATGCCGGCGGCACCGGCGCGGCGGTCGGAGGCGTCACCGGCGCGGTGGTCGGACGGGGCGTCAGCAACGAGCGCAACAAGACCTTCGGCACCATCGCCGGCGCGGTGGGCGGGGCGGTCGCGGGCCACATGATCGAGAAGAACGTGACGTCCTCGAAGACCTGGGAAGTCGTGGTGCGCCACGAGGACGGCTCCGTGCGCACCTACCCGCAACAGCAGCAGCCGAGCTGGCAGCGCGGCGACCGCGTGCGCGTGGTCGGCGGGGTGGTCGGCCCGCTCTAGGCCCCGGCCGCCTCGGCCTTGTGCCGCAGGACGGCGAGCAGTTCCAGCGCGCGCTCGGCTGCCTGCTCGCCGCCCGGCGCGTTGCCTCGCACGAACGCGGGGCGGATGTCCTCGATCTCCACCAGCGCATCCACCAGTTCGGCGTCCGCTGCGCGGAACCGGCGCAGTTCGTTCACCGTCAGCATGTAGGTGTGCAGCACGTCCTTGTCCGGCGCGGCGAGCCCCATCCGGTGCAGCACGAGGTTGAACCAGTGCGTGCCGGCGAGCATCGCGGCTTCGATCTTCATCTCGTAGTCGCCCGCGCCGCACTTGGCGAGCGAGCGCTCGATCTTCAGCGCCTTGTCGCGGTGTTCCTGCGGCGTCATGCGCGGGCCTCCCCGAGACGGCGTTCGCAGATCGCGAGCACGCGCCCGAGCGCGGCGGCGCATTCGTCCGCGATCGCCTGCGTCGGCTCGCGCTCGCCGCGGATGCACGGGTCGCGGTGATGCTCGATGATCTCCATCGCCTTCATCATCTCGGCGACGTCGGCCGGCACCGGCGCCTCGACCTTCGGGCGGCCGACGTGCAGCACGTCGCCCAACGGCCCGAGCTTCGGCTCGAGCGCGCCGCCGGCCTGCGGGACGAGGTAGACGCCCGGCTGCGTCGGGAAGCGGTCCGACGGGTCGGTGACGCCAGCGTGGTGCAGCGCCGCGTTCACCGCGTGGGTGCCGGCGTTCATCGCCGCCCAGAACCAGAGCTCGAAATCGTCCATCGGGTGCAGGCGCGCGCGCAGCGCTTCGAGCTTGGCGATCTTCTCGCGGTGCGAGGCGATGTTCATGCGTCCTCCTAGGGCTTCACCAGGCCGAGGTCGTCGAGCGCGGCCCTCGCCTTCGCGAACTCGGATTCGTAGTAGCGCCGCATCTCGGCCGCGCCCATCGGCGCGCTCGCCCAGTAGCTGCGCTCGAGGAGCTTCTGCCACTCGGCGTCCTTCGCCATCCGCGCGATGACGTCTTCCCAGAACGCGACCGCCTCGGGCTTCATGCCCTTGGCGGCCATGAAGCCCTGCGCGGTGGCGTAGTCGACGTTGACGCCGAGGTCCTTCCAGGTCGGCACGTCCTTCAGGTAGCCCGGCCCGCGCTCGGGCCCGCTCTGGGTCAGCACCCGCATCTTGCCCGCCTGCACGTTGGAGGCCGGGTTGACCACGGTGACGAGCGCGACGTCGAGGTGGCCGCCGAGCACCGCGGCCATCGCCTCGGGGCCGGAGCGGTAGGGCACGGTCGTCATCTTGCGGATGTCCACGCCCGCGGCCTTCAGCGGGATGGCGACCGCGAGGTGCAGGTGGTTGCCGCGGTTGCCGAAATGGCCGTAGCTGACCGACGCCGGGTCCTTGCGCATGCGCTCGAGGAGGTCGCGGCCGTCCTTCAGCGACGAGTCGGCGCGCACCGCGGTGACGTGGAACTCCTTGAACAGCACGCCGAGCGGCGCGAGGTCGCGCCAGTCGTTCTTCGACTCGCCGGTGAGGCGCAGCGACAGCACGGTGTGCGTGACCGCGAGAACGGTCTCGCCGGTGGCCGGCTGCGCGCTGACGTAGTCCTGCGCGATCGCGCCGCTGGCGCCGGTCTTGTAGACCACGTTCACCGGCACGTCGACGAGCTTCTGGTCCTCGAGGAATTTCTTCAGCGCGCGGCACATCAGGTCGACCGACCCCCCGGGGGCGGCCGGGTTGACGATCTCGATGGCCTTGGACGGCCGCCATGCGGCGGTCTGCGCGTGCAGCGGCAGCGAGAGGGCGAGCAGCGTGGCGGCGAGGGGGCGAATCAGGGCTTTGGGCAGCATGGCGTCAGGGGCATCTTGCGTGGCGCGGAAGCGCGATTCTGCGGGATGACGCCGTGGTGCGGTGCAACCGTTCCGCATGCTCGTCCTGCGTGAAGGCAATGCCCCCAAGGCGCACGGATCTGGGGACAATCCGCCCAACGATTCATCGGAGGAGAGTCCGTCATGCGTTTCCTGTTCGCCGTCGCGGCGCTCGTCGCCGCATCCGCCAGCCTCGCGCAGGAGTATCCGTCGTCCCCAGTGCGCTTCGTCGTCAACTTCCCGCCCGGCGGTGGCGTCGACCTGATGGGCCGCGTGGTCGGCAATGCGCTGTCGCGCCGCATCGGCCAGCCGGTGGTGGTCGAGAACCGGCCCGGCGCCGGCGGCGCGGTCGCGGCGGCCGCGGTGGCGAAGGCCAATCCCGACGGATACACGGTGCTCGTCGCCTCGAACGCGGCGATCACGCAGATCCCGCACCTCTCGCCGCAGCCCTACGACGGCCTGAAGGACTTCGTGCCGGTGGTGAAGGGCGTCAACGTGCCGACGACGGTGCTGGTGGCGGGGAATGCGACCTACAAGTCGCTGCGCGAGCTGCTCGACTTCGCGCGCGCAAATCCGGGCAAGGTCACCTGGGGTACGCCGGGCAATGGCTCGAGCATGCACCTCGAACTCGAGGTGCTGAAGGAGACCCTCGGCCTCGACATCACGCACATCCCGTACAAGGGCGCCGCGCCGATCATGGCCGACACCATGGGCGGGCAGGTGACCGTGGGCGCGCCGGGCGTGCCGTCGACGATCGGCAACATCCGTTCCGGCAAGTTGCGGCTGCTCGCGTTGTGGGGCGGCAGCCGGCTGTCGATCTTCCCGGACGTGCCGACGGTGGCCGAGGGCACCGGCCGCGCGGAACTGGGCGGCTTCCCGACGTGGTATGGCTTCCTCGTGCCGGCCGGTACGCGCGCCGAAGTCGTGTCCCGGCTCGAGGCGCAGCTGGTGGCGTCGATGCGCGACCCCGACGTCGTGAAGCGCATGGAGGATTCCGGTGCGTCGATCGTCGCCGAGGGCTCGGCCGCGTTCGCGGCCGCGAACCGCACCGAGTCCGCGACCTACGCGGCGCTCTTCAAGAAGCTCGGCGTGAAGGCCGAATAGGACTAGAGGCCGAGGTAGGCCTGCCGCACGCGCTCGTCGTGCAGCAGGTCCTGCCCGGCGCCGCTCATGACGATGCGGCCGTTCTCCAGCACGTAGGCGCGCTGGGAGATCTTCAGCGACACGGCGACGTTCTGCTCGACGAGCAGCACGGTCATGCCCTTGCGGTTCAGCTCGTGGATGGAGTGCAGCACTTCCTGCACGATCGCCGGCGCGAGGCCGAGCGAGGGCTCGTCGAACATGATGAGCCGCGGCTGTCCCATCAGGCAGCGGCCGATGGCGAGCATCTGCTGCTCGCCGCCCGACAGCGTGCCGGCGAGCTGGTCGCGGCGCTCGGCGAGGCGCGGGAACTGCGCGAGGATTTCGTCGAGCGCCTGCTTCGCCTTCGCGCGCGCGCGCGGGATCATCGCGCCGAGCTCGAGGTTCTCGAGCACCGTCATGGTCGGGAACACCTGCCGGCCCTCGGCGACCTGCCCGATGCCGAGGTCGCAGGTCCGGTGCGGCTCGAAGCCGGTGATGTCCGCGCCGTCGAAGGCGATGCGCCCGGCGCGCGGCTTGTGGATGCCGGCGATGGTGCGGATGAGCGAGGTCTTGCCGGCGCCGTTGGCGCCGATGATCGCCACCACGTGGCCCTGCTCGACCTCGAGCGACACCTGGTCGAGCGCCTGCGCGTCGCCGTAGAAGAGGTCGAGGTTCTCGATCGACAGGAGGCTCATACGTCGGCCTCTTCGCCGAGGTAGCACTCGAGGACCGCCGGATCCTTCACCACGTCCTGCGGCGCGCCGCGGGCGATGATCTCGCCGTGGTGCAGGACCACGATGTGCTGGGCGAGCGCCATCACGGCGCGCATCACGTGCTCGATCAGCAGGATGGTGAGGCCGTCGGCGCGATTGAGGTCGCGGAAGACCTCGACCATCTGGTCGGTCTCGGTCGGGCGCAGGCCCGCCATCACCTCGTCGAGCAGCAGCAGCCGGGGTCGCGTGGCGAGCGCGCGCGCGACTTCCAGCCGCTTGCGGTCGGGCAGCGTCAGCGACGACGCGGGCAGGTCGCGCTTCGGGCCGAGGCCGAGGCGCTCCAGCGTGCGCTCGGCGAGCGCGCGGGCCTCCGCCACGTGCTTCGTGCGCACGAGGGCGCCGACGACCACGTTGTCGAGCACAGAGAGCCCGGCGAAGGGCTTGACGATCTGGAAGGTGCGGCCGATGCCGGCGTGGCAGACCTCGTCCGGGCGCAGGCCGCCGATCGAGCGGCCGTCGAAGGTGATCGTGCCCGAATCGGGCGCGAACACGCCGGCGATCAGGTTGAAGAGCGTGGTCTTGCCGGCGCCGTTCGGGCCGATCAGGCCGACGATCGCGCCCTGCGGCACCTCGAACGAGGCGCTTTGCACGGCCTTCAGGCCGCGGAACGACTTCGCGGCGCCGTCGACCACGAGGAGCGCGCTCATTTCGACAACCCGAGCTTCCTCGCCAGCGGCGGCCAGATGCCGTTGGGCAGGAACATCACCACCGCGAGCAGCACCACGCCGTAGAACACCTGCTTGATGCCGGGCACCTCGACGCCCATCGCCGCGAGCAGTTCGGTGATGCCGTCGGCGAGCAGCGTGAGCACCGCGGCGCCGATCACCGGGCCGAACAGCGTGCCGACGCCGCCGATGATCGGGCCGAGGATGATCTCGATGGAGCGGCTGATGTGGAAGATCTGCTCCGGGAAGAGGTTGTTGTAGTAGAAGGCGAAGAACACGCCGGATACCGAGGTCATCGCCGAGCTGATCGCCACCGCCAGCATTTTCCAGCGGAAGGTGTTGATGCCGAGGGCCTGCGCGGCCTCCTCGTTCTCGCGGATCGCCTGCCAGTAGAAGCCCGCGCGGCTGCGCAGCAGCCACGCGCAGAGCGCGAACGCGCCCGCGGCGAGCGCGAGGATGGCGTAGTAGTACATCGACGGCGGTCCGCGGAAGTTCGCGAGGTCGACCTGGTCGCGCTGCGCCACCTTGAGGAAAAGGCCGCCCGGGCCGCCGAACCATTGCAGGTGGTCGAAGCCGATGCGCGTGAACTCGGCGAACGCGATGGTGAGCAGCGCGAAGTAGACGCCCGAGATGCCGAAGCGGAACGCGAGGAAGCCGATAGTGCAGCCGAGCGCGACGCAGGCCGCGATGGCGAGCCAGATGCCGGCCCACGGCCCGATGCCGTAGTGGACGAAGATGCCGGCAGCGAGGTAGGCACCGACGCCGACGTACAGCGAGTGCCCGAGCGACAGCTGCCCGGCGAAGCCCATCATTACGTTCCATGCCTGGCCGGTGTAGGCGAAGAAGAGGATCAGCGTGACCACCGACAGCAGGTAGCTGCCGGCGAACGCGGGCAGCACCAGCAGCACGGCGAGGAGCGCGCCGAGCAGGACGAGCGCGCGACGATCCGTCGCCGCAGCCGTGGGGGCGTTCATCGCGCCGCCTTGCCGAGCAGGCCCTGCGGGCGCAGCAGCAGCACGAGGATCAGCAGGCCGAAGCTCACCATGCTCTTGGCGGAAGGCGTGATGAAGAGGCCGGCCATGGCTTCGGAGACGCCGATCAGGACGCCGCCGACGATCGCGCCCCCCATCGAGCCGAGCCCGCCGACGATGACGATGACGAACGCGAGCAGCGTGTAGGCGGGGCCGAGGGTCGGCGTGACGTCGACCAGCAGCACCATCATGCAGCCGGCGACGGCCACGCACGCGGAGCCGAGGCCGAAGGTGAGGGCGTAGAGGTGCTTCACGTGCAGGCCGACGACGAGGGCGCCGAGGTGGTTGTCGGCGCAGGCCCGGATCGCCTTGCCGGTGAGCGAGAGGCGGAAGAACGCGAGCAGCAGCCCCGCGGTGGCGACCGCGAGGCCGGCGGCGAAGAGCCGCGCCTTGTCCACGAGCAGCTTGCCGATCTCGAACGACTCGAGCTGGTAGTCGACCTGCACGTTGCGCGCGTCCGGGCCGAACACCATCAGCAGGCCGTTGACCATGATGATCGCGACGGCCACCAGCAGCATGAACTGCGAGTGTTCGGGGCGCGTGATGAACGGGTTGATGAGCCCCGCCTGCATGGCATAGCCGAAGGCGAAGAACGCCGCCGCCACCGGCAGCACCGCGAGGAACGGGTCGAGCTTCAGCGCCGCGAACAGCACCACCACCGCGTACATCGCGATGGTCATCATCTCGCCGTGCGCGAAATTGACCACGCGCACCACGCCGAAGATCACCGACAGGCCGAGGGCCATCAGCCCGTAGACCAGCCCCGTGAGGGTGCCGGCGATCAGTACGTTGGCGAGGAGGTCCCAGGTCATGGCGCAAAAAAGGGGCCGGCGGCGCCGGCCCCTCGATCGGCTAGTTCGCGCTCAGGCCTTGTAGTCCGGCCACGGGAACACGGGCTTCGCCTCCGCGGCGGCGGCCGGCAGCACCACGCGCGGCGCGCCGTCGCGGTTCTGCAGGCAGGCCGAGAGGTTGCCCTCGACCTGGCCCTTGGCGTTGAACTTGATCGGGCCACCGAGGCTGACGCGATCGGTGATGTTGGTCTGGCGGATGGCCTCGGCGAGCTCCTTCGGCGCCGTGGTCTTCGCGCGCTTGAACGCGTCGGCCGCGATCAGGATCGATTCGAACGTGTAGCTGACGTTCGCGCCGTGGGTGTAGATCTTCTCCTTCGGGAACTGCTTGGCCATCTGCTTGATGACCGCCGCGGTCATGTTGGTCTTCGGGTTGTACCAGGGGTTGTTCGAGATGCAGTAGTCGGACAGCTTGCCGAGCGCCTTGAGGAACTGGTCCTCGTAGATGCCGGGCGAGCCCGGGCTCATCATGCCCATCATGTTCCAGCGCTGCTTCACGATCTCGCGGCGCAGGATGATGGCGTCGTTCAGGCGGCAGACGAGGAGCAGGAAATCGGCCTTCGAGGCCTTGGCCTTCGACACCTCGACCGAGAGGTCCTTCGCGGCCGGATCGTACGAGATGGTGTCGGCGATCTTGAACGGCAGGTTCGTCAGGCGGGGCAGGATCGCGCCGATGCCCTTGGCCATCGCCTGGCCGAAGGTGTCGTTCACGTGCATGAACACCGCGGAGCGCGGCGCCACGCTGGTGGCGCGGAACAGGTCGCCCATCAGCGCGAGGCCGTTGGTGACGAGGTCCGGCGCCGTGGGGAAGTTGCGGAACACGAACTTGTAGCCCTGCTCGGTGATCTGCGGGGCGGCGGCGATGTTGATGATGAACGGCACGCCGCGCTGCTCGGCGACCTGCGCGATGGCCGAGGCGGCGCCGGAGTCGAACGGGCCGACCAGCACGTGCGCGCCTTCCTGGATCAGGCGCTCGGCGCGGGTGCGCGCCACGTCGACGTTGGTCTCCCAGTCGGCGTTCATCAGCTCGACGTCGACGCCCAGCATGTCCTTGATGAGGGCGGGCGCGATGTCGGCGCCGATCTGGCACGACTGGCCGATCAGGCCCTGCACGCCGGTGCGCGGCAGGATGACGCCGACCTTGAGCTTGGTCGACTGGGCGCGAACGATGCCGAAGGGCGCGAGGGCGGTGGCGGCGGCCAAGCCCTTGTTGAATTGCCTGCGATCCATGGTCTCTCCTCCGATGGGCGCGATTGCTGCGGTGCAATGCGCGATGGCTGAAACGTTACTCTAGCATTGCCGGAGATTGTTATAGAACATTACAATCCGGCGGTCAATCGAAGTTCCCACATGCCTCGCACCCCGTCGCCCTACCGCCCGCGCGCGCTCGCACCCATTCCCTACGTGAAGGGCGTGGACTACGACGTGCTCGACGAGCTGCTCGGCTATTCGCTGCGCCGCGCGCAGGTGGCGATGTTCATGGCCTTCGACGAGGCGACGCGCGGCGAGGAGATCACGCCGCCGCGGTTCACCTCGCTGGTGCTGATCGGCGCCAATCCCGGCATGACGCAGAGCGTGCTGGGCGAGGTGCTCGGGATCGCGCGCTCGGGCGCCAAGCTGCTGGTCGACTGGATGGAGGCCAAGGGCCTGGTCGAGCGCCGCGATCGCGAGGGCGATGCGCGTGCGTGGGGCCTGCACCTCACGAAGGAAGGCGAGCGCCGCGCGCGCGCCATGAAGCGCCGCGTGCTGTCGCGCGATCGCGCGCGCGCCGCGAAGCTCACGCCGGGCGAGCGCACGCAGTTGCTGCACCTGCTCGGGAAGCTGGCGGGCTAGCGTGGCGGGCGCATCCTTCGGTCCCGTGGAGGTGGTCGCCGAGCGTCGCGCGGACGGCGCGGTGCTGCTGCGCTCGCCGCACGCGCTGGAAGCGTGGCCGGACCGCATCACCGAGCGGCTGGATCATTGGGCGGCCACCGCGCCGGATCGCGTGTTCCTCGCCGAGCGTGCGGGCGAGGGCTGGCGCACCGTGACCTATGCGGAGGCGCGCGCGCTCGCGCGGCGGCTCGCCTCGGCGCTGATCGCGCGCGGGCTCTCGGCCGAGCGGCCGCTCGCGGTGCTCTCGGGCAATGACGTCGAGCAGGCCCTCCTGCAGCTGGGTGCGCTGTACGCCGGCGTGCCGTATGCGCCGATCTCGCCGGCGTACTCGCTGATGTCCACCGACCACGCGAAGCTGCGGCAGGTACTCGCGCTGCTGACGCCGGGTCTCGTCTACGCGACGGACGGCGCGCCGTTCGGCAAGGCGATCGCCGCGGCCGTGCCGCCGGGCGTCGAACTGGCCGTGAAGCGCAATGCGCCGGCGGGTCGCGCCACGACGAGCTTCGACGCGCTGGCCGGCCACGAGGACGCGCAGGCCGTCGACGCCGCGCACGCGAAGGTCGGCCCGGACACCATCGCCAAGTTCCTCTTTACCTCCGGCTCGACCGGCTCGCCCAAGGCGGTGATCAACACGCAGCGCATGTGGTGCGCGAACCAGGCGATGGTGCGCACCATGCTGTCGTTCGCGCGCGAGGAGCCGCCGGTGCTCGTCAACTGGGCGCCGTGGCACCACACCGCGGCCGGCAACCACGACTTCGGCCTCGCGCTGGTAAACGGCGGCTCGTACTACATCGACGAGGGCAAGCCGCTGCCCGGCGCGATCGAGGCCACGGTGCGCAACCTGCGCGAGGTCGCGCCGACCTACTACTTCAACGTGCCCAAGGGCTTCGAGGCGCTGCTGCCGTACCTGAAGGCAGACGCGAAGCTGCGGGCCACTTTCTTCAGCCGGCTGCGCGTGCTGTGGTTCGCCGGTGCGGCGCTGCCGCAGCACGTCTACGACGAGTACCGCGCCATGGGCCGCGCGGAGCGCGGCGAGCCGGTGCCGTTCTACACCGGGCTCGGCTCCACCGAGACCGCGCCGATGACGCTGGCGCGCATCCGCGAGGCCGAGGACGT
>CAZTXP010000018.1:0-26157 GCA_964617355.1 uncultured Enterobacteriaceae bacterium
CAGCCGCGAGATGTGCGCGATCCTCTCCGACTACGGCCTGCTCGAGCCGTTCACGATGCAGGCGACGCTCAACTCCGGCGACGCGATGCACCTCACCGGCATGCACCGCGTCGACGAGAAGAAGCTCGAGCACCTGAACGCGAGCCAGATCAAGAACCTCATGAGGAAGGGCGTGATGGGCCGCATCTACACGCACCTGCTCTCGCTCGACAGCTTTTCCACGCTGCTGGACCGCAAGGCGCGGCGCGCGAAGGCGTAATCCGCCGTAGACCCTTCTTGCCAGGGGAGCACGAGGGGAGGCGTAGCCGCCCCTCGTGCCGACTGATCAGCGCTCGCGGCCCGCTTCCCGGGCCGCCTTCTGCACCGGCGACAAGAGGTACTCGAGCACGCTGCGGTCGGGCATCAGGATCTCCGCGGTGACCTGCATGCCGGGCAGGATCGCGTGCTTCGCGCCCGCCTCGCGCAACTCGTTGGACGTGAGTTCCACCATCGCCCGGTACGCCGCCGACGGCGGCGCGGGCCCGCGCTCCGGCGCCGGGCGCTCGCTCGAATCGGCCGAGATGCGCAGCACGCGGCCGTCGAGCATGCCGTGCTTCTGGAAAGGATACGCGGCGAACTTGATCTTCGCAGGCTGGCCGGCGCGCACGAAGCCGGCGTCCTGGTTGCGCAGCCACACCTCGGCGAGCAGCCGCTCGTCGGCCGGCACCAGCGTCATCAGCACCGTGCCCGGCGCGAGTACGCTGCCGCGCGTGTGCGTCGCGAGGTCCTTGATGATGCCGTCGGCCGGGGCGCGCAGTTCGGCGGCACGCGCGCGGACGGCGAGCTTCTCCGCATCCTCGGCAAGCCTGGCGAGGCGCGCCTCGGTCTCGACGCGCTCGCCCTGCAGTTGCGCGCGATAGTTGGCGGCCAGCTGCGCCATGCGGCGCTCCGCCTGGTCGATCGCCGCTCGCGCCGCCTCGACCTTGTGCTCCTGCGCGCGCACGTCCTGCTCGGCCTCGATGCGCTCGCGCGTGCGCTGCTGGCGCATCAGCTTGCCGGCGAAGCCCTCGCTGGCGAGGCGCTCGAACGCTTGCTCCTGCTCGCGCAGGTGCGGCAGCGCCGCGGCGAGCTTTTCGCGCGTCTCGGCGGCGGCCTGCATCTCGCGCCGCGAGCGGGCGACTACCGCGCGCTCCTCGGCGAGGCTGTTCTCATGGGCGCGCACGCGCGCATCTCGCTGCGCGTCGACCTGCGCGTGCAACGCGGGCGGATCTTCGGCGAGGCGCTCGAGCGGGCGCCCTTCCAGCTCGGCGTCCACGCGCCGCAGTTGCAGGCGCTTCAATGCGACCTCGGCCGCCGTCGAGCGCGCGTCGGCCTGCGCCGCCTGCGTGTCCATGCGCGCGAGCACCTGGCCCTCGCGCACCCGATCCCCCTCGCGCACGAGGATCGCCTCGACCACGCCGCCCTCCACCGGCTGCACGATGCGCAGCTGCGACGCCGGAACGATGCGCCCGTCGGCGCTCGCGACGACGTCGAGCCTTCCGAGCACGGCCCACGCGGCGAGCGCAGCGACCATCGCGAACACGAGCCACAGCACGCGCTGGGGCATGGGCGACAGCGGCTGCAGGCCGACCGAGAGTTCCAGCGGGCCGGGCTCGCGCGCTACCGGCGGCGCGGCGCGCGTCACGGCGACGGGCGTCGCGCTACGCACGGGCCGGAGGCATGCCGCCGTCGAGGCGCGTGATGGCGTCCACCGCGAGCCCGTCGGGGATGTGGTGCGCGATGAAGATCATGGTGACGCGCCCTCGCAGCCCGTTCACGGTGCGCGCGAAGGCCTCGGCCGTCTCGCGGTCCAGGTTCGCGGTCGCCTCGTCGAAGACGAGGATGCGCGGGCGCTTGAGCAGCGCCCGCGCGATCGCGATGCGCTGCTTCTGGCCGCCCGAGAGGCCCGCGCCGTGCTCGCCGACGGGCGTGTGGTAGCCCTGCGGCAGGCGGTCGATGAATTCGTGGATTTCCGCCGCGCGGCAGGCCTCGACGATCTCGTCGAAGGTGGCGTGCGGCTGCGCGAGCGCGAGGTTCTCCCACACGGTCCCCGAGAAGAGGCGCGTCTCCTGCGGCACGACGCCGAACTGCACGCGCAGTTCGTTGACGCCGAGGTTCCGGATGTCGTGGCCATCGATCCGGATCGCCCCTCGCTCCGCGGGATAGAAACCCTGCAGCAACCGCGCCAGCGTGCTCTTGCCGCTGCCCGAGGGACCGACCAGCGCGGCGCAGGCGCCCGCGTCCAGGCGCAGGCTGAATTCCGAGAGCACCGGCGCGCGCTCGGGGGAATAGCGGAAGGTGACCCGGTCGAATTCGACCGCCCCGGCCCCAGAGGAGGCATGTCGCGGGGCGGGCGCGTGCGCCTCGGTCGGCGCGTCCATGAGATCGCCCAGCCGATGCACGGCGATCGCGGCCTGCTGGAACTCCTGCCAGAGGCCGGCGAGGCGCATTACGGGTTGCACGAGACGCGACGCGAACATCTGGAACGCCACCAGCATGCCGATGGTGAAGCCGTCGCCCTGCATCACGAGCAGCGCGCCGCCGCAGAGGATGGCGAGCGCGAGGCCCTGCTCGAGCGCGTTCGAGCCGACCGCGTAGTGGTTGGCGAGCTGCCGGCTGGCGAAACTCGCGCGCAGGAACTCGCCGAGCTGGCGCGCATAGCGCTCGAGCAGTTGCGGCTCGAGCTGCAGGCACTTCACCGTCTCCATCGCCGAGACGTACTCGGTGAGGAACGCCTGGTTGCGCGCGCCCGCGTGGAACTGCGCGTCCAGCCGCTTGCGCAGCAGCGGCGTCACGCCCGCCGCGCCGAGCGCGAGCACCGCGATCGCACCGGCGGCGAGCAGCGCCAGCGGCACGCTGTACCAGAGCATCGCGGCGAGGAAGAGCACCGCGAAGGGCAGGTCGAGCAGCACGGCGGCGGCCGCGCTGGTGAGGAACGCGCGTATCGCCTCGATGCCCTGCAGCCGCGCGACCAGCGTGCCGGTCGGCCGCTGCTCGAAGTAGCGCGGCGGCAGGCGCAGCAGGTGCTCGAAGACACGCAGGCCGAGCACCGCGTCGATGCGGTTTCCCGCATGCAGCACCAGCGCCTGCCGCGCCCACCCGAGCGCGGCGCCGAAGGCGACGAAGATCGCCATGACGATCGCCACCGCGACCAGCGTGGCGTGCGTGTGGTGCACCACGACCTTGTCGATCACGACCTGCGTGCACAACGGCGTCGCCAGTGCGATGACCTGCAGCACGACCGACGCGAACAGCACGTCTCGCCAAAGCGCGCGATGCCGCGCCAGTTCGGGCAGGAACCAACCCAGCCCGAAGCGGGCGCCGACCACGCCCGGCTCGCCCTTCGGCGCGGCTTCTGCGACCTCGCCCTCCCAGATGTGCTCGCCATAGCGGCGCAGGAATTCCTGCCGCGGCACGGAAGCGGGCTCCGCATCACGCGTCGCCACGAGGCAGGCGTCGGCGTTCATCGCGAGCACCACGGCCAGCCGGCGCGACGTGCCTTCGGCGGCCACGGCAACCGCAGGGCAGCGCAGCGGCGCGGAACCCGCGATCGGGTACCGCTCGAGGCGCAGGCCCAGCGCGCCGGCGGCACGCAGCAGGGTGGACGTGCTGGTCGGCGGCGGAAACTGCTGCAGGAAGAGGCGCGGCTCGAACGCGACCTGGCGCGCCCTGCAAAGCGCCGCCATTGCCCAGACGAGGTCAGCGGTATCGACAGGTACGATGGCGTCCATGGCCGATTCGGGGATCGCGACGGCGATCGGTTTGTCTCGGTGTCCGATTTCGGCCAGAATGAGCCGCAGGCTGCAGCAGAGTCAATCGGGACGCAGCCGGAGCGGTGCGAAAACGCACCAAATCCCCTTCTATATAATTGCAAAGTTGTTTCAGAGGCGGGGCGAAGGTGCGCATAGCCATACTCGAAGACGATCCCGACCAGCTGGCGCTGCTGCAGCGCATGCTGGCCGACGACGGGCACGACATCCATGGCTTCACCAGCGGCCGCGAAACGACCAAGAACGCTTCGCGCGAGAGCTACGACCTCTTCGTCCTCGACTGGCAGGTGCCCGACCTCGCGGGGCCCGAGGTGCTGAAGTGGATCCGCGAGCACCTGTCGAAGACCGTGCCGGTGCTCTTCGTCACCGTGCGCGACTCCGAATCCGACATCGTGCATGCGCTGGAATCCGGCGCCGACGACTACATGATCAAGCCGGTCCGCCGGCAGGAACTGCTCGCTCGGGTGCACGCGCTCCTGCGCCGCGCGTATCCGCGCGAGGAGCAGACGTTGCTGTCGTTCCCGCCGTTCGAGATCGACACGCAGCGCGGCGAGATCCGCCGCGAAGGCAAGGCGATCGAGCTCACGCCCAAGGAATTCGACCTCGCGGCGGTGCTGTTCCGCAACGTCGGGCGCCTGATGTCGCGCGGCCACCTGCAGGAACTGGTCTGGGGCCGCAGCGGGGACCTCGTCACGCGCACCGTCGACACCCACGTCAGCCAGGTGCGCAAGAAGCTCGACCTGCGCCCAGAGTCGGGCTATCGCGTGGTGCCGATCTACAACTACGGCTACCGGCTGGAGCAGCTCGGCGGCACGTCCGCGACGGCCGCCTGAGGCATGGCCGCGGCGGCGCCGGTCGCCTTCTTCCCGGGGCTGCTCTGCGACGAGCGCCTGTGGGCCTCGCAAGTTTCCGCGCTGGGCGCGCGAGTGCAGCCGTGGATCGCGGGATTCCGCAACGACGACTCGATCGCCGCCATGGCGCGTCGCGCCCTCGCCGAGTGCCCCTTCGAGCGGTTTTCGCTTGCCGCGTTGTCGATGGGCGGCTACGTCGCCATGGAAGTGATGCGGCTGGCGCCGGATCGCGTCGAGCGGCTGGCGCTCCTGGACACGCAGGCCCGGGCCGAATCCCCCGACGCGCGCGAGCGGCGCCTTGCGCTGATGCGCCTTGGCGAGGAGGATCGCCTCGCCGACGTGAGCGAGCGGCTGATGCCGCTGCTGCTGCACGCATCGAAGCTGTCGGACGCGAAGCTCACCGGGCTGTGCCGCGACATGGCGCTGTCGACCGGAAGGGATGCGTTCCTGCGCCAGCAGAAGGCGATCATGGAACGACAGGACTCACGCAACTCGATCGCGGCGATCCGCTGCCCGACGCTCGTGCTCTGCGGCGACAACGACCTGCTCACGCCGGTCGACCGGCACGAGGAAATCGCCGCGGCGATCCCGGGCGCGAAGCTGGTGAAGATCCCTTCCTGCGGCCACATGGCGCCGATCGAGAAGCCGGCGGCTGTCACCGGCGCCCTGGAGAGTTGGCTAGGGTTTTCGTCGTAGCCCCGGGGCGCAAGACAACTTCGCGCCCAGCGACCGGCCGAAGGCCGGACCACACATTGCGAGGGAGCACGAGGGGCGGCGGAACGCCCCTCGTACCGAGAGGCGCGGTCCCGCTCCGGCTTGTGGGCGCGGAGCGGGACGTAACCCCGTCGCGGATAGGAGGAGGAGGAGGACCGCGACGGGCAGCGTTCTTGAATCCTTGGGTTGTGTCTTGCTGTCCTGCTTACGACCTTGCTTGCTTACACAACCGATGTTGCGATGCATCATACCAACCGCTGCCAGCCGCAACAATAACGATAGCAATCAAAAGTCCTTTGCTATAATCGCAACAATATGAGCGAACGGCTGCAACACATGAGCGTGTTCGCCCGGGTCGTCGCCGCCGGCAGCTTTTCGGCGGCCGCCAAGGACCTCGGCGTGTCCACCGCCGTGGTCAGCCGACGCGTCGCGGCGCTCGAATCCCGGCTCGGCGTGCGCCTGCTGCACCGGACCACGCGCAGGGTCGCGCTGACCGACGAAGGCGCGCACTTTCACGAATCCGTGCTGCGCATCCTGCGCGAGATCGAGGAAGCCGAGGCGGAAGCCTCCGCCGGCAGCGCCGAACCCCGCGGCGTGCTGAAGGTGTCCATGCCGGCCTCGTTCGGCCATCGCCACATCGCGCCGCTGGTGCCGAAGTTCGCGCGCCGGTTCCCGAAGGTCGAGCTCGCGCTGCAGCTCTCGGACCAACCGGTGGACATCGTCAAGGAAGGCTTCGACCTCGCGATCCGCATCGCCGAGCTGACCGATTCCTCGCTCGCCGCGCGCAAGCTCGCGCCGAACCGCCGCGTGATCTGCGCGAGTCCCGAGTACCTGAAGCGCCACGGCGCGCCGCGCACGCCCGCGGACCTCGAGCACCACAACTGCCTCGTGCCGAGCTGGGAGCACGACTTCACGTCGACCTGGGACTACGCCGAACCCTCGGGCAAGCGCGGCGAGGTGCGCGTGCGCGGCCATTACGCCTGCGACAACTGGGAGGTGCTGCGCGACTGGGCGCTCGCGGGCCTGGGCATCGCGCTGAAGTCGACCTGGGACGTGCGCGACCACCTCGAGGACGGCTCCCTCGTGCCGGTGCTGCGCGAGTACACCTTCGGCAGCGACGTCGCGATCTACGCGGTCTACCCGCACCGCCGCCACCTGCCGGCGAAGACGCGCGTGTTCATCGACTTCCTCGCCGACTCGTTCGGCCCCGAGCCATACTGGGATCGCCCCGCGCGAGACGGGGATCGCCCTGCGCGCGATGGGGATCGCCCCGCCACCCGCCGCGCGGCCTGATCCATGCTGAAATAGCGTCCTCTCCGGAGGCACGCCGATGAACGCACCTGTCGATCCCGCGGCACTCGCGCGGATTTCCCTCGACGACAAGTACACGCTGGACCGGGGACGCGTGTTCCTCACCGGCACCCAGGCGCTGGTGCGGCTCGCCCTGATGCAACGCGACCGCGACCTGAAGGCGGGCCTCAACACCGGCGGCTTCATCTCGGGCTATCGCGGCTCGCCGCTCGGCGGCCTCGACCAGGCGCTGTGGAAGGCGAAGAGCCACCTGCAATCGCGCCACGTCGTGTTCCAGCCCGGGGTGAACGAGGACCTCGCCGCGACCTCGATCTGGGGCACGCAGCAGGTCGGCATGTTCCCCGGCGCGCGCTACGACGGCGTGTTCTCGATGTGGTACGGCAAGGGCCCCGGCGTGGATCGCTGCGGCGACGTCTTCAAGCACGCCAATTCCGCCGGCACCTCGAAGCACGGCGGCGTGCTGGTGCTCGCCGGCGACGACCACGCGGCGAAATCGTCCACGCTCGCGCACCAGTCCGAGCACATCCTGAAGGCCTGCTGCATCCCGGTGCTGAACCCGGCCAGCGTGCAGGAATACCTCGACCTCGGCATCCACGGCTTCGCGATGAGCCGCTATTCCGGTCTCTGGATCGGCATGAAGTGCGTCACCGACGTCGTCGAGTCCGGCGCCTCGGTGTCGATCGACCCGGATCGCGTCCAATCGCAGTTGCCGACCGACTTCGTGCTGCCGCCCGGCGGCCTCAACATCCGCTGGCCCGATGGCTTCCTCGAGCAGGAAGCGCGGCTCCTTGACTGGAAGGTCTACGCCGCGCTCGCCTACGCCCGCGCCAACCAGCTCGATCGCATCGTGTGGGGCTCGCCCGCATCGTCCACCCCGGCGCGGCTCGGCATCGCCACGACCGGCAAGAGTTTCGGCGACACCATGCAGGCGCTCGCCGACCTCGGCATCGACGAATGCGTGGCACGCGACATCGGCCTGCGCGTCTACAAGGTGGCGATGAGCTGGCCGCTCGAGCCGCAGGGCGCGCGCCGCTTCGCCGAGGGACTGGAGGAGATCCTCGTCGTCGAGGAGAAGCGCCAGCTCATCGAGTACCAGATCAAGGAAGAGCTCTACACCTGGGAGGCCGGCAAGCGCGCGCCTCGCGTCGTCGGCAAGTTCGACGACAACGGCGAGTGGAGCCATTCCGAGGGCCGGCCCGCCGGCGCATGGCTGTTGCCCGCGAACTACGAGCACTCGCCCGCGATCGTCGCGCGCGCGATCGCGCAGCGCCTCGAACGCCTCGGCATGGCGGGTTCGCTCGCCGGACGCATCCGTGAACGCCTCGCCTTCCTCGAAGCGAAGGAAGCCGCGCAGAAGAAGCCGCGCGTCACCACGGTGCGCACGCCCTACTTCTGCTCCGGCTGCCCGCACAACACCTCGACGCGGGTGCCCGAGGGCAGCCGCGCGCTGGCTGGCATCGGCTGCCACTTCATGTCGGTGTGGATGAACCGCAGCACCGCGACCTTCACGCACATGGGCGGCGAGGGCATGACGTGGATCGGCCAGGCGCCGTTCACCGACGAGAAGCACATCTTCGCCAACCTCGGCGACGGCACCTACTTCCACTCGGGCCTGCTCGCGATCCGCGCCGCGGTCGCGTCGAAGGCGTCGATGACCTACAAGATCCTGTTCAACGACGCGGTCGCGATGACCGGCGGCCAGACGCACGACGGCCCGCTCGATCCGGCGATGATCTCGCGCCAGGTCGCGGCCGAGGGCGTGGCGCCGATCGTGGTGGTCACCGACGAACCGGAGAAATACCCCGCGACGGTCAACTGGGCCCCGGGCGTCACCATCCGCCACCGCGACGAGCTCGACGCCGTGCAGCGCGAACTGCGCGAGGCGAAGGGCGTGTCGGCGATCATCTACGACCAGACCTGCGCCTCCGAGAAGCGCCGGCGCAGGAAGCGCAACGCGTTTCCCGATCCCGCGCGTCGCGTCGTCATCAACGAAGCGGTGTGCGAAGGCTGCGGCGACTGCAGCACCGCGTCCAACTGCCTGTCGGTCGAGCCGCTGGAAACCGAGTTCGGCCGCAAGCGCCGCATCAACCAGTCGACCTGCAACAAGGACTTCTCCTGCCTGAAGGGCTTCTGCCCGAGCTTCGTCACGGTCGAGGGCGGGCAGTTGAAGAAGGGGCGCAAGGGCCCCGCGTCCGGCGCCGGCGACGACTTCCCCGCGCTGCCGGAAGCGACGGTCCCGGCGCTCGACGCTCCGTTCGGCGTCCTCGTCACGGGCATCGGCGGAACCGGCGTCATCACCGTCGGCCAGATCCTCGCGGTCGCGGCGCACGTCGAGGGTCGCGGCGTGTCGGTGCTCGACATGTCGGGCCTCGCGCAGAAGTACGGCGCGGTGATGTCCCACGTCAAGCTCGCGCCCGATCCGGATGCGCTGCATGCGGCGCGCCTGGGCATCGGCGACGCGCGGCTCGTGGTGGGCTGCGACCTCGTCGTCACCGCGAACCCGGACGCGACCTCGCGCATGCAGGCGGGCGCGACCCACGCCGTGGTCAACGCCACCAGCACGCCCACGGCGGACTTCGTGCGCAATCCCGACTGGCAGCTTCCCGGCAGCGACTTGCAAGGCGAGATCTCGGACGCCTGCGGCGCGGGCAACGTCGACTTCATCGCCGCCGCGGAGATCGCCACCGCGCTGATGGGCGATTCGATCGCCACCAACCTGTTCATGCTCGGCTACGCATGGCAGAAGGGCTGGGTGCCGCTCGCACGCGCCTCGATCGAACGCGCGATCGAGCTGAACGGCGTGTCGGTGGAGTTCAACCTGAAGAGCTTCCTGTGGGGACGCCGCGCCGCGGTCGACGCCGAGCGCGTCGCGAAGCTCGCGCAACCGGCCGAGGTCGTGCCGATCGGGCAGCACCTGTCGCGCAACCTCGACGAACTGGTCGCGCGGCGCGTCGAGCACCTCACCGGCTACCAGGACGCTGCCTACGCCGCGCGCTACAAGGCGCTCGTCGAAAAGGTGCGCGCCGTCGAGGCGGAGCGCGTCGGCGGCACGAAGCTCGCCGAAGCCGTGGCGCGCTACTACGCGAAGCTCCTCGCCTACAAGGACGAGTACGAGGTCGCGCGCCTGTACACCACCGGCGCCTTCGAGGCCAAGGTGAAGGAGATGTTCGAGGGCGACACGTCGCTGCGCTTCCACCTCGCGCCGCCGATTCTCTCGAAGCCCGACCCGGCTACCGGCGTGGCGAAGAAGATCGCGTTCGGGCCGTGGATGCTGCCCGCCCTGCGCGTACTCGCAAAGCTGAAGGGCCTGCGCGGCGGGCCGCTCGACTTCTTCGGCCGCACGGAGGAACGCCGCACGGAGCGCGAGCTCATCCGCCAGTACGAAACCGACATCGAGACGATCCTCGCCGGCCTGGCGCGCGACAACCACTCGGCGGCGATCCGGCTCGCTTCGCTGCCCGAGGAGATCCGCGGCTACGGCCACGTGAAGGCGAAGAGCATCGCGGCCGCGCGCGCAAAGCGCGAGCAGGCGCTCGCCGACTTCGCCGCGGCGCCCGCGCGCGCCGCGGCCTGAACCCGTGCATCTGGCCGCCCGCGCCTGCGTCGCCGCGTTGCTCGTCGCGGCGGCGCTCGCCGCTCGCGCGCAGGCGTCCGAGGGCCGCAGCATCGAGCACCGCGGGCAGGTCATCGAGTACCTGTTCATCCCGCACGCGCCCGATGCCCTGCGCACCGCGGGCGACGGGCCGCGCGCGCCCGACTCGCCGCTCAGCACCTTCCAGTTGATCGGCCGCCACCTCGTCGCCGGCGACCTCGAGGAAGCGGCGCTGCTGTCGAACGAGCCCAAGCGCCGCTACGAGGTGCTGCGCGACTATCGCGATTCGGTCGGCGCGGAGGAATTCAAGAAGGTCTACGCGAGCTACTTCGACGCCGGCAACCGGGTCGTCGGCGAAGCGCGCATCGGCGACCACAGCGTGCTGGTGGTGCAACTCGCCGGCCAGAAGCGCCTCGCGGGCCAGTACTACGCGAGGATCGAGGACCGCTGGCTCACCGACGACGTGCCGACCGAGACGCGCCTCAGGCTGCGCTGGGTGCTGGAGCACCTGCGGCGCGAGGCCGCCGCGCCGCCCGAAAAGGAATGATCAGGCCTTCACCGAGAACGGCGTGAATTTCGTGTGCCGGTCGTAGTAGTCCTCGTTCTCGGCGCGCTTCAGGAAGTTCACCACCTTGTAGGTCACCGGCGTGAACACCACCTCGACCGCGACTTTCGTGACGAACTGCGCGAGCATCACCGTCGGCAGCTTGTCGTCCGGGATGATGCCGGTGCCCCAGAACGCGAGCGGGTAGAAGAGCGTCGAGTCCACCGCCTCGCCCGCGATCGTCGAGCCGATGGTGCGCATCCAGAGCCAGCGGCCGGCGGTAAGGATCTTCATCTTCGCCAGCACGAACGAGTTCACGAACTCGCCGCAGAAGTACGCGAACATCGACGCCGCCACGATGCGCCGGGTGTTGCCGAACGCCACTTCGTAGGCGCCCTGGTGCTGCCAGAACGGTGCCGGCGGCAGCGCCACGACGACGTAGGCCATGAAGGACGCGAACACCAGCCCCGCGAAGCCGGCCCAGATCACGCGCCGCGCGCGCGCGTAGCCGTACACCTCGGTGAGCACGTCGCCGAAGATGTACGAGATGGGGAAGAACAGCACGCCCGCGCCGAAGGTGTACAGGCCGATCCCGGGCAAGTCGAGCTGCGCGATCTTCGCCGGGCCGATCAGGTTGGAGCACACCAGGATGGTGACGAACGCCACCATCACGAAGTCGTAGTAGCGATAGCTCCTCAAGGCAGCCTGGGCGCGTAGTCGCGGATGTCGTCGTCCAGCTCCACGCGCAGCGACTCGAGCATGCGCACCACCATCGCGTAGAAGCCCGCGGTAAGCGTGAGCTCGACGTATTGCGCGTCGTCGAAGTGGCGCTTCACCTCGGCCGCTACGTCGTCGGGGACACGGCAGCGCACGACCGCCTCGGTGAGGAGCAGGGCCGCCTTCTCGCGGGCATCGAACTCCGGCGAATCGCGCCACGACGCGAGCGCGGCGATCTGCGCCTCGCGCACGCCCGCCTTGCGCGCCATGCGCAGGTGCTGCGCCCATTCGTACTCCGAGCGCTCGATCTGCCCGACGCGCAGGATCATCAGCTCGCGCAGGGTGCGCGGCGTGCGGCTGTCGTGGCGGATCGCGTTCGCGAACTCGGTCCACGCGGCGACCAGCGCCGGGTGGTTGCCCAGGGCACGGTACAGGTTGACGGGCTTCCCCCAGAGCTCCTCGAGGCGCTTCTGCAGGACCGGATCGAACGTGGCGGACGGGACGCGTTGCATGGCGGTAGGATGATCGCACGATTCGAGCGCGTGACGAGGAGGAGCGCCGCATGGCGAGACCCGGAGCAGCCGAGACGCGAGCGTTCTCGCTCGTGAATCCCCCCGAGGGGTTCGTGGACGATCCCTATCCGTGGTACGCGGCGCTGCGCGCGCACGACCCGGTGCACGCGCTCGGGCCGGAGAGCGTGTTCCTCACGCGCTACGACGACGTGCTCGCCGTGTACCGCAGCCGCGACGCGAGCTCGGACAAGAAGGTCGAGTTCCGGCCGAAGTTCGGCGACTCGCCGCTGTACGAGCACCACACCACGAGCCTCGTGTTCAGCGACCCGCCACTGCACGCGCGCGTGCGCCGCATCATCATGGGCGCGCTGAACCAGCGCGCCATCGCGCGCATGGAGGAACAGGTGGTCACGCTCGTGGACGGGCTGCTCGACGACCTCGCGGCGAAGGGCTCGGCCGACTTCATCGAGGACTTCGCGGCGCGCATCCCGATCGAGGTGATCGGCAACCTGCTCGGCGTGCCGCACGCCGACCGCGGGCCGCTGCGCGGCTGGTCGATCGCCATCCTCTCCGGCCTCGAGCCGGTCCCGACGCCGGCGATGCTGGAGGCCGGCAACCGCGCCGTCGCGGAGTTCGTCGAGTACCTGAAGGGCCTCGTCGCCGAGCGGCGGCGCTCTCCCGGCGATCCCGAGGTCGACGTCCTCACGCGCCTGATACAGGGGGAAACCGCGGGCGAGCACTCCGGCGAGCGACTCACGGAACTCGAACTGGTCCACAACTGCATCTTCATGCTGAACGCCGGCCACGAGACGACCACCAACCTGATCGGCAACGGCCTGTGGCTGCTGATGACGCATCCCGGCGAGTTCGCGCGGCTGCGCGCCGACCCCGCGCTGCTGGCGCCCGCGGTCGAGGAGATGCTGCGCTACGAGGGGCCGATCCAGCTGAACAACCGGCGGCTCACCGCACCGCACGAGATCGGCGGCCGCGCGCTGCCGGCCGGCACCTTCGTCACCCTCGGCATCGGCGCGGCGAATCGCGATCCGGCGCAGTTCCCGGATGCCGAGCGCTTCGACGTCGGCCGCAAGCCCAATCGCCACGTCGCCTTCGGGCAGGGCGACCACGCCTGTTCCGGCATGAACGTGGCGCGCATGGAAGGCCGCGTCGCCCTCGGACGGCTGCTCGCGCGCTTTCGCACCATCGAGCCCGCGGGCGCGCCCGAGCGCGATCGTCGCATCCGCTTCCGCGGATTCCGGCACCTGCCCGTGCGGGTCGCCTGAGCGCAGGGTACGATGCGGGCAAAGGACTGATGCCATGGAACGCCTCCTCTTCGCCGTACTCCTGTCCACCGCCTTCGGTGCCGTCGCGCAGGAAGGACCCGTACGCATCCTCGTCGGATTCCCGCCCGGCGGGGGCGCCGACCTGATCGCTCGACTTGCCGCCGACAAGATGAAGGATTCGCTCGGCGTGCCGGTCGTGGTCGAGAACAAGCCGGGCGCCGGCGGCCAGATCGCCGCCGACCAGTTGAAGCTCTCGCCGCCCGACGGCCGCACGCTGATGGCCGCGCCCGTCGCCGTCACGGTGATCGCGCCGCTGACCTATCGCCACATCGCGTACAACCCGGCTCGCGATTTCGCGCCGGTGTCGCAGGCGGTGAACTTCCAGCTCGCGCTCACGGTGGGCGCCGGCACGCCGGCGAAGAACCTGCAGGAATACATCGCCTGGCTGAAGGCCGACATGCGCCGCAGCAGCTTCGGCATCCCTGCCGTCGGCAGCCTGCCGCACTTCTTCGGCGTGCAGTTCGGGCGGGCGATCGGCGTCGAGATGAGCCACGTACCCTACAAGGGCGGCGCACCGCTGCTGAACGACATCGTCGGCGGCGCGGTGCCCGCGGGTTTCGACGTGCTGTCGGAAGCGCTGACGCTGCATCGCGCCGGCAAGGTGCGCATCCTCGCCAGCTCCGGCGCGAAGCGCTCGCCGATGGCGAGCGACGTGCCGACCTTCGCCGAACTGGGGTTCCCGCAGGTGCAGGGCGACGGCTGGTTCGGCTTCCACGCGCGGGCCGGCACGCCCAGGGCGATCCTCGACCGGCTCTCCAGCGCGGCCGCCGCGGCAATGCGGGCGCCGGACGTCAACGAGCGCCTGCTCGGCATCGGCTTCGAGCCGGTGGGCTCGACCGCCGACGAATTCGCGAAGCGCATCCAGGACGATCGCGCGCGCTGGGAACCGGTAATCAAGGCCTCGGGTTACGTCGCCGACTGATCGCGGAGCGCCCGCCGGGGCGGTCGCTATAATCGCGGCGGTCCACCGGGAGGAAACCACCATGCGCAGACTCGTCATCGCCGCCGCGCTCGCGGCCGCCGGCAGCGCCTTCGCCCAGAACGTCGAACTGAAGGTGTCGCACTACGTGCCGCCGACGCACGGCTTCCACGTCGACGTGCTGGAGCCATGGCTGAAGGACCTCGAGAAGCGCACCGGCGGCAAGGTGCAGGGGCGCCTGTTCGCCGGCAACTCGCCGTTCGGCAAGACCGAGAACCAGGCCGACCAGGTGAAGCAGGGCGTAGTCGACGTCGGCTTCGGCCTGAACGGCATCCCGCGCGGACGCTTCCTGCGCACCTCGGTCATGGAATTCCCGTTCGTCGCCGAGTCCGCCGACGCGGCGTCGAAGGCGCTGTGGGCGATGATCCCCGGCACGCTCGCCGAGGACTACAAGGGCTTCAAGGTGCTGGCGGTGCACTGCCACAACCCCGGTGCCTTCCACACTCGGGACAAGGCGCTCAAGGCGATCGAGGACGTGAAGGGCCTGCGCATCCGCGCGCCGAACTACTCGACGCAGAAGCTGCTCGAGTCGCTCGGCGCGGCGCCGGTCGGCATGCCGCCCGGGCAGGTCTACGAGAACCTGGAGAAGGGCGTGCTCGACGGCGCGGTGTTCCCGTACGACGCGGTGAAGGGCTTCCGGCTCGAAGGGCTGCTGAAGCACCACCTCGACGCGCGCGTCTACACGGCGTGCTTCCACGTCGTCATGAACGAGCAGAAGTACGCGGGCCTCGCGGCCGACGTCAAGAAGGCGGTGGACGACACCACCGGCGCCGCGATGGTGAACCGCTTCGGCGAATGGTGGAACAAGTGGGACCAGGCCGGCATCGACGCGGTGAAGCCGCGCGGCAACGTCATCGTCTCGGTGTCGAACGAGCAGCGCGAGAAGTGGCGCGCGCAGCTTCAGCCCGTGACCGACGGGCTGCTGGCGGAACTCGAGAAGGCCGGCATCGCCAAGCCGAAGGCCATCCTCGACGAGATGCGGCAGAAGCAGGCCGCGCTCGCGAAGAAGTAGCCGGACCGGCCATTCCGCTTGTCGCAAGTCGAGCGCACGGCCGATCGCTGGCTTGACCGGCTGGCGCTCGCCGGCGTGCTGGCGCTGATGTCGGCCATGCTGGTGGTGATGGCCGACATCGTCGCGCGCAAGGCGCTCGGCTTCTCGATCAAGGGCACGATCGACATCGAGCAGCTGGCGCAGATCGCGTGCGTGTTCTGCGTGCTGCCGATCGCCTTCCTGCGCGAGTCGAACATCACGGTGGACTTCATCACCGACCGGCTGCCGCCGCGCCCGCTGGCCGGGCTGCGCTGCGCGGTGCAGGTGCTGTGCGCGCTGCTGCTCGCGGCGATCGCATGGCACTCGGCCGGCCAGGCGCTCGTCCAGGTCGGCAACGGCGACCGCTCGCAGACGCTCGGCATCCCGATGGCGGTGTACTGGGCGCCAATGCTGTTCGGCACCACGGTGTCGATCGCCGCCACGCTGCTGCTGGCGCTGAAGTACGGACTCGCCGCCGCCTACGGACCGGCGGGGTCGCGATGAGCGGGGGATGGGCGGGGACGCTCGGCTTCGTCGCCGTGCTCGCGCTGATCGCGTTGCGCGTGCCGGTGGCGATCTCGATGGGCGTGGTCGGCGCCGTCGGCTACGGGATGTTCAACGGCTGGAGCACGCTCGGCTTCGTGCTCGGGCGCGCGCCGTTCGAGTCCGCGTTCCCCGCGGGGCTGACGGTGATCCCGCTCTTCGTCATGATGGGCGTGTTCGCCGCGTACGGCGGCCTGTCGAAGAGCCTCTACGACACGGTGACCGCGTTCATCGGCCACCTGCGCGGCGGCCTCGCGATGGCGACCATCGGCGCCTGCGCGATCTTCGGCGCGGTCTGCGGCTCGGCGATCGCCACCGCGGCGACGATGGGCCGCGTGGCGATGCCCGAGATGCGGCGCATGAACTACGACGACCGCCTTGCGTCGGCGTGCGTGGCCGCGGGCGGCACGCTCGGCGTGATGATCCCGCCGTCGATCCTGTTCGTGATCTACGGCCTGATGACCGAGCAGTCGATCGGCAAGCTGTTCGCCGCGGGCGTCCTGCCGGGTATCCTCGGCATGCTGCTCTACATGGGCGCGGTATGGTGGTCGACGAAGCGCAACCCGGCGCTCGGCCCGCCCGCGCCGCGCTCGACGTGGCCGCAGCGCGCGGCGTCGCTGCGCTCGGTGTGGAAGGTGCTGCTGCTCTTCGCCATCGTGCTGGGCGGCATGTACGACGGATTCTTCTCGCCCACCGAGGCCGCGGCCGTAGGCGCGTTCGGCGCCGTGGCGATCTCGCTCCTGGGCCGTACGATGGACGCGAAGGGCTTCTTCGCCGCGATGCGCGAGACCGCGCTGACCACCGGCATGATCTTCACCATCCTGATCGGCGCCGGCATCTTCAACTACTTCATCGATTCGACCGGTCTCACCGACCAGCTGATCGCCGCGGTCAAGGCCACCGGCTGGAACCGCTGGGCGATCATGCTCCTCCTGATGGTGATGTACATCATCCTCGGTGCGCTGATGGACGAGCTGGCGATGATGCTGCTCACGGTCGGCCCGGTGTTCAAGCTAGTCGTCGCGCTCGGCTTCGACCCGATCTGGTTCGGCGTCATGTTCGTCACCGTCTGCGAGATCGGCATGATCGCGCCGCCGGTGGGCATCAACCTGTTCGTCATCCAGTCGGTGGCGCAGCTGCCGCTGGGCACCATCGTGCGCGGCATCTCGCCGTTCATCGTCGCGGACTGCATCCGCATGCTCGTGATCGCGCTCGTGCCGATGCTCGCGACCTGGCTGCCGTCGATGGTGAATCGCTAGGCGATGGCCCGACCTGCACGACTGTCCGACGCCGCGCGCGACGCCGCGCTCGCATCGCTTCCCGGCTGGGAACTCGTGTCCGGCCGCGACGCCATCCGCAAGCGCTTCCGCTTTTCCGGCTTCGGCGAGGCCTTCGCGTTCATGACGCGCGTCGCGCTCGCAGCCGAACGGATGGACCACCACCCGGAGTGGTCCAACGTCTACGACCGCGTCGAGATCGTGCTGTCCACCCATGATGCGGGCGGACTGACCAGCCTGGACATTGCCTTGGCGAAATCCATCGACGCCTGCGCCTGAAGGCGCGTTGTATCCTCCAACGCAAGGCAGCAGCAGGAGATCCCGCATGGCCCGCAAACCCGCACGATCCGCGAAGCTCGCCTACCAGGGTGGATTCGGCAATACGTTCTCGACCGAGGCCGTGAAGGGCGCGCTGCCGGTCGGTCGCAATTCGCCGCAGAAGCCGGCGCTCGGCCTGTACCCCGAAGTCATCAGCGGGACCGCCTTCACGGCGCCGCGCTCGGAGAACCTCAGCACGTGGACCTACCGGCTGCGGCCAAGCGCGATGCAGGCGCCGTATCGCAAGGCCGCCCAAGGACTGTTGCGTTCCGGTCCGTTCGACGAGGTCGACGCGCCGCCGAATCGCCTGCGCTGGAATCCGCTGCCGATCCCGGTGAAGCCGACGGACTTCCTCGACGGCCTCGTGACCATCGCCGGCTCCGGCAGCGCCGATGCGCAATCGGGCCTCGCGGTGCACGTGTATCGCGCCAACCGCTCGATGACCGACCGCTACTTCGTCAACGCGGACGGCGAGATGATGTTCGTGCCGCAGCACGGTGCGATCGGCCTCTTCACCGAACTGGGCCGGCTGGAGGTCGCGCCCGGCGAGATCGCAGTCGTGCCGCGCGGCGTGAAATTCAAGGTGCAGGTGAGCGAACCTTCGCGCGGGTACGTGTGCGAGAACTACGGCGCGCCGTTCCGGTTGCCCGAACTCGGGCCGATCGGCTCGCAGGGCCTCGCGCAGGTGCGCGACTTCCTCTACCCGGTCGCGGCCTGCGAGGACAAGGCCGGGCGCTGCGAGCTGGCGTGCAAGTTCCTCGGCAAGCTGTGGACCACGGAGCTGCGCGCATCGCCGCTCGACGTCGTCGCCTGGCATGGCGACTACGCGCCGTACAAGTACGACCTCGCGCGCTTCCTCGCGGTGAATACCGTCACCTTCGACCACGTCGACCCGTCGATCTTCACGGTGCTGACCTCGCCTTCAGGACAGCCGGGCGTGGCGAACTGCGACTTCGTCATCTTCCCGCCGCGCTGGATGGTGGCCGAGGACACCTTCCGTCCGCCCTGGTTCCACCGCAACGTGATGAGCGAGCTGATGGGCCTCGTGCGCGGCGCGTACGACGGCAAGGCGGAAGGCTTCGTGCCCGGTGGCATCTCGCTGCACAACTGCATGCAGCCGCACGGCCCCGACGCCGCGACCTACGACAAGGCATCGAATGCAGCGCTTGCGCCGCACAAGATCGACCACACGCTCGCCTTCATGTGGGAGTCGCGCTGGGTATTCCGACCGACGAAGGCCGCGCTCGCCGCGCCGGAACTGCAGAAGGGCTACGACGCGGTGTGGAACGGATTCCGCCGCGGCGGCCGCACGCGCTAGCGCGCTACTCGATCTTCGCGCCGGAGGCCTTGATGATCGGCAGCCAGCGCTCGTTCTCTGCGCGGATGAACTGGGCGAACTCCTCGGGGCCGCGTTCCAGCACCGGCGTGCCGGCCTTCGCGAAGCGCTCGCGGACCTCGGGCTTGGCGAGCGCGCGCTTCAGTTCCGCGGCGATGCGCGCCACCACGTCCTTCGGCATGCCGGCCGGGCCGACGAGCCCCTGCCAGCCGGCGGTGTCGAGCCCCGGATAGCCGGCCTCGCGCATCGTCGGCACGTTCGGGAACGCGGCGTCGCGCTGCGGCCCCGTGACCGCGAGCGCCTTCAGCTTGCCGGCCGCGACCTGCGGGCCGAGCACCGACAGGATGTCGCAGAGGTAGTGCGTCTGGCCGGCGATCAGGTCGGTCATCGCCGGCGCGGTGCCCTTGTACGGCACGTGCGCGAGCTTCACGCCGCCGACCTGGTTCAGCAGCTCGCCGTTCAGGTGCGTGATCGAGCCGTTGCCGCCGGAGGCGAAGTTGCCCTTGCCGTCGGACTTCTTCGCCCAGTCGAGGAACTCGCGCATCGAGTTCGCCGGGTGGTTCGCCGGCACCGTGGCGATGAAGTACGTGACGACGACCTGCCCGATCGCGGTGAAGTCGCGCACCGGGTCGTAGGGCCTCTGCGCCATCATGTTCGGCGCCAGCGCCATCGGGCCGACGTTGCCGACGATCAGCGTGTAGCCGTCGGGCGTGGCGCGCGCCACCTCGCCGAGCGCCTGCACGCCGGCGGCGCCGGGCCGGTTCTCGACCACCACTGGCTGCCCGAGGCCCTCGGCCATGTGCTGCGCGATCAGCCGCGTGGTGAAGTCGAGCCCGCCCCCGGGCGGGAACCCGACCAGCATCTTCACCGGCTTCGACGGAAACGCCTGCGCGCCCGCGAGCGTGCTCGCGAGCAGGGCCAGCATGGCGACGATCGAACGCATCATGGTTCTCCTCCTACTCCTGCTGGATCTTCGCTTCGCGCACCACGCGCGCCCACTTCGCGGTCTCGGCGCGGATGAAGTCGCGGAAGCCCTCGGGCGTGCCGCCTGCCGGCTGGCTCGCGAGCTGCGAGAGCGCCTCGCGCTGCTCGGGACGCGCGAGGATGGCGTTCAGCTCGCGGTTCAGGCGCTCGACGATCGCGCGCGGCGTCGCCGCCGGCACCACCACGCCCTGCCAGTTGTACACCTCGAAGCCCGGCAGGCCGGATTCCGCCATCGTTGGCACCTCGGGCGCGAGCGGCAGGCGCTCGGCCGCGGTGACCGCGATCGCGCGCGCCTTGCCGGAACGGATCGACGGCATCGCCGCGTAGCCCATCTCGAACATCATCGGCAGGTGGCCGGCGAGCAGGTCTGCCGCCGCCGGGGCCCCGCCCTTGTACGGGATGTGCACGATGTCGATGCCGGTCTGCAGCTTGAGCATCTCGCCCGAGAGGTGGTGCGCGCCTCCGATGCCGGAGGAGCCGAAACCGAGCTTGCCCGGATTGGCACGCGCCGCGTCGAGCACGTCCTTCAGGCTCGTCGCCGGCAGCGCCGGTCCCGCCATCAGGAAGAGCGGGCTGCGCTCCAGCAGCACCACCGGCGCGAAATCGCGCGCGACGTCGTAGGGCAGCTTCCTCATCAACGACACGTTCACCGACAGCGCGGCGAAGTTGCCCATGCCGATGGTGTAGCCGTCCGGCGCCGCCTTCGCCACCGCGTCGGTGCCGACCACGCCGCCCGCCCCGGCGCGATTCTCGATCACGACCGGCTGGCCGAGCGACTTCGAGAGCTCGGCGCCGATCTTGCGCGCGCGGATGTCGCCGAACCCGCCCGGCGCGTAGGCGACGATCCAGCGCACGGGCTTCGACGGCCATGTCTCCTGCGCGACGGCGGGCGCCCCGGCAAGGAGCACGAGGGCCGTGAGGAGGATGCGCTTCATTGCGCGGTATAGCCGCCGTCGATGACGAGGCTCGAGCCGGTGACGAACGCCGCGTCATCGGACACGAGGTAGGCGATGCCCGCGGCGATGTCGTCGGGCTGGCCGATGCGCCCGATCGGATGCTGCGACGCGAGCAGCGCGCGCGCCCGCTTCGTCCTGCGCCTGCCGGGTCTTCACGATCTCGACCACCACCTGCCCCATGTCGCTGTCGACGACGCCGGGGTGCACGGCATTCACGCGCACGCGGTGGCCCTTCTGCCCGCATTCGAGCGCGAGCGACTTGGTGAAGAGCAGCACCGCGCCCTTCGAGGCGCTGTAGGCCGGCATGCGCGGCGAGCCCACCAGCCCGGCGATCGACGACAGGTTCACGATCGCCGCGCCGCCCTTCCAGCGCGGCCCGCGCTCCACCAGCAGCGGCAGGCAGGCCTTCGCGCCGAGGAACACGCCCTCGACGTTCACCGCATGGACCTTGCGCCATTCCGCGAGCGAGGTCTCCTCCATCGTCGAGGGCAGCACGATGCCGGCGTTGTTGACGAGGATGTCGAGGCCGCCGAAGCGCGCCTTCGCCGCCGCGCAAGCCGACTGCCAGTCGTCCTCCCGCGTGACGTCGAGATGCACGTACTCGCCGCCGACTTCGGCGGCAGTGCGCCGCCCTGGATCGTCGAGCAGGTCGCCGATGACGACCTGCGCGCCTTCCGACGCAAGCCGCCGCGCGGTCGCGGCGCCGATGCCACGCGCGCCCCCGGAGACCAGCGCCACCCTGCCTTCGAGCCTCTTCATGCCTTCCGTCCCCCCCTCGATCACTCGACGCGCTCGATGCGCACGCCCTTCGCGCGCAGCAGCGCCACGACGCTGTCCGGCCCGGCGAGATGCGCCGCGCCGACGACGATGAAGTGCGTGCGCGGCTCGGTCATCATGCGCTCGATCTGCGGCAACCAGCGCTCGTGGCGATCCGCCAGCATGCGCTTCCTCAGGCCCGGGAACTCGTCCATGCCGAGGTTCACGGTGCGCTCGAGCGCCTCGAGGTCCCCGCGCCGGTACGCGGCGAGCAGGTCGCCGAGGATCTGCGGCGTCTCGCGGATCTGGCGCAGCGTCACGGCGAGGAATTCCGCCTCCTCGTCGGGCGCAAGGTCGGCGAACATGCGGATCTGCGATTCCAGCGGCTCGAGCGACGCGCGGATGCGGCCCTGCGAGCGCGCCCACTCGTTCAGCTGCTGGTCGACGCCGAGGCCGGTCTCGCTGCCCTGCCGCGCCATGAAGCGCATGCTGAGCGTCACCGCCGCGAGCCACGGTCGCATCGACGCGAATCCCGAGGGCGGCAGGCCGAACTCGGTGGCGAGAGCCTCGAATGCGCGCCGCGTCTCCGCGGGGATTGCATCGTTCAGCACGCGCCCTTCCCCCAGCAGGCCGTGCTGGCGCACCAGCGAACCGATGCGACGGCCGTCGGCCAGCGCATCGATGTCGGTTTCGAACACCACTACCTCGGTGGTCGCGAGCGCCTGCCGCACGGACTCGGTACGCCAGCCCACGCCCGGCGGCAGCAGGTGCATCGAACCGAACAGGTACATCGGCGCCTTCGCACCCTCGACCTTCCACAGCGCCGGCGCGTCGGTGGCCTGCGCGCGCGCGACGAGCGCGAGCGCCACCAGGAAGAGGAAGGATGCGGCGCGCGCGAAGCTCAAGCCGCGGCCTTCTTCGCCGCTTCACGCCGCTCGATGGCCGCATGGCGCTCGAGCAGCCGCCGCGCGCGCTCGACCACCGGCACGTCGATCATCTTGCCGTCGATCGCGAACGAGGCGCGGCCCGCGGCCTCGGCCGCGGCGTTCCCGTCGATCACGCGCCTCGCGTAGGCGACCTCCTCGGCGGCGGGCGTGTAGCCCTCGTTCACGATCGGCACCTGCCCCGGGTGGATGCAGCTCGCGCCCATGAAGCCGAACTGACGCGAGCGCGCCACCATCGCGCGGAACGCCGGCCAGTCGCCGAAGCCCGCGACGCTGGCGATGAAACCCATCGGCATGATGCCCGCCGCGCGCGCCGCGAAGATCATCTGCTGCTTGGGCAGGAGCAGCGTCTCCTCGACCGGCGCCATGCCCGATTCGAGGGCGAAGTCCTCGCCGCCGATGTTCATCGCCACCGTGCGCTCGACCGCACCCGCGATCTCGGTCATGCGGAAATACGCCGACGGCGTCTCGATCATGGCGAGGAACTTCGTGCGCCCGTGCGCGATGCCGCGCCTGGCCTCCAGTTCGGATACCAGCTCGTCGAGCAGGCGCAGGTGATCCGGCCCCTCGACCTTGGTGATCGCGAAGCCGTCGACGTCCGGCCCGACGCAGGCCTCGAGGTCGCGCACCGCCAGCGACAAGGGCCGGTTGATGCGCACGATGACGTCCGCGCCGCCGCGCCGCACGCGCTTCGCCGCCGCCGGCACCAGCGTGCGCGCGCGCTCCTTCTCGGCGGCGGGGACGCTGTCCTCGAGGTCGAGCTGGATGCAGTCGGCGCCGCGCTCGTGCGCCTTGTCGACGTACTTGTCGACGTTCGCCGGCACGTACAGCAGCGAACGCCAGACGGGCAATCCCGGCTTCATGCGGCCTTCCCCCCTTGGGCGGGCGCGCCCTCATGCACCACGCCCGAGGACAGGAGCGCAGCATACGCCTCGTCGTCGACACCGATCGCCGCGAGCAGGTCGCGGTTGTGCTCGCCGAGCCGCGGCGCGGGCGTGCGCACCGAACCGGGCGTGCCGGACAGGCGCGGCACCACGTGATGCATCGGGAACGCGCCCATTTCGTCGTCCGGATAGTCGGCCACCAGCTCGCGCGCGAGCACGTGCGGGTCCTCGACGATCTGCGAAATGTCGTAGATCGGGCCGATGGTGACCTCGGCGGCCTCGAAGAACGCGACGTTCTCCGCCTGCGTACGCTCGGCGACGAAGCTGCCGATGATCGCGTCGAGTTCCTCGGTGCGCTTCACGCGCTCGGCGTTGGTGCGGTAGCGCGGGTCGTCGACGAGGTCGGCGCGGCCGATGGCGCGGAACAGGCGCTCGGTCATCTTCTGCGTCGAGGCCGAAAGGCCGACGTAGCGCCCGTCCTTGCAGCGGTAGGCGTTCCTAGGCGCGGCGTTCGTCGAGCGGCTGCCGGTGCGCGGCTTCACGCGCCCGGTGATCCGGTAGTTCGCCGCCTGCGGCCCGAGCACCGCAAAGAGCGGATCGAGCAGCGGCAGGTCGATCACCTGGCCCTTGCCGCCGCGCGCTTCGACCTCGCGCAGCGCGATCATCACCGCGGTCGAGCCGTACAGGCCGGCCATGGTGTCGGCGAGGTACATCGGCGGCAGCACCGGCTCGCGGTCGGCGAAGCCGTTCATGGACGCGAACCCGCTCATGCCCTCGATCAGCGTGCCGAAACCCGGCCGGCGGCGATACGGTCCGTCCTGTCCCCAGCCCGAGATGCGCACGACCACGAGCTTCGGGTTCGCCGCCAGCAACGTCTCCGGCGCGAGGCCCATGGCCTCCAGCGTGCCGGGGCGGAAACTCTCGACGAACACCGCCGAGTTCGCGGCGAGGCGCTTCACGAGGTCGATCGCCTCGGGGCGGCGCAGGTCGAGCGCGAGGCTCTTCTTGTTGCGCGCGTAGAGCTTCCAGTTGGTGGCCACGCCCTCGACATTCCACGCGCGCAGCGTGTCGCCCTCGGGCGGCTCGACCTTGATCACCTCGGCGCCGAAGTCGCCCAGCACCTGGGTCAGCGTGTTGCCGGCGACGAGGCGCGAGAGGTCCAGCACGCGCACGCCCTCGAGCGGACCGCGCACACCGGGGGTGTAGTCGCGCTTCGCGGGCTTGGCCAACGGCTCAGTCCGCGCGGATGCCGGCGCTCGCCGCGAGCTTGCGCCAGCGCTCGATGTCGGCGCGCAGGAAGGCCGCGAACGCGTCGGCACCCATCGGCGAAGGCTCGGCGCCCTCGTTCAGCAGGAAGTCCGCCAGCTCCTTCGCGCCGAGCGCACGGTTGACCTCGGCGTTGATCGCGGCCACCACCGGCGCCGGCACGCCCGCGGGCGCGAGCACGCCCCACCAGATCTCGGCCGCGTAGCCGGGCACGCCGGACTGCGCGATCGCCGGCAGTCCCGGCGCCGCGGCCGACGGCGTCGCGCTCGTCACGCCGAGCGCGCGCACCTTGCCCGAGCGTACCGCCGACAGGATCGACGGCACGCTCGCGATCAGCACGTCGACGTGGCCGCCGACGAGATCGCCCACCGCGGCATTCATGCCCTTGTACGGCACGTGCGTCATCTGCACGCCCGCGGCCGACTTGAAGAGCTCGGTGGCGAACTGGTTGATGCTGCCCGGGCCGGAAGACGCGTAGTTGAGCGCGCCGGGCTTCGCCTTCGCGAGCGCGAGGAGTTCCGCGACCGATTTCGCCGGCAGCGCGTTCGCGACGCCAAGGATGAACGGCCCCTTGCCGAGCATCGCCACCGGCGCGAAGTCCTTCACCGAATCGAAGGGCTGGTGCTTCTGCACGGCCGCGTTGGTGGCGAACGACGACGAGACCACGAGCAGCGTGTGCCCGTCGGCGGCCGCCTTCGCCACGTACGCCGCGCCGACCGAGGCGCTCGCGCCCGGCTTGTTCTCGACCACCACCGGCTTGCCCCAGGCCTCGGCGAGGCGCTTGGACAGCGCGCGCGCGAAGATGTCGTTCGAGCCACCCGGGGGATTCGGCACCACCACCTGCACCGGCTTCGACGGGAACGCGCCCTGCGCCGCCGACGGCGACGCATGGGCGACGGCGACGCCCGCGAGCGCCACGACCAGCGCGGCGCGCGCGTTCACAGCGACTCGCCGTCCTTCAGCATGCCGGCCGCGCGCAGCGCCGGCTCGAGCCAGCCCTGCTTGAGGTTCTTCTTCGCGCGGATGTCGGCCATGCGCGCGTCCTCGTCGGCCACCTTCTTCGCCGCGAGCGGCAGCAGCGACGCGACGCGCGCGCGCTCGATCACCACGATGCCGTCGTCGTCGCCGACCACTAGGTCGCCGGGATGCACGGTCGCGCCGCCGCAGGACACCGGCCAGCCGATGCGCCCCGGCGTCGCCTTGGTCGGCCCATTCGGGTTCGCGCCCGACGCGTACACCGGGAAGCCGAGCTCACGCAGTTCGGCGACGTCGCGGATCGCGCCGTCGATGACGACCGCGGCGAGGCCGATCGCCTTGGCGTGGTTCATCATCAGCGCGCCCATCAGCGCGCAGCTCATGTCGTCCTTGCCGTCGCAGACGATGACGTCGCCGGGCTTCGCGAGGTTCAGCGCCGCGTGCAGCAGCAGGTTGTCGCCGCCGCGCACCTCGACGGTGAACGCGGGGCCTGCGAACGCCATGCCGTCGCCGATCGCGGCGACGCGGCTGTTCATGGTG
>CAZTXP010000019.1:0-5591 GCA_964617355.1 uncultured Enterobacteriaceae bacterium
GTCGAAGGTCACGCGCTGCGCGTCGCCGCCGTTGGCGCCCATGCGGTAGATCTGCGGGCTGCCGCCGCGGTCGGAGGTGAAGTAGATCGATTGCCCATCCGGCGAGAAGCGCGGCTCGGTGTCGATGCCCGAGCTGCTCGAGAGGCGCCGCACGCCGCTGCCGTCGGCGTTGACCACGAAGAGCTGCGAGCCGCCGTCGCGCGACAGCGCCACCGCGATGCGCGTGCCGTCGGGAGACCACGCCGGCGCGGAGTTCGAGCCCTTGAAGTTCGCCACCACGTGGCGCTTGCCGTCGAGCAGCGAGTGCACGTAGACCACCGGCTTCTTGTTCTCGAAGGACACGTAGGCGATGCGCCGGCCGTCGGGCGACCACGCGGGCGAGATGATCGGCTCGAAGGACTTCAGCGCGGTCTCCTCGCCGGCGCCGTCGGCGTCGGCCACCTGCAGCTCGTAGTTCGGCCCGCGCTTCACCACGTAGGCGATGCGCGTCGAGAACACGCCCTTCTCGCCGGTGAGCTTCTCGTAGATGAAGTCCGAGATGCGATGCGCGGTGGCGCGCATCTGTTCGCGCGTGAGCGTGTAGGCGACCCCCGAGAGGTCGGCGCCCTTCACCACGTCGTGCAGCTTGAAGCGCACCTCGAAGCGGCCGTCGGGCCGCGCGGCGACCGAGCCGAGGACGAGCGCGTCGGCGAGGCGCGACTTCCACTCGGGGTAGTTGACCGCCGCGGCCTCGGTGAGCGGCGGCGTGAACGGCGGCAACTGCAGCGAGCGGAACAGGCCGCTCCTCTCGAGGTCGGCGCGCACGATGGCCGAGATGCCGGGGGCGACGGCGCCTTCGCCCGCGAACGGCGCGACGGCGATCGGGATGCGGTTCGCGCCGGCGCCGGTGACTTCGATCGACAGCTGCGCGTGCGCTGCGCACGCGGCCACGAAGAGGAGGAACGCCGCGACGAGCTTTCTCATGGTCGGAATTATATGCATTCAGTCCTGTGGCCGGTATTTGAGCTCGAAGTTCCGCTGGAAGAGCTCGTTCCTGTCGGGCTTGGGCAACGGCGACGACTTCAGGATCGCGCGCTCGATAGCGGCATCGAGCGCGGGCACCCCGCTCGATCGCTTCAGCTTCACCGACAGCACTTCGCCGGTCGGCAGCTGCACGACGTCGAACACGGCCTCGGGATTGCCCTTGAGGTCGGGCGGCAGGAAGATGTTGCCGCGGATCTTGGCGCGCACCTTCGCGACCCAGTCGGCGATGCCCTTCGCGTCCGCAGACGCGGTGAGCTCGCCCAGCACGCGCGTGCGCTCCCGGTCGACGTTGATCGCGTTCTGCTCGCGGGCGAGTTGCTCCATCATCTGCTTCTTGAACGGATCATCGCGCACGACGGGTTTCGTCGGCTCCGGCTTCGCCTTCGGCGGCTCGGATTTCGCCTTTGGCGGCTCCGGCTTCGGCTTGGGCGGCTCGGCCTTCTTCTTCTCCGGCTCGGGTTTCGGCTTCGGCGGCGCCTTCAGCGCGATGTCCGGCTTCTCCACCACGGGTTCGGGCTTCGGCGCGGATGGCGGCTCGACCTTGGGCAGCGGCTTCGGCGGCTCGACCACGGCCACCGGTGGCGGCGGCACCCACAGCTCGACCGCGATGGTCTCGGGCGGCTTCGATTGCCAGCGCACGCCGAAGAACAGCACGAGGCCGAGCATCACGTGCACCGCCAGCGCGAGCGCGATCGACCGGGCGAGGCCGGGCTCGTCGCGCTCCTCGAAGATCGCCGCGTCGGCCGCGAGGCTCATGCGCGCCCTACTGCGCGGGCTTCACCATCAGGCCGACGCGCTTCACGGACTGCTTCTGCAGTTCGTCCATGACGTTCAGCACGGCTTCGTAGCGCACGGCCTTGTCGGCGGCGATCACCACCGGCTGCTCCGGGTTCTTCGCCTGCAGCTCGCGGATCGCGCCGGCGAGCTCGCCCTTGGCGAGCTTGCGCTCCTCGCCCGAGGCGCCCTTCGCGTCGCGCACGCGCAAGACGAGCGTCTGGTCCTCCTTCACGATCACTTCGATCGGCGCCACTGGCGCATTCGAGGACTTGCCGACCGAGGGCAGGTCGACCACGCCCGGCGTGACCAGCGGCGCGGTGACCATGAAGATCACGAGCAGCACCAGCGTGACGTCGACGTACGGCACGACGTTGATCTCGGCCATCGGCGCGCGCTTGCGGTGCAGGCCGGGCATCGTCTAGCGAGCCTGCCGCTGCAGGATGTTCGAGAACTCCTCCATGAAGCTCTCGAATCGGATGGAGAGGCGATCGATGTCGTGCGAGTAGCGGTTGTAGGCCACCACCGCGGGAATCGCGGCGAAGAGGCCGATCGCGGTGGCGACCAGCGCCTCGGCGATGCCGGGCGCGACCTGAGCGAGCGTCGCCTGGTGCACGTTCGCGAGGCTGCGGAACGCGTGCATGATTCCCCACACGGTGCCGAACAGGCCCACGTACGGGCTCACCGAGCCGGTGGAGGCGAGGAACGCGAGGTGGCGCTCGAGGATGTCCATCTCGCGCTGGAAGGTGGCGCGCATCGCGCGCCGCGCACCGTCGACCATGGTGCTCGGGTCGGTGCCGCGCTGGCCGCGCAGCTTCGTGAACTCGCGGTAGCCGGCCTCGAAGATGCGCTCCAGGCTGCCGATGGTGTGGCGGTTGTTCACCGCGCCCTGGTAAAGCAGCGCGAGGTCGCTCGCGCTCCAGAACTCGCGCTCGAAGACGTCGGTCTGCTCGCGCGCGCGCCGGATGGCGAAGAACTTGCGGAAGATGAACATCCAGGACATGAACGACACCGCGAGGAGCAGCGCCATCACGGCCTTGACGACGATGGACGCGTTCGCGACGAGCGTCCAGATTTCCATGTCCTGCGTGACGTTCATGCTGCTCCCGCGGCGTTGTTCTTGAAGGCCTGCGCCAGCACGGCGGGCATCCGTACGGGCTTGCGCGTTTCGCGGTGCACCGTGGCGACGTGCACGTCGGCTTCGACCAGAAGCTCGCCGTTTCGTTCCACGCGCTGGCGGAACACGAAGCTCGCCCGGCCCATTGTAGCGACCTCGGCAGTCACCGTCAGGCGCTCGTTCAGCAGCGCCGGTCGGTCGTAGCGGATCGCGATCTCGTGCACGAAGAAGATCGTGCCGGTGTCGTCGGCGAGCCGGGCAAGGTCGATGCCGGCGTCGTTCAGCAGCTCGGTCCGCGCGCGCTCCATGAAGGCGAGGTACTGGGCGTGGAACACCACGCCGCCGGCATCGGTGTCCTGGTAGTACACGCGCACCGGGATGGCGCAGCGTCGGCTGTCGGGAGTCTGCATCGGCCTCGTCCTTCCCGGGTTCAACGCGCGAGACGGCGCTTCGGGTTACGCGAGCGCGATCACGGCTTGCGTGCCGTGCGCTGCAGGTCGTCCAGCAGCTTGTGGCTCTCGGCGGCCAGGCGGTTCGCGTTCCCGAGCCGGGTCGCGTCGTCGTGGCGCAGCCCCTGCGCGAGTTCGGTGAGCATTTCGCGCCGCACCGCGGTGTAGCGCAACATCAGCTTCAGCCGCGGCGCGGCCGGCGCGGCCTCGGACACCTTGATCGCCGACAGCGCCTTGTGCGCCGCGTCCCACTTCGGCACCACCTCGGACTCCAGCCGGTCCGCGGCAATCTCAGGCGTCAGTTCGCCGCGCTTCAGCGGGTCGAGCACGGTGCGCGCGAGGCGCACGGTCTCGGCCTCGCGATCGAGGAACGCGCGCATCGCCGCCTCCGCGGCGGCCTGGTCCCGGTGCAGGTAGGCGGGCACGGGCAGCAGCGCCCAGGCTGCCGCGACCACGCCCGCGGCCAGCGCGGGCGCCACGAGGGACTGGACGATGCGCCGCCGCCCCGTCGCGGGCGCCGGCGCGAGCACCATGCCGAGGACGAATCCGCCCGCGAGCCCGCCGAGGTGCGCGGCATTGTCGATGCCGCTCACCACTGTGCCGATGAAGAGCGAGAACGCGATGAACACCGCAGCGCTCGCGCCGATGCTGCCCAGCACCTCGCGCGGGATCGCGCGCCGCCGCAGCACCACGTAGCCGAAGAGCGCGCCGTAGACGCCGAACACCGCGGCCGACGCGCCGGCGCTGACCGCACGCGGCCCGTTCCACCACAGGCTGGCGAGCCCGCCGCAGACGCCGGCGAAGAGGAAGAGCCCGAGGAACGCGACGCTGCCGTAGAGCCGCTCCACGATGCGACCTGCGTCCCACAATGCCCACAGGTTGAAGCCGAGGTGCACCGCGCCGTAGTGAAGGAACATGTAGGCAAGGAGGCGCCACGGCTCGCCATCCTGCGTCGAGGGCGCGAAATTGGCGCCGAAGCGCAGCAGCAGCTCGGGACTGGTGCGGAAGGCGCCGGCGCCCTTCAGGAGCAACGCGCCGAATACCGCGATGTTCAGCGCCACCAGGACGAGGGTCACGATGGCGCGCGGCGACGCAGCGTGCACCGATTCCCAGAATGCCGTCGCGCGGGCTTCGTCCTGCGGCGCGGCGGCGGGTTCCGTCATTCCGCGCGGCCCTCGGGCGAGAGCAGGTCGCGCGGCTCGGCCGGCGCGACGATGCCGAAGTGCCGGTAGGCCGCGAGCGTGGCGACGCGGCCGCGCGGCGTGCGCTGCAGGTAGCCCTGCATGATGAGGTAGGGCTCGAGCACGTCCTCGATGGTGTCGACGTCCTCGCCGATCGCGTGCGCGAGATTGTCGAGGCCGACCGGGCCGCCCGTGAACTTCTCGATCACGGCGAGCAGGAGCTTGCGGTCCATGACGTCGAAGCCGAGCGCGTCGACGTCGAGCATCTGCAGCGCCGCGTCGGCCACCGCCTTGGTGACGACGCCGTCGGCCTTCACCTGCGCGTAGTCGCGCACTCGGCGCAAGAGTCGATTGGCGATGCGCGGCGTGCCGCGCGAGCGGCGTGCGATTTCGGAAGCGCCCTCGTCGGCGAGCTTCACCTCGAGCAGCTTCGCCGAGCGGCGCACGATCGCCGAGAGCTCGTCGACGCTGTAGAACTCCAGCCGAGCGACGATGCCGAAGCGGTCGCGCAGCGGGTTGGTGAGCATGCCCGCGCGCGTGGTCGCGCCGACCAGCGTGAACGGCGGCAGGTCGAGCTTGATCGAGCGCGCCGCCGGCCCTTCTCCGATCATGATGTCGATCTGGTAGTCCTCGAGCGCCGGGTAGAGGATCTCCTCGACCACCGGCGACAGGCGGTGGATCTCGTCGATGAAGAGCACGTCCCGCGGCTCGAGGTTGGTGAGCAGCGCGGCGAGGTCGCCGGGGCGCTCGAGCACCGGGCCCGAGGTCTGGCGCAGGTTCACGCCCATCTCGCGTGCGACGATGTGCGCGAGCGTCGTCTTGCCGAGGCCGGGCGGGCCGAAGAGCAGCACGTGGTCGAGCGCCTCGCTGCGCCCGCGCGCGGCCTGGATGAAGATCTCGAGTTGCCCGCGCGCCTTCTGCTGGCCGACGTACTCGGCGAGCAGCGCCGGGCGCAGCGAGTTCTCGATGCGCTCCTCCTGCACCGAGGCGGGCTTCGCGGAGATCAGTCGATCGGTCTCGACGGCCATCTCAGGATTTTGCCAGCGC